>NZ_JBEXTJ010000002.1:0-685809 GCF_040614075.1 Streptomyces sp. NPDC006174 | reverse complement strand
CGGGCGCTTCCCTTCATGTACTTCTTTGTCTTGCTGTCTTGCGTTTCCGACTCTATCAGACTCTTTCGTGTCCGATTCCCGGTCGAAGCGGGTCGTGCAGTTTCGCTTTCCAGGTTCTTCGCTTTCGCGTTTTCCCTTTCCGGCGAGTCCGACTCTATCAGATCCTTTCGGGTCTGATCCCCAGTCAGCGGGACTTGTCCTCCCGGCTGTTGGGCCGTTCCGACGAGTGAGACATTAGCGGATTCTTGGCCCCCGACGCTAATCGGGGTGCGTCCCTTCGAACGCGGATTCCTCATTTCGCGAATGCGCACGAAAAAGCAGGCGACACGGAGTCGCTGCTGGTCGTGGTCACTGCGGAATGGCTGTCCGGGGACCGACCGAGGTCGGCGCTCACGTCGGACAACTCGGAGCACATTACGGTTCCGGCCGGGGCGTGTCAACCCCCGGCCGGGACGGGGGTCAGCCGTTGCCGGAGGCCAGTTCGCGGCTGCGGTCGCGGGCGGCTTCGAGGGCGGCGATGAGGGCGGCTCGTACGCCGTGGTTCTCCAGCTCGCGGATGGCGCTGATCGTGGTGCCGGCGGGGCTGGTGACGGCCTCGCGGAGCTTGACCGGGTGTTCGCCGCTGTCCCGGAGCATCACGGCGGCGCCGATGGCGGCCTGGACGATGAGGTCGTGGGCCTGGGCTCGCGGCAGGCCGAGCAGGATGCCGGCGTCGGTCATCGCCTCGACCAGGAAGTAGAAGTAGGCGGGGCCGGAGCCGGAGAGGGCGGTGGCCGCGTCCTGCTGGGACTCCGGGACGCGCAGGGTCTTGCCGACGCCGCCGAAGATCTCCTCGGTGGTGGTGAGGTGCGCGCCGGTGGCGTGGCTGCCGGCCGAGATGACGGACATGCCCTCGTCCACGAGGACCGGAGTGTTGGGCATGACCCGGACGACCGGCGTGCCCTGCGTGAGGCGCTCCTCGATGAAGGTGGTCGTGATGCCGGCGGCCGCGCTGATGACCAGGCGGTCGGCGCCGACGTGCGGGGCCAGTTCGTCGAGGAGCTTGCCCATGTCCTGCGGCTTCACGGCCAGGATGAGGATGTCCGCGGCCTTGGCTGCCTCGGCGTTACCGATCGACTCGACTCCGTACCGCGTGTGCAGTTCCTCGGCCCGTTCGCTGCGGCGCGTGGTCACCAGGAGGTCGGCCGGTCGCCAGCCTGCCCGGATCATGCCGCTGAGGAGGGCCTCGCCGATCTTGCCGGTGCCGAGGACTGCGACTGTCTGGGTCATGTGTTCACCCTCCGGGCGGTGCTGGGGTCGGGATGCGTCGGATGCGTAGCCGTCGTCTTGCCGTCATCCTCGCACCGGGGTCCCGGAGCGTGCGGTGGCGTCTCACTGCGTGCGGCGGCGGAGCGTGATCGCGCCCAGGCAGAGGACCAGGAGCGCGCTGCCCGCGACGACCGCGATGTCCCGGAGAAAAGCGCCGGTGAGGTCGGCGTGGTGGAGGACCTGGTTCATGCCGTCGACGGCGTACGACATCGGCAGGACGTTCGAGATCGCCTCCAGGACCGGGTGCATCCGGTCGCGTGGGATGAACAGGCCGCAGAGCAGGAGCTGCGGGAAGATCACCGCCGGCATGAACTGGACCGCCTGGAACTCGGAGGCGGCGAACGCCGAGACGAAGAGGCCGAGCGCCGTGCCGAGCAGGGCGTCGAGCAGCGCGACCAGGAGCAGCAGCCACGGTGAGCCGGTGACGTCCAGGCCGAGCAGCCGGACCGAGACGGCCGTCGCCAGGACCGACTGGAGGACCGCGACCGTGCCGAACGCGAGGGCGTACCCGGCGATCAGGTCGCCCTTGCCGAGCGGAAGGGCGAGGAGGCGTTCGAGCGTGCCCGAGGTGCGTTCGCGCAGCGTGGCGATCGAGGTCACCAGGAACATCGTGATCAGCGGGAAGATGCCGAGGAGCGAGGCTCCGATCGAGTCGAACGTCCCGGGTGCGCCGTCGAAGACGTAACGGAGCAGCGTGATCATCGCTACCGGGACGATGAGGAGGAGTGCGATCGTGCGCCGGTCGTGGTGGAGCTGGCGCAGGACCCGGGCCGCGGTCGCTGTCGTACGGGCGTAGGTGAGCGGGCTGGTGGTGGTCGCCGTCATGGCTGCGGCTCCTTCCCTTGGGTGGCTGCCGCTTCGTCGACCAGGTGGAGGAAGGCCGCCTCCACCGTCTCCGTGCCGGTGCGGGTGCGGAGGGCCTCGGGAGTGTCCTCGGCGAGGATGCGGCCCTCGCGCATGAGGAGGAGGCGGTGGCAGCGTTCGGCCTCGTCCATGACGTGGGACGAGATGAGGAGCGTGGCGCCCCGGTCGGCGGCGAGGCGGTGGAAGAGGTCCCAGAGGTCGCGGCGGAGGACCGGGTCCAGGCCGACCGTCGGTTCGTCCAGGACCAGCAGGTCGGGCGTGGAGAGCAGGGCCACCGCCAGAGAGACGCGGCTGCGCTGGCCGCCGGAGAGTGCGGCAGCGAGCGCGTCGGCGTGGGTGGTGAGGTCCACCTCCGCGATGGCCCGGGTGACGGCGGCCCGGCGCGTGTCCCGGTGGGTGCGGCCGGGGTGGAGGACGGCGGCGAAGTAGTCCAGGTTCTGGCGGACGGTGAGGTCCGTGTAGACGGAGGGCGCCTGGGTGACGTAGCCGATGCGCGGGCGGAGGGCCGGGGCTCCGGCGGGGTGGCCGAGGACGGTGAGCGTGCCCGTCAGCTTGGCCTGGGTGCCGGCGATCGCGCGCATCAGCGTGGTCTTGCCGCAGCCGGAGGGGCCGAGGAGGCCGGTGATGGTGCCGGGTTCGAGCCTGAAGTCGAGGTCGCGAAGGACCGTACGGGTGCCGCGTACGACGGTGAGGCCGTGGGCCCGGACGGCTGGGGCGGGTGGTGGCCGGTTCCTTCCGGGGTCGTTATTCATCATGTGATGAATTAGAGAGCTGACGGGTCCCTTCGTCAAGAGGGTGCGGTGGGTGGAGGAGGTGTTGCCGGTGCTGTGACGGGTCGGTCAGCGGCGCTTGGGGCGCTTGCGGGCCGCCGGGTTGCCCGTGCGGGTCGAGCGGCGCTTCTCGAACTGGGTGCGGGCGGTCTCGTACTCCGTACGGCGCAGCTTCTCGCCCGGGGCCTCGATGAGCGAGCGGACGAAGTAGGCGAGCAGCGAGCCGATGAAGCCGATCGACTTCAGGCCGCGCAGAGCGTCCTCGCGGGCCGGGTCCTTGGGTCGGCCGCCGAAGGACTCCCAGGTCTTGCGGAACGCGACGGCGCTGCAGATCGCGAACATCGCGATCACCAGCATCCCGACCAGGCTGCCGACCTCCGCGATCTGCAGGCCCTGGAAGGCGAAGCGCAGGACGAAGCAGGCGGCCACGGCGGCGGCGAGCGAGCCGATCGCGACGCCGGCGCGCCGCAGGCCGTAACCGCCGTCGTGGTCGACCCAGGTCGTCCCGAAGAAGCGGATGGGCTCGGGCTGCGGGCCTGGCGGTGTGGCCTGGGGCGTGCCGGGTGCTTGGCTGTTCTCGCTGTTCTCGCTCACGGGGTCGATTATCCCCGGGCCGGGGCCGGCCCCGTGAGCGAGCGGCTCGGCCGGCCGGTCAGTCGCAGCGTGGAGCGACGTAGCCGTCGCTGCCCGTGTGGACGTAGGTGTCCGAGATGAACTGGCCGTTGGCGATGTTGCACCAGAGGTTCGACGTGCCGTACGGCCCGGTGACCCGCTCCCCCGGCTTCTGGCAGTAGATCGGGACGCTCATCCCGAGCGGGAGCGTCCGCACGATCCGGTAGCTGGTGCCGGGGCCGGTGCGGACGTTGACCCGGTAGCCAGGGGCGATCGGGTACTTGTGGGTCGACGACGCCGTCGCCGCGGTGGTGGTTTCGTCCGGTGCCGTGGCGGTCTTCGCCGCCTGGTCCGTCGCCTGCTCGTCAACGCCCATGAGGGCCTCCCCCGTTGAGAAACGATGCGTACGAAGCCGTACGACGCGCAGGCTAACAAGCCCCACGCCGCTCGCACGCACCATCGACTAGGCTCCGTGCGTCGCGCTTGCGCATCAACACACGGGGGTGGGCGATGCCGCCGCTGCCAGGGGCCGGAGCGCATCCGGAAGCGGAGTTTCCGGAATATGCGGGTACCTACCGTCTTGAGGCATGTCTCGGCTCGGGCGGCATGGGCGTCGTCCATCTGGCCCGCTCCGCCTCCGGGCTCCAGCTCGCGGTGAAGGTGGTACACCGGCCGTACGCGGCGGACCCCGAGTTCAGGGCCCGGTTCCGGCAGGAGGTGGCGGCCGCGCGGCGGGTGAGCGGAGCGTTCACCGCGCCGGTCGTGGACGCCGATCCGGAGGCCGTACGCCCGTGGATGGCGACCCTGTACGTACCCGGGCCAACCCTCGCCGAGCAGGTCAAGCGGAACGGCCCGCTGGCCCCCGCCGAGCTGCGCAGGCTGACCGCCGGACTGGCCGAGGCGCTGCGGGACATCCACCGGGCCGGTGTCATCCACCGCGACCTCAAGCCGAGCAACGTGCTGCTCTCCGACGCGGGCCCGAAGGTCATCGACTTCGGGATCTCGCGTCCGTACGACAGTGATCTGCGCACCGAGACCGGCAAGCTGATCGGCTCGCCGCCGTACATGGCGCCGGAGCAGTTCCAGCGGCCGCGTGAGGTCGGGCCGGCCGCCGATGTGTTCGCGCTGGGGGCGGTGCTCGTCCATGCGGCGACGGGGCGGGGGCCGTTCGACTCGGACAGCCCGTACATCGTGGCGTACCAGGTGGTGCATGACGAGGCGGATCTGAGCGGAGTGCCGGAGGATCTCGCGGAGTTGGTCGGGCGGTGTCTGTCGAAGGACCCGGCCGCGCGGCCGACGCCGGACGAGGTGATGGCGGAGCTGCGGCCTCCTTCGTACGAGGCGGCCGCGTTCATACCGGCTCAGCGGCGGGTGGGGCCGGGGGCCGTGGAGGCCGGTGCCGGTGGGCGGGAAGGGGCCGAGGACGCTACGCATGTGCGCGGGGCGGCCGTGCCGGCTCGGCCGTGGCGGGTGGGGCGTCGGCGGCTGGGGATCGCGGCGGCGCTGCTTCTGGTGGTGGCGGGGGTGGGGGCCGGTGGGTTCGCGGTGTGGGGCGGTGGCGGTGGTGGTGGGTCTGCGGAGGCGCCGGAGCGGAAAGAGGCTGTCGGGTTCTCGCCGTGGAGCACTACGCTGCGGGCCTCCGGGAGCGCGACGCCTGTCTGTGCCTCCGCCGGGGTCGGTGCGGCGCTGTACTGCGCGGTGGACGGGACCGGGACCGCGCGGATCGACCCCGCGAACGGGCGCGTGCTCTGGTCGGACCGGAACACCGCGCTCCGCGGAGCCTCGGCGCCCGTCGTCTCGGGCGGAGTCGTGCTCTCGGCCGGTCCGGACGGGAAGCTGCGCGCGTACGACCCGGTGAAGGGCGTTCCTGTACGGGAGACCGGCCTCTCCGCGAGTCCCGGCTCCTCGTTTCCGGCCGGCTCCACGCTGCTGGTCGTGGCGGACGGCGGCACGGTCACGGCGCTGGACGGCGCGAGCGGGGTGAAGCGGTGGGAGCGAACGCCGGCGGGGCACGTACGGCCGGACTTCGGGCTGTACGACGAGGCGTCCGGTCTCGCGTACGCCTTCGAGCACGCGGCGGACGGCGCCTCGACCCTGGTCACCGCGGTGGACGCGGGCAGCGGCCGGGCGGCGTGGCAGCGGCGGCTGGACGGGATGCTCACGCCGGTGGCCACCGCCGGGGCCGGCGAGCTGGTCCTGACGGAGATGAACGCGGACATGCAGACGGTCGGGTTGGTGCGGTACGCGCCCGGGAAGCGGGAGGCGGCCCGGATCGTGCTGCCTTTCCGGCTGGAGGAGCCGCAGGTGGTGATGGGTGGGGACGCGGCGTACCTGCTGGCGCGAGGAGGGTCGCTGCTGGCGGTGGACACGGGGGCGCCGGCCGACGGTGATGCGGAGTTGTGGCGGCTGGAGACCGGGGTGGGGCGCGCTTCCGCGCTGGTGCTCGGGGAAGGCGGTCGGCTGTACTTCTCGGCGGCGGACGGGCGGTTGCTGGCCGTCGATACGGGACGGGGGGCGCTGGTGGGGCAGACGCGGGCGCGGCTGAGCGGGGGGAAGCTGAGGTACGCGTCGGACCTGCCGGCGCCGGTGACGGCGGGGCGCGTGGTGGTGGGGACGGCGCCGGACGGGTCGGTGTTCGCGGTGGATGGGGCGGGGGCGGGGAGTTGGTGACGGTGGGGTGAGCGGGGGTGTGGGTGCGGGGCCTGAGTGCCTGTGCGGGCGCTCCCGGGGCTCCGCCCCGCGCCCCGCTCCTCAAACGCCGGAGGGGCTGGAATGGGGCGCCCCGTTCCTCAAGCACCGGACGGGCTGGAATGGGGCGCCCCGTTCCTCAAGCACCGGACGGGCTGGAGAGTGGCGCCCCGCTCCTCAAGCGTCGGAAGGGCTGAAGGTGTCAGCCCAGCTTGGAGACGTCCCTGACCGCGCCCCTGTCCGCGCTCGTTGCCATGGCCGCGTAGGCGCGGAGGGCCGCCGACACCTTGCGGTCGCGGGCCTTCGGCGCGTACACGCCGTTGAGTGCCTCTCGGCGGACCGTCAGTTCGGCGTCGTCGACCAACAGCTCGATCGAGCGGTTCGGGATGTCGATGCGGATGCGGTCGCCGTCCTCCACCAGGGCGATCGTGCCGCCGGAGGCCGCCTCGGGTGAGGCGTGGCCGATGGAGAGGCCCGATGTGCCGCCGGAGAAGCGGCCGTCGGTGACCAGGGCGCAGACCTTGCCGAGGCCCCGGCCCTTGAGGAAGGACGTCGGGTAGAGCATCTCCTGCATGCCGGGGCCGCCGCGCGGGCCCTCGTAACGGATGACGACGACGTCACCGGCCTTGATCTCCTTGCGGAGGA
The DNA here is from genome assembly GCF_040614075.1 of Streptomyces sp. NPDC006174. Taxonomy (NCBI): domain Bacteria; kingdom Bacillati; phylum Actinomycetota; class Actinomycetes; order Kitasatosporales; family Streptomycetaceae; genus Streptomyces; species Streptomyces sp. NPDC006174. The sequence goes on along the minus strand of NZ_JBEXTJ010000002.1, from coordinate 678,922 downwards.
TCTTGTCGACGGCCTCGTCCTGCGACTCGCAGACGACGGCCGGGCCCTCGAAGGTCCAGATCGACTCGTCGACGCCGGCCGTCTTCACGACGCAGCCGTCCACGGCGAGGTTGCCCTTGAGGACGGCGAGGCCGCCGTCCTTGGAGTACGCGTGCTCGACATCGCGGATGCAGCCGCCCGCCGCGTCCAGGTCGAGCGTGTCCCACCGCTCGGACTGGGAGAAGGCGGTGGCGGAGCGGACGCAGCCGGGCGCCGCGTGCCACAGCTCGACGGCCTCCGGTGACGGGGAGCCGCCGCGCACGTCCCAGTTCTTCAGCCACTCGGCGAGGGTGTCGGAGTGCACGGAGTGGACGTCCTCGTTGAGGTGGCCGCCGCGGTGCAGCTCGCCGAGGAGGGCCGGGATGCCGCCGGCGCGGTGGACGTCCTCCATGTAGTACGTACCGCCGGGAGCGACGTTCGGTGCGACCTTGGACAGGCACGGGACGCGGCGCGAGACCTCGTTGATGTCGTCCAGGTCGTAGTCCAGCTCGGCCTCCTGAGCGGCGGCCAGCAGGTGCAGGATCGTGTTGGTCGAGCCGCCCATCGCGATGTCCAGCGCCATGGCGTTGTCGAACGCGGCGCGGGTGCCGATGGCGCGCGGCAGGACCGTGGCGTCGTCCTGCTCGTAGTACCGCTTGGTGATCTCGACGACCGTCCGGCCGGCGTCCTCGTACAGCGCCTTGCGGGCGGTGTGGGTGGCGAGGACCGAGCCGTTGCCGGGGAGGGAGAGGCCGAGGACCTCGGTCAGGCAGTTCATCGAGTTGGCGGTGAACATGCCGGAACAGCTGCCGCAGGTCGGGCAGGCGTTCTCCTCGATACGGAGGATGTCCTCGTCCGAGATCGACTCGTCGACCGCGTCGCTGATCGCGTTGACCAGGTCGAGTTTTCGCACGGTGCCGTCGACGAGCGTCGCCTTGCCGGCCTCCATCGGGCCGCCGGAGACGAAGACGGTCGGGATGTTGAGGCGCATGGCGGCCATCAGCATGCCCGGCGTGATCTTGTCGCAGTTGGAGATGCAGATCAGCGCGTCCGCGCAGTGCGCCTCGACCATGTACTCGACGGAGTCGGCGATCAGGTCGCGCGAGGGCAGGCTGTAGAGCATGCCGCCGTGGCCCATCGCGATGCCGTCGTCCACGGCGATGGTGTTGAACTCGCGCGGGACCGCGCCCGCCGCCTGGATCGCCTCGGAGACGATCCGGCCGACCGGCGCGAGGTGGGTGTGGCCGGGGACGAACTCGGTGAACGAGTTGGCGACCGCGATGATCGGCTTGCCGATGTCCGCGCTCGCTACGCCCGACGCGCGCATAAGGGCGCGCGCGCCCGCCATGTTGCGTCCGTGGGTGACCGTGCGGGACCTCAGCTGGGGCATCGTCGCTCGCTCCTTCGGCAGGGGTGCTGCCTCCGACAGTTACAGAAAGACTGTCTTCGAGCGTACGCCTTGGATCCAAGATCTGGACAGGCTGTCCGGAATGCGGGATGCGGTGGCCGGTACGTGGGCACGCGCCGTGTGCGTGCCCGTGTGCCGTCAGCCCTCCGTCAAGTATCGCTGGAGCGTCGGCGCCACCATCGCGACGATGCCCTCCGGGTCCGCCGAGGCGAGCGGCTCGGCCCGGATCACGTACCGCAGCATCGCGATGCCGATCATGTGCGAGGCGGCCAGCTCCGCGCGGAAGGTGGCGTCGGGAACGTCGAGGTCGGCGGCGATCCGCTCCAGCAGCCGCCGCAGGACGAAGCCGCGCAGCACCTTGGCCGCCGCCTCGTGGGTGAGCGCCGAGCGCAGGATCGCCAGGAGCGGGGCACGGGTGGCCGGGTTCTCCCAGACGGAGAGGAAGTAGCGGGCCAGCCGCTCGCCGAGGCCCTCCGGCGGGCCGCCGAGGACCGAGGTGATGACCAGGGCCGGTTCGAAGGAGAGCTCGACGGCGGCCGCGAAGACCTCGTCCTTCGTACCGAAGTAGTGGTGGACGAGGGCCGCGTCGACGCCGGCCGCCTTGGCGACCTGGCGGATGGAGGTCTTGTCGTAGCCGCGCTCGGCGAACTCGGTACGGGCCGCCTGGAGGATGCGCGTACGGGCGTCGGGGCCCTCGGCGGCGGCCTTGCGGGAGGGGCGGCCCCGGCGCCGGGGGGCGGGAGCGTCCTCGGTCACGGGCGGTCCGGGGTCGTGGAGGCCGGGAGCGGGCGCTGGTGGTCCTCGGTCACGGGCGGTGGGTCTCGGCGGCCGGGTCCGTCGGGGTCGCGGCGGCCGAGGCCAGGTGGAGGCGGGTGAAGGCCAGGGCCTCGGCGAGGTCGGCCTCGCGTTCGGCGGAGGACATCGCGCGGCGGGTGTTGACCTCGATGACGACATGGCCGTCGAACGACGTACGGGCCAGCCTCTCCAGCAGCTCCGCGCACGGCTGGTCGCCTCGGCCCGGCACCAGGTGCTCGTCCTTGGCCGAGCCCTTGCCGTCGGCGAGGTGGACGTGCGCGAGCCGGTCGCCCATCCGGGCGACCATGGCGAGGCTGTCGGTGCGCGCGGTCGCGGTGTGCGAGAGGTCGACCGTGAAGTGCCGGTAGTCGTCGTTGGTGACGTCCCAGTCGGGTGCGTACGCGAGCATCTCGCGGTCCCGGTACCGCCACGGGTACATGTTCTCGACGGCGAACCGGACGTCCGTCTCGTCCGCCATCCGCCAGATCCCGGCCACGAAGTCCTTGGCGTAGTTGCGCTGCCACCGGAACGGCGGGTGCACCACGACGGTGGAGGCGCCGAGCTTCTCGGCGGCCGCGCGCGCCCGCTGGAGCTTGACCCACGGGTCGGTGGACCAGACGCGCTGGGTGATCAGGAGGCAGGGCGCGTGGACCGCCAGGATCGGGACCTGGTGGTAGTCGGAGAGCCGGCGCAGGGCCTCGATGTCCTGGCTGACGGGGTCGGTCCAGACCATGACCTCGACGCCGTCGTACCCGAGGCGCGCGGCGATCTCGAAGGCCGTCGCGGTGGACTCGGGATAGACCGAGGCCGTTGACAGGGCGACCTTCGCATCGGGGATGCGCACCACTGGTTCTGCCACCTGGACAGCGTACGGGCACCGGTGCGCGGCGCCGAGAGGCCCTGGCGGAAAGTGATCAGGACCATGGGCCGGTGACCGTACGCGACCGAAGCGGAGCAGCCCGTTCCCGCCGTACGCGTCCCTTTCCGCCGTGCGTCACCGGCTCGCCCCTATCCGCCGTACGTCACCCGGGAAGCGCGGCCCGTTCCACCGGCAGGTGGTCCAGGCGGCGCAGGATGACGCCCTCGCGCAGCGCCCACGGGCAGATCTCCAGCTCCTCCACGCCGAACAGGTCCATCGCGCCCTCCGCCACCAGCGCACCGGCGAGCAGTTGCGCGGCCCGGCCCTCGGAGACGCCGGGCAGCCGGCCGCGCTCCTCGACGGTCATCGACGCGAGCTTCGGAACCCACTCCTCCAGCGCGCTGCGGCTGAGGCAGCGCTGGACGTAGAGGCCCTCGGTGGAGCGGGCCGCGCCGGCGATCCTGGCGAGCTGCTTGAACGTCTTGGAGGTGGCGACGACGTGGTCCGGCCGTCCGGCCCGGCTGAACTCGCCGACCGTCCGCGCGATGCTGGCCCGCACATGGCGGCGCAGCGCCCGTACCTGCTCGGGATCGGCCGGGTCGGCCGTCAGCCAGGTGCCGGTGAGGCGGCCCGCGCCGAGCGGCAGGGAGACGGCGGTGTCCGGCTCCTCGTCGATCCCGGAGGCGATCTCCAGCGAGCCGCCGCCGATGTCCAGCACCAGCAGCTTCCCGGCCGACCAGCCGAACCAGCGGCGGGCGGCCAGGAAGGTCAGCCGCGCCTCCTCCGCTCCGCTGAGGACGGCGAGGTCGACGCCGGTCTCGACCCGTACGCGCTCCAGGACCTCGTCCGCGTTGGTCGCCTCGCGCACCGCTGAGGTGGCGAACGGCAGCACGTCCTCGCACCCCTTGTCCTCCGCCGCCTGCACCGCTCCGGCGATCGTCGCCACCAGCCGGTCCACGCCGAGCGGGCCGATCGCACCGGTCTCGTCGAGCAGTTCGGCGAGCCGGAGCTCGGCCTTGTGCGAGTGGGCGGGCAGCGGGCGGGCGCCGGGGTGGGCGTCCACCACCAGCAGATGAACCGTGTTCGATCCCACGTCGAGGACTCCGAGTCTCATACGGGAACGCTACTGCTCCATCGGACTTACGCTGAGTCCGTGCCAAAGACGAAAAAGGCTAAGCAGGACAAAGCCACGAAGAAGCCGAAGTCGAACAAGCAGGCGTCACAGCCGGAGGCCAACGGACCGGACCCGTCCGACGAGAAGGGCCTCGACTTCGCGCGGGCCTGGGTGGAGTTTCCCGATCCGGCCGACGACGAACAGGTCTTCCGCTGCGATCTGACCTGGCTGACCTCCCGGTGGACCTGCATCTTCGGCAGCGGCTGCCAGGGCATCCAGGCGGGCCGCGCCGACGACGGCTGCTGCACACTGGGCGCGCACTTCTCCGACGAGGACGACGAGAAGCGGGTCGCCGAGAACGTGGCGCGGCTCACCCCTGAGCTGTGGCAGTTCCACGATGTCGGTACGGAGACGGGCTGGGTCGGCGTCGACGAGGACGGCGAACGGCAGACGCGCCGCTGGGATGGGTCCTGCATCTTCCAGAACCGGCCGGGGTTCGCCGCCGGCGCGGGCTGCTCGCTGCACATCCTGGCGCTGCGCGAGGGCCAGGAGCCGCTGGAGACCAAGCCGGACGTGTGCTGGCAGCTGCCGGTACGGCGTACGTACGACTGGATCGACCGGCCCGACGACACCCGGGTGCTCCAGGTGACGATCGGTGAGTACGACCGGCGGGGCTGGGGTCCTGGCGGGCATGACCTGCACTGGTGGTGCACGTCGGCGACCTCCGCGCACGGAGCCGGTGAGCCGGTGTACGTGAGCTATCGGCCGGAGCTGATCGAGCTGATGGGCAAGGAGGGGTACGACCGGCTGGTCGAGCTGTGCGAGGAGCGGCTGTCCTCGCTGCTGCCGATGGCGCCGCATCCGGCGGATCCTCCGGCCGCCGGTAAGTAGCTTGCAGGGGCCGTCACTCCGTCGGGCCCGGGTCGCTCGGGCCGGGGTCCGTCGGGGGCTGGTCGGTGGGGTCCGGGTCGGGCGGGTCCGTGGGGTCGGTCGGGGCGGGGTCGGTGGGTGTGGGGTCCGTGGGAGCCGGGTCGGTCGGGGTCGGGCCCGGATCGGTCGGGCCGGGGTCCGTGGGGGCCGGGTCGGTGGGGCTCGGGCCTGGATCGGTCGGGGTCGGGTCGGTCGGGCGTGGGCCGGGTCCGTCCGTGGGGTCCGGGGTGCCGGGGGCGGGGCGCGTCGGTGCGGGGGTGTTGCCGGTGGGCGGGGCGGTGACGCCGTGACCGTCGATGATCACCGCTGAGCCGGACGGGTCCAGCGCGATACGGGCCCGCCACGGGCCGCGCGGGGCCGCCGCATGGTTGACGGCGACCGTGACGGTGGTGGACTTCCCGGCCGCGAGCGTGCCTGCCGTACGGCTCAGGCGCAGCCAGCGGGCGTCCGTGGCGGCCGTCCAGCCGACCGGGCCGCGGGCCGTGGCGGTCAGCGTGATCGTGGTGAGCGCGCCGGAGGTCCGGGCGGTGACGGTCAGGCGGCCCGCGCTCTCCCGGTCGCCGCCGGTGCTGACCACCTCGGCCGTGACGTCCGGCGAGTGGACACCGCGCCGGTCGCCGGGACGGGCGCTGCCGGCCTTCTCGTACGGCGTCCCCGGATCCTCGCTCAGCTCGCCCGTGCCCTCGATCTCCGTGGCGGTGACCTTGGAGCCGTCGTGGCTCTCGCCGGTGAACGGAGCGCCTCGGTACGCGGCCCACAGCGCGATCACCGGCGCGGCGACCACGGTGGCGACCACCGTCGTCGTCACGACCCGGGCGCGCAGCCGGTCCCGGCGGGCGGCGTGGTCCTTGGGGTCGAGCGGATAGCCGGTGCGGCCGAAGCGCGGGCCGCCGGCGCGGGAGCGGCGGGCCTGGGCCAGGGCGACGTGGACGGAGGGGCGCGGGGCCTCGACGAGCGGCAGGCGGGCGGTGGCCGGGGCGACGGTGGCGCCGGGCCAGGGTCCGGCCGCGTCGACCCGTTCGGCGGCGCGGCGGCAGCGCGGGCAGTCGTCGACGTGGCGGACCAGTTCGCGGCGGAGCGCGGCGGAGAGGAGCACCTGGTGGTCGCCGGTGAGCCGGGCGACGGTGGGACAGCCGGCGGTCTCCACGACGGCGAGCGCGGCGCGGGTGCGCTCGACCTCGCAGGCCGCCGCCGCCAGCAGCTCCCGCGCGGTGACCGGCTCCAGGCCGAGCACGGAGGCGACGGCGCGCGGGGTGAGCCGGTGGCGTACGGCCAGTTCGAGCGCTTCGCGCTGCTCCGGAGTGGTGCCGGCGGCCTCGGGCCAGGCGAGCGTGGCGAGCTCCCGGCGGCGGGCCTCGGCGGCCGGGGACTCGGCGGGGGCGGGGGTGGCGGCGTCTTCGGGGGTGGTGGGCGCGTCCTCGTCGGGCGCGTTTTCCTGGCCCTGCGCGGTGGTCGGCGCCGGAGCGAGCCTGCGGTGGGCCTGGCGGCCGCGTCTGCGTTCGGTGAGGGTGCGCAGGCAGGTCCAGCGGGCCAGGGCGTAGAGCCAGGATTGACGTTCCTCCTCGGCCTCGGGACACCGGGCTCCGTGCCGCTCCGCGATCGCCAGGACGGCACCGAGCGCCTCGGTCGCCGCGTCGTGGTCGCAGAGCACGGAGAGGCAGTAGGTGAAGAGGCCGTCGAGGTGCGGCTCGTAACGCGCGGCCGGTCGCTGGGCGGAGGCGTGAGGTGCTCGTCGGTGCGCCCGGTGTGCGCCGGTGGTGTGCGTGGGGGCCTGCATCCTGCTGCTCGTCACCCGGCGACCGTAGACAGAGGAGTACGTGCCCTTGGCGCCCCTTGAGCACATTTAACCCTTACGGGTGAACGTATCCCGTGAAATCAGGGATTCTGCGGCCGGGGATCACGGAATCCGTGCGGAGTGCTTCCGTGCGCCCTGCGTGCGGCGCCGCCGCCTCGCGCCCCCGCACGGCGGGCGTTGTCAGACCTCACCTATACGGTGACGCCATGGCTGCCCGTACGAAATCCGCGAAGGACCGGCCGTCCTACCGCTGCACCGAATGCGGCTGGACCACCGCCAAATGGCTCGGCCGTTGCCCCGAGTGCCAGGCGTGGGGGACGGTCGAGGAGTTCGGCGGCGCTCCTGCCGTGCGCACCACCGCGGCCGGCCGGGTCTCCACCGCCGCCGTGCCGATCGGCCAGGTGGACAGCCGCCAGGCCACCGCGCGCTCGACCGGCGTCGGTGAGCTGGACCGGGTGCTCGGCGGCGGGCTGGTGCCGGGAGCCGTCGTGCTGCTGGCGGGCGAGCCGGGCGTCGGCAAGTCGACGCTGCTGCTGGACGTGGCGGCCAAGGCGGCGAGCGAGGACCACCGCACGCTCTATGTGACCGCCGAGGAGTCCGCGAGCCAGGTCCGGATGCGGGCCGACCGGATCAAGGCGATCAACGACCACCTCTACCTCGCGGCGGAGACCGATCTGTCGGCGGTGCTCGGTCATCTGGACGCGGTGAAGCCCTCGCTGCTCATCCTGGACTCGGTGCAGACGGTCGCCTCGCCGGAGATCGACGGCGCGCCCGGCGGGATGGCCCAGGTCCGGGAGGTGGCCGGCGCGCTGATCCGGGCCTCCAAGGAGCGCGGCATGGCCACGCTGCTCGTCGGCCATGTCACGAAGGACGGCGCGATCGCCGGGCCGCGGCTGCTGGAGCACCTGGTGGACGTGGTGCTCTCCTTCGAAGGCGACCGGCACGCCCGGCTGCGCCTGGTGCGCGGCGTCAAGAACCGTTACGGAGCGACCGACGAGGTCGGCTGCTTCGAGCTGCACGACGAGGGCATCACCGGGCTCGCCGACCCCTCGGGCCTCTTCCTGACCCGGCGCGACGTGGCGGTGCCGGGCACGTGCCTGACGGTGACGCTGGAAGGAAAGCGGCCGCTGGTCGCCGAGGTGCAGGCGCTCACCGTCGACTCCCAGATTCCCTCGCCCCGGCGCACCACCTCCGGTCTGGAGACCTCCCGGGTCTCGATGATGCTCGCCGTGCTGGAGCAGCGCGGCCGGATCAGCGCGCTCGGCAAGCGGGACATCTACAGCGCGACGGTCGGCGGTGTGAAGCTCACCGAGCCGGCGGCCGACCTGGCGATCGCGCTCGCGCTGGCCAGTGCCGCCAGCGACACCCCGCTCCCGAAGAACCTGGTCGCGATCGGTGAGGTGGGTCTCGCCGGCGAGGTCCGACGGGTCACCGGAGTCCAGCGGAGACTGGCCGAGGCACACCGTCTCGGCTTCACCCACGCCTTGGTCCCGACCGACCCGGGACGGGTTCCTTCGGGTATGAAGGTCACAGAAGTCGCCGACATGGGGGATGCTCTGCGGGTCCTCCCGCGCCGGTCTCCTCAGGAGGCGCCGCAGCCTCGTCAGGAAGACAACGCGCGCCGGTAGACTTTGCCCTGGTCTCGCCCGCCCGTGGACACGGCACGGGGGACGCCAGGGCACCGCAAACCTGTCGACCGGAGGAGTGCAGTGGCAGCCAACGACCGGGCGACAACGCCCGGAAAGTCCGGCCAAGGCACCGGTAACGAGGCGCTGATGCGCGCCTCGCTGAGCGCGGTCGCGCCCGGAATGGCCCTGCGGGACGGCCTGGAGCGCATTCTCCGGGGCAACACCGGCGGGCTGATCGTCCTCGGCATGGACAAGACCGTCGAGTCGATGTGTACCGGCGGGTTCGTGCTGGACGTGGAGTTCACCGCGACCCGGCTGCGCGAGCTGTGCAAGCTCGACGGAGCGCTGATCCTCGACAAGGACATGACCAAGATCCTGCGGGCCGGTGTGCAGCTGGTGCCGGACGCCTCGATCCACACGGAGGAGACGGGGACCCGTCACCGTACGGCGGACCGGGTCTCCAAGGCGTGCGGCTTCCCCGTCGTCTCGGTCTCGCAGTCGATGCGGCTGATCGCGCTGTACGTGGACGGGGAGCGGCGGGTCCTGGAGGAGTCCTCCGCGATCCTGTCCCGGGCCAACCAGGCGCTCGCCACGCTGGAGCGGTACAAGCTCCGGCTGGACGAGGTGGCCGGCACGCTCTCCGCGCTGGAGATCGAGGACCTGGTCACCGTCCGGGACGTCACGGCGGTGGCACAGCGGCTGGAGATGGTGCGGCGGATCGCGACGGAGATCGCGGAGTACGTGGTCGAGCTCGGCACCGACGGCCGGCTCCTCTCGCTCCAGCTGGACGAGCTGATCGCGGGCGTGGAGCCGGAGCGGGAGCTGGTGGTCCGGGACTATGTGCCCGAGCCGACGGCGAAACGGTCGCGCACGGTGGCGGAGGCGCTGACGGAGCTGGACGCGCTGAGCCACACGGAGCTGCTGGAGCTGCCGGTGGTGGCGCGGGCGCTGGGGTACAGCGGCTCGCCGGAGACGCTGGACTCGGCGGTGTCGCCGCGCGGCTTCCGGCTGCTGGCGAAGGTGCCGAGGCTGCCGGGCGCGATCATCGAGCGGCTGGTGGAGCACTTCGGCGGCCTGCAGAAGCTTCTTGCTGCGAGCGTGGACGATCTCCAGACGGTGGACGGCGTCGGCGAGGCGCGGGCGCGCAGCGTGCGGGAGGGGCTGTCGCGGCTGGCGGAGTCGTCGATCCTGGAGCGGTACGTCTGAGTTTCGGCCGCATACATTCAGCCCGTCCGGCGTTTGAGGACGGAACCCTGGGCGGGGTGGGCGGTACGCATGGGGCTGGCCCTGAGCCATGATGGCGACGCCCGTCCACGGGAACGGTTCCGTCCTCAAACGCCGGACGGGCTCAGAGGTTGCCGAACGGGCTGAAGGCGGCTAGTCCTTCTTCAGGACGAAGGAGGCCGGGCGGATCTTCGTTCCCGCGGTCTCCGCCTCCAGGAGGTACGTGCCGGGAGCGGCCTTGCCGGGCGGCGGCGTGGCGCAGTTGGGCGCCGAGCGGACCCGGTTCCAGTCCACCGTGTGCACGATCGTCGCGCCGGCCGGGACCTGGAGGAGGAGCGGGCCCGGAGCCGCGGGGCAGTCCTTCGAGGACCAGATCACGTCGTCGTTCTCCGCGCTCGCCTCGGTGACCGTGAGGACCACGTTCTTCGGCCCGAGGTCGGCCTTGCAGGCGGCCGACGAGGTGTTGCGGGCGATGATCTCGAACTCGGGCCGGTCGTCGGGGCCGTAACTGACCTTCGTACGCAGGGTCAACTCCAGCCCGCCGGGCTCGCATGCGGGGAGCGGGGAGTTGGCCGGGACCTGCTGGCCGGTCGTGGAGCCGCCGGAGCCCGAGCCACCCGAGCCCGCACCACCCGTGTTCGCGCCGCCTGTTGACGTACCGTCGGATCCCGCACCGCCGCCGGAGCCCGCACCCGTGTCACCGCTGCCGCCGCCGGAGCCGTTCTTCCCGTCCCCGCCGCCCGAGCCGTCCGACTCATCACGGCCGCCCGGCTGTTGGCTGATCGCCGGGCCGGAGCTGCCGGGTCCTGGAGTGATCGACTCGACCGGGTCGGAGCCGCCGGGCTTGCCGTCGTCCTTGGTGCCGCCTCCTCCGGCGGTGGTCACCGCCCAGGCGAGCAGCACCGCGAGGAGCGCAACCAGAAGTCCCGCTACCGCCCTTCGGCGCCAGTAGATGCTGGAGGGAAGCGGACCGACCGGATTGCGCATAGATCCCACGCGCCAAACTGTACGAGAGATCGAGGCCGTCTCAGGCCCCACCCGCCGCTCCGGTCACAAGTTTTGCCGATCATCATCAAGTTTTGCCGATCATCATCACGGCGGCCGGTCTCCGGATCCGGCCACAGGGGACAGAACGGGTGGCGTTCTCACCCGCCGGGACCGCCGTGCGGCCCGACACCCCCGCACCCGTGACACCGCTCCCGCCTTCCGTGCCAGGATCGTCAGTGCCATGACTGCCATGACTTCGACTTCCCCCCAGACGCCCTCCGCCGCCGCCTCCCTCCACACGCCCGTCATCGGGTGGTTCGAGCAGCACGCCCGCGACCTTCCCTGGCGCCGCCCCGAAGCGGGCGCGTGGGGGGTGATGGTCAGCGAGTTCATGCTGCAGCAGACCCCGGTGAGCCGGGTCCTCCCGGTGTACGAACAGTGGCTCGCCCGCTGGCCCCGCCCCGCCGACCTGGCCGCCGAGGCGCCCGGTGAGGCGGTCCGCGCCTGGGGCCGGCTCGGCTACCCGCGCCGCGCGCTGCGCCTGCACGGGGCCGCGCAGGCGATAACGGAACGGCACGGCGGCGACGTACCGAGCGAGCACGGCCAGCTGCTGGCGCTGCCCGGGATCGGCGAGTACACGGCGGCGGCCGTGGCCTCGTTCGCGTACGGGCAGCGGCACGCGGTGCTCGACACGAACGTCCGCCGGGTGTTCGCCCGCGCCGCGAGCGGCATCCAGTACCCGCCGAACGCGACCACCGCCGCCGAGCGCAAGCTCGCCCGGGCCCTGCTGCCGGACGAGGACGAGCGCGCGGCCCGGTGGGCGGCGGCCACGATGGAGCTCGGCGCGCTCGTGTGCACCGCGCGCAACGAGAGCTGTGAGCGCTGCCCGATCGCCTCGCAGTGCGCGTGGTTGCTGGCCGGGAAGCCCGCGCACGAAGGGCCGCCGCGCAAGGGCCAGACGTACGCGGGGACCGACCGGCAGGTGCGGGGCCGGTTGCTCGCGGTGTTGCGGGACGCGCTCGCTCCCGTACCGCAGGCAGCTCTGGACGCGGTGTGGGAGGAGCCGGTGCAGCGGGCCCGGGCGCTGGACGGGCTGGTCGCCGACGGTCTCGTGGAACCGCTGGCCGACGGCCGGTACCGGCTGCCGCTGACCTGACGCTCCGAGCGCCTCGCCCGGCGCTGTTACACAACCGATGGACAGCCGTGCGTCGGCGTACGGCTGCTCCGCACAGCTCCGTGACAACGCCTCCGTAGCGTCTCCGACAGCAGCACACGGGGATTCACGGGGACGGAGGCGGTTGTCATGGCGCAGGGCGAGGTGCTCGCATTCGAGGACTACGTACGCACACGGCAGGAGGCGCTGCTGCGCAGCGCACGGCGCCTGGTCCCCGACCCCGTCGACGCCCAGGACCTCCTCCAGACCGCGCTGGTGCGGACGTACGGCCGCTGGGACGGCATCGCCGACAAGTCGCTCGCCGACGCCTACCTGCGCCGCGTCATGATCAACACCCGTACGGAGTGGTGGCGGGCGCGCAAGCTGGACGAGGTGCCCACCGAGCAGCTGCCCGACGCGAGCGTGGACGACGGCAGCGAGCAGCGCGCGGACCGGGCCCTGCTGATGGACATCCTCGGGATCCTGGCTCCGAAGCAGCGCAGCGTCGTCGTACTGCGACACTGGGAGCAGATGAGTACGGAGGAGACGGCGGCGGCGCTCGGCATGTCGGCCGGTACGGTCAAGAGCACGCTGCACCGGGCGCTGGCCCGGCTCCGGCAGGAGCTGGAGAGCCGGGAGCTGACCAGCCGCGAGGCGGTCGCCCGGGAGACCGGTGGCCGCCGAGAGGCCGAGGCACGGCGGGAGGCCGTCAGTGCCCGCGAGGCTGCGAGTGCCCGGACGTCCGGGAACCAGCGGCGGGCAGAGAGCGTCCCGGAGACCGGGAACACGCGGCGGAACGGAAGCGTCCGGAGCGCGGCGCCCGCCGCCACCGGCCGGGTTCCGGCCCAGCGGACGAGGGTCACGGCCAACACGGCGGCGGTCACCTCCGGCGCGACGGCGACCACCTCCACCACGGCGGCGGTCACCTCGGTCACGGCGGCGCGGGGACACACAGCGGCGCTCCGCGACGGGCGTCACGACGAGCGGGGGCGGGAGCGGTGCGCGGCCTGACAGCCAGCAGCGACGGCAGCAGCGAGCACGGCGGGAGCGGTCGGACCGGTGACGACGGAGGCTCCTCCGGGAGACCCCGTCGGAACTGCGGGTTCCGGGCAGGTGTGGCGGCGAGTGGTACGGCCCTGGCCGGACTCGCCGCCTTCGGGCTGTTCTGCGTCGGCTGCGCCACCGGCGGCACCGGTACCCGCGACGAGGGCCCCGCCGGCAGCCAGCCCGTAGCCCAGGTCTCGCCGCGGCCCACCATCTCCGGCACGACCCCGCCCACCCGGCGCGTCGACGTCGTGGCCCTTCTCAAGAGCGACCCGATCGTGAGCGAGCGGGTCCGGGAAGGGCTCCAGCCCTGCGCCGGCAAGGCCTACCCGGTCGACACCTCGTACGGCAGGATGACCGGCGGCCCGTCCGCCGACGTGGTGGTCAACGTGATGAGCTGCGCCGACTCGGTCGGGCTGGGCACGTACGTCTACCGGGCCCGCGAGGACGGTTCGTACGAGAACGTCTTCATGGCCGAGGTGCCGGCCGTCTACGGAACCATCGACCGCGGCGACCTCGTCGTGACCACGCAGATCTACGGCTCGAAGGATCCGCTGGCCTATCCGTCCGGCTCCGAAGTGGTCACCTACCGTTGGGCCGACGAGCGCTTCACCGAGCACGACCGGGTGCACAACGACTTCAGCCGTGCCGTCGACGGCGGCGACATCGAGGCGCCCACGCAGGCGGAACCGGTGGAACCGGCCGACCCGAGCGGGAACTGAAAGCGAGACGCAACGTCCATGGCCGAGACCCACGTCCTCTTCGTCGAGGACGACGATGTCATCCGTGAGGCCACCCAGCTCGCCCTGGAGCGGGTCGGCTTCACGGTCACCGCGATGCCCGACGGGCTCTCCGGCCTGGAGGCCTTCCGCGCCGACCGGCCGGACATCGCGCTGCTCGACGTGATGGTGCCCGGGCTCGACGGCGTGAGCCTGTGCCGCCGTATCCGGGACGAGTCGACCGTACCGGTGATCATGCTCTCCGCGCGGGCCAACTCCATCGACGTGGTGCTCGGCCTGGAGGCCGGCGCGGACGACTACGTCACCAAGCCGTTCGACGGCGCGGTCCTCGTCGCCCGCATCCGCGCCGTGCTGCGCCGCTTCGGCCACGCGGCCGGGCCGGAAGGCGCGGGCCAGGGCCAAGGCGGTACGGAAGGAGAGGCCGCAGGGCTCGGCGGGGTGCTGGTCTTCGGTGACCTGGAGGTCGACACGGACGGCATGGAGGTGCGGCGTGGCGGTGAGCAGGTGGCACTGACGCCGACCGAGATGCGGCTGCTGCTGGAGTTCTCCTCCGCGCCCGGCACCGTCCTCTCCCGCGACAAGCTCCTGGAGCGGGTCTGGGACTACGGCTGGGGCGGCGACACCCGGGTCGTGGACGTCCACGTCCAGCGGCTGCGCACCAAGATCGGCCAGGACCGGATCGAGACGGTCCGCGGCTTCGGCTACAAGCTGCGCGGATGAGGCGGCTCCAGGTGAGGCGGCCGGTGAGGTGCCCATGAAGCGGCTGGCGCTGCGGACCGGCGTCCGCTGGAAGATCAGCGTCGCCATCGCCGCGGTCGGCGCGCTCATCGCGGTGGCGCTGAGCCTCGTCGTCCACAACGCGGCCCGCGTCTCGATGATCGAGAACGCGCGCGAGGTGCAGCTGGAGCGGCTGCTCGGCGCGCAGCGGTTCTACGAGGCGACGAGCATGCAGAAGAACGGGCCGAAGTTCGGCGCGAAGCTCAACGACCCCGCCATCCCGCCGAGCCTGCGCGACGAGGTCCGCAAGAACCGCCGGGCCACACACGTCGCGGAGACCGCCGACGGCGTGCCCGACGTGTGGGCGGCCGTGCCGCTGGCCAACGGGGACGTGCTCTCGCTGCACACCCGGTTCGCGGACCGTTCCGCCACGATCATGGACGACCTGGACCGGGCGCTGATCATCGGATCGGTCTCCGTCGTCTTCGGCGGCTGCGCGCTCGGCGTCCTCATCGGCGGCCAGCTCTCGCGCCGGCTGCGCAAGGCGGCGGCCGCGGCGGGCCGGGTCGCCGAGGGCCACACCGACGTACGGGTCCGCGAGGCGGTCGGCGGAGTCGTCCGCGACGAGACGGACGAGCTGGCACGGGCGGTCGACGCGCTGACCGACGCGCTGAACGAGCGGATCGAGGCGGAGCGCCGGGTCACCGCGGACATCGCCCACGAGCTGCGGACTCCGGTGACCGGCCTGCTCACGGCGGCCGAGCTGCTGCCGCCGGGCCGCCCGACCGAGCTGGTACGGGACCGGGCGCAGGCGATGCGGACGCTGGTCGAGGACGTGCTGGAGGTGGCCCGGCTGGACAGCGCCTCGGAGCGGGCGGAACTTCAGGAGCTGCCGCTCGGCGAGTTCGTCAGCCGGCGGATCGCGTCGCTGGACCCGGACGTGACCGTGCAGGTGGTGCACGAGTCGTGGGTCTCCACGGACCCACGCCGCCTGGAACGCATCCTCGGCAACCTCCTCGGCAACGCCGCCAAGCACGGCTCCACGCCGGTGGAGGTCACGGTGGAGGGCCGGGTGGTACGGGTCCGGGACCACGGTCCGGGGTTCCCGGAGGAGCTGCTGCGGGACGGGCCGAGCCGGTTCCGTACGGGGTCGATGGACCGGGCCGGGCACGGGCACGGGCTGGGTCTGACGATCGCGGCGGGCCAGGCGCGGGTGCTGGGGGCCCGGCTGACCTTCCGGAACGCGGGGCCGGTGGGTGCGGTGGAAGGCACGGGCGGAGCGATCGCGGTGCTGTGGCTGCCGGAACACGCGCCGACGGCGACGGGCAGCTTTCCGATGCTGCGGACGGCGGAGGGATGAGGCCCGTCCCTGCGTGGCGTGCGACAACGCCGACGGCGACCCCGAGGAGTCAGCCATGAGGCTGTCCTCGACGTCGCCGTCGGTCGGGTGACCCGGGCGCACGCCCCGGGTACCGGGGTGTAACGGGTCCACTGAACTCTCTTCGGTTGTGCTGCGCGACCGCCGGGTCTCTCCGGCAGGTCCGCGCGGTTACGCCGGCCGGATCAGATGGAGACGTGCACCGAGCGGAGGAACGCGGCCGGGTTGAGCGCCGAGCCGTAGTTCGGGCTGGTGCGGATCTCGAAGTGCAGGTGCGGGCCGCTGGAGTTGCCGGTGTTGCCGGACAGAGCGATCTTCTCGCCCGTCTTGACCTGCTCGCCAATCCTCACGTTGACCTTCGACAGGTGCGCGTACTGCGAGAACTTGCCGTTGGAGTGCTTGATCACGATGGCGTTGCCGTACGCCGGGCCGTCGCCGGCGCCGTTCGGGCCGGCCTTCACGACGGTGCCGGTGTGGGCGGCGGTGACCGGGGTGCCGATCGGCACGGCGAAGTCCTGGCCGGAGTGCTTGGCGGCCCAGCGGGCGCCGCCGGTGCCGTAGCTGGCGGTCAGCGTGTACTTCTTGACCGGGGTCTTCCAGGAGGCGGCGTTCTTCTTGGCCGCCTTCTTCTTGTCCTCGGCCTTCTTCTTCGCGTCGGAGGCCTTCTTGGCCGCCGTCTTCTTGGCCGTCTCGGCGGCCTTGCTCTGCGCGGCCGCCTGCTGGGCGACCGACTCGGCGGCACTGCCCGCGGCGAGCGGGGCGGCGGCGTCGGCGTTGCCGGCCGCGAACGCCGAGCCCGCACCCAGCACCACGGACGCTCCCAGGCCGGCGGCCAGGACGGCGCCACGGATGCGGGAGGCGGACGGGTGGATGGTGTGCTGGTTCGTTGCGCGCTTCATACGGTGAAGTCCTCCGAAGGTGAGTGGACCCGGCGTGCTGTCCGGGCTTGCTCCACCTTGGTAACCCGCACCCCAGCCGATGCTCAAACACCCCGTCTACGAAGAAAAGCCGTAGAGAGGGGGCCGGGAATTCGTCTCGGTTGTCCCGTTTCAGGAGGTGGGACCGAGCGACGAAATCCCTCACCCGAATGTGGTTTAAACGCTGTTCTGCGGGCACTTTTCCGGACATGGCACCGTGAAAGGGCCGTATCGGCCGCCTCGTGGTCCCGACCTGCTTCCGCCGGGCCGAAGGTCCCTCATCCTGCTTCGGCGCCATCTCCTAGCACGGGTAGTAGGCCTGTTTCGGCCTGTGCGCCTTGTCACCGCCGGTGGGACCTAAGTCCGTCCGATTCGGGACCTTCGGCCCGCTCCATCACTACGCTGACGGGACAGCGGATCCGCATCTTGGGGGAACACCATGACGGCCGAGAACACCCATGACCTGGACGGCATCGAGCTCGCCGATGCCGTCGAATCCATCCGCAACCAGCTGGTGGAGGCGGCCTCACGAGCCACGGGCCGACCGCTGGCCTTCGCGGTCGGGGACATCCAGATGGAGTTCACCCTGGAACTCCGCAAGGAGGCCAAGGCGGGCGGAAAGGTGAGGGCCTGGGTGGTCGAGGCGGGCGCGGACGCGTCCCGGGCCACGGGCCGCACGCACAAGGTGGCCTTCACGCTGAGCCCGCGGAACACGGTGACCGGGGAGGCGTGGGAGGTGGGGACGGAGGATGACGGGTCCACGGCGGGGTTCGGTGAGGGGGCGGGTCGGCCGTGAGCATGTCGTACATACGCCTCACCCAGCCCGCCGACCGTACGGTGGCGGTCTTCGGCGCCCGCCAGGGCAGCGGCGTGCTCCTCACCGAGCGGCTGGTGCTGACCTGCGCCCATGTCGTCGGGACCGGCACCGCCCAGGTGGCCCACCCCGCCAACCGGGACCGTACCCGGGCCACCGTCGCCTGGCACGACCCCGGCCTGGACGCGGCTCTCCTCCTGGCCGACGAACCGGTGCGGCCGGTGGCGCCCGCCCGGCTGGGCGTGGTGAGCACCCACCAGGCGATTCCCGGGTGCGAGATCACGGGCTTCCCCAGCGTCCAGCGCTACGGCCCCGACCGGCGGCTGGAAGCGGACCAGTACACGGCGACGGTCCTGCCCCTGGCCGGCCGGCTCCGTGACCTGCTGGTCTGCGAGCTGGACGCCCCACCCGCCGCCCGTCCGGACGACGAGGCACCGGCCCTGTCCGGCCTTTCCGGCGGCCCGGTCTTCGCCGGAGACGTCCTTCTGGGCATCGCCCGGCAGATCCCGCTCCAGCGGGACGGCCGACGGGTGGAGTGCGTTGCGCTCGGCCCGATCGTCGATGCCGAGTCCTTCGCGCAGACCTACCGCAGGACCGGCGAGCTGTTCCGGGAGGAACGCGTCTACGGCAACTTCCCGGCAGACCTGCGGTACGAGGCGGAGTACGCACAGGCGCTGGGCGTCGCGTACCGCCGCACGAAGGTCTTCGGCCTGGACGAGCTGAGGCGGCACGACTCCGAGTGGGACCTGGACACGGCCTACCTCAGCCTGGAGGCCCTGGCCGAGAACCGCGACGCCCAGAGCCCTCCCCTCCCCCAGCGCATCGACACACTCCTCACCGACCGTCCCCGGGTCCTGCTGCGCGGCGAGGCGGGTGTCGGCAAGACGACCCTGCTCTCGTGGCTGGCCGCGCACGCTTCGGCCCGCACCCTGGACGCCGGCCTGGCCCCCTTGAACGGGCTCGTCCCGTTCGTCGTGCCACTGCGCACCCTGCGAAACCGTGGAGGGACGTTCCCGGGCCCGGCGGAGCTGTCGGGCTCGGCAGGTCTGGTGATCGACACGGCCCCGGAGGGGTGGGCGGGCCGGGTCCTGGTGTCCGGGCGGGCCCTTCTGCTGGTGGACGGGCTGGACGAGGTGCTGCCGGAGGAGCGTGAGCAGGCGTACACCTGGCTGTCGCAGCTCCTGGCCCGCTACCCGGAGACCCGGTGCGTGGTCACCGTACGGCCGCTCGCCGTCGAGACGGACTGGCTACGGTCGGAGGGATTCGCGGATATGCAGCTGCTGAAGATGCGGAACGCGGATATCCAGGCATTCCTGACCTTGTGGCACCGGGCTGCGCGGTTGTCCGAGCCGGACGACGCCGAGGCATTGGACGAACTGGAACGCGACCTGTCCCGCCAGTTCGAGCAGAACCCCGCACTGCGTGACCTCGCCCGTACGCCGTTGCTCTGCGCGGTCATCTGCGCCCTGCACCGCCATCGTGAAGGTTTCCTCCCGGAGACCCGGTGGCAGCTGTACCGCTCGGCCCTGGAGATGCTACTCGGCAACCGCGACCGCCTCCGCCGGGTCGGGGACCCCGAGGGCATCGGGCTGGCGGTCGAGGAACACACGCAGTTACTCCAACGGATCGCGGTGCGGCTGGTGCGCGAGGGCCAGCTGGAGTTCACGCGGGCGCAAGGGCTGCGCCAGATCTGCCGGGCGCTGGCGGGGATGGAGCGGGTCGCCGAGCAGGGTCCGCCGGAGAAGATCCTGACCCACCTGCTCAACCGGATCGGCCTGCTCCAGGAATCCCGGGACGGCACCTACCAGTTCATCCACCGGACGTTCCAGGACTACCTGGCCGCGAAGGAGTTCGTCGAGGACGACTACATCAAGGAGCTGGTGCTCAACTCCGGCCACGAACGCTGGCAGGACGTGATCCTCCTGGCCGCTGGACACTGCGACCGCCGCCAGCTCGGCGTCCTGGTGCTGGGTCTGCTGGACGCCGGCCTGGCCCATCGGGAGGGGACCCGGCAGCGCTCCTTCCTCCACGTGCTGGCCGCCCTGTGCGCGCAGCATGCCGCCTGGCTGGACGGTTCCGTACGGGAACGGGTTCGGGCGAGTGTCGCAGCTCTGTTCCCGCCGGCCGGTGACGAACAACGCAAGACACTGGCGCGGCTCGGGCAGGAAGCGCTCGCGGTCCTCCCGCAGCCGGACAGCGTCCCGGTCGACGGCACGATCGCCGAAGAGGCCGTGCGGCTCCTCTGCCTGATCGGAGGCGAGGCGACGATCCCGGCCGCCAAGGCATGGGCCCGCGCACACCCCGGCCTGGGCGGAACGATGGCGGACGGTTGGAACGCCTTCCCGCCCGAGGCGTTCGCCCGCGAGGTGCTGAGCCACTACCGCCTGGCTGGGACGACGGTCACCGTCGCCGACCCGCGGGAGGCGAAAGCCCTACGCCAACTGCCGTCCGCCGACGCACTCGCCGTCGGAGGTGTTTTCTCCGAGTCGGAACTGAGCGAGGCATTCCACGACAGGGCCGTGACTTTCCTCGTCATCGCCGAGAACCCCTCGATCCGCGACCTTTCCGCGCTGCGCTCGTGCGCCGAGAGCCTGTCGCACCTCTTCCTCCGCGCCTGTCCGCGGATAGACGACCTGGGCCCACTGAGGGAACTGAGGGCCCTCCTGTCCCTGAAGCTGGACCTTCCGCACCTTCCAACGGCGCTCCTGGCCCCGCTGACGGACCTCCCGTGCCTGGCCTCGTTGGGGCTGACCAGCGCGGATGTAGGGAGACTCAGCGAGCTACCCGCGTTCGTGCAGGTGAGGCGTCTGGCGCTGGAGACCGGGCAACCCGTGACCCTGGACGCCCTGGATGCCTGGCCGGCGCTGACCGCCCTGGAGCTCGTGACCGCTGACGCGTCCTTCGACACCCTCGCGGTCCTGCGGGACCATCCGCGGATCACCCGACTCGAATTGACGGGGTTCCCCCGGCACTCTCCGGGGCCGACGACCGTAGATCTGGCGTCCATCACCGATCTGACCGTGCCACCGCCTCCGGCGAGCGAGAACCTGAAGTCCGTCCTGCGCGCTTTCCCCGCGCTTACCCGCCTGTCCCTCCGCGTGCCCGGCGCGGCCGAGGAGGTGGATCTCACCGCGCTGCGTGACCGGCCTGGTGTTCACGTGACCGTCGACGGACCAGTCGGATTGCCCCTCGTCGGGGCGGAGGAGCTGGGCGACCGACTGAAGGTCACCGCTTCCTGAGCGCACAAAAAGGGGCTGCCCCGGAACCGGTACGAATACCGGTTCCGGGGCAGCCCCTTCACACACGCTCGGGCTCACGCCCTACAAACGCGTCACGCGTCCTTCGAAAGGTTCGGACCCGCGCCGCCTGCCGCCTGCTCGATCGGGGGGACGTCGGGCAGAGCCGACTTCTCCTCGCCGCGGAACGAGAACTTCTTCTCGTCGCCCTCGCCCTCCACGCCGACGACCACGATGTGACCGGGGCGCAGCTCGCCGAAGAGGATCTTCTCGGAGAGGATGTCCTCGATCTCGCGCTGGATCGTCCGGCGCAGCGGCCGGGCGCCCATCACGGGGTCGTAGCCCTTCTTCGCCAGGAGCGACTTGGCCTCGGAGCTGAGCTCGATGCCCATGTCGCGGTCCTTGAGACGCTCGTCGACCTTGGCGAGCATGAGGTCGACGATCTGGATGATGTCTTCCTCGGTCAGCTGGTGGAAGACCACCGTGTCGTCGACACGGTTGAGGAATTCCGGCCGGAAGTGCTGCTTAAGCTCTTCGTTGACCTTGACCTTCATGCGCTCGTAGTTGGTCTTGACGTCGCCCTGGGCGGCGAAGCCCAGGTTGAAGCCCTTGGAGATGTCCCGGGTCCCGAGGTTGGTCGTCATGATGATGACCGTGTTCTTGAAGTCCACGACCCGGCCCTGGGAGTCGGTCAGGCGACCGTCCTCCAGGATCTGGAGCAGGGAATTGAAGATATCGGGGTGGGCCTTCTCGACCTCGTCGAAGAGGACGACGGAGAACGGCTTGCGGCGCACCTTCTCGGTGAGCTGGCCGCCCTCCTCGTACCCCACGTAACCGGGAGGCGAACCGAAGAGGCGGGAAACCGTGTGCTTCTCGCTGAACTCCGACATGTCGAGGGAGATCAGCGCGTCCTCGTCGCCGAAGAGGAATTCGGCGAGCGTCTTGGAGAGCTCCGTCTTACCGACACCGGACGGGCCGGCGAAGATGAACGAGCCACCGGGGCGCTTCGGGTCCTTCAGGCCGGCTCGCGTACGGCGGATCGCCTGCGAGAGGGCCTTGATGGCGTCCTTCTGGCCGATGACGCGCTTGTGGAGCTCGTCCTCCATGCGCAGCAGACGGGAGGACTCCTCCTCCGTCAGCTTGAAGACCGGGATACCGGTCGCCGTGGCCAGGACTTCGGCGATGAGCTCGCCGTCGACCTCGGCGACGACGTCCATGTCGCCGGCCTTCCACTCCTTCTCGCGCTTGGCCTTCGCCGCCAGCAGCTGCTTCTCCTTGTCGCGGAGGGAGGCTGCCTTCTCGAAGTCCTGGGAGTCGATGGCCGACTCCTTGTCGCGGCGGACACCCGCGATCTTCTCGTCGAACTCGCGGAGGTCCGGCGGCGCGGTCATCCGGCGGATGCGCATCCGGGAACCGGCCTCGTCGATCAGGTCGATCGCCTTGTCCGGCAGGAAGCGGTCCGAGATGTACCGGTCGGCCAGGGTCGCGGCCTGGACGAGGGCCTCGTCCGTGATGGAGACCCGGTGGTGGGCCTCGTAACGGTCGCGCAGGCCCTTCAGGATCTCGATGGTGTGCGGCAGCGACGGCTCCGCGACCTGGATCGGCTGGAAGCGGCGCTCGAGGGCCGCGTCCTTCTCCAGGTGCTTGCGGTACTCGTCGAGCGTGGTGGCACCGATGGTCTGGAGCTCGCCTCGCGCCAGCATCGGCTTCAGGATCGAAGCCGCGTCGATGGCGCCCTCCGCGGCACCCGCACCGACGAGCGTGTGGAGCTCGTCGATGAACAGGATGATGTCGCCGCGGGTGCGGATCTCCTTGAGGACCTTCTTCAGGCGCTCCTCGAAGTCACCCCGGTACCGCGAACCGGCGACCAGGGCGCCGAGGTCCAGGGTGTAGAGGTGCTTGTCCTTGAGGGTCTCGGGCACCTCGCCCTTGACGATCGCCTGGGCCAGGCCCTCGACGACCGCCGTCTTGCCGACGCCGGGCTCGCCGATGAGGACCGGGTTGTTCTTGGTCCGGCGGGACAGCACCTGCATGACCCGCTCGATCTCCTTCTCGCGCCCGATGACCGGGTCGAGCTTGGATTCACGAGCGGCCTGGGTGAGGTTCCGGCCGAACTGGTCGAGCACCAGGGAGGTGGAGGGTGTGCCCTCCGCGGGGCCGCCTGCGGCCGCCGTCTCCTTGCCGCCCGAGTACCCGGAAAGCAGCTGGATGACCTGCTGCCGGACCCGGTTCAGGTCGGCGCCCAGCTTCACGAGGACCTGGGCGGCGACGCCCTCGCCCTCGCGGATCAGGCCGAGCAGGATGTGCTCGGTGCCGATGTAGTTGTGGCCCAGCTGAAGGGCCTCGCGGAGCGACAGCTCCAGGACCTTCTTGGCTCGCGGGGTGAAGGGGATGTGCCCGGAAGGAGCCTGCTGCCCCTGCCCGATGATCTCCTCCACCTGCTGGCGGACCGCCTCGAGCGAAATCCCGAGGCTCTCCAGGGCCTTAGCGGCGACACCCTCACCCTCATGGATCAGGCCCAGGAGGATGTGCTCGGTGCCGATGTAGTTGTGGTTGAGCATCCGGGCTTCTTCCTGAGCCAGGACGACAACCCGCCGCGCGCGGTCGGTGAACCTCTCGAACATCGTTAATCGCTCCTCAGAGCGGTCGGTCAGTGAGGGGTCGGTCCCCTCCCAGTCCTTCCGCATGCTAGTCCCGCAGGACGGGACAGCTCATTCCAACTGCCGACATCCGTCCGGATCACCCCGCACCGGGCGGGGATTCTTACTGCCGAACAGCTGACAACTGCTCCAACCCGATGGTGCGAGACGATGTTCCCGCAGGCCAGGCAGATACCCCTTTCGCCAGTACGCCGATGGCGAACGTGAGACGCCTCGGCCCGCGTGTCGCCCCTTCCCACTAGGAAAGTCTTACCCGCAATCACTGACAGTCCATGCGGCGCGCCCCGGTTCCCTCCGCTACGGGCGAACAACCTTGCGCTCCGACACGCTCCTGCGCGCCCCCGGAAGCCGGACCCAGCGTGTTCGTCCCGGAACCCTGCGTAACTCCACCGTCGGTTCAGCGGTTCATCGGACATGGCCTTCATCGTTCCGCCACCCCGGTCGTCAGCCGATGCCGGTCCCGGCCGTGCCGGTCCGGGTGCCAACGCTCCGGGTTCCGTTCCTCCCGGTCCCGCCGCTCTCGCCCGGTGGTACGAGCGCGAGCTCGGCTGGACGACCGAGGGGCGCGATCCGGTGCGGCTGGTCACCGGGGTCCGCTTCGACGTGCTGGAGCTTCCCGCCGAGGCGGGTCACGCCCTGCTGCGCCGCCCGGTACGGACCGGGCCGGTGCTGCTGAGCGGTGTACGGATGGGGCTGCTGGTCGCCGCGGGCGGCGCCGATGAGCTGCCGGGGCTGCTCGACTGGCTGGAGTGGGGCCCGATCGCGCTGGATCTGACCGCCGTGGGGACGGGCGGCCGGATCACGGCTCCGTCACCCCGGGGTGGTGCGGGCTCGCCGGGGGCCGCTGTGTGGCTGCGGCCCCCCGAGCCGAGGCTTGCGCCCGGGCCGGCGCTTCCCGCTCTCGCGGGCTTCGGGAGCAGCGGTGGGGATGCCCCCGATCTCGTACGACTGGTGGACGCCGCGGCGACGGAATGCCATCGCGTCCGGTTGTCGCGTGCCCGGGCCGGGCTGCGGAGGAACAGTCCGGCAGATCAGCCGTTGGCCTTCTCGTAAGCCTCACGGATCTCGGCGGGAACGCGGCCGCGGTCATTCACGTTGTGGCCGTTCTCCCGCGCCCACCGGCGGATTTCCGCGGTGTCCTTGTTGCCACCGGCCACGGCACGGCCCTTGCCACGGCCCGTCGCTCCACGGCCACCGGTGCGGCGGCCGCCCTTGGTGTAGGGCTCGAGAAGACCGCGAAGCTTGTCCGCATTGGCCGTGGTGAGGTCGATCTCGTACGTCTTGCCGTCGAGCGCGAACGTCACGGTCTCGTCCGCCTCGACACCGTCGAGGTCATCGACAAGAAGGACCTGAACCTTCTGTGCCACGGGATTTCCTTTCATCGAAAATGGAGTACGCGGAAAGGAAACCGCTTTTCTCGGGAAAACACAAACCCCCGGGAGAGGTTCAGGAGCGCGAGAACGCGGGAAACGTGCGCGATTCGGACATAGGGATGCCAGGATGATGCGGCGGCTTGAGCGCATCATCCGCGCATCACAGGTGCAGAAGCATCCGGCTGTTGCCCAAGGTGTTCGGCTTCACCCGTTCGAGACCGAGGAACTCGGCGACGCCCTCGTCGTACGAACGCAGCAGCTCACTGTAGACATCCGTGTCGACCGGAGTCTCTCCGATCTCGACGAACCCGTGCTTCGCGAAGAAGTCCACTTCGAAGGTGAGGCAGAAAACCTTGCGGACGCCGAGCCAGCGGGCGGTCTGCAGAAGCTTCTCCAGTACGTGATGCCCCACGCCCGCCCCCTTGACGCGAGGGTCGACGGCAAGTGTCCGGACTTCCGCGAGGTCTTCCCACATCACGTGGAGAGCGCCGCAGCCGATGACCCGGGCATCCTCGTCGCGTTCCGCGACCCAGAACTCCTGGATGTCCTCGTAAAGGGTGACGGTGGCTTTGTCGAGCAGGATGCCGCCGGAGACGTAGCCGTCGAGGAGCCGGCGTACGGATGGCACATCACTCGTCCTGGCCCGGCGGACGGTGATGGCGGGCCTATTTACCGACGGGTCGGTATGAAAGTCGGTATCCGGTTCGGTTTGCGGCTGCTCTGAGGACATGGACCGACGCTATCGCCCGCTCCCGGACTCCGTGCCATCGGCCGGGTCAGCGCCTTCGCCGGCCGCGGCGGTCGGTTCCGGCGGGGTGTCCGCCGGATTACCCGCCGGTGTGTCTCCTTGGCCGGGAGAAACCATACGGACGGCGTCCTGAAGTGCTTCGCGCTGCTCCGGCGACATCATGCCGAAGAACGCGACCAGTGCGGCGGCCGGGTTGTCACTGTGCGACCAGGCTTCGTTCATCAGAGCGGCCGAGTAGGCGGCCCTGGTGGAGACGGCCGTATATCGATATGCCCGGCCGTCCACTTCCCTGCGGACCCAGCCCTTCTGATGGAGATTGTCCATTACCGTCATCACCGTCGTGTAGGCGATGGACCGTTCCTGCTGGAGGTCCTCGAGGACTTCCCGCACGGTGACCGGACGGTTCCATTGCCAGACGCGTGTCATCACGGCGTCTTCCAGCTCTCCCAATTGACGGGGCACGGGATCACTTTAGTGTCAGATGTCCTGAATGGCAGGTTATTTACAGAGCCAAAAGAGCGCACGGCTCTCATGAGCCGTGCGCTCCAGGGATGCGAGGGGCGGATCGTGCGGTCAGGCATTCTCCGGACGAGCGGTCTGCTTTACGGATTCCGCGCGGGCGATCGCCGCGTCCACGGCGTCGTCCTCCTTGGCCTTGTTCGGACCGCCCTGGCTCTTGACGATCGTCACGACCAGGCCGATGAAGAAGATGGCCATCACCACGGGGGGCACGAGCGCGGATACGTAGTCCATACCGTCCAGAGTAGCGAGCCCGGTACGGCGGATTGCGGCGGCCTCCCGGTGGAGGCCGCCGCAATCCGGAACCTGCGGGCCGGATCAGCCCGCGGCGCGCTCCTCCTCCGCCGGTGGCGGCGTGGGCCGGCGGCGTGGCGGGAAGACCTCGGAGGGCTTGGGCGCCGGACGCGGGCCCGGAGCCGGTGAGCGGCCGGGGGCCGGGGCGGCCGGGGCCTTCGGGCGGTCCGGCTCCCGGTCGGCGACCCGGCCTCCGGGAAGGGCCAGCAGCCTGGAGCGCGGACCCGGGGCCGACGCGGCGGCGGAGCGGCCGGCGAGCCGGGCCCGTACGGAGCGCTCGGCGAGGATCTGGCAGCGCTCCAGGAGCGCCGCCGCGACGGGTTTCCCGCGCAGCGCGCGCAGGGCCGCCAGATCGTCCGGGCGCGGGTCGTAACCGGCCGCCAGAGCGTCCTGGAGCAGCTCCAGGTAGCCGGTGACGGAGCCGGGGAGGGCGGCGCGGTAGCGGGCGAGGTCGGCGAGGAGGAACGCTCGCAGCCGGCCCGCCTCCCCGACCGCCTCGTCCACGGAGCCCGCGAGCCGCAGGCAGTCCTGGACATCCTCGTCGGACAGGGGCATGGGGTGGAGGGCGATGGCGAGGGCACGTCGGAGCACCCGCAGCTCGTCCGCGCTGAACGCCATGCCGCCTCGTGAACCGTAGGGCGTGGGCATAACGCGACAATACGTGCTAAATGGACAAAATCCGTTTAACTGGTCGTCGGTGGCGCGGCGCCCGCGAACAATGTCCCGGAGCCTCGCCCACCGCCGTTCCCGCAGGTACGCCGCGCCGTGCGGCCGGATCCACTACGACCGGGACACGTTCCGCTCGTACACCAGGCGCAGCCCGATCAGCGTCAGCCACGGCTCGTGCTCGTCGATGGCGGAGGACTCGCCCAACACCATCGGAGCAAGGCCACCGGTCGCGATGACCGTGACGTCGTCCGGGTCGGCGGTCAGCTCCTTCTTCATCCGGGCCACCACGCCGTCGACCTGGCCCGCGAAGCCGTAGACGATGCCGGACTGCATGGCCTCGACGGTGTTCTTGCCGATCACGCTGCGCGGCCGGGCCAGCTCGATCTTGCGGAGCTGCGCGCCCTTGACGCCGAGCGCCTCGACGGAGATCTCGATGCCGGGAGCGATGACGCCGCCCGCGTACTCGCCGCGTGCGGAGACCGCGTCGAAGGTGGTGGCGGTGCCGAAGTCGACGACGATCGCCGGGCCTCCGTACAGCTCGACGGCGGCGACCGCGTTGATGATGCGGTCCGCGCCGACCTCCTTCGGGTTGTCCATCAGGATCGGCACGCCGGTCTTGACGCCGGGCTCCACGAGGACGGCGGGCACGTCGCCGTAGTAGCGGCGGGTGACCTCGCGCAGCTCGTGCAGGACGGACGGGACGGTCGCGCAGATCGCGATGCCCTCGATGCCGTCGCCGAGCTCCATGCCGAGCAGCGGGTGCATGCCCATCAGGCCCTGGAGGAGGACGGCCAGCTCGTCGGCGGTGCGTCGGGCGTCGGTGGAGATCCGCCAGTGCTCGACGATCTCCTCACCGTCGAAGAGGCCGAGGACCGTGTGCGTGTTGCCGACGTCGATGGTGAGCAGCATCAGGCGTCGGCCCCGTCACTGGTGGCGGACGCGTCACGGAAGTCCAGGCCGATGTCGAGGATCGGCGAGGAGTGGGTGAGCGCGCCGACGGCCAGGTAGTCCACGCCGGCGTCCGCGTAGGCGCGGGCCGAGTCGAGCGTGAGGCGGCCGGAGGACTCCAGGATCGCGCGGCCGTCGACCAGGGCCACCGCCTCGGCGGTCCCGGCCGGCGTGAAGTTGTCCAGCAGGATCAGGTCGACGCCGGCCTCCAGCACCTCGCGGACCTGCTCCAGCGTGTCGACCTCGACCTCGATCGGCAGGTCGGGGAATTCTGCGCGGACCCGCTTGAACGCCTCCGCGACGCCGCCCGCCGCGATGACGTGGTTGTCCTTGACCAGGGCCGCGTCGGAGAGCGACATCCGGTGGTTGACGCCGCCGCCGCACCGTACGGCGTACTTCTCCAGCGCGCGCAGGCCCGGCGTCGTCTTGCGGGTGTCGCGGACCTGGGCCCTGGAGCCCTCCAGCACGTCCGCCCAGGCACGGGTCGCGGTGGCGATGCCGGAGAGGCGGCAGAGCAGGTTCAGCGCGCTGCGCTCGCCGGTCAGCAGGTCGCGGGTGCGGGTGGTGACGGTGAGCAGCTTCTGGCCGGGAGCGACGCGCTCGCCGTCCTCGACGTGCCGCTCGACCTCGAACTCGTCGCTGCAGACGATCGACAGGACCGCCTCCGCGACCCGCAGCCCGGCCACGACACCGGCCTCGCGCGCGGTGAAGTCGCCGGTGATCACGGCGTCCTCGGGAACGGTCGCCACGGTCGTGACGTCCACCCCGCCGTCCAGGTCCTCCTCGATCGCCACATGGGCGACGTCCTCGACCTGGACCGGGTCGAGACCCGCCTCGGCCAGGAGCAGCGCGAGCGCCGGGTCCAGGCCGCACTCCAAAGCGTCGGGGTCGAAGCCGTCACCGCAGCCGCAGTCGTCGCCGCAGCCTTCCGCGGGCGCGGACTGTGCGGGCGCGCCGACCCGGATCAGCGGTACGTCCACAGGTGTGGGGCGCGGATTCTCTTCGGGCGTGGACACGGTTGCGGCTCCTCGGGGGCGTGGCGGGTGGTGCGGGTGCGGCTCGCGCCGCTGCTTCCAGCAGTCTGGTCAATCCGCCAGGCGTACGGGCGGGAATGCGGCGGTCTCCGTACGGTGGACGACCGGCGTGCGGTCGGCGGCGATCCGGACGACCAGGTGGCGGCGCCAGTGCGCGTCGTCGCGGTCGGGCCGGTCCTCGCGCCAGTGGCAGCCGCGGGTCTCCTCACGCTCCCGGGCGGCGGCGACCAGGACCCGCGAGACCAGCAGCAGGTTGGTGACCTCCCAGCTGTCGACGCCCGGCACCGCGTCCTTCGGGTCGGCGGCGTCCGCGTCGGCTGCGGCGGTGCGGTGCAGGGCCTCCAGCTCCTCGGCGGCGGCGGCCAGCGACCCGGCGGAGCGGAGGACTCCGGCGCCTCGGGTCATGGTGCGCTGGATCGCCGTACGGGTCTCGGGCGCGAGCAGCGCGACGGGCTCGCCGTCCGTGCTCCTGGCCGGTTCGGTGCGCGGCGGGCGGGTCTCGGCGATGTCGGCGGCGATGCGCTCGGCGAAGACCAGGCCCTCCAGGAGCGAGTTCGACGCCAGCCGGTTGGCGCCGTGCACGCCGGTGCAGGCGACCTCGCCGCAGGCGTACAGGCCGGGAACGGTCGTACGGCCGCGCAGGTCGGTGCGGATGCCGCCGGAGGCGTAGTGCGCGGCCGGCGCGACCGGGATCGGCTCGGTGACCGGGTCGATGCCGTGGGCGCGGCAGGCGGCCAGGATGGTCGGGAAGCGCTGCTCCCACATCCGCGCGCCGAAGTGCCGGGCGTCGAGATACATGTGCTCGGTGCCGTGCTCGTGCATCTGGCGGGTGATGGCCTTGGCGACGATGTCGCGCGGGGCCAGCTCGGCCAGCTCGTGCTGGCCGGCCATGAAGCGCGTGCCGGTGGCGTCGACGAGGTGCGCGCCTTCGCCGCGTACCGCCTCGGAGACCAGCGGCTGCTGGCCCTCGGAGTCGGCGCCGAGGAAGAGGACGGTCGGGTGGAACTGGACGAACTCCAGGTCCGAGACCTCCGCTCCGGCCCGCAGCGCCAGCGCCACGCCGTCGCCGGTGGAGACCGACGGGTTGGTGGTGGCGGAGAAGACCTGGCCCATGCCGCCGGTGGCGAGGACGACCGAAGGTGCCCGGACCGCGCCGACGCCGTCGTGCTGGCCTTCGCCCATGACGTGCAGCGAGACCCCTGCCGTACGGCCTTCGGCGTCGGTGAGGAGGTCCAGGACGAGCGCGTTCTCGATGGTGTGCAGCGCCGCCTCGCGGACCGCTTCGACCAGGGCCCGGGAGATCTCGGCGCCGGTGGCGTCGCCGCCGGCGTGGGCGATGCGGCGGCGGTGGTGGCCGCCTTCGCGGGTCAGCGCTATGTCGCCGCTGTCGGTGGTGTCGAAGTGCGCGCCGGTGGTGATCAGGCGGCGTACGGCGTCGGGGCCCTCGGTGACCAGGGTCCGTACGGCCTCCTCGTCGCAGAGGCCCGCGCCGGCGACCAGCGTGTCGTCCAGGTGCTGCTCAGGAGTGTCGCCCTCGCCGAGCGCGGCGGCGATACCGCCCTGCGCCCAGCGGGTCGAGCCGTCGTCCAGCCGCGCCTTGGTGACGACCACGGTGTCCAGGCCGGCGGCCGCACAGCGCAGCGCGGTGGTGAGACCGGCGACTCCGGAGCCGACCACCACGACGTCCGCGTCGATGGCCCAGCCGGGTGCGGGGGCGGTCAGCCGTATGCCGGTCACGTCAGGGCTCCGAAGGTGAGGGGGATGTTGTCGATGAGGCGGGTCTCCCCGACCCGGGCGGCGACGGCGAGGACCGCCTCTCCGCTCTCGCGGTCGTCGGGGATCTCGGTGAAGTCCGCCGGGTCGACCAGGGCCAGGTAGTCCAGGACCAGCGGATGCCGGTCGCGGGCGGCCGCCTCGTCCAGGATCGCGCGCGCGGTGGCCCGCACGGCGGCGGGTGCCCCGTTCGGCCGGGCCAGCGCCACGGCCTGGGCGTCGGCGGCGGCGCGGGCCTCGCCGAGCCGGTTGAGCCCGGCGGCCCGGTCGCCGCCGGGTGCGGTGGCCTTGGCGCGCTCGTGCAGGGCCTGCTGCGCGGCGAGCCGGTCCTGGGCCGCGAACAGCGCGCGGGACAGCGCGAGAGCGGTGTGGCGCTCCTGCGGGGACAGGAACCGGTTGCGGCTGGAGAGCGCGAGGCCGTCGGGGTCGCGGACGGTGGGCACGCCGGTGATCCGGACGCCGAAATTCAGGTCGCGGACCATGCGGGCGATCAGCGCGAGCTGCTGGGCGTCCTTCTGGCCGTAGAACGCCTCGTCGGGACGGGTGAGGTGGAGGAGCTTGGCGACGACGGTGAGCATGCCGTCGAAGTGGCCGGGCCGGGAGGCGCCTTCGAGGCGCTCCCCCATGGGTCCTGCGGTGATCCGGACCTGAGGTTCGCCGCCGGGGTAGACCTCGTCCACGCCGGGAGCGAAGACGGCGTCGGCGCCGGCCGCCGCGGCGGTGGCCAGGTCGGCGTCCAAGGTGCGCGGATAGCGGTCGAGGTCGGCCGCCTCGCCGAACTGGAGGGGGTTCACGAAGACGGTGACCACGACCTGGCCGTCCGGTCCCGCGGCCTCGCGAGCCGTACGGATCAAGGTGGCGTGGCCGTCGTGGAGCGCGCCCATGGTCATGACCACGGCCCGCTCGGCACCGGCGGGACGGGTGAGCGCGTCGAGCTCGGCGGCGGTGCGGAGGAGGACGGGAGCGCGGCCTGCGGTGTCCGTGGTTCCCGTACGGCTGCTGGTCGTCATCGGCTCTCCTCCGGTCCCGGGCGGCTCTCCTGGTCGGCCAGGGCGACGAGGAGGTCCTCCGCCAGCTCCGGCTTGAGCAGGCCGTGGGCCAGCGCCCGGTCGGCCGTGGCGCGGGCCATCGCGAGGTAGCCGCCGACCATCTGCGGCGCGTGCGCGCGCAGCTCGCCGACATGAGCGGCGACCGTGCCCGCGTCGCCTCGGGCCACCGGGCCGGTCAGCGCTCCGTCGCCGGAGCGCAGCGCGTTGTCCAGAGCGGCGCCGAGGAGCGGCCCGAGCATCCGGTCCGGGGCGGTGACGCCGGCCTTGGCCAGCAGCTCCATCGACTCGGCGACCAGCGTGACCAGGTGGTTCGCGCCGAGAGCCAGGGCCGCGTGGTAGAGCGGACGGGACTCCTCGGCGATCCACTCCGGCTCGCCGCCCATCTCGATGACCAGCGCCTCGGCGGCCAGCCGCAGCTCCTCGGGTGCGGTGACGCCGAACGAGCAGCCCGCCAGCCGCTGGACGTCGACGGAGGACCCGGTGAACGTCATCGCCGGATGCAGCGCGAGCGGCAGGGCCCCGGCCCGCAGCGCGGGGTCCAGGACTCGGGCCCCGTATCGGCCGGAGGTGTGGACGAGGAGCTGTCCCGGCCGTACGGCACCGGTCTCGGCGAGGCCCTCGACCAGGCCGGGCAGCGCGTCGTCCGGGACGGTCAGCAGGACCAGCTCGGCGCGGGCGAGGACCTCGGCGGGCGTCACCACGGGCACGTCGGGCAGCAGGGCGGCGGCGCGGCGGCGGGAGGCGTCGGAGACACCGGAGACGGCCACCGGGCGGTGGCCGGCGAGCTGGAGCGCGGCGGCGAGTGCGGGACCGACGCGGCCCGCTCCCACGACGCCGACGGTGAGGCGGGCGGGGCGGTCCCTCGCGTCGAGGGGTTCCTTCGGAACTGTCGTATTCACGCGGCGATGGCCTTCCGTTCCAGTCCGCGGCGGGTACCGGACGATTTCTCTGCATGCTACGCCAGCGTTTCGGCGAAGCCCGCCCGCCGCCCACAGCCTGTGGATAACTCTGCGGAGCGGGCCGGGATCGTGCGGGCGTGGAGCCGGTCGTCCAGGGGATGATCGTCCCATGACAGCCATGGATGAGCAGGAGCAGCGGCGGCGCCGACTGGCCGCCTGGCGCGGATCGCACCGGGCGCTGGAGCGCCGGTCCACTGACGGCACGGTGGGCGAGGGGCTCGCGGCGCTGGTGGCCGGGGTCGGGGCCGGTTCCGGTACTGGTTCTGGTTCTGGTTCTGGAGCCGGCTCGGGTTCTGAGGCCGGTTCCGGTTTCGTACACGATCCGGATGATTCGGTTGATGTGTACGGAGGCGGGGTCGTCGCCGAGCTGGAGCGGCGGGTGGCCGGGCTGCTGGGGACGGAGGCGGCGGCGTTCTTCCCGACCGGGACCATGGCGCAGCAGGTGGCGCTGCGGTGCTGGGCCGGGCGGACCGGCAACGCGACCGTGGCGCTGCATCCGCTGGCCCATCCGGAGCGGCACGAGGAAGATGCGCTCGCGGCGGTGAGCGGGCTGCGGACGGTGCATCTGACGTCGGAGCCGCGGATGCCGAGCGCCGATGAGGTGCGGGACCATCCGGAGCCGTTCGGCACGCTGATGCTGGAGCTGCCGTTGCGGGACGCCGGGTTCATGTTGCCGACCTGGGACGAGCTGGAGGCGACCGTGGTGGCGGCCCGGGAGCGGGACGCGGTGGTGCATCTGGACGGGGCGCGGCTCTATGAGTGCGGGCCGCACTTCGGGCGGAGCCTCCAGGAGATCGCGGCGCTGGCGGACAGCGTGTACGTGTCCTTCTACAAGTCGCTGGACGGGCTGTCGGGTGCGGCGCTGGCGGGGCCTTCGGTGCTGGTGGAGGAGGCGCGGGTGTGGCGCCACCGGTACGGAGGTCAGCTCTTCCAGCAGTATCCGGCGGCGCTCTCCGCGCTGATCGGGCTGGAGAAGGAGCTGCCTCGGCTGCCGTCGTACGTGGCCCACGCGAAGGTGGTGGCCTCGGCGATGGCGGAGGGGTTCGCGGCGGCCGGGGTGCCGTGGTTCCGGGTGCGTCCGGAGCCGCCGCACACGCACCAGTTCCAGGTGTGGCTGCCGTACGGGACGGAGGTGCTGGACGAGGCGTCTCTGCGGCAGGCGGAGGAGACGGGCGTGACGTTGTTCCGGCGGTGGGGGCCGGGCGTGGGCGGTGCCGGGTTGCCGGGTGGGGTTTCTGTCACCGAGGTGACGGTGGCCGGGGCCGGGCTGGAGTGGTCGGCTGAGGAGGTTCGGGAGGCGGTGGGCGTTTTCGTGGGGTTGCTGGAGTAGGGGTTCCTGGCGCAGGGGGCCTTGTCGAGTGGCCGGGCCCCGGCCTCAGGGTTCCGTCCTCAAACGCCGGACGGGCTGGAGTAGCCGGACCGGCTGGATTGACCACGTACGGGCTGATGTGGCGTCGGCGGGTGGGTCAGCCAGTGGTGGTACAGGTCGCGCAACGTCGTTCGGTCGTGGCGGCCCGGCAGGGGTGGGGCCGGCCGGCCCAGGCGGGCTGCGCGGTAGGTGTCGAACATGTGCTGCTGGATGGCGTCCATGCGTCCAGCGTCCGCCTGTCGCCGCAGCTCCGCGCGCTGATTGACGGCGGCCGTCAAATGAGGCGACGGCCCGCCCCCGTACCCCGCACCATGGGACGCGTGAGCGTGAACATAGACATCGCCGGCCTGCCCTCCGACCGCATCGTTTTCGCGGTCTCCCCGCTCACCGAGCTGGGGGTCGCGCTGCACGCGCTCTCCGAGCCCGGCCACCACCCCGGTGTGCACGGCTGGGCCACCGCGACCTCGGCCGCGCTGGAGCCCGATCTCGCCGACCGGCTGCTGGAGGCGGAGTTCCTCTGGCGGCACACCTTCTCCGACATCTTCCTGCCGTACGCCGGGGTGCGCGGCGGTGACGGCAGGCCCGGGGCGAACCTCGCCGAGGACCTGGACATCCTGGACCGGATCGACGACGAACGGTTCGTCACCTCGGCGCTGGAGTTCACCTGCGCCGGGCTGGTCGAGCCGGGCAACCCCTCGCCGCTGACGAACGCCGCGATGCGGGCCCGCGCCCTGGACATGGCGGCGGCGCGCGGCCCGCGGCAGGTGAAGTTCACCGAGCGGCTGCTGGCCGACCCCGTCCGCGTACGCGGCTGGATCAGGCGGCTCATCGAGGACTGCGACCAGGCGTTCTTCGCGGACACCTGGCGCCGGGTCTCCGTCCAGCTGGTCGCCGACGCCCGGCACAAGACGGAGGTGCTGCGCCGCAAGGGCGTCCAGGAGGCGATGGGCGCGGTCTCCGCCGCCCTGACCCTGGACGAGGAGGCGGGCAGGCTCTCCGTCGACAAACTGGCCGAGGCCCGGACCACCGCCGTCGACCCGGACATCGGCACCGGCCTCACCCTCCTGCCCAGCAGCTTCGGCTGGCCGCACCTGATGGTGCTGTACGCCCCGGGCTGGCGGCCGGTGATCCAGTACCCGGTCCGCCTCCCCGACCTGCCGGCCCCCGCCTCCGTGGAGCTGCTCCAGCTCCGGATGGAGGCCCTGGCCCACCCGATGCGGATGCGCCTGTGCCGCAACCTCGCCCGCGCGGCGTACACCACCGGCGAACTGGCCGACTCCCACCGGATCACCGCCCCCGAGGTCTCCCGGCATCTGTCGGTGCTCAAGAAGGCGGGCCTGATCACGACGCGCCGCCGCGGCCGCTACGTACTGCACCAGCTGGACCTGACGGTCGTCGCCCGTATCGGCAGCGACTTCCTGGAGGGTGTGCTGCGTTAGCCGAGGCCTCCTCAGCCCGCGCCGCCCGCGCGCACCAGGCCCGTCTCGTAGGCGAGGACGACGACCTGGACCCGGTCGCGCAGGCTCAGCTTGGTGAGAATGCGGCCGACGTGGGTCTTGACCGTGGCCTCGGAGAGGACGAGCCGGGCGGCGATCTCGCCGTTGGAGAGGCCCTGCGCGACCAGGAGCATCACCTCGCGTTCGCGTTCGGTGAGCTTCTGGATGTGCTTGTTCTTCGGCTCCTTCTCGCTGCTCGGCAGCATCGGCGAGAAGCGGTCGAGGAGGCGGCGGGTGGTGGAAGGCGCCACGACCGCGTCGCCGCTGTGCACCGAGCGGATCGCGGAGAGCAGTTCGGCCGGCGGCACGTCCTTGAGCATGAAGCCGCTCGCGCCCGCCTTCAGCCCGGAGAACGCGTACTCGTCCAGGTCGAACGTCGTCAGGATCAGCACCTTCGGCGGATTTTGCTGCGCGCAGATCCGGCGGGTCGCCTCGACTCCGTCCAGGCGGGGCATGCGCACGTCCATCAGGACCACGTCGACCGCCGTGGCACGCAGGATCTCGATCGCCTCCGCGCCGTCCCCGGCCTCCGCCACCACCTCCATGTCCGGCTGAGCGGCCAGGACCATCCGGAAGCCCGTGCGCAGCAGCACCTGATCGTCGACGAGCATCACGCGGATGGCCATGGGAGGTCTGTCCTGTCCTGTGGGTGGTGGGTCAAAACGTTACTCGGCGGGCTTCAGCGGCAGCAGTGCGCTGATCCGGAAGCCGCCGCCCGGACGCGGGCCCGCGTCCAGCGTGCCGCCGACCATGCCGACGCGCTCCCGCATCCCGATCATCCCGTGCCCGGCGCCGTCCGCGCCGCCGTCCGCGTACAGCTCGTGCGCCGCACCCCGCCCGTCGTCCTCGACCAGCAGCCCGAGGCCGTCGTCGAAGTAGACCAGCCGGACGCTGGCACCGGCGTCGGGACCGCCGTGCTTGCGGGTGTTGGTGAGCGCCTCCTGCACGATGCGGTACGCGGTCAGCTCCACGCCGCTCGGCAGCGGACGCGCGGTGCCCTCCACCTTGAAGTCCACCGCCAGACCGGTCCGGCGCACCTGGTCGACCAGGTCCTCGATCTGCTCCACGTCGGGCTGCGGAACGTACTCACCGCTCTCCGGCGCGTCACCGGTCCGCAGCACCCCGAGCAGCCGCCGCATCTCCGCCAGCGCCTGCCGGCCGGTGGAGGAGATCGTCTCCAGCGCCTGGCGGGCCTGGTCCGGCGCCGCGTCCATCACGTACGCGGCGCCGTCGGCCTGAACCACCATCACGGAGACGTTGTGCGCGACGACGTCGTGCAGCTCCCGGGCGATCCGGGCCCGCTCGGCGGCGACCGCCACCTTGGACTGCGCCTCGCGCTCGCGCTCCAGCCGGGCGGCGCGCTCCTCCAGCTGGCTGAAGTAGGCCCGCCGGGTCCGCAGCGAGTCGCCCATCACCCAGGCCAGCACGAACGGCACCGTCATGATCACCGTCACGAAGATCTGCTGCGGCCAGGAGCCGCCCGGCTCGGCCTCCCAGCGCACCTGCGAGAGCGCGGCCGCGCTCAGGCTGCAGATCAGCGCGAGCCGGGAGGCCCAGCGCTCGCCGATCGTGGCCACCGTGAAGGTGATCACCAGCATCGCGAAGTTGCCGATGCCCGGCCGGACGTCACCGACCAGCTGGAGCACGCCGACCGCGATGGCGAGCAGCAGCATCTTCTCGGGCAGCCGTCGGCGCAGCGCCACGACCGTGGAGAGGCCGAGCGCAACCGGAATCGCGAGGATCTCCTCCCGCCCGGCGTCGTACATGCCCGACACCATCGACATGCCGGAGAGCCCGAGGAGGACGACCGCCCAGAAGACGTCGACGCCCAGCGGGTGTCTGCGGAGAAAATCGTAGAGGCGCTGCACGCAGCCCAGCGTAAGGACAGCGGATAGGTGCCCGGGTCAACCGGAGGGTCGATCCAGATCCCGGGACCGTACTCCCCAAGGTGGAGACTGGCCCACATGACGGAGGAGTGGCGCGGTTGGCGGGAGGCGGCTCGGACCGCTTTGTACGGGGACGAGGGCTTCTACCGGAGTCCGGTCCGCAGCCCTCAGGGGCCGGCGGGCCACTTCCGTACGTCGGTCCACGCATCGCCGCTGTTCGCGCGGGCCGTGGCCGGGCTGCTGGCCTCGACCGCGCGGGAGTTGTCCACCCGTACGGTCGCGCTGGTCGATGTCGGCGCCGGGCGCGGTGAGCTGCTGACCGGTGTGCTCGGCGCGGTCCCGGAGGGGCTGGAGGTGATCCCGTACGGGGTGGAGGTCGCCGCCCGTCCGCCGGAGCTGGATCCGCGCGTCGTCTGGTGCGCCGAGGTGCCTTCGGACGTCACCGGAGTGCTCTTCGCCAACGAGTGGCTGGACAACGTGCCGGTGGAGGTGGCGGAGGTGGACGGGGACGGCACCGCCCGGTACGTACAGGTGCGGACCTCGGACGGTGCCGAGCGGCTCGGCGCGCCGGTGACGGGGGCGGACGCGGAATGGCTGGAGCGGTGGTGGCCGCTGTCGGCGCCGGGTGAGCGGGCGGAGATCGGCCGGCCTCGGGACGCGGCGTGGGCGGGCGCGGTCGGCTCGCTGGCGGCCGGGCTGGCGGTGGCGGTGGACTACGCGCATGTACGGGATGCGCGGCCGCCCTTCGGGACGCTGACCGGGTTCCGGGACGGGCGGGAGGTGCGGCCGGTGCCGGACGGGTCGTGCGACCTGACCGCGCATGTGGCGCTGGACGCGTGCGCGGCGGCGGTCGCTCGCGGAGTCGCCGAACTCACCGACCAGCGGACGGCGCTCGGGCGGCTCGGCGTGTCCGGGGAGCGGCCGGCGCTGAGTCTGGCGGCCGCCGATCCGGCGGCGTACGTACGGGGCCTGTCCTCGGCCGGCGAGGCGGCGGAGCTGACCGCGCGCGGCGGGCTCGGCGACTTCGGGTGGCTGCTGCACCGGGTGGGGCCGGGGACGGAGGTGATGGCGGGCGCGGGGTGAGCGCCTGCGTGGTGGGGCCGGGTCTGGAGCGACCGCCGGTGCGGCGCGGCCGGGCAGGGAATACTGGCCTCCATGACGGAGACGACCATCGGCATCGGCGGCGCGGCGGAGAGCACCGACATGGTGCTGAACATCGGCCCGCAGCACCCCTCCACGCACGGCGTGCTCCGGCTCCGGATCGTCCTGGACGGTGAGCGCATCCAGCAGGCCGAGCCGGTCATCGGCTATATGCACCGCGGCGCGGAGAAGCTCTTCGAGGCGCGCGACTACCGGCAGATCATCATGCTCGCCAACCGCCACGACTGGCTCTCCGCCTTCTCCAACGAGCTGGGCGTCGTCATGGCCGTCGAGCGGATGCTCGGCATGGAGGTCCCGGAGCGCGCGGTCTGGACGCGGACGCTGCTCGCCGAGCTGAACCGGGTCCTCAACCACCTGATGTTCCTCGGCTCCTATCCGCTCGAACTCGGCGGCATCACACCGGTCTTCCACGCCTTCCGCGAGCGCGAGGAGCTCCAGGCGGTGATGGAGGAGGTCTCCGGCGGCCGGATGCACTACATGTTCAACCGGGTCGGCGGCCTCAAGGAGGACGTGCCGGCGGGCTGGTCGGGCCGGGTCCGGGACGCCGTCGCCTCGGTCCGTTCGCGGATGGACGTGTACGAGAACCTGGTCCTCGGCAACGAGATCTTCCGGGCCCGTACGCGCGATGTCGGCGTGCTCTCGGCCGGAGCCGTGCACGCGTACGGCGTTTCGGGGCCGATCGCGCGCGCCTCGGGCGTCGACTTCGACCTGCGGCGCGACGAGCCGTACCTCGCGTACGGAGAGCTGCAGGAGACCCTGAAGGTGGTCACCCGGACCGAAGGCGACTGCCTGGCCCGCTTCGAGTGCCTGCTGGACCAGACCCTCAACTCGCTGGATCTGGCGGACGCCTGCCTGGACCGGATGGCCGGCCTGGAGCCGGGGCCGGTCAACCAGCGGCTGCCCAAGGTGCTGAAGGCGCCCGAGGGCCACACGTACGCCTGGACGGAGAACCCGCTCGGCCTCAACGGCTACTACCTGGTCTCCAAGGGCGAGAAGACCCCGTACCGGCTGAAGCTGCGGTCCGCCTCCTTCAACAACATCCAGGCGCTCACCGAGCTGCTGCCGGGGACGCTGGTCTCCGACATGGTGGCGATCCTGGGGTCGCTCTTCTTCGTCGTCGGGGACATCGACAAGTAGGAGCGCGCGTGGGCTCCTAGGAGACCGCGCCGCGCAGCTCCGCCACGTCGATCTGCTCGGTCTCGTCGTGCGCGGTGAGGTCGATGACCTTGCCCACGGCCCGGTTCTGCACGGCTCCGGTGCGGTGGACGGCGAGCGCCTCCTCGCCGACGACGTCCGCGAGGTCCTCGTTCTGCACGGACTCGATCGCGGCGTTGGCCTTCTGGGCGTTCTGCGTGCCGAAGAAGTCGAAGTTGCCCTGCGGGACGAGGTGGCGGCGGGCCGCCGCGTACGGCACGACGGCCGAAGCGGCTGCGACCGTACGCGGTACGTGGACGGGCGCGGCGGAGGCCGAGGCGCCGGCACCGAGGGCCTGGGGCTGCGGCCAGGCACCGAGGGCTTGCGGCTTGGGCTGAGCCACCGGGACGTGCGCGGCAGGGACGTTCGCGGTTGGGACGTTCGCGGCTGGGACGTCGGCGTTCACCGTCGGGGTCTTCGCGGCCGGGGCGGGCGGGGTGGTCGACGGGCGGCGGTGCTGGTGGTGCTCGCCCGCCCCGGAGGCCGCCGCCTCCTTCCCTTGCGGGCCTTCCCCGTCCGCGCTCTGCTCAGCACTCTGCTTCGCGGTAACGGCGGCGGCTACGGCATTCGCGCGACGGGCTTCCTGGAGTGCGGCGTTCCGCGTGAGGTTCAGCAGGGCCTCGTCCGCGCGGCGGTAGGCGTCCGGGGTCGGCGTGGAGCGACCGGTGGGCAGCTCGGCCGGCGCGGCGGCCTCGATGGCGAGCTGCCGGCGGCCCTCCAGCGCACTGGCCCGCTCGGTCTCGGCGTTGGCGTACCGGCGGAGCAGACCCGCGTGCTCGCCGCGCAGTCCGGCGAGCTCCACGCGCTTGCGGCGGAGCTTGGTCTCCAGGCGGGTGCGCAGCTCGCGCGACTCCTCCAGATCCTGCTCCAGCTCGGCTATGCGCTCCTCGGCCCGCCACTCGTCACGGGTGCGGGCCCGCTCCAGCTCGGCGACCCGCAGCCCCGCGGCCCGGTCCCAGCTGCGCATCAGATACGCGCCGGTCAGAGCGGCGGCGGCCACGGCGGCCACCAGGCCGCGCAGCGCGAGGGGTTCGGCGAGGAACCAGGCGCCGGTGGCACCGACGACCGACACTCCCGCCACCACGGAGGGCGGCAGGATTCTGTGAAGGGGTGGCGAATGGCGGTGGCGTCCACGTGGCATGGCCTGAAATTTACCGTGTGTACGCGCTACTTGGGGGGCCGCCCGGCAATCTTTCCCCGCCGGTTACCTGGCGGCCCCCCGAAGCTCGCTAGTTCTTGATCAAGAACTCTCCGCGGCCGGGGCTTACTTCTTGATCAAGCCCTACTTCTTGATCAGGCCCTTCGACTCCAGGTACTCCTTCGCCACGTCGGTCGGCTTCGCGCGCTCGGCGTCGACCTTGCGGTTCAGCTCGGCGAGATCTTCCGTGGTGAGGGTGTCGGTGAGCTTTCCGAGCGCGGCGGCGATCTCCGGAGCGCCCGCGTCCTTGGCATTGAGGACCGGCAGGACGTTGTCGGCGTTCTGGAGCTTCTTGTCGTCCTCCAGGAACACCAGCCCGTCCAGCACCGCGTCGGTGGTGGTCGTCAGGACCAGCTCGACCTTCCCGTCACGGACGGCCTGCTTGGACTGCGGGGTGCCGACGCCCTTCGGGTCGATACCGGTGACGTCGATGCCGTACGTCTTCTTCAGACCCGGTGCGCAGAAGGGCCGCACCTCGCACTCGTCGCCCGCCGCGATCTTCACCTTGAGCTTCGACTTTCCGAGATCGGAAAGCGTCTTGAGGTTGTTCTTCTCGGCGAATTCCTTGGAGACCGCGAAGGCGTTCTGGTCGACGGCCTTCCCGGCCGGGAGCACCTTGAGGCCCAGCGGTTCGGCGAGCTTCTCGAGCGCGGCGACCGTGGCGGCGGCGTCACCGGAGGCGAGCGGAGCGTTCTGGGCCTTCTCGGCCCCGTTCACCTTGGCGTTGAGGAATTCGGTGATCGTGGCGGCGTATTCGGGTACGACGTCGATCTCGCCCTTCTCCAGCGAGGGCTCGTACAGCTCGCGGTTCTTCACCGTGGTGATCGAGGTGCTGTACCCGGCGTCGCCCAGGATCTGCGCGTACAGCTCGGCGAGCACCTTGGACTCGGTGAAGGCGGCCGAACCGACCACGAGCGAGCCCTTCTTGCTGTCGCCGCCCGAGGAGCCGGAGCCGCCCTTCTCCTTCTCCAGGCTGTCGCCGCCGCAGGCCGCGAGCGACCCGGTCAGCGCCACGATGCCGATGACCGCTCCGGCTATCCGCGAGGTTCTGCTCATGTCTGTTCTCCGTCCGAACGCAAAAAAGGATGACTACTGGGGGAAGTTGATGAGCCGCCGGGTCCCTCACGCGATCCGGCGGCGGCGCAGCGGTGACAGGACCCGGTCCAGCGCCACCAGCACACCCTCCACCAGCAGGGCCAGCGCGGCGACCAGGATCGCCCCCGCGAAGACCTGCGCGGTGTCGTAGGTGTTGAATCCGGCGGTGATGATCCGGCCGAGGCCGCCGAGGCCGACCATGGCGGCGATCGAGGCGGTGGCCACGACCTGGACGGCGGCGGAGCGCAGCCCGGTCATGATCATCGGGTAGGCGAGCGGCAGCTCGACCCGGACGAAGAGCTGCCCGCCGGACATCCCCATGCCCCGCGCGGCCTCCACCACGGACCGGTCCACCTCCCGCATCCCGACATAGGCGTTGGTCAGCAGCGGCGGCATGGCGAACAGCACCAGCGCGATGATCGTGGGCCAGTAGCCGGAGTTACGGAGAGGCGTGAGCATGAAGAGCGCCAGGACCGCGAAGACCGGGATGGCCCGGCCCGCGTTGGAGATGTTGACCGCGAGCGCGCCGCCCTTGCCGATGTGGCCCAGGCAGAGCGCGAGCGGCAGGGCGATGGCGCAGGCAGCCGCGAGGGCCACTCCGCTGACGTACAGATGCTCGCCGAGCCGGTGCGCGGCTCCGCCGTCGCCCGACCAGTTGGCCCCGGTGGTCAGCCAGGTCCAGGCTTCGCCGATGACTCCCACGGGTCAGCCCGCCTCCACCTTCGCCGGGGCGGACAAGCCCGCCGGTCCACCCGAACCGCCTGACCCGTCGAGCTCACGAGAACCGTCCGGACCACGTGCGCCACGGGAACCGTGCGCGCCACCCGTATCCCTATCCCCCGTCGCCGCCCGTATACGCGTCCACGGCGTCAGCAGCCGCTGAAGGCCCAGGAGCAGCAGATCGGCGGTGACCGCGAGCAGCACGCACAGCACCGAGGCGGCGAGCACCTGCGCCTTGAAGAAGCTCGGCAGCGCGTCCTCGATGAGGTTGCCGAGGCCGCCCTTGCCGACGA
The DNA here is from genome assembly GCF_040614075.1 of Streptomyces sp. NPDC006174. Taxonomy (NCBI): domain Bacteria; kingdom Bacillati; phylum Actinomycetota; class Actinomycetes; order Kitasatosporales; family Streptomycetaceae; genus Streptomyces; species Streptomyces sp. NPDC006174. Next base: position 635,727 of record NZ_JBEXTJ010000002.1, on the reverse strand, counting down.
GCGAGCCGACCGTGGTCAGCGCGACCGTCGACACGGTGGCTATGCGCAGTCCCGCCATCAGCGCGGGCAGCGCCAGCGGGAGCTCCACCTCCCACAGCAGCCGCCACGGCCCGTATCCCATGCCCCGGGCGGCCTCCTTGGCCTCCTCCGGCACGGCTTCGAGGCCGGCCAGGATGTTCCGTACAAGGATGGTCAGCGAATAGAGCACCAGGCCCGTGACGACCAGCGCGGCCGAGAGCCCGAAGAGCGGCAGCAGCAGCGAGAACATCGCCAGCGAGGGCACGGTGTAGAGGATCGTCGTCAGCCCGAGCACCGGTCCGGCGAAACCGCGGCCCTGGCGGGCGAGCAGCGCTAGCGGGAAGGCGACGGCCAGCCCGATGAGCACCGAGACCACCGTGATCCCGATGTGCTGCACGGTGGCGTCGGTCAACTCCTGGCTGCGGGTGCGCAGATACTCGCCGCAGATCCAGTCGTTCGTCGCCAGGCAGTTCGCTCCGGCCATCCGGCCCCACCTCCCGTTTCCCTGTCGCGTCTCCGTGGCGCCCGTGTTCCCCGTCGCGCCCGATGCCGAACTGATGCCTGGCGAGCCTATCCTCGACCACTGACAATCGCGGAGGGCTGTCGCATTCCGGCAACACGCCCTTCACAGAACGCCCTCCACAATGGGGAATCATGATCCGTTTCGAGCACGTCACCAAGCGGTACGCGGACGGCACCACCGCCGTCGACGACCTTTCCTTCGAGGTCGCCGAGGGTGAACTGGTCACGCTCGTCGGACCTTCCGGCTGCGGCAAGACGACCACCATGAAGATGGTGAACCGGCTGATCGAACCGACCGAGGGCACGATATTCCTCGACGGGGACGACATATCCGCCATCGACCCCGTCGAACTCCGCCGCCGTATCGGCTATGTGATCCAGCAGGTGGGCCTCTTCCCGCACAAGACGGTGCTGGAGAACACCGCGACCGTCCCGCATCTCCTGGGATGGAAGCGCGGAAAGGGACGCGAACGCGCCGCGGAACTCCTCGACCTCGTCGGACTCGACCCCTCCGTTTACGGTGACCGCTATCCGGAACAGCTGTCCGGTGGCCAGCGCCAGCGCGTCGGAGTGGCCCGCGCCCTGGCCGCCGACCCGCCCGTCCTGCTGATGGACGAGCCTTTCGGAGCGGTCGACCCGGTCGTCCGCGAACGGCTCCAGAACGAATTCCTGAAACTCCAGGCCCAGGTCCGTAAAACCGTGCTGTTCGTCACGCACGACATCGAGGAAGCCGTCCGTCTCGGCGACCGGATCGCGGTGTACGGGAACGGCCGCATCGAGCAGTTCGACTCTCCGGCCACCGTCCTCGGCGCTCCCGCGACCCCGTACGTGGCCGACTTCGTCGGCGCCGACCGCGGGCTCAAGCGGCTCTCGGTGACGCCGATCGAGGAGAGCGACCTCGACCAGCCGCCGGTCGTCCACCTGGACGACCCGCTCGCCGAGGCCACCGCGCGCCTCCGCACCGAGGGCGCGCGCTGGGCGGTCGTCCTGGACGGCCGGGACAACCTGCACGGCTGGATCCCGGCCGACAGTGCGGCCGACCCGGACGCGAAGGGCACCGTCCGCGAGCACGCCCGCCGCATGGAGGCATGGCTCCCGCTCGGCGCGCCGCTCAAGCAGGCGTTCGCCACCATGCTCCAGCACGACGCCGGCTGGATCGCGGTCATCGACAAGGAGAGCGAGGGCCGCTTCCTCGGCGTACTGACCCCGGCCCGGCTGCACGAGGCGCTGCGCCGCTCGATCGACGCCGACGCGCAGGCGCTGCCGCGCGCGGAGGTGGCGGTGGAGACGGTGGCCTCCGCCTAGTGGAGACGGTCGCCACCGCTGGACGTGGCACCGCTGGACGTGGCCGGCGCCTCACTGCGCGCTGAGGCGCCCGTTCAGCCACTCCAGCGCCGGCGGGATCTCACGCCGCCAGGTCGTGAAATTGTGCCCGCCGCTGCCCAGCACGATCGAGGACACCTGGGCGGGCGCCTTCACCCGGTCGATGAACTCCATCGTGCTCCTCAGGTTGTTCTCGCCCTGGCGTGAGGTCGTCACCAGGAAGGAGCCGCCGGACGGAGGCCGGTTCTTCAGCGTCCACATCAGGTCCGCGCGGTCGCGCAGCTCCTGCTTCCCGTGGAACAGGTCGCCGGTCGTCGGATCCTCGGCGGCCTTGTAGTACGCGGACAGCCCGGCGCTCGCCGCGTACCGGTCCGGGTGGTGCAGGCCGATCTTCAACGCGCAGTAGCCGCCGGTCGAGTTGCCGATGATGCCCCAGTTACGGGCGTGCTTGCCGACCCGGTACGACTGTCCGATCGCCTCGGGGAGGTCCTTCGCGAAGAACGTCTCCGTCTGCGGGCCCTTCGGTATGTCCACGCACTCGGTGTCGCGCGGCGGCGCCACCGAGGGCCGCAGCATCACCAGGATCATCGGCTGCGCCTTGCCCGCCTTCACGCGCTCGTGCGCCGTCCGCGGATACCGCAGGCCCGTGAGCAGGCCCTCCGCCATTCCCGGATAGCCGGTCAGCACCACCACCGCCGGGAACGTCCGCTTGGCGTACGCGCTCTGGAAGTACTCCGGCGGCAGATAGACGTACGCCGGTGACTCGATGCCCGAGAGCCGCCCGGAGACCACCACCTTGTCGATCCGCCCGCCCACCGACGGCACTCCGCCGCCCGGCACGTCCGGGCGTTGCGTACCGATCCGCGTCATGTACCGGGAGCCGGGACCGCCGTCCGCGTGGTCGGTGACCACGCCCAACTCCTGCTTCTGGCCGAAGAGGTCGGCCCAGGAACCGTAGAAGAGGAACGCGTTGTTCACCGCCAGGCCGACCGAGGCGAACAGCGTCAGCTGGGTCGCCAGCAGCAGCCCCACCCGGCCCGTCACGGCGGCGGCGCTCCGCCGGGCCAGCCGTGGCCAGAGCCGGACCGTGGCGGCGAACAGTGCCACGGCCAAGGCCGCCACGACCGCCAGAACTACCTTGCTGGTGAGACCCATGAGCGCGCTTTCTCTCCGTTTTCGCTACTTGTCCGCTGCGTTCCCGCCGCGTTTCCGAGGGGAAATTTCCGGAATGTGGATGAACCCCCGCGACCCGGCCCCCGTCCTAGAGGGAGCACATCGTCCGGAACGGCCGACCGCCGACGGACCAAAGAACCTGCACTCTCATCTGGAGCCACGGAAGCGATGTCTGTCACGGTAGATGGGGATAAATCGGTATCGGTTCCGCAGTGGATGCGGCGGCTCCTGCGCGGCCCGCGCCCCGAAGCCGTACCGGCCGTCGTCGGCACCGCCAGCACCGTCGCCGGCCTGATCGACGTCGCCGCCGGGGTCTTCCCGCGCTTCCGGCACAGCCGGATGCACACGCTCGCCGAGGTGCTGCCCGGAGCGCTCGGCCCGTTCGCCGCCGCACTCTCGCTGAGCGCGGGCATCCTGCTGCTCCTGCTCGCGCACGGGCTGAAGCGGCACAAGCGGCGGGCCTGGCGGGCGGCGGTGGTACTGCTTCCGGCGGGGGCCGTGGCGCAGTTCGCGTACCGTCACTCGGTCGTCGGCGTGCTGGTCTCACTGACGCTCTGCGCGCTCCTGGTACGCCACCGGGACCAGTTCCGCGCGCTGCCCGATCCGCGCAGCCGCTGGCGGGCGCTGGCCAACTTCGTGCTCCTCGGGGCCTCTTCGCTGGCGCTCGGCCTGGTCATCGTCTCCGTCCATCCCGGCCGCGTCGTCGGTGACCCGTCCATCGCGGACCGGCTCCAGCACGTGCTGTACGGCCTGTTCGGCGTGGAAGGGCCGGTCGACTACGCCGGGCGGACCACCTGGACCGTGGCGTACTCGCTCGGCGCGCTCGGCCTGCTGACCGCCGTCACCACGATCTACCTCGCCTTCCGGCCCGAGCACCCGGCGGCCCGGCTCACCGAGGACGACGAGAGCCGGCTGCGGGCGCTGCTGGCGACGCACGGCGGCCGCGACTCGCTCGGCCACTTCGCGCTCCGCCGCGACAAGGCCGTCGTCTTCTCTCCCAGCGGCAAGGCCGCCGTCTGCTACCGGGTCGTCTCCGGAGTGATGCTGGCCGGCGGCGACCCGATCGGCGATGTGGAAGCGTGGCCGGGCGCCATCGAGCGGTTCATGGACGAGGCGAAGGCGCACTCCTGGACGCCGGCCGTGGTGGGGTGCAGCGAGCGCGGCGGCGAGGTCTGGACCCGCGAGACCGGCCTCACCGCGCTGGAGCTGGGCGACGAGGCGGTGGTGGACGTCGCGGATTTCTCCCTCGCCGGGCGGGCCATGCGGAACGTACGCCAGATGGTGGGGCGCATCGAACGCAACGGCTACGAGACCCGGGTCCGGCGAGCACGTGACATCGGCCCCACCGAGCTGGAGCGCATCCGCCGCGCCGCCGCCGACTGGCGCGGCACCGACACCGAGCGCGGCTTCTCCATGGCGCTCGGCCGGATCGGCGACCCGGCCGACGGCGACTGCGTGATCGCCACCGCACACCTGCCCGGCACCGGCGACGGACCGCACGGCGACCTGAAGGCCGTCCTCCACTTCGTACCGTGGGGCCGCGACGGGATGTCGCTGGAGCTGATGCGCCGCGACCGCTCGGCTGATCCCGGCATGAACGAGCTGCTGATCGTCGCCTCGCTCCAGGCCGCCGGAAAGCTCGGCGTCCAGCGGGTCTCGCTCAACTTCGCGATGTTCCGCTCGGCGCTGGCACGCGGCGAGCGGCTCGGCGCCGGGCCGGTGCTGCGCTGCTGGCGCGGGCTGCTGATCTTCCTCTCGCGCTGGTTCCAGATCGAGTCGCTGTACAAGTTCAACGCCAAGTTCAAGCCGCGCTGGGAGCCGCGCTTCGTGGTCTTCCGCACCAGCCGCCACCTGCCGCGCATCGGGATCGCGGCGATGCAGGCGGAAGGGTTCGTGAACGTCTCGCCGCCCCGCCCGTTCCGCTCCCGCGCCCGCCGCCCGTGCGGCCACGCGCAGCCCACCGCACCGGAGCGCGAGGTGAGCGCGGCGTAGAGGGCGGCGTGGCGGGCCTAGGCTGGAAGCATGAGTACGTCACGCGTGCGCGGCACAGTCCGGGGACTGCCGGAGTGGGACCGCTGTGCGGTCATGGGGGTCGTCAACGTGACGCCCGACTCCTTCTCCGACGGCGGCCGCTGGTTCGACACCACGGCCGCCGTCAAGCACGGCCTCGACCTGGTGTCCGAAGGCGCCGACCTGGTCGACGTCGGCGGCGAGTCGACCCGGCCGGGTGCCAGCCGGGTGGACGCGTCGGAGGAGCTTCGGCGGGTCATCCCGGTCGTCAAGGGGCTGGCCTCCGAAGGCGTCACCGTCTCCGTGGACACCATGCGCGCCCGCGTCGCCGAGGAGGCCGTCGCCGCCGGAGCCGTCCTGGTCAACGACGTGAGCGGCGGCCTCGCGGACCCGGACATGATCCCGGCCGTCGCCGCCGCCGAGGTGCCGTTCGTGGTGATGCACTGGCGCGGCTTCAGCGAGTCGATGAACAGCCGGGCGGTGTACGAGGACGTGGTCGCCGAAGTCCTCGACGAGCTGCGGCAGCGGATGGACGCGGTGGTCGCGGGCGGAGTGGCCCCGGAACGCGTGGTGATCGACCCCGGCCTCGGCTTCGCGAAGATGGCCCCGCACGACCTGGCCCTCGTCGCGCACCTGGACGAGCTCCACGCGCTGGGCCGCCCGCTCCTGGTGGCCGCCTCCCGCAAACGCTTCCTCGGCCACGTCCTGGCCGGCCCCGGCGCCACCCTGCCGCCCGCCCGCGAACGCGACGCGGCCACCGCGGCCATCTCCGCCCTCGCGGCCCGGGCCGGGGCCTGGGCGGTCCGGGTCCACGAGGTCGGCGCCACCGCCGACGCCGTACGCGTGGCCCGCGCCGTCGAGGGAGCCACGTGAACGAGGACCACGCGTCGGCCGCCGCCGACATCGCGGAGGTCGAGGCCGCCAACACCGCCTTCTACGAGGCGCTGGAGCGCGGCGACCACGAGGCGCTCTCCGACCGGTGGCTGCCGGGCGAGGACCTCACCGTCTCGTGCGTCCACCCGGGGTGGCCGGTGCTCACGGGCCGCGGCGACGTGCTCCGCAGCTACGCGCTGATCATGGCGAACACCGAGTACATCCAGTTCTTCCTCACCGACGTCAACATCGCGATGACCGGCGACACCGCGTTGGTGACCTGCACGGAGAACATCCTCAGCGGCGGTCCGGCCGAGGAGGGCAGCGACCTGGGGCCACTGGTAGGCCAGCTGGTCGTCGCCACGAACGTGTTCCGGCGCACGCCCGAGGGCTGGAAGCTCTGGTCCCACCACGGCTCGCCGGTCCTGGCGGAGACCGACGAGGACGACGACGAGGAACTGTCGTCCTGACGACGCGCAGCCACCCTCCCGAGTGGGTAGGGGCCGGGCAGGGATTGGAGTCCACGACCGCGGGGTATGGGCGGCTACCAGTCCCGTGAGGCGCTGTCCATGGCCCCCACGGGCGAGCACGGTCGGTGCTCGCAGGTAGATTCGAAAGCAGGTACCTCGCCGCCCGCACGCGGCCGGGTGCCTCTTGGACCAACGACAGCAGGAGTGATTCGCGTGGATCGTGTCGCGCTGCGCGGCCTCAAGGCCCGTGGGCACCACGGCGTCTTCCCCAAGGAGCGGGAAGAGGGCCAGACCTTCATCGTCGACCTGGTGCTCGGCCTCGACACCCGCCCCGCGGCAGCCACCGACGACCTGGCCCGCACCGTGCACTACGGCGTGGTGGCCGAGGAGGTCGTCGACGTGGTGACGGGCGAGCCGGTCGACCTGATCGAGACGCTCGCCGAGCGCATCGCCCAGCAGTGCCTGAAGCACGAAGGTGTCCAGGAGGTCGAGGTCGTGGTGCACAAGCCGGACGCGCCGATCACCGTCCCCTTCGACGACGTGACCATCACCATCACCCGGAGCCGAGCATGACCGCTTTTTCCACCGAGGGGCAGAGCGACCCGACCGTCCAGCCGGTGCCCACCGCCGTCGTCAAGCAGGTGGACGCCGCCGACATCACCCTCTCCAACCCGAAGATGGCCGTGATCGCCCTCGGCTCCAACCTGGGCAACCGGCTGGAGACCCTCCAGGGCGCCGTCGACGCGCTGGAGGACACGCCGGGCCTGCGGGTCAAGGCCGTCTCCCCGGTCTACGAGACGGAGCCCTGGGGCGTCGCGGCCGACAGCCAGCCCTCCTACTTCAACGCGGTCATCCTCGTGAAGACCACGCTGCCGCCCGCCTCCCTGCTGGAGCGCGGCCAGGCCGTCGAGGAGGCCTTCGACCGGGTCCGCGAGGAGCGGTGGGGCCCGCGCACGATCGACGTCGACATCGTGTCGTACGCCGACGTCCTCTCCGACGACCCGGTCCTCACCCTCCCCCACCCCCGCGCCCACGAGCGGGCCTTCGTCCTCGCTCCCTGGCACGACATGGACCCCGAGGCCCAGCTGCCCGGCGCGGGCCCGGTCGCCGACCTCCTCGCCGGCGTCGGCCGCGAAGGCGTCCTGCCCCGCGCCGACCTGGAACTGCGCCTGCCGGAGTAATCGTTAGGCTCGACGGGCACGAGCTCAGGAACACGGGCTCGGGGCTCGCGGGCTCACGGACAGGCGGGCTCGGGAACACAGGCGACGAAGGGCGGCTCACGCGGTGAAGCAACTACGGCTCGGGGTACTGGCGGGCCTCTTCGCCGCCGCCGGTGTCCTCTCCTGGGGCGGCGCCCGCCTCTGGGACTCCTTCGGCACGCTCCCGAGCGTCCCGCTGGCCGCTTCCATCGTGCTCGCCGTGATCGCGGTGATCCTCCTGGCCACCGCCCTCTCCATCCGCACCCGCCTCCGCGCCCAACGCGAACGCCGCCCCGGCGCCAAGGGTGTCGAGCCCCTGATGGCGGCGCGAGCGGTCGTCTTCGGCCAGGCGAGCGCCCTGGTCACCGCCCTGGTCGCCGGGATGTACGGCGGCACGGGCGTCTTCCTGCTCAGCTTCCTCGACGTCCCACCCCGCCGCGACCAGGCCATCTACGCCGGCGCGGCGGTGGTGGCGGGCATCGGCGTCATCGCGGCCGCCTTCTTCCTGGAACGCGTCTGCCGCCTCCGCGAGAACGGCGACAACGACGGCACGGGGGCGGCGGCCGCTTAGAGCGGCACCGAGCCCGTCTCACTCCGCTTCCCGCACCAGGTGGCCGTTGACCAGGAAGGTGGGATGCGGCCGGAGCCGGTAGCTGTACAGGGTGAACGGCTTGCCCGGAGCGACGCGGGGCCGCACGGCCTCGACCGTCACCCAGCCCGACTCCACCGAGTCGGCGTCATGATGCTCCGGCCGGAACGTTCCCCGGGCCGCCCAGCGGTCGACCAGGATCAGATGGGAGGCCAGGCCCTTCTTGGAGGGAGTGAACCGGGCTCCGATGACCGTGGCCAGCTCGGCGAGGAAGGGGACGTTCGCACTGACCAGAGTGCGTCCGGCCCAGTGCTTGGCCCGGCAGCCGTCGCCGCCCGCGTACTGTCGCAGCGCGTCGGCGAGGTAGGAGGACACCACACGCACCCGGAAACCAGGGATGTCCCGGCCCAGGTATCCAGAAGAGGCCGCGTCACAGGCTGGGGCCGCGCTTCCAGCCCCGTCGCCTCGGTGAGGCTGCGCGCGTACCGATCGGCGAACGCTTGGTCTGCGCCGTACGGAGTCCGTCCAGCGTCCACAGCCTGGTACCGACGGCTATGTCCGGGGCTCGGAGGCGCCCTCCCACCGCGTTGACGGTCTGCCTGCTCGGTAATCCGTGGTCCATACGGCGCTCCTCGGCCTGCTCACCACCTCAGGCCGAGGAGCGTATCGGGCACCACTGACAAAGCGAGCCGACGGCCTAGCGGGCCAGGATCAGGCTCATCGCCTCGGCGCGGGTGGAGGCGTCACGCAGCTGTCCCCGTACGGCCGACGTGGTCGTCTTCGCGCCCGGTTTGCGGATGCCCCGCACCGACATGCACATGTGCTCCGCCTCGATCACCACGATCGCGCCGCGCGCCTCCAGGATCCGCATGAGCGAGTCCGCCACCTGCGTGGTGAGGCGCTCCTGCACCTGGGGTCTACGGGCGAAGACGTCCACCAGCCGGGCCAGCTTCGACAGGCCGGTGATCTTGCCCGTGTCGGCCGGGATGTAGCCGACGTGCGCGACTCCGTGGAAGGGCAGGAGGTGGTGTTCGCACAGGGACATGATCTCGATGTCCTTCACCAGGACCATCTCATCGTGTCCGAGGTCGAACGTCGTGGTCAGAACGTCCTCAGGCTCCTGGCGGAGGCCCGCCAATATCTCCTTGTACGCCCGCGCCACCCGTCCCGGCGTCTCCTTGAGGCCCTCGCGGTCCGGGTCCTCTCCGACCGCGATGAGCAGTTCGCGTACGGCCGCCTCGGCCCGCTTCTCGTCGAAATCGCCGATCGATCCCTGGCCGTCCAGCGTCACCGGGTCGGTCATCTGTGCCTCGTTCCTCATGGCTGCCCCGTGCGCGGATCGCACGTGGACATCGCAGGCATACGGAAAAGCCGCGCCCCCACAGGCTAAAACCTGGGGGGCGCGGCATCCATTCCGGACCTGGTGAGACCCCCGTGACGGAGGTCTCACCGGATGCGGTGCGGGCTAGCTCTCGGGACGCTCCTCGGGGATCGCCTCCGTGGAGGGGGCGATGTCCTTCGTGAGGTCCGTCGTCGGGGCGATCTCCGGCGGAGTGGCCGAGCCGTTGGCGGTGGAGGCGCCGTTGGTGAGGGCCAGCTCCTTGGGAGAGAGCACCGGAGGCCGCGTCGACGGGGTGCGCCGGGCGGAGCCGGTCCACGCCGGGCGGGCGGGACGCTTGACGATCGGGGCGAAGATCTGCGCGATCTCGTCCTTGCCGAGCGTCTCCTTCTCCAGGAGTTCGAGCACGAGGGCGTCGAGGATGTCGCGATTCTCTACGAGGATCTCCCACGCGTCGTTGTGCGCGGTCTCGATGAGCTTCTTGACCTCTTCGTCGACCAGAGCCGCGACCTCTTCCGAGTAGTCACGCTGGTGGCCCATCTCGCGGCCCAGGAAGGGCTCCGAGTTGTCGCCGCCGAACTTGATCGCGCCGAGCCGCTCCGTCATGCCGTACTGCGTGACCATCGCGCGGGCCGTTGCCGTGGCCTTCTCGATGTCGTTGGCCGCGCCGGTGGTCGGGTCGTGGAAGACCAGCTCCTCGGCCGCGCGCCCGCCCAGCATGTACGCCAGCTGGTCGAGCATCTCGTTGCGCGTCGTGGAGTACTTGTCCTCCTCCGGGAGCACCATCGTGTAACCGAGGGCGCGGCCGCGGGAGAGGATCGTGATCTTGTGGACCGGGTCCGACTGAGGAGAGGCCGCCGCGACCAGGGCGTGTCCGCCCTCGTGGTACGCGGTGATCTTCTTCTCCTTCTCGGACATGATCCGGGTCCGCTTCTGCGGGCCCGCCACGACGCGGTCGATGGCCTCGTCGAGACTCTCGTTGTCGATCAGCTTCTTGTTGCTGCGCGCCGTCAGGAGCGCGGCCTCGTTCAGCACGTTCGACAGGTCGGCACCGGTGAAACCGGGCGTGCGGCGGGCGACGGCGCCGAGATCGACGTCCTTCGCGACCGGCTTGCCCTTCTGGTGGACCTTGAGGATCTCCAGCCGGCCCAGCATGTCGGGGCGGTCGACCGCGATCTGCCGGTCGAAGCGTCCCGGACGCAGGAGCGCCGGGTCGAGGATGTCCGGGCGGTTCGTGGCGGCGATCAGGATGACCCCGCCCTTCACGTCGAACCCGTCCATCTCGACGAGCAGCTGGTTGAGCGTCTGCTCGCGCTCGTCGTGCCCGCCGCCCATACCGGCACCGCGGTGCCGGCCGACGGCGTCGATCTCGTCGACGAAGACGATCGCCGGAGCGTTCGCCTTGGCCTGCTCGAAGAGGTCACGCACCCGGGAGGCACCGACACCGACGAACATCTCGACGAAGTCGGACCCGGAGATCGAGTAGAACGGCACGCCCGCTTCGCCGGCGACGGCGCGTGCGAGCAGCGTCTTGCCCGTACCGGGCGGCCCGTAGAGCAGGACGCCCTTGGGGATCTTGGCGCCGACGGCCTGGAACTTCGCCGGCTCCTGGAGGAACTCCTTGATCTCGTAGAGCTCCTCGACCGCCTCGTCGGACCCCGCCACATCGGCGAAGGTCGTCTTCGGGGTGTCCTTGGTGATCAGCTTGGCCTTGGACTTGCCGAACTGCATGACCTTGGAGCCGCCGCCCTGCATCTGGTTCATCAGAAACAGGAAGACGACGACGATCAGGACGAAGGGCAGCAGCGAGAGGAGGATCGAGACGAACGGGGACTGCTTCGACGGCGAGACGGTGTAACCCTTCTCGATGTCACCCGCCTCGAACTTCTGCTGGAGCGTGTCGGCGAGCTGGACGCCCTGGTTGCCGATGTAGCTCGCCTGGAACTTGGTGCCGGACTCGCCGGCAAGCTTCTGGCCGTCCTTAAGTTCGATCTTGAGAATCTGTTCGTCACCGGTGGTCAGCTTGGCCTGCTCCACCTGGTCCTTGCTGATCGCCTGGATCACCTTGGCGGTGTCCACCGTCTTGTAGCCGCCCGACGAGCCGACGACCTGCATCAACACGACCACGGCGAGGACGGCCAGCACGATCCACATGACCGGCCCACGGAAGTATCGCTTCACGTCCATCCATACGGAGCGAAGACGCCCCGTCCCTCCTGCCCGTAGGTAAATGCTGCTGTGTGTGAAAGCTCTGCTGGAAAAGAGTGCTCTTCGGACGGTACCCCAGCAAGGAGGCCCGCGACCGCTGCGTACGGCGGATAAACCCGCTTTCGAAGCTTCAACGGCCCGAAGGCCGCGAGGGTTCCCCGCCGGTCAGCCGCCGTAGACGTGCGGGGCGAGCGTGCCGACGAAGGGGAGGTTGCGGTACTTCTCCGCGTAGTCCAGCCCGTAGCCGACGACGAACTCGTTGGGGATGTCGAAGCCGATCCACTTCACATCGATCGCGACCTTCGCGGCGTCCGGCTTGCGCAGCAGGGTGCAGACCTCCAGCGAGGCCGGCTCCCGGGAGCCCAGGTTGGACAGCAGCCAGGACAGCGTCAGACCGGAGTCGATGATGTCCTCGACGATCAGGACGTGCTTGCCCTTGATGTCGGTGTCCAGGTCCTTGAGGATCCGTACGACACCGGAGGACTGGGTGCCCGCCCCGTACGAGGAGACGGCCATCCAGTCCATCGTGACGGGGGTGGACAGCGCGCGCGCCAGGTCCGCCATGACCATCACCGCGCCCTTGAGGACGCCGACGATCAGCAGGTCCTTGCCCGCGTACTCCGCGTCGATCTTCGCGGCCAGCTCGACGAGCTTCGCGTCGATCTCTTCCTTGGTGAGAAGCACCGACTGGAGGTCGCTGCCCATGTCCTTCTCGTTCACCCGCGTCTCTTTCTCGCCTGCCGGGCCCGGGGCTGTGCCCCGGGCCCGGCCCGGCTGTTCGCCTGCGGCTGGCCGCTCGCGCGTCAGCTCTGCCGAATGACCAGTCTGCCACCCTGCCGTCGGGCCTCGACGCGGCCGGGCAGGTTGATGGCCCCCTGGCCGCGCCAGCCGGTGATCAGGCGGTCGACTTCTTCGAGGTGGCGGGCGAAGAGCGAGCCGGCCGGCGCACCGGCCTCGATGACGGCCCGGCGCAGCACGCGGCGGCGTACGGCGGGCGGCAGGACGTAGAGCTTGGCGCACTCCAGCCGGCCGGTCTCGTCGCGTACGGCGAGCTCGGCCTCGGCGGCCCAGGTGTCCAGCGCGTCGGCGTCGTCGCGGGAGAGCTGGGCCGTGCGGGCGAGGGCTTCGACGACTCCTTTGCCGAGGGCCTTCTCCAGGGCGGGCAGGCCCTCGTGGCGGAGGCGGGAGCGGGTGTAGGCGGGGTCGATGTTGTGCGGGTCGTCCCAGACCGGGATCGACTGGACCAGGCAGGCCTTGCGGGCGGTCTGGCGGTCGAGCTGGAGGAAGGGGCGGCGGTAGCGGCCTGCCGGTCCGGAGGCGGCGGCCATGCCGGAGAGCGAGCGGATGCCGGAGCCGCGGGCGAGGCCGAGGAGGACGGTTTCGGCCTGGTCGTCGCGGGTGTGGCCGAGGAGCACTGCGGCGGCGCCGTGGCGTTCGGCGGCGGCGTCCAGAGCGGCGTAGCGGGCGTCGCGGGCGGCGGCTTCGGGGCCGCCTCCGCGTCCGACGTGCACGGCGACGGCCTCGACGGGGTCGAGGTCCATGGCGGCGAGCCGGGTGACGACCTCGGCGGCGCGGAGGCCGGATCCCGGCTGGAGGTTGTGGTCGACGGTGATGCCGCCGGCCCGGACGTCGAGCTTGCGGGCCTCGAAGGCGAGGGCCGAGGCGAGCGCCATGGAGTCGGCACCGCCGGAGCAGGCGACGAGGACGAGCGGGGCGGCGGGCCGGTCGGGGAGGGAGAGTGTGCCCGCGGTGCCGGCCTCGGCGTAGCGGGAGGCGGGCGCGGTGCGCCGGGCCTCTTCGGCGGGGCGGCCGGGGCCGTCGTGCCGGTGGAATTCGGTGAGGACGTCGTTGAGTACGCGGCGGACCGCCAGGCGTATCGCCGCGACCGCAGGATGGGGACCCATGTCCGGTGCCCTTCGTGAAGGTTCGGGAGGAGCATCGAGCGCCGGAACGCAAGAGTCCCGTCACTCAGAGTGCGTCGATGGTGACAGAGGCAAGCTGTTCATCGAGCATTGCACGCCTTCCCATGCCCTCATGGTCCCCCGGATGGGTGATTGGAAGGCAGATTCCCGGCGGTGGGCCGGAAAAGGGTCACGATTCGGCCTTGCGGTGCACCCGTGCGACCCACTCGGCGGGTTTGGCGATCTCGGCCTTGGTCGGGAGGGTGTTGGGCGAGGTCCAGACGCGGTTGAAGCCGTCCATGCCGACCTCGTCGACGACCGATCGTACGAACTTCTCGCCGTCCTTGTACTGACGGAGCTTGGCGTCCAGGCCGAGCAGTTTGCGCAGCGCCTGGTCGAGCCGGCCGGCGCCCTGGGCGCGGCGCTTCTGGAACTTCTCGCGGATCTCGGCGACGGAGCCGACGACCTCGGGGCCGACGCCGTCCATCACGTAGTCCGCGTGGCCTTCGAGGAGCGACATGACGGCGGTGAGGCGGCCGAGGACCTCGCGCTGGGCCGGGGTCTGGACGACGTCGACGAGGCTGCGGCCGCTGTCGTCGCCGCGTTCGCCTTCGGGACGGCCGGCGCCGGAGAGGGACTGGGCGGCCTCGCGGAGCCGCTCCAGGAAGGTCATCGGGTCGACGTCGGTCTCGTCCAGGAATGACTGGATCTCGCCCTGGAGGTGGTCGCGGAGCCACGGGACGCCGGTGAACTGGGTGCGGTGGGTCTCCTCGTGGAGCGCGACCCAGAGCCGGAAGTCGTGCGGGTCGACGTCGAGTTCCCGCTCGACGTGGACGATGTTCGGCGCGACCAGGAGCAGCCGTCCGCCACCGTCGGCGGAGCCGGGCAGCTCGCGGGTGGCCGGGGCGAACGTCTCGTACTGGCCGAGGATCCGGGAGGCGAGGAACGAGAGCAGCATGCCCAGCTCGACGCCGGTGACCTTGCCGCCGACCGCGCCGAGGACCGCTCCGCCGGGTCCGCCGGAGCGGCGGGCCTCCATCTTGGCGAGCAGCGGGCGGAGCAGTTCGCGGAAGCCGGCGACGTTGGCCTTGATCCAGCCGGCCCGGTCCACGACCAGGACCGGGGTGTCCTCCGGTTCGGCCCCTTCCGGGATCATCCGGGTGAAGCGGCGGACGTGTTCCTCGGAGGCCTTGGCGTGGCGCCGGAGCTCCGCGACGACGGCACGGGCCTCCTCGCGGCTGATCTCGGGCCCGGGCCGCACCAGTCGGGTCGCGGTCGCGACCGCGAGGTTCCAGTCGACCATCTCTGCACCACCGATGCTCGTCATGCGTCAACCGTACGTGAGCGACTCGCCCGGTGGTGGGGTCTTGTGCGGCTCTTCGGGTGGGGCCTTCGAAGGAGTGGGGCTCAGCCGGCCGGTCCGGTGAGTGCGGCTGCCAAGGCGTCGAGAGCGGCTTCGGCGGCTTCGGGCGCGGTGGAGCCGGCGGCGAGAAAGGCGAAGGCGAGCAGTCGGCCCCGCGGATCCACGACGGTTCCGGAGAGTGCGTTGACGCCGCTGAGGGTGCCGGTCTTGGCGCGGATCAGGCCGGTGGCGGCGGCGGTGTCGGTGCCGTCCTGGTAGCGGGTGCTGAGGGTGCCGGTGAAGCCGGCGACGGGGAGGCCGGTGAGGACGGGGCGCAGTCCGGGCCGCTCGGGGTCGGCGGCGCGGGCCAGGAGCGTGGTGAGGAGGGCCGGCGTGACGCGGCCCTCGCGGTCGAGTCCGCTGCCGTCCGCGAGGCGGGCTCCGGCGGTCGGCACCTGGAGTTTCTTGAGCTCGGTGGTGACGGCTCGGCGGGCACCGGCGAAGTCGGCGCTCTCGCCCTTGGCGATGGCGGTCTGCCGGGCGAGGGCCTCGGCGATGTCGTTGTCGCTGTTGGTCAGGGTGCGCTCGACCAGAGCGGCGAGCGGCGCGGAGTGGTGCGTTGCGACGGTACGGGCCGTGCCGGGCGCGCGGGCCGCGCGGGGCTCGCCGGTGACCTTGACGCCCGCCTTCTTCAGCTGCGCGGCGAAGGCGCGGGCGGCGTCGCCTGCCGGGTCGTCGCTGCGGGTGGCGGGGCCGCGGTCGGTGCCGTCGAGCCGGCCCTCGTCGACCATCAGCGCGGTGACGGGCGCGAGGTTGGGGTTCTTGCCGATGGGGTGGCGCTCCGGGCCGGTGTAGCGGGAGGTGTCGTACGTGAGCCGTACGCCGGTGGCGTCGGCCTTCTCGACCGCGCGCGCCGCGGAGGCGGCCAGGGACTTCAGGGCGGCCGGGGTCAGGGTGGGGTCGCCGCCGCCGACGAGGGTGAGGGTGCGGGCGTCCTCGGAGAGCCGGGCGGTGGTGGCGATGCGGTGGTCGGGGCCGAGGGCGGAGAGCGCGGCGGCGGCGGTGGCGATCTTGACGGTGGAGGCCGGGGTCATCGGAGTGGCCGCGCCACGCCCGTACAGCTGCTTGCCGGTGGCGGTGTCGACGACGGAGGCGGCGACCTCGGTGCCGAGTTCGGGTGCGGCGATGAGCGGGGCGAGGGCGGTGCGCAGACTCGCCGGGTCCTGAGGGGCGGAACGGGTGACGGGGTCGAGCGCGCCGAGGACGGCCGGGGCGCTGGGGGCCGGTTCGGGGGCGCCGGGGAGCCTGCGGCCGTGATGTACGCCACCTGTGGGGTGCTCGGCGGCTGCGAGCTGCCGCTCGGCCTTACGCTGACCGTTGTCCCAGGGACCGGCGGCGAGGACGGCGCCGGTGGCCACGACCAGGCCGAGCACGGCGGAGCCTGCGACGACCAGCCAGGTGTCGGACCCGTTGCGCTTGCTCTTCAGGTTCCTGATCCGGCCCCAGGGGTCCGACGGGCGGTTCGACGGTTCTTCCACCGGCTCGGCCACCGTTGACCAGCCCCTTTCGCGAGCACTCTTCTGCGTGGGGGACACTTAATCACCCGTCGTATGTGTTGATCATGGAGGAGCCACCCGTGGAGTTCGACGTCACCATCGAGATCCCGAAGGGTTCGCGGAACAAGTACGAGGTGGACCACGAGACCGGTCGGATCCGCCTGGACCGTCGACTCTTCACCTCGACCAGCTACCCGGCCGACTACGGCTTCGTCGAGAACACCCTCGGCGAGGACGGCGACCCGCTGGACGCACTGGTCATCCTGGACGAGCCGACCTTCCCCGGCTGCCTCATCAAGTGCCGCGCCATCGGCATGTTCCGGATGACGGACGAGGCCGGCGGCGACGACAAGCTGCTGTGTGTCCCGGCGTCGGACCCGCGGGTGGAGCACCTGCGCGACATCCACCACGTGTCGGAGTTCGACCGCCTGGAGATCCAGCACTTCTTCGAGGTCTACAAGGACCTGGAGCCGGGCAAGTCCGTCGAGGGCGCCGACTGGGTCGGCCGTACCGAGGCGGAGGCCGAGATCGAGGCCTCGTACAAGCGTCTTGAGGCGCAGGGCGGCAAGCACTGACGTCCCTCTTCCGGTTCCGCTTGTGAGCCGGACGGCCGTACGGGAACGGGCGGCACACCTTCACAGGTGTGCCGCCCGTTCCGCTGTGCGCATCGCCTCGTCATGCGGTGGTCATGTCGGTGGCCATACTGGGCACACGTGCGCCCGGAAGATCAGCCGAGGAGGAGCGAGGTCGAGTGGTGGCGGAATCGGGCGGTCCGGAGGACCAGAAGCCCCAGTCCGACGAGGCGCGGAGCGCTTTCGCGCCGCCTGCCGGGACGATGCAGCCGGTGTCGCCGCCCGAGGAGGACCATCCGACGTCGGAGTTCGCGATCCCGGTCGGCGTGCACCAGGACGCGAGCGGGTCCGGTGGTTCCGGCGGCGGTTCCACGGGCGGCCCGAACTCGGACACGCTGAGTTCCGCTTTCACTCCGCCGAGCGCGTACAACGCTCAGCAGGCGCCGCCCGCGTTCACTCCGGCGCAGGGCATTCCGATGGTCCGGCTGACCAAGGAGGCGCCTTGGCAGGACCGGATGCGCACGATGCTCCGGATGCCGGTGACCGAGCGCCCGGCACCGGAGTCCGTCCAGCGCACCGATGACGACACGGGTCCCGCCGTACCGCGCGTGCTCGACCTGACGCTCCGTATCGGCGAGCTGCTGCTGGCGGGCGGCGAGGGTGCGGAGGACGTCGAGGCGGCGATGTTCGCGGTGACCCGTTCGTACGGGCTGGACCGCAGCGAACCGACCGTCACGTTCACGCTGCTGTCCATCTCGCACCAGCCGTCGCTGGTCGACGACCCGGTGACGGCGAGCCGTACCGTACGCCGCCGGGGCACCGACTACACCCGGCTGGCGGCCGTCTTCCGGCTGGTGGACGACATCACCAGCGAGGACACCGAGATCTCTCTGGAGGAGGCCTACCGGCGGCTCGCGGAGATCCGGCGTAACCGGCACCCGTACCCGGGCTGGGTCCTGACGGCGGCCGCCGGGCTGCTCGCCGGTTCGGCCTCCGTGCTGGTCGGCGGTGGTGTGCTGGTCTTCATCGTGGCGGCGGCGGGCGCGATGCTCGGCGACCGGCTGGCGTGGCTCTGCGCCGGTCGCGGGCTGCCGGAGTTCTACCAGTTCACGGTGGCCGCGATGCCGCCGGCCGCGATGGGTGTGGCGCTGACGCTGACCCATTCCACGGACATCCGGCCGTCCGCGGTGATCACCGGTGGGCTCTTCGCGCTGCTGCCGGGACGGGCGCTGGTGGCGGGGGTGCAGGACGGTCTGACCGGCTACTACATCACCGCATCGGCCCGCCTCCTCGAGGTCATGTACTTCTTCATCGGGATCGTCGCCGGTGTGCTGATCGTGCTGTACCTGGGGCTGCAGCTGGACGCGCAGCTCAATCCGGAGGCCCGGTTCACGCCGTACGACGAGCCGGCGGTGCAGATCCTGGCGTCGATGGCGCTCAGCCTGGCCTTCGCGGTGCTGCTCCAGCAGGAGCGCCACACCGTGCTGGCGGTCACCCTCAACGGCGGTGTGGCCTGGATCATCTTCGGCGCGATGGCCCGGACCGGAGGCATCTCGCCGGTCGCGGCGACGGCGGTGGCGGCCGGTCTGGTGGGCCTGTTCGGCCAGCTGTTCTCGCGCTACCGGTTCACCTCCTCGCTGCCGTACATCACGGCGGCGATCGGGCCGCTGCTGCCCGGTTCGGCGACGTACTTCGGTCTGCTCGGCGTGGCGCAGAACGAGCTGGACGCCGGGCTCGCCTCGCTGTCCACGGCGGTCGCGACGGCGCTGGCCATCGCGATCGGGGTGAACCTGGGGAGCGAGGTCTCGCGGCTGTTCATGGGAGCGCCGGGCGCGGTCGGCGGAGCGAGCCGCCGGGCGGCGAAGCGGACCAGGGGGTTCTAGCCCCGGTATACGGAAGCGCCCCTCCCCGCAGGTCCGGGGAGGGGCGCTTTCGTGCGCTTACGTACGGGAGAAGAGGTCGGCCGTACGGGAGTCGGCCGTACGGGAAGGGGTCAGCGCTTGGCGTGGCGACCGCGGCCGGTGGCCGGAGGTGCCGGCGGGCCGTCGAGGGCGCCCGGCGCCTCGGCGGCGGCGGCCTTCTTGCCCTGGCTGCGGGCGCGCAGGACCTCGACCACGATCGGCAGCACGGAGAGCAGCACGATCAGGATGAGGATCTTCTCGATGTGCTCGTGCACGAAG
Organism: Streptomyces sp. NPDC006174; assembly: GCF_040614075.1. Classification (NCBI taxonomy): domain Bacteria; kingdom Bacillati; phylum Actinomycetota; class Actinomycetes; order Kitasatosporales; family Streptomycetaceae; genus Streptomyces; species Streptomyces sp. NPDC006174. The sequence continues at coordinate 616,452 of NZ_JBEXTJ010000002.1, read as the reverse complement.
TCGATCTTGCCGAGCAGCGCGCCGAGCACGGTGACACCCACGCCCCACAGGAGTGCGCCGACGACGTTGTAGATGACGAACAGGCGGTAGTTCATCCGGCTGACGCCGGCGATGATCGGCGTGAACGTCCGCACGATCGGCACGAACCGCGCCAGGACCAGCGACTTCGGTCCGTGCTTTTCAAAGAATGCGTGGGCCTTCTCGACGTTCTCCTGCTTGAAGAGACGGGAGTCCGGGCGCTTGAAGAGGGCCGGGCCGACCTTGCGGCCGAAGAGATAGCCCACCTGGTCGCCGAGGATCGCGGCGACGGCGATCAGCGTGCAGACGAGCCAGAGCGGGTACTTCAGCTGTCCCGTGGTCACCAGCAGCCCCGTGGTGAACAGCAGGGAGTCGCCGGGCAGGAAGAAGCCGATCAGGAGTCCGGACTCGGCGAAGACGATGAGAAGAAGGCCGGGAAGGCCGAACGTATTGAGCAGATAGTCCGGGTCCAGCCAGCTCGGGCCGAGCGCAAGCGTATTCAAGGGTCCGGGCTCCAGGATGTGTGCGATGGCGGCTCTGTAGGCCGCCCCAAGCTATCAACGCCCGGTGAACGCCCTTGGTTCCAGTGGCGGACGGCGGGAATGCGCATCCTACGGAGCAGGGCGAGGCTGACCACAGGAGGTGCCACAAACATGGGCATTGAGGATTTCGGCGGCGGCCAGACGGCCCAGGCGGATGTGCTGGTCGTCACCACCAATGACGTACCGGGCCATCAGGTGACGCAGATCATCGGTGAGGTGTTCGGCCTGACCGTACTTCCCCAAGCTCTCGGCTGCGCTCGACCAGGGGAGACCCCATCCGCCACCTCGGCAGCCAGATCGGCGCCGGGCTGAAGTCGATGGTCGGCGGCGAGCTGAAAGGGCTGACCAAGACCCTGGTCGAGACCCGCAACCAGGCGATGGAACGGCTGGTGGAGCAGGCGCGGGCGCGCGGCGCCAACGCGGTGCTGATGATGCGGTTCGACGTGACGGAGGCGGCGGATGCGGGGACGGAGGTCTGCGCGTACGGGACGGCGGCGGTGATCAGCAAGGTGTGACCCCGAGGAGGCGCGGGTCCGGCGGAGCTGAGAGGTGCGAGTCCGGCGGAGCTGAGAGGCGCGGTTCCGTCGAAGCCCGAATGGCGGCGGTTTATCCTTTTCGTCGCCCTAGGGTGAGCCGGTGGCTCCCGAATCCTCCGCACCCGCGCCTCCTCACCCGTCGGCCGCTCCCGCCCGCCGGCTCCTGCCGCTCGTCGCGCCGGCCATCGTCGTCGGCATCGCCTGCGCGCTGATCCTGCTCGGCGTCAGCCTGCTGGCGGAGCGGCTCCAGGACGTGCTCTGGGGGACCCTGCCCGACGCGCTCGGTGTCGGCCGGTTCTCCTCGCTCTGGATGATCGTCATGCTCACCGCGACCGGCCTCGCGGTGGGCCTGGTCCTGCGGGCCGTGCCCGGACACGGTGGTCCCGATCCGGCCACCACCGGACTGGTGGACGCGCCGATGCGGCCGGGCATCGTTCCCGGGCTCCTCCTGGTGACCGCACTGGCGCTGGCGGGCGGAGTGAGCCTCGGGCCGGAGAACCCGATCACCGCCGCCAACATCGCGCTGGCCTTCTGGCTCGGCCGCCGGGCCGCGCCCGGCGCACCGGCCGAGCTCTGGGTGGCGCTCGCGGCGGCCGGGACGATCGGTGCGCTCTTCGGTACGCCGATCGCCGCCGCGCTGATCCTCTCCGAGACGCTGGCCTCGCAGCCGGGCCCAGGAGCCTTCTGGGACCGGTTGTTCGCGCCGCTCGCGGCCGGTACCGCCGGTGCGCTGACCATGTCGCTGATCGCGGAGCCCAGCTTCGACCTCTCGCTCCCCGCCTACTCCGGACCGCACTGGGGCGACCTGCTCGCCGCCCTCCTGATCGCCTCGGCGGGTGCGCTGCTCGGCATGCTGGCGGTGTACGCGTTCCCGGTGGTGCACCGGGCCTTCCGCGCGCTGCGCCACCCGGTGCTCGCGCTGACCGCCGGCGGGCTGGTGCTGGGACTGCTCGGCGCGCTCGGCGGCCATCTGACGCTGTTCAAGGGGCTGGACGAGGTGAAGGAGATCGCCGGGGACCCGGACGGGTGGTCGGCCGGTGAGTTCGCGGTGATGGCGGTGGTGAAGATGGCCGCGCTGGTGGTGGCGGCGACCTGCGGCTTCCGGGGCGGGCGGATCTTCCCGGCGGTCTTCGCGGGAGCGGCGCTCGGGCTCTGCGCCCATGCGCTGGTCGCCGCCGTACCACCGGCGCTCGCGGTCTCCTGTGCGGTGCTCGGCGTGCTGCTCGCCGTCACGCGGCAGGGGTGGGTGAGCCTGTTCACGGCGGCGGTGCTGGTCAGCGACGCCTCCGTACTGCCGCTGCTCTGCGCCGCCGCCCTGCCCGCCTGGCTGCTGGTGACCGGGCGGGCCCAGATGCAGCTGGACGGGGAGGGCAAGTCGCTGCGGTGAGGCGGTGGGTCTCAGGCGTACGAGACGGAGGCCGTTGGCGTACCAGGTCGGGGCCGCGGGCGTACGAGGTCGGGCCGTTCTGCTCCGTAGGCGTACGGGGTCGGGCCGCCTGGCTCCGTAGGCGTACGGGGTCGGGCCGTCCGGCGCGCCGGGTGCGGCGGATATCCGTATCGTCTGCTTCGTACCGCCGCATCCCGTTTCGTACCGCCGCTGTCCCGACGGAGGTCTCCGCATGTCCACGCCCGTCAACGTCGCCGTCATCTACTACTCGTCCACCGGCACCATCACCACGATCGCCCGGGCCATCGCCGCGGACGCCGAGCGGGCCGGGGCGCGGGTGCGGCTGCGGCGGGCGGCCGAGCTCGCTCCGCAGGCGGCCATCGACTCCAATCCGGCGTGGGCCGCCAACATCGAGGCGACGGCCGACATCCCCGAGGTCTCGCCGGACGACATGGTGTGGGCGGACGCGGTGATCTTCGGTTCGCCGACCCGGTACGGGAACGTCACCGCGCAGCTCAAGCAGTTCATCGACACGCTCGGCGGGCTCTGGCAGTCCGGGCAGCTGGCCGACAAGGTCTACAGCGGCTTCACCGCGAGCTCCACCGCCCACGGCGGCCAGGAGTCCACGCTGCTCGCGCTCTACAACACGATCCACCACTTCGGCGGCATCCTCGTCGCGCCCGGGTACACCGACCCGTCGAAGTTCGTCGACGGCAACCCGTACGGCACCTCGCACGTGTCCGGTCAGGGCGACCTCCCGGTCGGCGAGGTGACGCTGACCGCCGCCCGGGTGCAGGCCGAGCGGGTCGTGAAGTTCACCCGGGCACTGAAGGCCGGCCTGGCCGCCGAGAGCTGAGAGACCGAGAGCCGCAGAAGCCGAGAGCTGAGGAAGAGGACCGAGCCATGCCGCTCCACCGAGGCGCCCACCCGCAGCAGGACGAACCCTCCGAGGAGCGGCGCAGGCTCGCCCTCAACCCCTTCTACGGCGAGGCCGATCCGACGGCGGCGATGAACACCGCGCCGCCCCGGCACCGGCTGCCCGACGGGCCGCTGCCGCCGCTGACGGCGTACCGGCTGGTCCATGACGAGCTGATGCTCGACGGCAACTCCCGGCTCAACCTGGCCACCTTCGTCACCACCTGGATGGAGCCGCAGGCCGGCGTGCTGATGGGTGAGTGCCGGGACAAGAACATGATCGACAAGGACGAGTACCCGCGCACCGCCGAGCTGGAGCGGCGCTGTGTGGCGATGCTCGCCGACCTCTGGCACGCGCCCGATCCGGCGGCGGCCGTGGGGTGTTCGACGACCGGGTCGAGCGAGGCGTGCATGCTGGCCGGGCTCGCGCTGAAGCGCCGCTGGGCCAAGCGCAACGCGGACCGCTATCCGGCGACCGCGCGGCCCAATCTGGTGATGGGCGTCAACGTGCAGGTCTGCTGGGACAAGTTCTGCACCTTCTGGGAGGTGGAGGCCCGGCAGGTCCCGATGGACGGCGAGCGCTTCCACCTCGACCCGCAGGCCGCCGCCGAACTCTGCGACGAGAACACGATCGGCGTCGTCGGCGTCCTCGGCTCCACCTTCGACGGTTCCTACGAGCCCATCGCCGACCTCTGCGCGGCCCTGGACGCCCTCCAGGAGCGGACCGGCCTCGATATCCCGGTCCATGTCGACGGCGCGTCCGGTGCGATGGTGGCGCCTTTCCTCGATCCGGACCTGGTGTGGGACTTCCGGCTGCCGAGGGTGTCGTCGATCAACACCTCGGGCCACAAGTACGGGCTGGTCTATCCGGGCGTCGGCTGGGCGCTGTGGCGTACGGCGGACGAGCTGCCGGAGGAACTGGTGTTCCGGGTCAACTACCTGGGCGGCGACATGCCGACGTTCGCGCTGAACTTCTCGCGGCCCGGTGCGCAGGTGGTGGCGCAGTACTACACGTTCCTGCGCCTCGGGCACGACGGCTACCGGGCGGTCCAGCAGGCCTCGCGGGACGTGGCCTGCGGACTGGCCCGGGAGGTGGAGGAGCTGGGCGACTTCCGACTCCTCACCCGGGGCGACGAGTTGCCGGTCTTCGCCTTCACGACGAACCCGGACGTCCACGCGTACGACGTGTTCGACGTGTCACGCCGGCTGCGGGAGCACGGCTGGCTGGTCCCGGCCTACACCTTCCCGGCCAACCGCCAGGACCTGTCGGTGCTGCGAGTGGTCTGCCGCAACGGCTTCTCCTCCGACCTCGCCGCGCTGCTGATCGAGGACCTGAAGCTGCTGCTTCCTGAACTGCGGGCGCAGAGGCATCCGTTGAGCCATGACCGAGGGGTCGCGACGGCCTTCCACCACTAGGTCGCGACCGGCGGATCTCGACCGGGTCCGGTGGGTCTCGTGCCGGCGCAGCCGCTCCCGGCGAGGACGGCGTCGCAGTCTCTCTCGCCTGATTCGCCTGCCGCAGGCGCTGCCTGCGACCAGGAGCAGCAGCAACGCCGACCGGGCGGCCATGACCGCCTGGGCCGTGCAGGCCATAGGCAGATCCGCCGTAGGCGATCGCTGCGGAACATGCCGGCCCCGGACTCGGCAAGGGAGGCGGTGACGGCCGACCGGCTGAGGGCCGAGTACAGCAGAAGGTGGAGTCGCGGCCGGCTCGAAGTGGTCAGCGGGTGAGCTGGAAGGCCAGACCGTCAAGGACCAGTTCGAGGGCGTTGTCGAAGTGGTCGTCGCGGATGGCACGCGGGTCCGGGGTATCTGCGCCGGAGTGCCCGTCACCGTCCGCGGGGGGCAGCAGGCGGGCCAGGAAGTCGCTTTCACTCTGCTGGGAGCGGGCGACGGTGTTCAGCCAGGCCAGCTCGGTCGTGATCATTCCGACGGTGTAGGAGTAGAGGGCGTTGATCGCGCTGTCGGAGTCGGGGAAACCGGCGTTGGTGAACAGAGCGGCCAGTTGCCGGGACACGCTGCTGAGGTTGGGTCCCAGGTGTGCCAAGCCTGCCTGACCCAGTACGGCGCACAGCCATGGGTGGCGCAAGGCGGTCGCCCGGAAGGATGCGGCGAACTCGGTGACGGCTGTCCGCCAGTCCGGAGTGTCCTCGGGTGGTGGGACGACTTCACCCAGAACCTCGTCCAGCGCCAGTTCCATCAGCTCGTCCTTGAGCGCGACGTGGCGGTAGAGGGAGGTGGCGCCGGCGTTGAGGCGGGCGCCGAGCTTGCGCATGCTCAGTGCCTCGACCCCTTCCGCGTCGAGCATGGCGACCGCCTCCCGGACGATCAGCGCCCGGCTGAGAGCGGGTTGGCTCGCCGCAGGCGTGGCGCGCGTCCAGACGGACGGGACGGGATCGGCCGGTTTTGCCGCCATGCGACTCCTATGGTGATGCGTACGGTGTTCGCGTAGAGGGTACAGCGTGCGTTGTCGTCATTCCTGTACGACTCCTCGCCGGCCGACGACCTGCCGCCCACCGACGGACGACCCGGCGCACATGGCGGCCCCTACGGATCACCTCTCAATACCCCTGTACCCGACGCGAGAGATCGCGCCGACGTGATCTCATCCACATTGCGCACACTGTTCCTCTGGGCGTACGGTGTGCGCATCCCAGTGAGGTGCATGCGCGGGCGCCATGAGCGCAGGCCAAGTCCGCAGTAGCAGCACGCCTGGGACACATCGAGCCCTGCGGAGCTTCATCCGGCATGAGCCGGTCCGCGCGACCTGCGCGCCGGCGACACTCGTAGATTCTGAGGAAACATGATTCGCAAGATATCGACTGCGCTGTTCGCGCTGGTCGCCATGATCGGGTTCAGCTCGCTGACCGTAAGCCCGGTGCAGGCCGTCGGTACCTCTGTCCTGTGGAACACAGAGAACAAGTGCGCTACGCCCGAGGGGAACAGCACTGCCAACGGCACAGTGGTCACGGTCTGGTCCTGCACGGGCCACAGCCTGCAGAAGTGGCACTGGGAAGGCGCACTCCTCGTCCACGACGCGAGCGGCAAGTGCCTGACGCCTCGCGGCAACGCCTCGGGTACCAACGGCGCCGTACTCACCCTGTGGACCTGCAACCCCCATGCATGGCCCAGCCCGCAGCGGTTCCACTACGAGCACGACAACGAGCGCATCTACACCTATCACGGCTCGAAGTGCGTGACCGCCAAGGGCAACTCCCTGGCGAACGGAACCTGGCTCACGCTGTGGACCTGCGGCGCGCCCTTGAACCACCCGCAGTCCTGGGTCGTCGTCGGCTGACAGCACCGCCGATCCACCGGCACCACGTTAACCACCCGGCACAGCGACCGAGCCCCAACCCGCCTGCCGTCAGTGGCGCCAGGAAGAGCCCCGCGGCGCTCCGCCCCGACAAACGAGGCGGGGCGCCGCTCCGTATCCCGCCTCGACCTGGGTGCCGACGCCGCAGGAGTGGTCGTGCCCCACCTCTGGCCCGCACCACCGCTGGGCGCCCTGGTGAGTTCCACTCGCTACAGCGGCCAAGCCTGTGGTGAGTGCTGTAGGTTCCTGCCATGTCCACGAGCAAAGACATGGAGAACCCTGAGTCACGGTTCTCCGCGATACTGGGGAGCGCGGCACGGCTTCCGGGCGTACGTATCGACCGGGCTTCGTATCTGCGCCGGGCGCTGGCGCGCCATTGCTCCGAGGCCGAGATCCGCAGGGCGATCGAGCTGAGTCCCGCGCTGGCGGGCATTCCGCTCGAGGTTCTGGACCGGGTGGCCAACGAGTCCATCACCTTCGAGACCGCCAAGGTGAGCGCCTTCTCCGCAGCGGCCGGCATGCCGGGCATCCTGGCCCTTCCCGCCACCGTGCCCGCCGACCTGGCGCAGTACACCGGCCATGTGCTGCGCATCGCCCAGAAGCTCGCCTACCTCTACAGCTGGCCCGATCTGTTCTCGGAGGACGCCGACCTCGACGACGCGACCAGAAGCGTCCTCACGCTCTTCGTCGGCGTCATGTTCGGTACGCAGTCGGCGAACACGGCGGTCGGGAAGGTCGCGACCATGATGTCGCGGGAGGTCGCCAGGAAACTGCCGCAGAAGGCGCTCACCCAGGGAGTCGTCTATCCGGTGGTGAAGAAGGTCGCGGGCTATCTCGGCGTCGAGATGACGAAGCAGACCTTCGCGAAGTCCGTCTCGAAGGCGATTCCCGTCGTCGGAGCCGTGCTCTCCGGCGGGCTCACCCTCGCGACCTTCCGCCCGATGGCGAAGCGGCTCAAGAAGCACCTCTCCGGCCTGGACCTGGCAAAGCCCGCGCCCGGCGTGGTGATCGGGGAGGTCGTCGCCGTCCACGACTCCCCGATCTCCGATCAGGGCCGCACCTTCTGACCTGCGGTCGACCGAACCCCGCTACCGGCTCAGCCGTGCGAACTTCCGTACCGCCAGCGGGAAGAACACCGCGATGATCGCCACCGGCCAGAGCACGGCGAGGAGTTGGGCGTGTTCGGCGGCCCAGGAGCCGGTGGCGCCGCCCGGGTTGCCGAACAACTCCCTTACGGCGGTGGCGGTCGCGGACATCGGGTTCCACTCGACCACCGCGCCCAGCCAGCCCGGCATCGACGCCGGCGCGGCGAACACGTTGGAGAGGAAGCCGACCGGCCAGACCAGGATCTGGACCGCCGCGACCAGCTCGGGACGGCCCGCCACCATGGCCAGGTGGATGCCGACCCAGAGCATCGCGAACCGGAGCAGGAGCAGCAGCCCCACCGCCGCCAGCGCCGCGGACGTGCCGTTGTGCCAGCGCCAGCCGACCGCGTAACCGACCCCGCCCATCACCGCGAGCGCCGCCGCCGACTGGAGCATGTCCGCCGCGCTGCGGCCGACCAGGACCGCGCCCGGGACCATCGGCAGCGAGCGGAACCGGTCGATGACGCCCTTGTTCAGGTCCTGGGTCACCGCGAGCATCGTGCTCTCCAGGCCGAAGGCCATGGTCAGCGCGAGCATTCCGGGCACGAGGAACTCGGTGGGGTCGCCGTCCACGCCCCGGCCGCCGCCGACCAGGTACGTGAACATCAGGAGCAGCATCACCGGGAAGGCCAGGCCCACGAGCACCTCGACGGGCTGCCGGGCCCAGTGGGCGAGTTCGCGGCGGGTCATCGTCCAGGAGTCGGCCAGGGCCCAGGTGAGGCGGCTGCCACCGCCGGGAATGATCGTCGTGCTCATGCCGCCGCCTCCGTCGTCTCGCGTACCGCCTGGCCGCCGGCGGGCGCTCCGGCTCTCGGTCCTCCGGTCAGCACCCCTCCGGCTCCCCGTCCTCCCGTCAGCGACAGGAACACCTCGTCCAGCGTCGGGCGGCGCACCGCGATGTCCTCCGCCTCGATACCCGCCTCCTGAAGCGCCCGGACCGCACCCGTCAGGGCCGCCATCCGGTCCGGGGCCGGGGCGCTGATCAGGCGGCGGTCCGGGTCGAGCGCCGGGGCCTCGGCGCCCAGGAGCGCGGCCGCCTCCGCCAGGCGGGTCGCGTCGCGCAGGACGATGTCGATGCGGTCGCCGCCGACGAGCGCCTTGAGCTGGTCGGACGTGCCCTCGGCGGCGGTCCTGCCCTCGTCGATCAGCGAGATCCGGTCGGCCAACTGGTCCGCCTCCTCCAGATACTGCGTGGTCAGCAGGACGGTGGTGCCGCCGCCGACCAGGGACCGTACGGCGGCCCAGACCTCGGCCCGGCCGCGCGGGTCCAGGCCGGTCGTGGGCTCGTCCAGGAAGAGGACCGCCGGTTCGGTGATCAGCGAGGCGGCGAGGTCCAGCCGCCTGCGCATCCCGCCGCTGTACTGCTTGACCGCCTTGCGCCCGGTGTCCGCGAGCCCGAACCGCTCCAGGAGCTCGTCCGCCCGGCTGCCCGCCCGGCGTGCGCCCAGGTGGTACAGGCGCCCGAACATCTCCAGGTTCTGCCGGCCGCCGAGCTGCTCGTCCACCGCCGCGTGCTGGCCGAGCAGGCCGATCCTGCGCCGTACGTCGGAGGCCCGCTCACGGACGTCGAGCCCGGCCACGGTGACCCGGCCGGCGTCGGGGCGCAGCAGCGTCGACATGATCCGTACGGCGGTGGTCTTGCCGGCTCCGTTGGGGCCGAGCACCGCGTGGACGGTGCCGGCTCCGACCGTCAGGTCCAGCCCGTCGAGAGCGCGTTTCTCGCCGTACCGCTTGTGCACGCCGTCCAGGACGATCGCTTCGGTCACGTTCCCCGCCATCCTTCGGTTGCCGCCCTGTAGTCAAACTTGACTAGCAGCTCGAAGGTAAACCCGGATCCGCCATTCGTCAAACTTGATCAGTCGTCGTCCCCGGGGTCCGGGACACCTGTCGCGTACGGGTTCTCCTCACCCTCCGCCAGCACCCCGACGAACGGGTCGCCCTCGCCGTGGAAGGTGTACGCGCCGCCCTCGATCCGCTCGATCAGACCACGCGTCCACTCCGCGCCCGCGTCGGCCGAGTGCACCCACAGGTTCATGATCTCGCCGATGTGGCCGAGCGATTCAGGACCGTCCTCGGGCGTGTAGTACTCGGTGACCGAGTCCCGCCACTCCTTCATGCCCTCCACCCGCTCCTTGAGCAGCGCGACCGCCTCCTCGCGCGGCAGGTCGACGATGAACCCGATCGCCGCCGAGAGGACGTCGAGGTTCTGGTCGTACGAGCGGATGGCGTCGCGCAGCAGGCTGCGGTACTCGGCGAGGCCCTCCTCCGTGACCTCGTACTCGGTACGCGGCGGGCCGCCGGCGGTGGACGGGGCCGTCTCGTGCGCGAGGAGCAGTCCCTGCTTCGCCATCTGCTTCAGCGCGTGGTAGATCGACCCGGGCTTGGCGTTGGACCACTCGTGCGCGCCCCAGTACTCCAGGTCGTTGCGGACCTGGTAGCCGTGCGCGCGGCCGTGCATGCGCACAGCGCCGAGGACCAGCAGCCGGATCGCGGACATGACACCCATCCATCCCGTCCCGGGGCTCGGAACCCCGGGCTTCCTATTCAACTTTGACTAGGGTAGCCCGTACGGCCGTGGCCAGCAGCGCCGCGACCAGGCATCCGGCGCCGAGCGCGGCCCACACCACGTCGTACGTACCGAACACGTCCCGCGCAGTGGCACCGAGGAAGGCCGAGGCGCTCGCGCCCACTTGGTGGGCGGCGTTGGTCCAGCCGAAGACGATGGGGCCGCCGGTCCCGTACGCGCGGCGGCAGAGTTCGATCACCGGCGGCACGGTCGCCACGTCGACCAGGCCGTAGACGAACACGAAGAGGAGCATCGGGGCCGTCACCGCCGAGGAGAACACCATGGGCAGAGCGAACAGGGTCAGCGCCCGGACCGCGAAGCAGACGGTCAGCAGGCGGCGCGGGTCGAAGCGGTCGGTCAGCCAGCCGGAGAGAAGCGCGCCGAGAGCGGAGAAGACGCCGATCAGCGAGAGCAGCGAGGCCGCCGCCGTCACCCGCATGCCGTGATCGTGCGCGGCCGGCGCCCAGTTGGACCACATGATGCCGTTGGTGGACGCGCCGCAGAGGACGAACATTCCGGCCAGCAGCCAGAACGGGCGAGTACGCAGAGCTCCGGCGAGCACCATCAGCGTACGGGTCGCGGCTCCGGAGGCAGGCGGCGGCTTGGGCGCGAACTCCTCTGCTCCGTAAGGCTTTACGCCGATGTCGGCCGGGTGGTCGCGGAGCGCCAGGAACACCGGAGCGGCGACGGCCAGCGCCACGAGCGCCAGGGTCACCACCGGCGGCCGCCAGCCGTGGCGCTCCACGGCCCCGGCGAGCAGCGGCAGGAAGAGCAACTGGCCCAGGTGGCTCGAGGAGCTGAGCGCGCCGGTGACCAGGCCGCGGCGCCGGTCGAACCAGCGTGCGGTGACACCGGCCGCGAACGTCATGGTGAGGCAGCCGCTGCCGAGGCCGGTCAACACGCCCCAGTACGCGACCAGTTGCCACGGCCGGGTCATGAAGCCGGTGAGCACGGCGCCCGCCGCGACGAGCAGCAGCGCACCGCCGGCCACCCGGCGCGCGCCCACCCGGTCCATCAGGGCCGCCGCGAAAGGAGCGGTGAGGCCGAACAGGACCATGTTCACGGAGGCGGCGAGCGCGACCTGACCCCGCTCCCAGGCGAACTCCTCGTGCAAGGGCGTCACCAGCAGTCCCGGCACGGTGGTGAACGCTCCGGCCGTGACGACGGCCGCGCCCGCGACGGCGGCGATCAGCCAGGCGCGGTGGAGGCGGCGTGCCGGTGCGGCGGTCTGTTCCGTGGTCTGTTCGGTCGTCGACGGGGCCATGGGACCAGCCTGGCGACCGGCGGCCCGCCGCTGCGAGTGTCCAGATGGACCAGGTGCGCAAGAATATGGCCATGACCGATGTCTTCACCGATCCCGGGCGGCACCGCGTCGCCGTCCTCGCGCGTGCCGTCCTGCTCCCGATCGAGCTCGGCATCGTCCACCAGCTCTTCGGCCAGGCCAGAGCGGGTGCCACGGCGGACGGTGAGCCGCTGTACGAGGTCGTCACCTGCTCGCTCCGGCCGGGTGACGTGCGTACGGACGGAGACTTCACGGTGGCGGTCCGGCACGGGCCCAAGGCGCTGGCCGAGGCCGACACGGTGATCGTCCTGTCGTCGTACGAGGACTACGTGCAGGACACTCCGGCGCTCGCGGCCCCTCTCGCCGAGGCTTTCAACCGGATCCGGCCCGGCACCCGGGTCGCCTCGATCTGCACCGGCGCCTTCGTGCTGGCCTCCGCCGGACTGCTCGACGGCCGCACCGCGACCACGCACTGGCGGTACACGGAGCTCTTCGCCCGGCTGTTTCCACGGGTCGAGCTGGACCCGGACGTGCTCTACACGGACGGCGGCGATGTCCTGACCTCGGCCGGATGTGCCTCCGGCATCGATCTGTGCCTGCACATGATCCGGCGCGACCACGGAACGGCCGTCGCGAGCGATGTGGCGCGGCGGACCGTCGTACCGCCTCACCGCGAGGGCGGCCAGGTCCAGTACATCCCGCGGCCCGTGCCGCAGCCGGCCGCGCCCGGCACCTCGTCCGCCCGCGAGTGGGCCCTGCGGCGGCTCCAGGAGCCCATCACACTCGGGCAGTTGGCGGCCCGCGAGGCGATGAGCGTACGGAACTTCAACCGGCGCTTCCGTGCGGAGACCGGCACCACGCCGATGACCTGGCTGAACCAGCAACGCGTCGAGCTGGCCCGGGAGTTGCTGGAGGAGTCCGACCTGGCCGTCGAGCAGGTGGCCGAGCGGACCGGGCTCGGGTCGGCGGCCAATCTGCGGCGTCACTTCCAGGAGGCGCTGGGCGTCTCGCCGAGCGCCTACCGTACGACGTTCCGCGGGCCGGTCCGGTGAGGCGGCGGAGCGCCGTCAGAACGGGAAGACCGAGCGGCCGTGCTGGATCGACAGCCACTTCAGCGTCGTGAACGCCTCCACGACCGCCTCGCCGTTCAGCCGTCCCACGCCGGACGTCTTCTCGCCGCCGAACGCCACCAGCGGGTCGTCCTGGACGGTGGAGTCGTTGACGTGGAACATCCCGCTGACGATCCGCTGCGCGAACCGCACGCCGCGCTCCGCGTCGCCGGTGTGCACGGCGCCGCTGAGCCCGTAGGGGCTGTCGTTGACGATCCGTACGGCGTCGTCCTCGCCGTCGAACGTCATCAGCAGGGCCACCGGGCCGAGGATCTCCTGCGTCGGCAGCGGCGAGTTCTCCGGGAGGTCCGTCAGGACGGTCGGCTCCACGACGTTGCCGTGAGTCCGGCCCCGTACGAGCGCTGTCGCGCCGTCGGCGACCGCGCGGTCGACGAGGGCGGTGAGCGCGTCGGCCTGGAGCGCGTTGACGACCGGGCCGATCCTGGTCTCCGGGTCACGCGGGTCGCCGGACTTCAGCGCGGCCACGGCGGCGGTGAACCGCTCGGTGAACTCGGCGGCCACCGAACGGTCCACCAGGATGCGGTTGGCCGCCATGCTGACCTGGCCCTGGTAGAGGAAGCGGCTGAAGACCGCCGCCCGGACCGCGTAGTCGATGTCGGCGTCCTCCAGCACCACCAAGGCGCTGTTGCCGCTGAGTTCGAGAATGGTCCGCTTGAAGAACCCGGCCGCCGTCGCGGCTATGTGGCGGCCGACCCGGTCGGAGCCGCTGAACGAGATCACCCTCGGCACCGGATGCTCGATGAACGCGTCACCGATCTCGGCGCTGTCGGTGACCACGACGTTGAGCAGCCCGGCCGGCAGACCGGCGTCCTCGAATATCTTCGCGATCAGTCCGCCGCCGACGACCGGCGCGCTCTGGTGCGGCTTCACGACGACCGCGTTGCCGAGCCCGAGCGCCGGCGCGACCGACTTCATGCCCACCAGGAAAGGGAAGTTGAAGGCGCTGATCACGCCGACGACGCCGACGGGAAGCCGGTAGAGGCGGTTCTCGCGGCCGTCGGAGACCGCGGGCAGCAGACGGCCGGTGGGCCGCAGCGACTGCCGGATCGCCTCGCGCAGGACCTCGCTCGCGCCGCGCACCTCGTACTCGGCGCGCAGCCGCGTGCCGCCCAGCTCGTCGATGATCGCCTCGACGATCTCCTCGGTGCGCTCGCCGGTGATGCGCAGCGCCCGCTCCAGGACGGCCCGCCGCTCGTACGGATTGGTGGCGGCCCACTCCTGCTGCGCCCGCTCGGCCGCCCGGTAGGCCTGGTCGACCTCCACCGCGGTCGCCACGGTGATGGAGGCGAGTTTCTCGCCGTTGTAGGGATTGAAATCGATGATGTCCCATGAGCCGCTGCCCGTGCGCCACTCGCCATCGATGTACTGGTGGGCCAGTTCATGGAAGAAGGACATGCAATCCCTTACTGCAGGCGTCTCCACACTCCTGATGTGACGTCATCGTAACGACTAATCAGGCCAGTTGGAGGAGTCCGCGCAGGAGATCGCGGCTCTCCTCAGGACCCGGGCTGTCCTTGCGCAGGCAGCCCATGGCCTTTTCGTACTGCGCGACTTCCTCGGGCTTGTCCAGATAGAGCGCACTTGTCAGCTGCTCCAAATAGACAATGTCCGACAGATCGGATTCCGGGAATCGGAGCATCGTGAACGAACCGCTCTCGCCCGCATGCCCTCCGTAACTGAAGGGCATGACTTGAAGCGTGATGTTCGGTTGCTCCGACATGTCGATCAGGTGCCTCAATTGCGCGCGCATCACGTCGCGTTCGCCGTACGGACGGCGGAGCGCGGCTTCGTCCAGCACGGCGTGGAAGGCTGGAGCCCGCTCGGAGACGAGGACCTTCTGGCGCTCCAGGCGCAGCGCGACCCGGCGCTCGATGTCGGCGGCCGATGCGCCGCGCATACCGCGCGCGACCACGGCATGGGCGTAGGCCTCGGTCTGCAACAGGCCGTGCACGAACTGGACTTCATAGATGCGGATGACCGAGGCCGCTCCCTCCAGACCCACATAGGTCTGGAACCAGCCGGGCAGCGCATTGCCGTAACTGTGCCACCAGCCCGCCACATTGGCCTCGCGCGCCAGGCCGAGGAGCGCGTCGCGCTCCGCGGCATCCGCGACACCGTAGAGCGTGAGCAGATCCTCGACGTCCCTGGCCTTGAAGCTCACCCGTCCCAACTCCATGCGGCTGATCTTCGATTCGGAGGCCCGGATGGAGTAGCCGGCCGCCTCACGGGTGATACCGCGCGACTCCCGCAGCCTTCTGAGCTGAGAGCCCAGCAGGATGCGCCGCACCACCGATCCACTCGACTCGCCTGCCGACACTGGCCCGACCCTCCCCATCGCCTACCGGACACTCGGGGCGCCCCCGGAACCCCTCGACCCCGAAGCCTTGGATTCTGCCACCAAAACGCTTCAGCCCGTACTCATTCGATTACGGAAATGGGAAGACGTCCGGAAAGCTCCGAAACTGCCAGGCGGAAGAAATACGCCGGAATCACCACGGTATCGGGCAGGTCCGGCGCGTGCACGTGCATCTGCCCTTGCATCTGCTGTGCGCATTGGGAAGCATGACCCCTGCGCACCTGCGTGCTCGTGTTGTGCCGCTGTACCCCCCGCAGTACCGCTGACAGGCAGTGCCGCTACAGCCGCGAATCCCGGGAGTGCCTCGTATGGGGACGAATGGATCGACGATGCTCGAGCCGTTACGGCAGGGGCTTCCCCCGACCGACCCCTCAGGGGTCGCCGGCTCGGCCTCCTGCGCTCTGCCCGCCCGTTACGAAGCGGTCGGCGGAGCACGGCAGTTCACCAGGTCCACCCTCGACCGGTGGGAGCTGAGCGACCGTTTCGACGATGTCGCCCTGGTGGTGTCCGAGCTCGTCACCAACGCCCTGCGCCACGCGCTGCCGAGCGACCCGCCGCGGGAGTTCCAGGACCCGCCGGTGCGGCTTCATCTGATGCGGTGGAGCTCGCGGCTGGTCTGCGCGGTGCGCGATCCCAGCCGGGAGAGCCCGGTGGCGGGCGAGGCGGCGGACTCCGCCGAGTCGGGCCGCGGCCTGTTCCTGGTGGAGTGCGTCAGCGACAGCTGGGGCTGGCACCCGTCGCCGGCGCCGGCGGGCGACTTCTCGTCAACACCCTTGTACGGCAAGGTGGTCTGGGCGCTGTTCCGGCTCTCGGACTGCGCGAAGAACGAATAGATCCACACCGCATCATCCTGGGCCGCCCGGCCGTCGGTTCCATCCTCCGGCCGCCAGGTGGACTTCGGCCGTCAGGTGGCCTCAGATCGCCAAGTGGTCGAACTCGCCGTCCTTGACGCCGAGCAGCAGCGCCTCGATCTCGGCCGGCGTATAGACGAGCGCCGGCCCGTCGGGGTGGCGCGAGTTCCGCATCGCCACATCGCCTCCGGGCAGTTTCGCGAACTCCACGCAGGACCCCTGGGAGTTGCTGTGTCTGCTCTTCTGCCAGACGACTCCGCGAAGCTCTGTGGCCGCCATGCCGTTGTACACGTGGTGCACAGGACGCTCCCCGAGTTGCAAAGTGCAAGTGTCAACTAGATCGGATCATAGCTCTGTTCATATGCCGATGCATGAGCAGATGCACGTGCACGCGGGGTGTTGCTTTGATTACAGGTTTTCCCTCCTGGAGAAGACCTTGAAGGAGGACCTGAAGGGGACCTTGAAGGAGACCCTGGAGGAGAGACGAACGGCACGCCTATTTGGCTCCCTCTTAACGGAGTTGGCCGGAAGAACCTTGGTAACGTGGCGCGGTCTTTCGACCGGAAAACAGCAAGGGGGAACTCCACGTGACCAGGTTCGTACGCACCGGAGGTGTCGTGGTCGCCGCTCTGGCCGCCTCACTGGCGCTGACCGCATGCGGCAGTGACGACGACGCGGGCAAGGGTTCCGGCCCGGGTGCCGGGTCGAGCGCGACGCCCGGCGCCGGTCAGGGTTCGGACGGCGCCGGTACGGACGCCGCGGCGCTGGAGGGCACCTGGGTCGGGCTGACCGACGGCAGGAACGTCACCGTCTCCATCACCGCCGGCAAGGTCGCCCTCGTCGCCGACCAGGCCGTCTGCCAGGGCGATGTGAAGGACATGGGCGAGGTGATGCTCGCGCTGAAGTGCACCGGCGGGGCCGACGACCGCACCATGGGCGCGATCGAGTCCAACGACGGCAAGAAGCTGGTTCTCTCCTGGGACGGCGGGGTCAAGGACACTCTGACGAAGGCCGCCTCGGGCACGCTGCCGACGGACCTCCCGACCGAGCTGCCTTCGGACCTGCCGACCGGTCTGCCCTCGGACCTGCCGACGGAGCTGTCTTCCGATCTGCCGTCGCTGCCGTCGGCCTCCTGAGGCCCGGACCGCTCATCACTCCGCGAGAGTGCTGCTCACCCGGGTCGAGCCGCCGCGCTCGTCCAAGGCCCGGGTGAACTCCTCCAGCGCGTCCAGAAGCAGCGCCGCGCCCCGCCGCACCACCGGGTCGCCGACCGGCGTCGTGCCGTCCTCCGTCGGCGTCGGCACGTCCCAGTGGGCCACCGCGTCCACCACCGGCTGCCAGTCCGGCAGCCGCCGCTCCCGTACCGCCTTCGCGCCCTTCTCCGTGGCCCGGCGCAACGCCTCGGCCAGCTGGGCGGCGCCGGGCACCGGGTCGGCGGAGCGGGCCGGAAGGTGGGCCTCCAGCACCATCGCGGACCGGCCGAGCTGGGCCAGCGCGTGCTGCGCGTCGGTGGCGGCGGCGCGCGAGATGCCCCGGTGGCGTACGGGTTCGTGCTGCGCGGTCGCCAGCGCCTCCTGCCACGCGACCCTGGCCTCGCGGGTCGCGATCAGTGCGTCCCGTACCTCCTCCAGGTCGCGGTGGGCCGGATCGGCGTACCGGTCGACCACCGTCGCCGCGTACCGCCCGTCCGCCACCAGCCACTCCGCCAGCCGGTTGCGCAGCCGCGGCGTCTCCCAGGCCGGGTAGAGCGCGTACGCGACCATCGCGAGAAGCCCGCCGACCAGCGTGAGCACGATGCGTTCGGTGACGGTCTGGGACCAGTCGTCGCCGGCCATGCCGAGCAGGAAGACCACGTAGGCGGAGACGCAGACCTGGCTGACCGCGTATCCGGTCCGCATCAGCAGGTACATCAGCCCGGCGCAGACCACCGCCAGGAGCGCGGAGAGCCGGGCGTCGGGGCTCGCGGTCTGCACGATGGCGGTGGCGAGCCCGACGCCGATCAGCGTGCCGCCGAAGCGGGCCACGGAGCGGCCGTACGTCTGCGAGAACTCCGGGCGCATCACCATGACTGCGGTCATCGGTGCCCAGTACCCGTGGCCGAGCGGCAGGGCCGCGCCCACGAAGTAGCCCGCCACGGCGACCACGGCGACCCGGATCGCGTGGCGCAGGATCGGCGAGCCCGGGTGCAGCTCGCGGCGCATCGACTGCAGGACGACCGGGATCAGCCGGAGCAGGGTCGGGCGGTGGCGGGTGTCCGGGGCGAGGTTCTCGGGCAGGCCGCTGTCGGTGCCGGTGCCTTCCGCGATCTCCAGGACGTCGTCGAGCAGCGCGGCGAGGCGGTCGGCGGCGCGGAGTGCGGGGCCGACGAGGATCACGTCGTTGTCCGGGGTCTTGAGGACGCCGAGGTCGGTGGCGGAGAGGTGGACCGGTTCGCCGTACCGGACGGCTCGCGCGGCGGCGTCCAGCACGGACCCGGCGGCGCCGAGCAGCTCGTTCACCCAGGCCCGTTCCAGGCCGTCGGCCGGTACGCCCATCGCCGGGTCGGCCAGCGAGGCGAGGACCGGACGCAGCCGCTCCGCGATGCCCCGGGCGCCGTGGAGCTCGGCGGGACGGTGGCGGGCCTGGCGCGGAGTGACGGCGGCGGCGCTGCGGGCGGTCATCAGCGGCAGCGGGTCGAAGGGCGCGACCGGGTCGTGGCGCAGTCGGCGGGCGTAGTCGGCCTCGGCGGCCAGCGCGTCGGCGAGCGCGTCGCGCTGGGCGCCCCATCTCCGTACCGGAAAGAGGACGATCAGCGCCGCCTGGACCACACCGCCGACCAGGATCATCCCGGCATGGGCCGCGGCGTCCACGACGGAGGTCGGCAGCGTGATCGTCACCAGCATGATCGCGACGTTGGACGAGGCGATGATCCCGCCGGTCGGCCCCGCCGCCCACGCCAGGCCGGCGAGGAAGGTCCAGGCGCCGAGCAGGCAGAGGAAGAGGACGGGATGCGAGGCGGAGACGTAACCGACGAACGTCGACACGGCGAGGCTGGCGCCGGAGACGAGAGCGAGCACGGGACGCGGGCGCCAGCTTCGCTGGAAGGTGGCGATGGCCGCCTGGAAGGCGCCGAACGCCGAGCTCGCCGCGATCTCCGGCCCGAAGAGGACCAGGCTCGTACCGACGACGAGAGCGAGACCGGCCGCACCGCGAAAGGCGATGAGCGGTTCGAGTCTCTGCCGCTCGATCTCCAGCCCCGAGCGGGCGGTCTCCTTCAGCGCCCGGAGCCAGCTCATGGGCCGAGCCTAGCCCGGATCACGAGCAAGTCGGACTTACGCCATGATTTCGCCGTCACGCGGGCCGCTGCGGGAGCCTCCTACCCGGGCCCGGTCGGCGGCCTCGGTGCCGTGGTTCCAGCCGTCGAGGTCGGTGGCGCCACGGACGCGGGTGGTGGTGGTCCGCGGGAACATCCGCTCGGCGGTCTCGGTGACGGCGACGTCCCGGGCGGCGAGGACGGGCAGCAGGTCAAAGGCGCCTTCCGACGTCCCCGTTTCCGTATCCGCCGACGCCGTGGCCCGTTCGGCGGTGTCGGCGAGCCGGGAGCCGAGCCGCTGCGCGTACGCCATCAGGAACGACTGCCGGAAGGTCTTGGTCCGCTTACGGCCGGAGGCCCGCTGACCGGCCTCCGCACGGGTCATCGCGGCCGTTCCCTGCACGAGCAGCGAGGTGAACAGCAGCTCGACGGCTTCCAGGTCCGCCTCGAAGCCGACGACCGTGCTGAAGCCGAGGTCGCCGTTCCACACGGCCTGGCAGCGGTTGGCTGAGGCCACCGCGTCGAGCAGGATCGCCTTCGCGCTCTCGTACGGCGGTTCCACGCCGATCCGGCAGGCGCCGGGCGTCTCGGCGCTGTGGCCGCGGGCGGCGATGAGGGCCTCGTCGATGCTGTGCCGGGCCATCAGCTCCTGCGCCTTGGCCGTCAGCGCCTCGGCCTCCTCCGGAAAGCCGGTTGCCTCCGCCTTCGCCAGCAGCGCGCGGATCCGGGTGAGCATGCGGGGCTCGTCGGGCGCGGGCGGCCGGTGGAGGTGGTCGGCGGCGGTGCCGGGCGCCGGGCCGACGGGCTCGATGGCGGGGAGCCGGAGCAGCAGCCGGTAGAGCTCCAGGAGGTCGGAGGCGTAACTGAACCGGTCGGGCTTGTTGCGCGGTACGGGCCCGGGCAGTTCGGCGAGCTGGGCGCGCCAGCGAGGCGGCAGCTCCGCGTACCGCGCGGTCTCGGCGGCGATCAGCGCGGCCGCCAGCGCCGCGCGCCGCTCGTCCAGCTCCAGCCGGACGAACCGGACCAGATCGGCAGGGCGCCAACCCCTCCCCCAGGCCCGGGTCACGAACTCCTCGCCGCGCCGGTGCAGCGCGTCGTCCGCGTCCGGAGCGGCGGCGAGCAGGGAGGCCCCGGTGTCCAGGGCCGCGTCGCCCTCCGCGTACAGCGCCGCCGCGCATGCCTGGTCGATCACCGGTTCCATCCGACCAGGGTAGGCGGGTGGTGCGGTTGCGGTTCTGGCACCGGCATCGGCGCCGGGTCCCGGCGCGGCCTCCGGGTCCAGCTCGACGCGCCGACGGCCGCACCGAGCCGGACGGACGCGGGGCCCCTCCCGCTCCGAGGCGGTGTCAGTGGTGGGTGCCAGACTCGGACCATGACCGGACGGTGGGCGGTGGCGGCGGTGGACGGGGGCGGGGCGCTGCTCGCTCCGCTCGGGCGGGACGGTGCGGCCGCCGGGCCCGTCCTGGCCGAGCCGGATCTGGTGGCGGCCGTCCGCTCGCGGCCCGAGGTGGAGCGCTGGGTCTGGCGGTCCACCGCCGAGCTCTATCCCCGGCTGCTCGCCGCCGGGGTCCGCGTCGAGCGGTGTTACGACATCGAGTGCGCCGAGCTCCTGCTGCTCGGCCACGCGGGCCGGCTCGGCGAGCCCCGGTCCGCGGCCGCGGCGCTGGCCCGGCTGGAGAACGCGCCCGTACCGCCCGATCCGCCGGCCCGCTCCGCCGCGCCCGGCTCGCAGTCCTCCCTCTTCGAGCCGCGATCCGGCCCCGAGGTCCCGTTCGCGGGGCTGCTGCGGGTCTACGCGGACCAGGTGCGCCGCCACGACACGGCCGAACACCCGGACCGGATGCGGCTGCTGACCGCTTCGGAGTCGGCCGGCATGCTCGTCGCGGCCGAGATGAACCGGGCCGGGCTGCCGTGGCGGGCCGATGTGCACCGGGAGATGCTGCACGGACTGCTGGGCGAGCGGTACGCGGGCGGCGGCGAGCCGCGCAGGCTGGCCGAGCTGGCGGACGAGGTGTCGGCGGCCTTCGGCAGACGGGTCCGCCCGGACCTGCCGGCCGATGTGGTGAAGGCGTTCGCGCAGGCCGGGATCCCGGTGAAGTCGACCCGGCGGTGGGAGCTGGCGGAGCTGGACCATCCGGCGGTCGAGCCGCTGATCGCGTACAAGAAGCTGTACCGGATCTGGACGGCCCACGGCTGGAGCTGGCTCCAGGACTGGGTGCGCGAGGGCCGCTTCCGCCCGGAGTACCAGCCGGGCGGCACGGTCAGCGGCCGCTGGACCACCAACGGCGGCGGCGCCCTCCAGATCCCCAAGGTGATCCGGCAGGCCGTCGTCGCCGACGAGGGCTGGCGGCTGGTCGTCGCGGACGCCGACCAGATGGAGCCGCGGGTGCTGGCCGCGATCTCCCGCGACCGGGGTTTGATGGAGGTGGCCGGCCACGACGGCGACCTCTACAAGGCCCTCTCCGACAAGGCGTTCCACGGCGACCGCGAGCACGCGAAGCTGGCGCTGCTCGGCGCGGTCTACGGCCAGACCTCCGGCGACGGCCTGAAGAACCTGGCCGCGCTCCGCCGCCGCTTCCCGCTCGCCGTCGCCTACGTGGACGACGCGGCGCGGGCCGGTGAGGAGGGCCGGACGGTGCGGACCTGGCTGGGCCGCACCAGCCCGCCGGTGGCGCTGGCGGGCCAGGACGAGGAGGCGGGCCTTCCGCAGGAGGGCGGCGAGAGTGCGTCCGACGGCGGCCTGTCCCGGGCCCGCGGCCGCTTCACCCGGAACTTCGTGGTCCAGGGCAGCGCCGCCGACTGGGCGCTGCTCCTCCTGGCCGGACTGCGCCGCACCCTCCACGAACAGGGCCTCCGCGCCGAGCTGGTCTTCTTCCAGCACGACGAGGTGATCGTGCACTGCCCGGCCGAGGAGACCGCCGCCGTGACCGAGGCGATCCGAGCGGCCGGTGACCTGGCCGGACGGATCGCCTTCGGAGAGACCCCGGTGCGGTTTCCGTTCACCACGGCGGTGGTGGAGCGGTACTCGGACGCGAAGTGACCCGGCCCCATGACCGAAGCGCCCCGTTCACGCGCCGGACGGCGTGAACGGGGCGCGGGGCGGTGGTGCGCCTTTCGCTGCTGCCGTCGCTACCCGCGTTCCCACAGCGCGGGGACGTTCGGCGGCTCCCAGCCCGTGATGGACCGGTGTGCCTGCCGGCAGCGGTAGGCGACCCCGCCGTAGGTGACGCGGTCTCCCGCGCGGTAGGAGGTGCCGGGCGTCCAGGTGCCACCCGGCGGATCGGTGGGCGGATCGGTCGGCGGGTCGGTCGGGCCGGGCGTCTGGGCGACGTCCAGCACGAAGTCGAAGGTGCCCTGGCGTCCGTTGCCGACGGTGCGGACGTTCATCAGCAGCTCCGGGTCGAACAGCGCGTCGGTGTTGTTGCGCGGCTCGCCCGGGAAGTACAGCTGCGTGGTGAGGATGCGGCCTCCGGGAGCCTGGGCCTTCACATGGATGTGGCGGGTCCGTCCCGGATAGAGGCCCGGCACGATGGTGGTGAGCGTGAACGACCCGTCGGCACCGGTGAACTGGTGGCCCCGGAAGGCGAACTGGGCCATGTCGTACGACCCGTTGGTGTCCGCCTGCCAGAAGTCGAGCAGCGCTCCGGAGATCGGCCGGCAGGCCCGGCCGAAGACGTAACCGCTCACGGTGAGCGGGACGCCCGGAGTGCTCGGTGTCACCAGGCTGGTGCGCCGCGGGGAGTTGGGCTTGAAGTACGGGCCCTCCATCTGCGGTGGTGTCGTGTCGTCGCCGTCGTCGCACTCCGGAGTGGGAGCCAGGAGAGCGGTCCCGTCCGGTGCGGCGTCCCGGGCGAGCGCGACGCCTCCTCCGGCGAGCAGAGGAGCCGCGCTCGCGACGATCGCGGCCTTCAGGAGACCTTTGCGGCTGATCCGCCGCCGGTCCGCGGATGCTTCGTCGGAAGCGTTCGGTTCCTGGGGGGTTGTGTTGTCCATTTGTGGGGTCATGACGGTTTCCTCGGAGTCCTCGGTGCGGGGAGGCGGGGAGGTTCAGGAGGTTCGGTGACGCCGGAACGGTGCGGTGGAGGCCGTCGGGACGGCGGTCAGACGCGCTGCCAGAGGGCCGGGACGGCCGCCGGGGTCCAGCCGGCCTGGGCCGTGTGCGCCTGGAGGCAGCGGTAGGTGGCTCCGCCGTACGTCACCGTGGCGCCGGCGGCGTACGTCGTACCGGCGGCCCAGGTGCCGCCCGGCTGGTCGGTGGGCGGCGGAGTGGTGGGCGGGGTGGTCGGGTTGCCGCCGCCGCTGGTGACGAGCGTCAGCCCGTACGCCTGGAGCGCCGGGAGGAGCGGCTGGAAGTACGTCGTACCGCCGGAGGAGCAGTTGCCGGAGCCGCCGGAGGTGACGCCCTGCGCCTGGCTGCCGGAGATGTACGCGCCGCCGGAGTCGCCCGGCTCGGCGCAGACGGAGGTGCGGGTCACGCCGGAGATGGTGCCTTCCGGGTAGGTGACGCTGGTGTTGAGCTGCTGGATCGTGCCGCAGTGCCAGCCGGTGGTGGAGCCGGAGCGGCAGACCGAGGCGCCGACGACGGACGGCGTGGAGCCGGCGACGGTCACATCGCCGCGGCCGTAGCCGTTGACCAGCGGCTTCGGCACCCAGTTGGCGTTGGTGGCGACCCAGGCGTAGTCACGGCCCGGGAAGGTGGAGCCCTGGAAGGTGCCCTGGGCCTGCTGGTTGACGCCGGTGGTGGTGGTGCCGGTGCGGCCGCAGTGGCCGGCGGTGACGAAGCCGTTCTGGGTGGAGCCGCGCGTCACGGAGAAGCCGACGGAACAGCGGCCTCCGCCGCCCATGTAGTACGCGTCGCCGCCGCGGATGTCCGCGAGGGCGCGGGGCTGCTCGGCGGAGCGGGCCACGGTGACCAGCTTGTCGCTGACTCCGGCGGCCTTCACGAACGCCTCGGCGGCCGAGGTGCTCGCGCCGTTCACGACGACCCGGTTGGCCGCGACGTCGACGTACCAGACGGGCACGTTCTTCGGGGTTTTGGCCAGCGCTGCCTTGTCGAGTGCCTTCTTGGCCGCTTCGAGGCGGTCCAGGCTGTGGCCGACGACCTCGGCCGTGGCGCCCGCCTTCGTGATGAGCGCGGCTTCGGAGGCGTCGGTCGTGGAGACGGTGAGGTCCGCCGTGTCCCCGCTGACCCGGGCGCCGGCGAAGCTGGTACCGAGGGACTTCTCCAGGCCGGCGGCGATGGCGGCGGCCCGGTACTCGCCGGCTATCCGGGTCCTGGCGGCGTCCGCGTCGAGGCCGAGATCGCGTTCCATGGCGGCCAGCAGGCCGGGTGAGAGGCTGTCGGCGGAGACGGCCGGAGCGGTGGCTCCCGGCGGGCCGGCGGACGCCACTGAGGTCAGTCCCGCCAGGGCGAGCGCGCCGACGGCCACCGTGGCGGTCGCGGTGGCGAGCACGCGTCTGCGGAGCTTGGTGTTCTCCACGTAACTCTCCTTGCTTCAGGGGGTGCCCGGGTCCGGTGGGGGTTGGTCCGGACCAGGGAATTGCCGACACCGTAGCCGCGCGCGGAGTCGGCACAGGAGATCCCGTTCACCCCCTCCTCCCGCGTTATGGGGCCTGGGCGCGTCCGCGCGCAAAGCCGCCCGGCGTCTCCCTTTCACCGGTACGCCCGGGTAGGTTCGGCCCCATGCACACAGGGCAACTTCTGGGCTCGGGACGCACCGCCGACGTGTACGAACTCGACGGCTCCTGGGTCCTTCGCCGCTACCGCGACCGCTCCGACACCACGGAGGAGCTGGCCGTGATGTCGTACGTCCGCGCCTTCGGGTATCCGGTGCCGCGCATCGGCCCGCCCGCCGCCGGGGCCCGCCCCACGGATCTGGTGCTCCAGCGGCTGTCCGGCCCGACGATGGCCGAGGCCCTGCTGGCGGGGACCCTGGACGCCGCCGAGGCAGGCGCGCTGCTGGCCCGGCTGCTGCGCGATCTGCACGCGATCCCGCCGCGCGTCTCGGCCGATCCCGGAGACCGCATCCTCCATCTCGACCTGCATCCGGAGAACGTGATGCTGACGGAGCGGGGTCCGGTGGTGATCGACTGGTCCACCGCCGAGGAGGGCCCGCCCGGCTTCGACCGGGCGATGTCGGCGCTGACCCTGGCCCGGGTGGCGCTCGACCCGGAGTTCCCGGCGCCGGAGGCACAAGCCCGTACGCTGCTGGCCGCGCTCCTCGCGGAACTGGCCGCCGACGGCGGCACCGACCCCGCCGACCTGGCCCGCGCCCGGACCCGTCAGCACGAGAACCCGTTCCTGACGGCGCCCGAACGCGGCTGCCTGGACGCGGCGGTGGAGATGGTGCGCGGCTGCGCGCCCTGACGGACACGCCATCTGCCTGACCGGCGCGCGGCTCCGGCCGTGCGCTTGACAGGCATTCCCCCAGAACACCATGATTCCATTAATTGACTAATGGAATCGAGGCGAGGCGCGTGGCGGACACGAGCACGGCGAACGGGACCCCGGGCAGCTGGGCGCTGGAGGCGCGCGGGCTGGGCAAGCGCTACTTCGGCACCTGGGCGCTGCGCGACTGCTCCTTCCGGATCCCGGCCGGACGCATCTGCGGACTGGTCGGACCGAACGGAGCGGGCAAAAGCACGCTGCTCGGACTGGTGACCCGTCAGATACAGCCGACGACCGGCGAGTTGCGCGTCTTCGGCATTCCGGTGGACGATCCGGCCGCGATGGAGCGGTTCGCCTTCCTCGGCCAGGACAAGCCGCTCTTCAAGCGGTTCTCCGTCGCGGACACGCTGCGGATGGGCGCCGAACTCAACCCGGGATGGGATGCGTCGGCGGCCGAGCGGATCGTCCGTTCCGGCAACATCGAGATGCACACGAAGATCGGCGCGCTCTCCGGCGGCCAGCGCACCCGGGTCGCCTTCGCGCTCGCCTTCGGCAAGCGGCCCGACCTGCTGCTCCTGGACGAGCCGATGTCGGACCTGGACCCGCTGGCCCGCGACGAGATGAGCACGCTGCTGATGGCGGAGGCCGTCGAGCGCGGCACCACGGTGGTGATGTCCTCGCACCTGCTCACCGAGCTGGAGGACATGTGCGACTACCTCTTGGTCGTGGCGGAGGGCCGGATCCGGATGGCCGGCGACGCCGACGCTCTCGTACCGGCCCACACGCTGGTGACCGGCGTGACCCGGGACGGCCGGCTGCCGTCCGAGCTGGACCAGCACACCGTGGTCGAAACCCGCGTCCAGGGACGGCAGTTCCACGCGATGATCCGGCCGAAGGGCCCGCTGCCGGCCGACTGGGAGAGCGCCGAACCCTCGTTGGAAGAGGTCCTGCTCGCCCATCTGCGCTCGCCGGGGGCACCCTCGCTCTACACCCAGGGCGCCCGCGTCGAAGCCGAAGGGAACCAGGCCGCATGAGCACCCGCACCCTCACCGAGAACCCGACCGAACACCAGCCCCGCCGCCGCCTGTTGCGCGGACTGCCGTGGCTCGTCGTACGCCAGCACCGGACCGCGCTGGCCTCCGTCCTTGCCCTCACCGTGTTCGGCGTGCTCTGGATCGTGTATCAGCGCCACGAGATGCTCCAGCTCGTCCAAGCGGCCGGCTGGCCGGAGAAGGAGGTCCGGTACGCGGTCGACGACAGCCGGGGTTACGGCGTCATCGCCTCCCTCCTCTCGGGCCTCCCGCTGATCCTCGCCGTCTTCGTCGGCGCCCCGCTGATCGCGGGCGACCGGGAGAACGGCACGGCACAACTGGTCACCACCCAGTCCGTGACCCGACGCCAGTGGCTGGTCGCCAAGCTGGCCTTCGCCTACGGCCTCGCGCTGGTCTGCGGGCTGGTGCTCTCGGCCGCCTTCACCTGGTGGTGGCAGCCGCACCGCTCCCTCTTCTACACCAAGTGGATCGAAGGGCCGATCTTCGACAACACCGGTCCGGTCCTGCCCGCGCTGCTCCTCTTCGTGACCGCCATGGGCATCACCGTCGGCGTCCTGCTGCGCCGCCTGGTGCCCGCCATGGCGGTGACACTCGCCTTCATGGCCATCTCCGCCTACGTCTGGGACGAGATCCGGATGCGGCTCGGCCCCACGCAGATGTTCACCTACCCGAAGGACACCGAACTCCCGGCCCGCTTCGCCGAGTCGTACGAGGTCGACCGCTGGGTCGGCAACGCCGACGGGCAGCTCTTCGGCTGGGGCACCTGCGCCGAGGCCACCGACGAGGCCCAGAACGCGTGCATCGCGAAGCACGGCATCGTCAACGACGTCATCGAGTACCTGGACCACGACCAGATGGCGGCAATGCAGTGGACCGGCGCCGGCATCCTGCTCGCCGGTACGGCGGTCCTCACGGCGTTCGTCCTGTGGCGGGTCTCGCGCCGACCGCTGTAGGGACGGTGCGCATCCCCTACGTAAAGTGTCGGCAAACGAGCGGAAGGTGAAGTCGGTGGTCGTGTTCCGCATCGACCGGCGCAGCGGGGTGGCGACGTACCTCCAGATCGTCCGCCAGGTCGAACAGGCGTTGCGCATGGGCGCGCTGGAGGAGGGCGACCGGCTGCCGACCGCCGCCCAGGTCGCCGCCACGACCAAGGTCAACCCGAACACCACGCTGAAGGCCTACCGCGAACTGGAACGGGCCGGCCTCGCCGAGGTGCGCCAAGGAGCCGGCACCTTCATCACCCGCACCCTGGCCCAGCCCCGGTCCGGCCCCGACTCCCCGCTCCGCGCGTCCCTGGCCGCGTGGCTGGACGAGGCCCGGACGGAGGGCCTCACGGGCCAGGACGTGACGGCCCTGTTCCGCTCGGCGTTCGAGGTGGCGTACTCGGACGAGGCGGCGGGCTGAGGCGGCGGAGCACGGCGTCCTCGCCGGCCCGGCTCGCCTCGTCCGCTCCGGACCTCGGCCGGGCCCGCGTGGCAGGTCGGCTCAACTGCCGTCCTGCAGGCGTACGTTCCAGGCGCAGGCGACCGGGACCGGCGCGCCGCCGCGCGGAGCGCACCAGCTCACCGGCCCCCAGTCTCCCGCCTGTTGGCCGACCGCCACCGGCACGCTCCAAGGACGCCCGGAGAGCCCGCGGCCTACCGCCTTCACGCACGCCTCCTGGACCGTGAAGATCCAGGCGAACTCGCGTCGCCGCCGCGCCTCCGGCAGGACGGCGAGCGCCTCGGCGTCGGCCGGCGAACAGCACAGGCGCAGCAGCCGGCCGGAGGCGTGGACCGGGGTCTGCACGTCGACGCCGACGTCACGGTCCCGGCCGACCGCCGCCGCGACCCAGCCGGAGGAGTGCGAGAGGCTCACGCCCAGGTCCGGCCGGCCCGGCAGGTACGGCCGGCCGCCCGGATGCGCGGCGACCGGTCCGTCCTCCAGGTCCTGGCCGACCTCCCGCAGCAAGGCGCGCAGCAGCGTCCGCGCAGCGGCGTACTCCGCTCCACGCCACGGCGGCAACCGCGCCGCCGCCGCCCGGTCCCGCTCGGCGACGGGCAGCGCGTCCAGCACCTCCGTACTCCGGCCGACCACGTAGTGCACGCCCTCGGCGGCCGTACGCCATCGGAGCGGCCGCCCGGGTCGGAACGCGCTCAGAGCCGGTCCGGCACCCGCCGCAGCTCGCGGATCGGGCGGGCGATGAGGAGCGAGGAGGCGGTGAGGAAGGAGACCACGACGCCGACCATGAGCACCGCCTTCGTCGAGAACAGGCCGACCGCCGGGCCGGCCAGCGCGCTGCCGATCGGGTACATGCCGACCGAGCCCGCGACCTCGTACGCGTGGATGCGGTTGAGCATCTCGCCAGGCACCTGCGTCTGCACGCTGGTGGACCACATGACGCCCCAGACCCCGATCCCGGTACCGACCGCGACCTGCGCGGCGACGAGCATCCAGACCGGCCAGCCGAGCACGATGCCGAGCGGATAGAGCGGATACGCCATCATCGCCACCGCACCTGCGGCGAGCGGCCGTTCGGGCTTGTAGCGGATGGCCAGCAGCCCGCCGATGATGGTTCCGGCGCCCAGCGCGGCGTTGACCAGACCGAAGGCGCGCGCACCGTGCTCCGGCACGATGACCCCGGCGGCCAGCGAGAGTTGAGGGCCCCAGGCGAGCACCGCGTAGAACATCCAGATCACGATGACGCCCCAGAGCCAGCTGCGGGACCAGAACTCCCGCCAGCCGACTGCCAGGTTGTGCCACATGGACTCACCGGCCGGCGGTGCCGGCACCACGCCGAGCTTGAGCACGAACAGGCAGATGGCGCTGGTGCCGTAGGCGACGGCGGAGATCACCATGACCCAGCCGGTGGAGCCGAACCCGACCAGCGTGCCGGCGAGCGCCGGGCCGCCGAGGCCGGTGATCGCCTCGGAGGTGCGGAGGATGCCGTTGGCGCCCTGCACGTCCCGGGAGACCAGCGGGACGGTGGAGGCGGCGCCGGGCTGGAAGAGCGCGTTGGCGGTACCGGCGACCACCAACAGCCCGTACAGCTGCCAGAGATGGTCGATGCCGTGGATGAAGAGGAGCGCGAGCAGGACGTGCGCGACCAGGTTGGCCAGGTCGGCGATGATCATCATCCGGCGGGCGGTGAACCGGTCGGCGAGCACTCCGCCGAAGAGCACCAGCCCGGCGAACGGAGCGACCAGGAAGGCCATCGAGTAGCCCGCGGTCTCCAGCCCGTACCCGTCGATGAGCAGACCGGCGGCGACCGCGACCGGCAGCATGGCCCAGCTGAGCAGGCCGGCGCTGCGGCCGACGAAGTAGAACTTGAAGTTGCGGGACCAGATCGCCGGCTCTCCGGCCGACGGGCCGCCGCCGGAGCCGCCGAGGCCGCCGG
The DNA here is from genome assembly GCF_040614075.1 of Streptomyces sp. NPDC006174. Taxonomy (NCBI): domain Bacteria; kingdom Bacillati; phylum Actinomycetota; class Actinomycetes; order Kitasatosporales; family Streptomycetaceae; genus Streptomyces; species Streptomyces sp. NPDC006174. Next base: position 586,300 of record NZ_JBEXTJ010000002.1, on the reverse strand, counting down.
AACCTCCCGGGCCGTCCTTCGGCGGTGCCGGTGGCGGAGGCGGTTCCGCCGCGGCGTGCTCTGCCAAGCGCTCTTCCATAGCCGTTCAGATCCTTCGGTCGTTGATCGGGATGGTGGTCATCGGGCCGACGTGGTCAGCCGGTGTCGCCGGGCGCCGCCAGCTCTCCGACCGTGACCAGCTCCAGGCCGCGTTCCAGCAGGCCCTCGACGATCGACGGGAGCGCCTGAACGGTCTGCGCCCGGTCGCCGGCGCCCTCGTGCATCAGGACCACCGAGCCCGGCCCGGCGCCCTCCAGGACGGTCGCGGCGATCTGCTCGGGCCCGGGCCTCGACCAGTCGCGGGCGTCCACGTCCCACATCGTCAGCGTGGTCGGGTAGCCGTCCAGCGCGTCGAGCACCTCGGGAGTCAGGGCTCCGTACGGCGGCCGGAACCAGGCCGGAGCCTCGCCGGTCCCACTAACCCGGGCCAACTCCTCAGCCGTACGCTCCAGTTGCTCGCGCAGCTCCGCCGGTGTGAGGTCGGGCAGGTACGGGTGCGACCAGGAGTGGTTGCCGAGCTCGTGTCCGGCCGCGGCGATCCGGCGTACCTCGTCGGGCAGCGCCGCGACATGGTGGCCGACGCAGAAGAACGTGGCCCGCGCCCCGTACCGTTCCAGGATCTCCACCACCTGGCGGGTGAAGACCGGGTCGGGGCCGTCGTCGAAGGTGAGCGCCACGCGCGGATCGTCCCGGCGGCCGTGGTCGAAGCAGCCTCCGGCCGCCGTCAGCGCCGCCCGGGCCGGCTCGCCGCGCTCCACACCTGCGAAGAACTCCTCGGCGCGCCCGGTCAGCGTGCCGCCCTCGGCGGTGACCCGGGCCAGCGCGCCGGGCGCGGTCCTGGCCTGCTCCGCGAGCTGTACGGCGGTGACGGAGCCGAAGCGCGGGCGCGGCGGCAGCAGCCACGGGTCCGCGCGGTACACCTCCAGGCCGGCCGCCGTCATCGGCCCGTCGAGCAGTCCGTTGGTGCTGTCCAGGACGACGGCCAAAACCTCCTGGCCGTCACCCAACCGACGCAGCCAGCCGATCAGTTCGGCGACCTGGCCACCGCTCCAGCCGCTCTCCCCGACCACTTGCCGTCCGGCGTCGTCCACGACCTCGACCCGGTAGCCCGTCTCCGTCCAGGCGATGCCCGCGTACCGCTTGCTCATCGGCCCTCCAGCGCGATCGCCTTGTCCACGATGAGCCGCTCGGCACCGCGCAGGAACCGCTCCATGCCCGTACGGCTGATGACGGCCGGGTCGGCGGTCATGGCGAGGTCCAGCGCGCCCGGCGCGGTCAGCGCGTCCACCGCGATCGAGACGTTCCTGCGCGGCAGGAACTCGGTCGGCCAGGTCAGCTCGGTCCGGCCGGCCAGCTCGCTCAGCGGCACGTCGGGCCGCTCCACCGTGTCGAACGGCGTGACGGCCGGGTCACGGGTGTCGTTCCACCAGTACGAGTGGTCGGCGGCCGCCTCCTTCTCGACCAGCCCGGCCACCTCGCGGTCCAGCGCCCACTTGTCGTACGCGGCATGGCGGAACGCGCTGAACGCGACGGACCTCGTCCGCCGCACCGCGTCCTCGAAGTCCCGGCCGGCGTCGGTGAGCCGGAACAGGGCCTCCTGTGCCGCCGTGGAGACCACGGCGGCGGCGGCCGGCTGGAACCGGTTGCCCACCACCACCTGGAAGAGCACCTCATCGCTCCCGGACGACAGCGCCAGCTGGTGCGAGACCGCGCCGAGCAGCACGACGGCGTCGCTCACGCCCAGCGCCTCCGCCACCCTTCCGACGGCCACCGCCAGCGCCGGCGAGCGCAGCAGCGCGTTCGGGAAGCGGCGGCCCGGGTCGTCGGCGAGTTCCGGCGCGGCGGGGTTCCGGAAGATCTGCCGGGGGCCGGCCGTCAGCTGCTCGACCCAGTGGCGGCGGGCCGCCTCGTCCCGGCGGCGGCCGAGCGGCGAGGCCTGGACCTCCGCGGCCTCCAGAGGCTGGGTGGCGGAGCGGGAGGCGCGGAGCGAGGCGGCGGTGGCCCCGGCCTGGACCGCCTCCAGGTCGCGGAGGAGCCGGCCGAGACCCCAGTAGTCCATCCCGGTGTGCGCGCCGACCAGCACCAACCGGTGGACGAGGCCTTCGCTCTCCACCAGACCGACCCGCAGCGGCCACTCCCGTGTGTGGTCGAAGGCGCGGCCGCCCAGCTCCTTCAGCAGCGCGGCGCCGGCCTCCGGGGCCTGCGCGGCCGTGCTCGTACGGACCACCTCCACCGGAAGCTCACCGCTGCCGTCCACGACCTGCTCCAGGCCGTCCTCACCACCGTCCTCGCGGCGCGGCAGGAACCGGGTGTGCAGGCTGTCGTGGAGCAGGAGCAGCTCCGTGAGGTCCGCGAGGACGCGGCCGGCCGGGCGAGGCGGGGAGACGGGGAGTTCGACGGGCAGGTTGTAGCGGGGCGCGTCGTCGCCGAGCCGGGAGACGACACCCCAGATCGCCCGCTGCCCCCAGGTCGCCGGGCCGCTCCCGGCTCTCGCGGAGTCCAGCCTGATGGTCCGGTCCTCGGCCGTCGTCATCGTGTTCCCGCCTTCCTTTCCGTTGCCTCTGTTGTCCGTGGTGGCTCTCTGCGGTGACCGGGCCGGACGCCTGACCGCGTCCGGCCCGGGATCTAGGCGGTGGCGAAGAGCGCCACGTGGCTGCGGCCGGAGCGCGGGTCCGTGTCGCACAGCACGATCCGCCGGTAGGCGCGCTGCCACTCCTGCCAGTGGTCGGCCAGCTCCAGCCAGAGGCTGGTGCAGTAGCCGCCCGGCGCCACCCGGTGCACCGCGCCGTGCGCCGGAACGTCCTCGGTGACCCAGGGCCCGAGGACCAGCAGCGTCCCGTCACCTCCGCCGTCTCCGAACTCCCGCTCCACGGCGGCCGTGGCCGAACCGGCCGAGCGGGCCCGGACGAACCCGAGCCCCTCGCCGCCGCCGGACCCGAGCACCAGCGCGGCGGCCGAGTCGGTCAGCGGCGTCTCCTGGACCAGCGGGAGCGCGGTGGGCAGCGTGGTCTGCTCCAGCACCGCGATCACCACCTCCGCCGCCCGGCCCGAGCGGTGGTACGCCGAGGCGATCCGCAGCGCGGTGAAGGGCGCGGCCAGACCTTGCTGGCCGATCGCGAAGTTGACCGCACGACCGCCGAGTTGCTCGGTCAGATGCGGTGCGACGGCGGTGAACGGCACCACGTCCGGCAGCGCGTGCGCGACGATCGCCAGCTCCGGCCGGCTGCGGCCGACGGCCTCGTCGGCGACGAGCAGGTCGACGAGGTCGCGGTGGTACACGTGCGGGCCGCGGCTCAGCAGCTCCTCGTCCGGCTTCTCGCCGAACGGCGTGAGCAGATCACGGAAGTAGTCGAGCGCGGCCGGAGCGCCTTCCGGTGTCCGGCCCTGCGGCGAGCGCACCGAGGCGGCGGCCCGTACGGTGAGCGCACTCATGAGGCCTCCTCCACGGCGCGGCTCACGACGCGCTCTTCACGGATGCGACTCATGACGCCTCCTCCTCCGCGCGGATCGCGGCCTCGACGTAGTCGGCGAAGGAGCCGAGCGTCCGCAGGTGGTCGATGTCGAGCCCCTCCGGGTCGACGGAGATCCCGGTCGCCTCCTCGACGCTCATCAGCATCCCGAGGACGGCGATGGAGGTCAGCCGCAGCTCGTCGAAGAGCGCGGTCTCCTCGGTCAGCCCGCTCACCGGCCGCTCCAGCACCTCGCTGAGCGCCTTCTCGATGGTCAGCAACAGTTCCTGACGTTCCATCAGGCACCGCCTCCCGCACGGTGGGTGATCACCATCGCGCCGAAGGTGGCGCCCAGGCCGACGGAGACCAGCAGATAGTGGGCGCCGTCGACCAGGCGGCCTTCGTCCCGCAGAGTGGTGTAGTTGACGAAGACGTCCGAGGCGTAGGTGTGGCTGTAGCGCGGGACGTTGTCCAGGAAGACCTTCTCCGGTGCCACCTCCAGCTCCTTGATGGTCTGCCGCCAGGCCAGCTTGTTGACGTTGTGCGGGATCACCAGGTCGACCTCGTCGAGCGTCAACTCGGCTTGTGCCAGCGCCTCGTGGATGACATCCGCGATCCGCCGGCCGTACTGCTCGCCGAACTCGGTGTTCTGCTCGGGAGTCAGCTCCAGCCACTGCGCGTACTCACCGAGCGTCCGGATGGCGAAGGACCGGACCACATCACCGTCGCCGTCCAGCGTGATCAGACAGGAGGCGGCGGCATCCGCCATGATCGAGGTGTTCGGGATGTGCTGGACCATCGGTGAGTACGCCTGCTCGCCGGTGACCATCAGCGCGTACGCGCCCTCGGCTCCTTCCGCGCGCAGCAGTTCGCCGAGCACCTCGATGGCGCCGAGACTGCTGACGCACGCCTGGTGGCTGAAGCCGAAGGCCTCGGCCTCGGTCAGACCGAGGTCCTCACCGACCACCTGAGCGATGTCCACATCGGGCGGGGCCACGGCCTGAGTGGTGTGCGCGTACGCCAGGTAGTCGACCCGGCCGCCGGAGGGCAGCGCGGCCAAGGCGCTGCGGGCGGCGGGCCGCAGCAGGTCCAGGAGCGGGAGTCCGGGGTCGAAGCGGAGAGTGTCCAGGCCGTAGAACTTGCGGAAGACGCCGAGCTGGGCCCGGTGCAGCCCGAGCCGCTCGCCCAGCTCCTCGATCCGTACGGTGCGCTCGGGCACGTACGACTCGATCCGCTCCAGCGTGATCCGCCGGACGCCGGCCGGCCGTTCGGTGGTCGCGTGCGCCATCAGTCCGTCACGACCTCGGCGCGGATCAGCCACAGCCGGTTGGCGCCCCGGCGGCCCCGCGGCTGCACCTCGTACGGCCACCGACCCTCGCCCGCATCGGTCTGGCCGGGCTCGCGCAGGTCGGTGGTCTTCCAGCCGTGCCCGGTCAGGAACTCCTCGGGCTCGTCGGTGCCGAAGAGCCACGGCGTGTCGTCGGCCGCGAGCGCGTCCAGGAAGCGCTTGGAGAACGGGCTGCGCAGCATGGCCCGCCCGAGCATGTCGAAGGCCAGGTGGCTGCCGGGAGCCGAGGCGGAGGCGAGCAGCCGCAGCAGCCCGCCGGCCTGCTCCTCGGTGAGGAAGAAGGTGAGCCCCTCCGCGACCCACAGCGTCGGCCGGCCGCGGTCGAACCCGGCCGCCTCCAGATCGGGCAGCCACTCCGTGGTCAGGTCGGCGGAGACCTCGCGCCGGTCGGTGCGCGGCTCGGCTCCGAGCGCGTCGAGCCGACGGCGCTTCTCGGCGATCAGCGCGGCGTGGTCGACCTCGTAGAGCTCGGTGCCGTCCGGCCAGTCGAGCCGGAACGCGCGCGTGTCCATGCCGGCCGCGATCAGCACCACCTGCTGGATTCCGCTCCCGGCGACGATCTCCTTGATGGCGTCGTCCAGGAACCGGGTCCGGATGGAGATGAAGGGGAGCACGCCGCCGCCGACGTACCGCTCGATCAGTTCGAAGCCGCGGGGCGCGGCCAGGTCACGCGCGAGCGGGTCGGTGAAGAGCGCGTCCTCCCGCTCGGACTCCTGTGCGCGGGCCGCGGCCATCCACTGGGCGGTGTACGAGACTGCATCCATGGTGAAGACCCCTCCTCGGGATCGGGCGAAACCGCGGGATCAGGCGAAGAACGCCTTCTCGATGGTCGCGAGCGTCTGGAAGTCCTCGATGTCGATGGCGTCGAAGTCGATCTCGACGCCCGCCGCGTCCTCGATGGTGTAGACGAGCTCGACGAAGGCGAGCGAGTCGACCAGCCGGCTCTCGATGAGGTCGACGTCGGCGGCGAGCTCGGTGCGCTCGGGGTGGCGGCCGAGGATCCAGTCCCGGACCTTGTCGATACCTGCGGAACCTGCGGAACTCATGGCATTCCCTTCGAAGTCACTGATCCGGTCGAGGTCATTGATCCGGTCGAGGTCATTGATCCGGTCGAAGTCACCGATCCGGTCGAAGTCATTGATCCGGCGAGATGGGACGGTCGGGACGGTCGCGAGGTGGTGGCCGCCGCGACGGCGATCGCGAAGCCGCCGTCGTGGCTGATGCTGATGTCGATGGGGCCGAGTCCGGCGTGCTGCGCCAACTCGGCCGCCACGCCGGAGAGCCGGACACCGGGCCGGCCGCCGGGTCCGCGCAGGACCTCGATGCCCTGCCAGGGCACCGGCCGGCCGACCGCTCCGAGCAGCTTGAAGACGGCCTCCTTGGCGGCCAGCCGTCCGGCGATCCCGGCCCGGTCCGGCTCGCCGTCCGGAGTCCGGGAAGCGGCCAGCTCACCGGCGGAGAGGAACCGGCCGAGCACCGGCCCGGTGGCGGGGTCGAGCAGCTCGCCGACCCGGGCGAGCGGGACGAGGTCGACGCCGATCAGCGGCTGGCTCACGACGGTTCTGCGGCGGTGCGTACGGCATCCGGCCCGGCTGTACGTACGGCGGCGAGCGCCACGTCGAGGTCCCCGTCGAAGTGCTCGGTCAGCACGGCGAGCCACCGCTCCAGCCCGAAGGCCACACAGGAGGTGTAGGCGTGCTCGCCGGAGTCCAGCCGGATCGAGCACCGCTCGCCGAAGAAGTTGCGGTGGGTGTTGACCGAGGCGATGGCGAGATCGCCGTACTGGAACTCGTACTTGACCGGGCTCAGCTTCTGCATCAGGGCCCGTCCGCTGTCGTTCCGGAAGAACGGGTCACCGGCCGCCTCGCGGCCCAGCTCGATGCCGAGCGCGGCGGCGAAGGACTGGATGCGTCCGGTGAAGCGGGCCAGCACCTCCTGGGTGTGGTCGAAGCTGCCGAGCGCGACGATCTCGCGCATCTGGAAGCTGGCGAGCCGGCGCAGCCCGCTGTAGTGGTCCTCCTTGCGGAAGCAGCGGTTGACCAGGGTCACCAGCGAGTCGTCGGCGACCTGGCCGCCTTCGTGGAAGAGGTACGCGCCGTAGCAGGTGGCGTGCGGCAGCCCGTACCGCGCCTCGGCCACGGCACCGGGCCCGAACCGCCCGTCCACCGGCTTGAACTGATCCTCCGTCAGCTCCAGCGAACCGGCCACCCAGGCGAGGTGCGGGAAGTTGGTGTAGACGTCGAACTTCTCCAGGTCGGTCACCGGGAAGAGCGGCGGAGCGCTGATCTCCTCGCCGCCGTCCGCCAGGCCCCAGCCGGTGAAGACCCGGTCGAGCTCCTTGACGAGCGCGGTGGCGCGCGGTCCCAGGATGGCCAGGGCCTGCTCACCGTCGCTGCCGGTCAGACGCGTCGGCCGCGTCGATCCGGCCGCTCCGGCCGCTTCGGTTGCTCCGGCCTCCCGGGTCGGTCCGGCCTCTCGGGTCGGTCCGGTCACCGTCATCGGATGAGTCCCGTCTTCTCCAGGAACTTGGCGGTCTTACGGAAGGTGCGCAGCTCGGCCTCGGCGCGTGCGGGCGACTCCAGCAGGGCCCGGCGCAGCTCGTGCGGACGCTCGATGCCGGCGTCGCGGTAGACCTGGGGGTGGTAGAGGGATTCGAAGCTGTGCCGCATGTAGCGGCGCAGATACGTGGAGACCTCGTCCAGCTCCTGCTCGGTGGCGGTCCGCTTCAGGTCCTGGTGGAGCAGGTTGACCAGTTCGCGGCCGAAGGCGATGTGCCGGGACTCGTCCTGGTGGTGGATCCGGTTGATGCCGCGGATCGTCTCGTGCAGCCGCTCGTCCTCGGCCATCGCCGAGTTGAAGTGGTCGACCAGCTCCTCGAAGATCAGGATGCGGGCGAAGACCAGCAGGCTCTGGACCTTGTCCGACGGCGCGGCCGTCTCGGCGCCGCCGGCGGGCTGCCGGTAGATCTTCTTGCCGTAGCGGAGGCAGAATTCGGCGAAGAACCACATGTGCTCGTTCTCCTCACCGATAAAGTGGTGGAAGAATTCCGACGGCGTTTCGAATCCGGCGGTGTGGATGCGGTTGACGACCTCGACGAGCAGTTCCCGGATGCCGTGGACATTGAGGCTGTAGAAATTGATGCTCTCGTGCTTGGACAGCGTGTGGAGCTGCTCGGCGCTGAGCTTCTCGGCCCACTCCGTGCCGTACGTGGTGGTGAGCTCGGGGCTCATCCACCACATGTCCTCCGGGAGCTCGTCCGGCCACTCGAAGAGCCGGTACGGGTTGTAGTAGTCGTCGATCGACTTGGTGGCGAGCCGGTCCAGGATTCCCCGAAACCGGGCGTTCCGGTCGATCACTTCGCTGACCATCGAGTGATTCCTCCGTTCGCTTCGAGGGCTCTTTTCTGAATCCAGATTAGGAATCCCGGCACGGATTCCTCAATGCCCGGAACCGGCTGCCGATTTCGGCCAGTGGTCCTTTCGGTTCTGGTCAGGGATTTCCCTCACGGAGGCGCTGGATGACCGGATCCGGCAGCCGTTTCCGGACAGCCGCAGGCCACGGGCCGGCTCCGGACAGCCGCACGGAGCTACGGCCGGGCGTCGAGTTCCGCGCGCAGGGCGGCGTTCTCCTGCTCCAGCCGCGCGAGGCGCTCGTGGAGCGGGGCCAGCGCCTCGGAGACCTCGCTCTGGCTGAAGCGCGGCGTGATGTGGTTGGGGCAGTTCCAGGCGTACGCCTCGACCCGGACGGTCATGATCTGCTCGACCCGGCCCTCGGTACGCGGCGACTCCAGCCGCTCCGCGAGCGCGAGATCCTCGTCGACGCGTACGGCGGTGGCGTGGCCGAAGACCTTGAGGCGGGCCTGCCGGGCGTGGTCGATGAAGAAGAGCGCGACCCGGTCGTCGCCGCGTACGTTGCCGGTGGTGACGTACTGCCGGTTGCCCCGGACGTCCAGAAAGGCGAGCGTGTACGGGTCCAGCACATGGACGAACCCCTGCGGCCCGCCCTTGAACTGGATGTACGGCCAGCCGGTCTCGCCCACGCTGGCGAACAGGAAGCCGTCGAGGCTCCGGATGAAGTCGGCCGACCGCGCGTCGAGCGGATCGGGCTCCTCCGCCTGTTCCCGCATCCGCCGCCCGGCCGCCGAGGCGCTGCCCATCTCCTCCTGGACCTGCCGTACCGCCGTGGTCTGCGCGAGTTGGTTGAAGCGGCTCATACGGCACTCCCAAGGACCAGGTCGACCAGGCCGGTACGGGCGGCCAGCACGCCGGCCTGGAAGCGGCTGCTGGCGGAGAGGTCCTGCATGATCGTGGCGACATGGCGGCGCAGCGTCCGCTCGGACATGCCGACCCGGCGGGCGATGACCTCGTCCTTGGCGCCGGAGGCCAGCAGCGAGAGCAGCGTGGCCTTGAGCTCCTCCATGGTCCCGGCGTAACCGGCCGCGCCGGAGTCGAAGTCGACGGCGGACTCCCAGACGCGGGCGTGCAGCCCGGCCAGGAAGGCCGCGACCGTACTGTCGTAGACGACGGCGATCTCGCCGTCCTCGCCGTCGGCCCCGGACGGGATGAAGGCGGTCTTCCGGTCGAAGACCAGGAAGCGGTCGCTCATCTCCTTGGTGGTGCGCACCTGACCGCCGGCGGGCAGGAGTTCGCCGAGGTGCGCGCGGGTGCCGGAGTCGCCGCGGGCGGTGTGCGGGTAGAGGATCCGGCCGCGCGCGCCGCGCCGGAGCGCCTCCAGCACCAGCGGCCGGGCCAGGCGCAGTTCACGCGTCTCGCGCGCCACGCAGGGCTGCATGACGAGGACTTCGGTGGTGCAGCTCTGCGCGGCCTCCAGCAGCCGGAGTTCGATCTCGGCCTGGTCGCCGGTGATCACCACCGGTTCGGCGCGGGTCCGCGACTGTCTCTCGAACGCCGCCGCGAAGGAGCTCAACTGTCCTTTGAATCCCTCCAGTCGGTGGCGGCTGTCGAGGATCTCCCGCTCCAGCGGGACCAGCAGCTCCATCTGCGCCGCCTCCGGGCTGACGGCCACCAGCCGGTCCGTCCGGCCCTCCGCCGTTTTGACGAGACGCAGTTCGCGCAGCACACCGACCGCCCGCTCGGCGTACGACGGCGGCGCGCCCAGCTCCTCGGCGATCCGCGCGGGCTCGAACGGGCCGCGTCCGATGGCCCGTTCGTAGAACGCGACGGCGAACTCGTCGCTGCCGTCGGCCCATGAGCCTTCCTGACCTGGGGCCTGTGCCACGAATTGCATCGTTACCTCATTCTCAGCGCGCGGATGATGGTGGCCCGGCCGAAGGAGAGGGACCCGGAACGCGTCCCGCACGGACGGCGGCGCGGGCCACCGTCGAGCTGTGGCAACGCGTCACCTCATGAGTCGGCACGAGGACTGGCCTTGCGGTGCGGTGCGGTGCTGTGCGTGCGGTTCGGTGCTGTGCGTGCAGTTCGGTGCGGTGCGTGCGGTGCTATTCGTGCGGTGCGTGCGGTGCGGTGCGTGCGGTGCGGTGCGTGCGGTGCGTGCGGTGCGGTGCGTGCGGTGCTGTTCGTGCGGTTCGGTGCGGCCACAGTACGGTCCTGGGCTGGTCGGTCTCCTCCAGCCGGACCAGAGGCGCGGATCCACGCAGGAGGCCCGGCCCCGGCCCAACAGACCGCCGCTGACCTGCACTTCCACCGGTCACCGCCGACGGCTTCACAGAAACCGGCAGAACCGGTCCAACTGCCGGAGTAGTTGTCCTGCCGCCGGAGCGGAGGCAGGACGAGACCACGGCGTACGGTCCCGAGAAGGCTCGGTCCTCAGCGGATCAGCTCCACACCGGCGACACTCTCCGGAGACCCCACCGCTCCTCCGCGACCGGAGAGGTCATGTGACGTGGGCATATGGCCACAACCCGGCCGCGCGGCCGCCTCCTCCCGCCGCGCCGCCCCGATCCGGCGCAGCGCCAGCGCCTGTCCGTCGTCCCAGTCCGCCTGGCGCGCGAGCTCCAGCGCGCTGCCGAACAGCTCCACGGCCTGCGCCCGGTCCGCCAGCAGCCAGAGGCACTCGGCGCGGCGGAGCTGGGCGGCGGCCTGGGCGCGCGGCTCACCGTCCGCCACCGCGGCGAACAGGCCGGCGGTCGCGACCTTGAGGCACTCGCCCATGTACATCCCCACCGAGAGGAAGCCGTGCAGGCTCTCCGCCAGCCGCCAGGCGAGGGTCGGGAGTCCGGCGCCGGCGGCCTGCGGGACGGCGCCGGCCAGGTTCTCGCGCTCGCTGTCCAGCCACTCCGAGGCCTCGCCGTGGTCCGAGAAGACCAGCGCGGCCGAGGCCGCCGCTCCGGCGGACGGGCCGGGTGCGGGCTCGGCCGGGTAGAGGAGCCGGGCCGCCGCGTCGGCGTGGTAGAGGTACCACTCGAAGAGCCGGCGCCGGGCCGCGTGCGCCTCCTGGGCGCTGACGAGCTCGCGGGCGTACGAGCGTACGAGGTCGTGCAGCCCGAAGCGGCCCGCGCCCCGTTCCCGTACCAGATGGGCGTCGGTGAGGGTCACCAGCAGTCCGGCGGCCGCTGCGGAGGTGGCGTCGGCCAGGGCCGCGGCGCCGTTGACGGAGACGTCCGGGCCCGGCATGAGGCCCAGGAGCCGGAACATCCGGCGGGCCTCGGCGGGGAGCGCGAGGTAGGAGAGGTCGAAGGCTGCCCGTACCGTCGAGCGCCGGTCGCCTTCGACGCGCAGCCGGCTGAGCATGTCGTCGCCGGCCAGCTCGGCGCAGTAGCCGGCGATGCCGGTGTCGCGGGCCACCAGGTTGGCACCGGCGATCCGGATGGCCAGCGGCAGCCCGCCGCAGACGCGGACGAGCCGGCGGGCCGCCTCCTCCTCGGCGGAGGCGGCGCACTCGCCGACGATGCTGCCGAGCAGCCGGCGGGCCTCGTCCGGGTCCAGGACGTCGAGGGCGAGCTGGCGGGCGCCGTCGTTCGCGACGAGCCCGGCGAGCCGGCTGCGGCTGGTGATCACCACCGCACAGCCGCGCGCGCCCGGGATGAGCGGTCTGACCTGCTCGGCGTCGCGCGCGTTGTCCAGCACGATGAGCATCTGCCGGTCGGCGAGGAGCGTACGGTACAGCGCGGCGGCCTCGTCCTCGTCGGCCGGCAGCTGGTCGGGCGGTGCGCCGAGCGCGCGGAGGAACTGCGCCAGGACGTCGCCGGGGCGCAGGGCCGGCAGCGGTGAGTGGCCGCGCAGGTCGACGAAGAGCTGTCCGTCCGCGAAGTGTTCACGCCGGGCGTGCGCCCAGTGCTTGGCGAGGGCGGTCTTGCCGACGCCGGGCGCGCCGACCACGGCCATCACATGGGAGCGGCGGGCCGGGTCGGGCGAGACGAGGGCGTCCAGGTCACGCATCTGCCGGAGCCGTCCGACGTACGAGCCGGACATGGCGGGCAGTTGGGCCGGGAGCGGCCCGGCGGCGGTGCGGCCGGCCGGTGCGGGGCGGTCCGGGTGCTGTGCGCGCGGCAGTTGCTGGCGCAGCACCCGCAGGTGGGCGTCGCGGACCTCGGCGCTGGGTGCGATGCCGAGCTCCTTGTCGAGCCGGTCGCGCAGTCGGCTGTAGACGTTGAGCGCGGCAGCCTGCTCGCCGCAGCTGCCGAGCGTGAGGATCAGCCGGGCGTGCAAGCCTTCGTGGAGGGGCTCGGTGTTGACCATGGACCAGAGGACCGGGACGGCCTCCTCGGGCCGGCGCAGGAGCAGCGCGGTGTCGGCGTAGAGGAGGACGGCCTTGACCCGCCGTTCGTTGACGACCACGGCGGCCGGATGCTGGCGCAGCACCGGATCGGCGTCCGCGAGCACGGGACCGCGCCACCACTGCAGCGCCTGGGTGAGCGACTCGTACGCGGCCTGAGGGTCGGGCGTGCGGTGGAGACGCTCCGCCTGGGCCAGCAACTCGTCGAAGTGGCCGAGGTCGGTCTGGCTCCGGGACGCCTGGAGGAGGTAGCCGGTGGGCGTGCGGACGACGGTGGGCGCGGGGGCGGTGCGCGGTCCGCCGGGGTCGAGGAGGCGGCGGACCTGGCTGACGTAGGTGTGGATCAGGCTCTGGTGCGAGCTGGGCGGCCCGGACGGCCAGAGGGTGTCGGTGATCTCGCGCTGGGTGGAGGGCTCGGGGTGCTTGAGCGCGAGCAGGCCGAGGAGCCGGCGCAGCATCGGGCTGGTGACGGGGACGGGCGCCCGGCCGCGCTGGAGGGCGAGCGGCCCGAGGATGAGCAGCCGGGGCCGGGCGGCGCCGCGCGGTGGCCCGGTACGGGTGGTGGCCAGCAGCTCCGCCAGCTCACTCCCGCTCAACTCCAGGACTTCGGCCAGCCGTTGCAGCGTACGGGCCTGCGGCCGCTGAACCCGTCCCCGCTCGATGTCCCGCAGCGCCCGCGTACTGATCCCGGCCCGTAAGGCAGCCGCCTCCTGACTCAGCCCGGCCCGCCGCCGGTACGCCTGAAGCCGATGCCCGAACGCCCCCTGCTCCCCCTCCGGCCCACCCGGGGACAGCACCTCGGCCGACGTCCGCTCTGACATGGCATCCCCCTCGTCCGATGACCACCTCCGCCGATCACGGCCCGCGGCGCCACTGCGGGCCGCGCGCGGCCGACTCTCCGGAGGCTTCGTCGCGGATCAGTTTGGACTAGACCAATAGGACAGGCAAGGGGGCATCCGGAGGGCGGAAGGGGGCGCCGGGTGAGGGGTCCGGCCGAGCCGGCCGGGCGTAGCGAGCGCGGCCGACTCCCGCTACGTCAGCCTGACTTCGACGACCATTCCGCCGACCCGGGAAGCGGCGCCGCCGCGGACGTGATGAGACGACGACAGGCACGGGCCATCTTCGCGGCCATGGGCGTACCGGCGAGGAAGTACGAGGTTCTCGACGGGTGACATTCCGGCGACCGGGCTGGTAGGAAGGTTGACTCCAAGGTCACCGAGAAACAAGAAACCGCAGGTCAGGTACCTGACCTGCGGTTCTTGGTGGAGCCGCCTTCGGGATTCGAACCCGAGACCTACGCATTACGAGTCCTGCAAGATCATCCCGGGAGGTGCTGGGCGGTGCCATCGAATCCTACTTCCGCTGATCAGGGACTTGCAGCCGTGATCGTCGTGACAGCTGGTCCGCCCCCGTGCCACCCAGTCCGCTCACGCAGCGCTCACGCAACGGCGACTGCCTTCCGGCCCGCTGCCCCCTCCTCTCAGATGTCACTGCCCAAACTGACGGCCACCGTAGGGACCGTTGGACTTGACGCTTCGAGCTCGCCATATACCCATGACATGGCATTCCTCGTCGACCGAAGGCAGCCCACACTTTCAGCCGACTCCCAAGGGTCACGAGTAGGCGCGCTTGCGGGCTCGTTCGTCTCGGATACTTGATTTCAGAGAGCGAGCCGGGAGCTCGCCGTCATTAAGACCGTGTCTACATGGTCGGTTTGAGGAGTCGTTCGTAGCAGCAGAGTGCGGCGGCCAGCCGAGGAAGGCCAGGCACCTGCCTGGTTCTCGTTCGTGGCGGTAGTTGACTCGGCGGTAGCCGGTCAGCCAGGACCTCGTCCGTTCGATGGTGTCGGACTCTCTGTGGGAGCGGGTAGAGCCGTTGCTCTCACACCGGTTTCGGCACCCTGGACGGAAGCCGCTGCCGGACCGGCAGGTGCTGTGCGGCATCCTCTTTGTGCTGCACACCGGCATCCAGTGGGAGTACCCGCCCAAGGAGGTGGGCTTCGGGTCGGGTATGACGTGCTGGCGGAGGTTGCGGGACTGGAACGAGGCTGGCGTCTCGCAGCATCTGCACGAGATGCTGCTGGCCGAACTCCATGCTGCGGCCCGCCTCGACTGGTTGCGGGCGGTAGTCGAGTCCAGCCATGTGCGGGCCGTAACAGGGGAGCCGGATGGGACCGAGTCCGGTCGATCGTGGCCGAACGGGATCGAAGCACCATCTGATCACCGACGGACAGGGCACCCGCTCGCCGTGATCCTCACCGGCGGCAACCACAACGACGTCACGCAGCTCATGCCCCTGCTCGACGCCATTCCACCCGTTAGAGATCGGCTCGGGCACCCTCGACGGGCAAGCCGGACTCACTCTTCGCCAACCGCGGATAAGACCACGACATCTACCGCAACCCGGTCCGCCAACGCCGCATCGTCCCGGCCATCGCCCGCCGCGGCACCGGACTGGGCAAATACCGCTGGGTCGTCGAAGTGTTAGCCGCTGTAAGGCGAGTTTCAGGCACAGGTTTGGCGGCCCTTCTCCACCGAGGACCGCACGAGCAGTTTCGGCCCCTGACGCATGTCCTGTCGCACCGGCGAGGAGTGATCGCCGGTGCGACAATCACCGATTATGCCCGACTCTCAGACGGACTCCATCCGGGCCCAGGCATGCTGGCAAGACATGGCGTTGCAGCCAGCGCCCTCACCCCCAGGGCGCCGTCCAGAGTAGGCACCGCCTTGCTCCCGGCCAGCGCGGTTCCGACCAGCTCCCGAAACGCCAGCCTTAACGAACGAATCTTTCTAGCCACCAGTGGCTCAAATAGCCAGAACACCCCTCAGTCAATTCGTCACATCATTACAAAAAATCCAAAACGGACACCAGCCTCGCTACGTTGTGACCTAAAGCACGCGTGGACAAAATACCCAAAACAGCCAAAACCCCTGCAGCGCTGACGTCAGAGAGGTCGACAGACTAGACTGACGTCCCATGTCGCTCATCCGTAATGCCGTCGACCCTGACTGCTTCAATCCGGCGCCGTCGCTCCCTTACCAGCTGCGCATTATTGACTTCGAGTCCGCAATGCAGGACGTCTACGATTTTTTTCATGACGTTAATTTGAATTTGCATGAAAAAGGGCTGCGTCGTTTTGAGGACATGCTGAGGCCGGCTATGTGTTCGGGGCTAATTTCAGACATGCTGACCTCTAGTCTCGCTAAGCACTCTCGCACTTTGTGCGAAAATCGATTTTTCAACGGGCACCCTGATCTAATCGTGCAGGGTATCTATTCGAACGATTCTGCACGCTCTGGAGAAAAGGGAATAGAGGTCAAGAGTACTGTCAAGCGCGGCGGCGCCGTTGATACTCATGGCGCAAGAACGCAGTGGCTGTGCGTCTTCGTATATGAGATCGACTCTGAAACAGAACCTGCCTGGAATCGATCTCCGATGAAGTTCACTGAGGTTTACCTTGGACACGTCGAAGAAGAGGATTTTCGACAGAATGGTCGAGGTCGGCTTGGCACCCGTACGGCGACACTCGACCGCGACGGCCTAGCTAAGCTCCGGCAGAATTGGGTTTACTTGGATCGCAATCCCTCTTGACGTTGACCCCGACCTTCATTTCTGCCAACTTCGGGATGGCGTCTCGGGCAATACGGACGTAAGATTCGTCGAACTCAATTCCAATACTGGAGTACCCAATCGCCTCGGCAGCTGCCAAGGTTGAACCCGAGCCGCAAAATGGATCCAAGACAACACCTTCACCCAAGGGAAGTATGGCCCGGACAACCTGCCGGAGAAAGTCCTGAGGCTTTAGGCTCGGATGGTTCGCAATATTGCGTTCTTTAGGGCGTGTAGGCGACGATCTGATCACATCACCAAAAGGCTGTTCGGCGCTAATACGACGTAGGCCGCCAGTCTTCCACTTGCGCAGGTTGTCGGCGATCGTCCCCTCCGGACGCTTACGGAAGAGCAGCCAAGGCTCCCATTGCGACCGCGGCATGACGCTAACATCCGCAAATTCTTCGTGCGCATTTTTAGGACGATCTCCACCGCGCATCGTCTGTACTAGGCGTACAATCTCGCCGCGTCGTTCTAGATCTGCCTTGTAAAGAGCAACACTCACCAGATGGGAAACGAGCGGGTTAGCAGCGACCATCACATGCCCCCCGGGGACAAGCACCCGCTTCAGTTCTTCCCCCCATTGTAGGAAGAATCGCTGCAAATTTTCTAGATCTGCACTAGTAAGCGTGGTGAATCGCGGCAACGGGGACCGTGTGTGACCGTCATAGGAGGGAGGGATTCGCCAAACTCCCCCTTTCTTCGAACGCAACTTCTTCTGCTCATGCGCGGTGTATTCAACCAACCCATACGGTGGATCTGTTACGCAGCCGTGGATACTGCTATCTGGTTGGCTGGCGAGCCAGTCCAGGCAATCACCTTGATAGAGCTTGGCTTGACCGTGCGTAAATACCGGGACCGGAAAGATACTGGGCTGCTTGCTAACTTTGGTCACTTCGAACCCAACTTGTACTGCCCGTGACCAGTTCGCAAAAAGAGCCTGGGCGTATTTAGCCGCAAGTAGGACCTTACCGAGGATGCCGGCACCTCGGAATCAAGTCTGATGTTTACTGCTGCGCAGATATCTTGCACATGACGCGCTTCGGGATAAGCTTCACCAAGATACGCCGTGATAGCATCGCGAACAACGCCCGGGCTGCGGCGTGGCGACATCGCTTCCCCCTCGTTAGACGTCCAGACGTCTGAACGTTACAGGACTACTTGGCCCCCTGTCCAACACGCTTCTGTCAGGCGCGTCCACTTTCCCCTCTCGCACTCCCCGACCCCCATCGGGCTCGTCAACGCGGTCAGATCCTCACGAGCACGGCTTCTCGATACATCGGAATCACTGAGGTTTCTAGGTCCGAGGCATCTAATGTGCCTCGGGCAAGCCGCTCACGCTCGGTAAGCGTTAGGCTACGGTAGCGGTCGCCGGAGGTCGCAAAGGTCAAGCAGCACCTAAAGTGTCTATTCGGACGAGCTCGGCGAAGCCAGGGCCCGTTACGTCAAGGGCGTTGAGGTCACCTTCAAGTAGTTCGCTATTTCCGCCCATACAATTTTCCCCGAGTGCGAATCGGCTAGGCAATACCCCCAGCGACTGGCCAGAGCGTCGGTGAGGAACAACCCACGGCCCCCCACTGCACTGCTATCGCCGGATCGGCGCGTCGGGGACCGATGGTCCTGGTCACTGACTGCTACAAGAACGCCAGGATCCGTGGGCCGAAGCTTGAGACCGACAGTGCCCAGTCCGACGTAGCCTACGTCGGCGTTGACTGTCGATGCCTCTGGACGAGCGTGCCGAATTGCATTGGCGATCAGTTCCGAGACGATGAGCCGGGCAATTTCGATGTCCTCGTCGGGGAAGTTCCAGTGCTGGAGGATACGGGCGGTATGACGCCGAGCATAGGCGACCGCGTCGGTGGTAACAGTGAGCGTCAGTCCGCTAAAGGACAGGGGGGGCATGGTTCACGAGAGCGATTCCTTCAGCAGCGCGGCCAGACGGGCTCGGGACGCTTGGCGTTGATGGAGAGTCGCGAGTCCGTGACGCGCCAAACTCGCGGTCTGCCTACGGGGCTATGTCATTGCGACGACGTAGACGCTGCCCCAGCGACGCTTGAGGCTGGCAATGCTGGGGTCGAAGGGCCAGGGCTCGACGGTGGTGAAGCCGGCCTCGGTGAAGAGCTGGACGAGCTTCTCGTAGTCATAAGCCCACAGTTGCGGGGTGTACGTGGCGTCGTCGTCCTGGTCTCGGAAGACGAGGTTGACGAGGTCGAGACGGGTGTTGATGTCGTCGCGGCAGTCGCGCTTGGCGTACCAACGCTCGATCGTCTCGTCGCAGGTGTCCAGGTGGCCGGGGTACTGGTTGAGGGCGAGGGCGGCGTCTGGGACGCCGGTGATGATCCGGCCACCGGCCGCGAGGACACGGTGGGCCTCGCGGACGTAGTGCCTGGCCGAGCGCGGGTAGTCGATGTGCTCGAGGAAGTGCTCGGAGAAGATCTCGTCGGTGCTGTCGTCTTGGAGGGGAATCCCCTCGCGGATGTCCCAGAGGAGATCGGCCGGCGGCACGAGGTCGATGTTGAATAAGCCTTCGATGCGGTGGGCTCCACCGCCGATCTGCACCTTGGCGGGCTTGTCGTCGATGCGGCCGTTGGGCCAGGCGCGGCAGCTGGAGTGGTGGTAGCGGTGGAGTTCGATCTTCTTGGCGGCGGTCCGGAGGGCACGGGCGAGGCCGTGGATGGAGGCGGGATCGGCGAGGACCGCGGTGATCTGCTCGCCGAGAACGTAGATGGAGGGCATACCGGAGGGACTCATCACGGATCTCCTGCGTGTGAGGTTGCTCGGGGTGGGGTGCGCCGAAAAATGGAGGCGCTTTCCGGGGCGCATTAGGGTGCGGGGTGTGCAGCCGCCTCTAGTTCTCTTCGACCTCGACAACACCCTCGTGGACCGGCGGGGAACGCTCGCCATCTGGGCCGCAGAGTTCACCGCCCAGCACGGCCTGGAGGACGAAGATCAGGCGAATGTCCTAGCCATGGTGGCTGAGCGGGCCTATCCGTCCACTTTTGACACGATCCGCGCCCGGTACCTACTGCCCTTGTCGACTGCCAAGTTGTGGCACACGTACTGCACCGACATCGCGGCCTTGGTGTCGTGCCAGGCGGGGGTCCTCGACGGCTTGGAGGAGTTGCGTGCGGCCGGCTGGCGGGTGGGGGTGGCGACCAACGGTGCGGCGGACATCCAGCGCGCCAAGCTGCGGGCCACCGGTATCTCCGAGCGCGTGGACGGCGTCTTCGTCTCCGAGGAGGCCGACGCGCGCAAACCGCAGACCCGGCACTTCGCCCTGGCGGCGGCCCGCTGCGGCACCGTGCTGGGCGACGGTGGCTGGATGGTCGGGGACAACCCGGTCAACGACATCGGCGGCGGACGATCCGCTGGGCTGCGCACCATCTGGATCGGCGACGGCCGCTCCTGGCCACCGGACGATCCCAGGCCGGACCACGTGGTGCCGCATGCACGCGCCGCCATCGACCTGCTGCTTTTGCACTCCGCTGACCACACAAGGACAACGGCATGACGAACACCGTTGGGTTGTTGCACCCCGGCAGCATGGGATCCGCCTTCGGCGCCCAGCTGCGCGCGAAAGGCCACATCGTGCTGTGGTGCCCCGACGGACGCAGCGACACAACCCGCCGCCGGGCCGAGCACGCGGGCCTCGAAGCCGCGGCGCTGCCCGAGCTCGTCTCCCGCTCCGATGTGCTGCTCTCCCTGTGCCCTCCCGCCGCAGCGGAGGAGACCGGCGGCCAAGTAGCCGAGCTCGGCATGTCCGAAGCGGGCACGATCTATGTCGACGCGAACGCCGTCTCGCCGTCGCGCGTGATGAATATCGCCGACCGCCTGGCCCCGATGCCGGTCATCGACGCAGCGGTGGTCGGATCGCCTCCGGTGGGCGGCAAGTCCCCGACGCTCTACCTTTCCGGCGCCGTCGAACAGACCGACCGGATCGCCGAGCTTTTCGCCGGCACCGACGTGCACACCCACGTCCTGGGCGACTGCATCGGCAAAGCTTCCGCACTCAAGCTCGCGTACTCCAGCTACCAGAAGGTCTCCCGGGTGCTGGCTGCCGTGGCCTACGGGGCGGCGGACACGTACGGGGTCGCGGACGAGCTGCTGCTGATCGCGGCCAAGCGCACCCGCAGCTACCTCGTGGAGACCGACTACATCCCCAAGACCGCTGCTCGTGCCTGGCGTTGGGGCCCAGAGCTTGAGGACGCGGCGGCCCTTCTCGCCGACGCCGGGTTGCCGGACTCCCTTATGCACGCGGCTGCCGCGACGCTTGCCCGGTGGGACGGGAACAGAGACGAGCGGCTGGATGTCGCTGAGGCCCTGGAAGCTCTGCGCCTTGAGCGGGACCCGGACAACCCGAGTTGAGCAGGTCGCATCCGCGCGGGCGCTGACGTCCTGGCTGTCAGGAGCGAGGGGGCGTGGTGCGGACGATGTCGTCGATCCTCTGTGCGGTTTCATGGGGTGCCGTCGCGTCCGTCTCCACGCGCAGTTCCCATTGGGCTCGCGGGTGAGCCGCAAGGTCGGCCTGAGTGGCGTCCCAGGCGGCCAGCCGGGCCGCCGTGTCGGTGTCACCGCGCTGTGGTGAGCGGCGAGCGGTGGTCTCCTTGGAGCACCACAGAAGAACGCGCACCCAGCGCGCCGGGTAGAGGGCGGTCACCTGCTCCATCCCCGCCATCTGGCCGAGGTGGACGACGGGGGTCTTGCCGCCCTCCATGGCCTGGTCGAGGCCGGGGCGGTCGACGACGTAGATGTTGCCGTACCGGTCGTTGCGGTAGATGACATCGTCGCGGGCCTCCAGGGCGGTCAGCTGCTCTGGTGTGCCCATCCGGTAGCCGTGAGTCTTCCCGGTCCCGATCTTCAGCCGAGTGAACAGCACGTACCGCTCGTTGAGTTCGGTGAGCGCTGCCGTGATCGTGCCCTTGCCCGCCGCCGGCGGCCCGTACAGCAGGATGCCCTGCCTCACTGGAACACCGTCCCGAAGACCTGGCGCACCTGGTCCGTGAGCGATATCGCGGAGCCGAGCCGGTTGTCGACAACCAAGTGCGGTACGACGGGCCGAAGCTCAAGGTCGATCCCGGCAGCGTAGGTGTCCCAATTCTGGAGTTTCCAGCTGTCCCGGGCTGCGGACCGGAAGCTGATGTACTCGTGCATCGTGTCGAGGTCGCACTGAATCCAGACGACGGCCACGGAGACGCCGCGGGCTTCGCAGCGGTTGATCAAGCGTCGCATCCACCGAGGGTCGGTGGTCTCGGCGATGAAGGGCGCGGAGAGGACGGTGCTGATCGCGCAGTCGACGTTCGCGTACGCGGTCTCCAGCAGGCACTGGTACTCCAGCGGGCGGACCTTCTCCCGGTAGAGGTCGGTGTGCCGGTCGTTGGGCTCGCTGCCCATTTCCACAAGGAGGCGCTCGACGAGCGGGCGCGTGATCGGATCCTTGTCGAGGACGGGCCATCCAGTGAGTTGCGATACGAAGCGGGCGAACTCCGACTTCCCGCTGCCCGCGTAGCCTCCGACCATCATCAGCGTCGGCCGGTTCGGATCACCGCCGGTGTGACGCCGCTTCCAAGCGTCGAGGATTCGCTGCTGGACGCCCACTCCGTCGGCGTCCTCCGCACTCGGCGCCAGCTGGTGCAACGCCCGTTCCACGGCCAGGACGTGGGCGCCGTTCTGCGGTTCGCTCGACGCGGTGAACTTGAGCTTCGTGGCCTCGTCGGGCAGTGCGTTACGGAAGCCGAGTTCGGGCTCGGTCGCACGGTACAGAAGGCAGTACGCGCGACGGTAGTGCGGTCCAGGGTAGACCTCTCCCTGCTCGTGCTACCACAGCGTCTGAAAGTTGGCCGCCGGCACCGTGAGCCCGGCGGCCCGGGCCACCTCGCGCAACTGCTCGCCCGCGCCCTCGAGCGTCAGGCCGTGAGCTTCGCGTTGTTGTCTCAACTTGTCCGGGCGCCACCCCGGGCGACTCTTACCCACCGCGCCTACCGCCTGCCCATCCCTGGTCATGATCCGGAGCCTAAGTCTGCCTGTCATGAACCCGTGTGTAAGCGGATGTTGAAAAGTCAGGTCGGCTAGCCATGAGCTGCTGATGAGCAGCTTCAGGAACGGCTTGTGATACTCCGCACAGCTCCGAGCCGCTGTCATGGTCACACCGACGCGGTCGTCCCAGTACCCGCCTCGGTGTCCACTATTCGTCCGAGATCGAAGGGGGCTCCGCAGTGGCTGTCGATGTTGCTGTCCTGCTGCTCCTCGGCATCGTGATCGTCTTCTTGTGCCGTGGAGGTGGGCTCAAGGCAGGTCACGCCGTTGTGTGCGCGGTTTTCGGTCTGTATCTCGCCGGGACCCACAACGTCGGCCCGTTCGCGAAGGACGTCACGGCGTCGATCGCCAACTTGCTGTCAGGGCTACGGCTGTGAGCGCGCCGACGGCATCGCCGGGCCCTGGCGACCCAGCGCGGCCTCGACCTGATGGCAGTCAAGTCCTCCTTCCTCGTCTGTCGGACGTCCGAGAAGGCGTCATCTGGCCGCGGCCCAGCCAGCCGGAGAGTTCGGTTCTGCATGAGATCACCGATCTACCGATGGGCCTCACCATGCGCTATCCGCCGACGGGCACCTCCGTGTCGACGAGCCTGTCCGCGCCCGCCACATATCCAGTGGGCGACGTACTGCTTGGCCCTTCACCGCAGCGGAGTTCTGTTGCTCCGGCTCCACGCCCGAATGCAGTGATACTCGATCTATTCGGCACGCTCGTCGCAGCGCCGAGTGTGTTCGAGCGCAGGGCCGCCGCTGCCCAGTTCGCTGCGATCCTGAGCGTATCCCCGGCGGTCGCTGAGTCAGTGCTGTCCGACAGTTGGCAGGCGAGGCACGACGGGCAGATGGCGTCCACCGCCGAGGTGGCGGCTCACCTCGTCGCCCGCTGCGACGCCACCGCTGCCTGTGTGGATGAGCTGGAAGTGCTCCTGGCCCGGCTCGCCCATGTCCGTCTCCAGGCCGATGCCTCTCTCCTGCAGGCGCTGGAGCAGCTTCGGCTCGGTGGCGCCAGGCTGGCCGTCCTCAGCGACGCGTCCCCGGACATCGCCGAAGCGTGGAGCGCAAGCGACCTCGCGCCACACTTCGACGCTGTCGTGTTCAGCTGCCGGGCGGGTGCGGTGAAGCCCGACCGTCTGCTCTTCCGCGCGGTCCTGGGAGATCTCGGTGTTTCCCCGAAGCAGGCCCTCTACTGCGGCGACGGCGGCGGTGACGAGCTTGCCGGCGCAGAGCGGGCCGGCATGCGTGCCGTGCGCGTGGAGCGTCGGGACGGGCCGAGTGGCCTCGCGTTCGGCGAGACCGCCTGGTCCGGCAGGGCGATACCCAATGTGGAAGCTCTCCCCACCTTGCTGGACAGATGGGGGCAGCGATGACCGGCCCGTACGCGTGGGCGGTTGCGAACGGAGTCCTCTGCCGACTGCCCGCTCCGGTCGCCATGTCCTCGGCACGCGACACGACGCTCGTCGAGACACGCTTCTCAGGATTGTGCGGAAGCGACGTCGCGAAGCTCAATCACCCTTGGCAAGGACAGTTGCCGGAACCGTGGTACCCCGGGCACGAGATCGTCGGTGTCGACACGGAGACGGGTGACTGGGTCGCAATCGACCCGCTGGTTTCCTGCCGCTCGTGCCACTACTGCGACCGCGGCCATGTCCACCTCTGCCCACGACTCCAGCGCATCGGGTGGGATCTTCCCGGAGGTCTCGCCGACTGCGTACAGGCGCCCCGCGGCAGCATCGTCCCGCTTCGCCACCTGCACGATCCCGCGCACGGAGTCCTCGCCGATCCGATGGCGGTGGCCCTGCACGGAGTCCGCTGCGGGCTACGTGTGCCCATGGGGCGGCTCGGCATCATCGGGGGCGGCGTCCTTGCGGTGTGTACGGCCATCTGTGCGGCAGAGGCTGGGTGGGACGTGCACATGCTGGTCAGGGAACCCTCGCGATCGCATCAACTGCGCTACGTCCTCGACCGGCACACCACTCTCCACTCTGCCGAGCTGCCAGCGTGCGACGCCGTGGTGGACGCCGCGTCTGGTCAGAGCGATGCCCCCATACGCCAGGCGCTGAGGGCTGTTCGTGACGGGGGAACGGTTCTTGTCCAGAACGCCTACGCCCCCCGCGTCGTTCTCTCGGTCCCCCTGCGCGACGTCTTCCGTCGCTCGATCACCCTGCGCGGCTCCTTCTCGTACTGCCGCGCGGACGGCCAGGACGACTTCCGAGACGCCATCGACGTAATCGCCAAGGGCGGCGACTGGGCCGCCCTCATGACCCGAGACCGATTCCCCCTCGGCGAACTGCCGCAGGGACTGGCTGCCCTGAACAACGAAACCCGCCCTCGCCCCTTCAAGGTCCTGCTCACATCCGACACGTGACGGAAGGAGCCCACGCCATGGCGGTCACAAAGCCATTGCTGGCCCACAAGATCAACTCGCCTGCCGACATTCCACCCCAGGACGTCCACGCCGGGATCACGCGCATCCTCGCCTTACCGGAGGGCCACACGCGCGACGTGATGCTGGGAAGCGTCCTGACGGGACTGCTCCTGCGGGGGCCACGGTTGGAGGAGATCGAGGCCGCTGTCCAGGCCGCGACCTCCCTGGACCGAAGCAACTGGGACTTCCACCAGCCGCCGGGGGGCATGCGGTTCGTCGGCTACACGGGCAGCGGGAAGAAGACTTTCAAGACGATCAACCTCAGCACCGCGGCCGCGCTGGTGGCGGCCACCGGGGGAGCACACGTCGCCAAGCTGGGATCGCGCAGTGCGTCGTCGAAGACCGGGTCCCGCGACTTCATCGACCTCGTGGGCGCGACGAGCGACATGGTGCCGCACCAGGAGATGGTCGACATCACGGCGGAAACCGGCTTCGGGTTCTTCTCCATCGAGAACCGCGTGCCCGAGTTCGACCGCCGCTACGGCGGCAGGTTCCAGGTCGTGCACGCCCTCAGCCTGGCGTTCCCTGCCCTCCTCAGCCCGGTCGCCTGTTCCGCCTACGTGTACGGCCTCTCGCACCCTGCGGTCGGCGCTTCCGCCCGGCTGCTCCGGCTGTACGCGATGTGGCACCTGATCGCGTTCCGCGGCCTGCGCCGAGGCGAGGCGTGCGGCCAGCCGTGGTCGGAGACGAACCTCGACACCCACTTCCTCACCGTCTCCTCTCAACTCGTCCAGGACGGCTGGGAGGTGGAAGCGTCCGACCCCAAGACCGACAGCGGCTCACGCGTGGTCGCCCTCGACGACGACACCGTCGACGTCCTGAAGCACCACCGCGAACGGCAGGAAACGGCCCGCGAAGAATGGGGCACAGCCTGGGTCGAGACCGGCCACGTCTTCACCCAGGAAGACGGCTCCTGGCTCCACCCCGGCAAGGTGACCGACCTCTTCGAGCGCCTCGTCGCCGCCTCCGGTCTCCCGCCGATCCGCCTGCACGATCTGCGCCACGGCGCGGCCACCCTCATGCTCGCCGCCGACATCGACATCAAGATCGTGTCGGACACCCTTGGGCACAGCGACACCCGCATCACGCGGGACATCTACCAGAGCGTCCTCCCCCACGTCGGCAAGAACGCCGCCGAGGCCACCGCGAAGCTCGTCCCCCTCCAGCGCAAGGCCGAGGCCGAGAAGGCCGCGCGCAAGGCCGCGAAGAAGGAGAAGGCCAGGAAGGCTGCGGCCAAGGCGGCCGACGTCGGCAAGGGCAGCAAGGGCGGCGGCAAGCCGAAGGGGGACAAGGTGAAAGCCCAGACCAAGGCCGCCAAGAAGGCCACACGCCGCAAGCCCACAAAGTAGGTCCCGAGCGGCTCCGCTCACGCACCGCTCACGCAAGCAACGTCACGGCAACCCGGCCGTCTATCCCGCCATGCCCCAAGCAACAGAAAACCCCAGGTCACGGACTATGTGACCTGGGGTTCTTCTGAGCCGCCTTCGGGATTCGAACCCGAGACCTACGCATTACGAGTGCGTTGCTCTGGCCAACTGAGCTAAGGCGGCGCGCCCTGTCGCACTATGGTGCGATCAGCAGCGGGGCCAAGTCTACACAGTTTCCGGGGGTGCTCCGTACACGGCGGGTCCGGAGGCGTTTGGCCTGGTCAGAGTGGGTCAGAGGTGGTCAGGTGCACTTCTTGGCGTTCGTGGGCGGGGTGCCCTCCAGGAGGTAGGTGTTGATCGCCGTGTCGATGCAGTCGCTGCCACGGCCGTACGCCGTGTGGCCGTCGCCGTCGTAGGTGAGCAGGGTGCCGGAGTCGAGCTGGGCGGCCAGGGCCTTCGACCACTTGTACGGGGTGGCCGGGTCGCGGGTGGTGCCGACCACGACGATCGGGGCCGCGCCCTTCGCCTCGGTGCGGTGAGGGGTGCCGGTGGGCTTGGTGGGCCAGTACGCGCAGTTCAGGGACGCCCAGGCGAAGCCTCGGCCGAAGACCGGGGATGCCTTCTCGAAGTCCGGGACCGCCTTCTCCACCGCGTCGGGGCCCTCGAAGGCGGGCGGGAGGTCGAGGCAGTTCACGGCGGCGTTGGCGAACATCAGGTTCGCGTACTTTCCGTCCGGGCCGCGCTCGTAGTAGCTGTCCGCCAGCGAGAGGAGGCCGGAGCCGTCGCTGCGCTGGGCGCCCGTCAGCGCCTCGCGGAGCTGGGGCCAGGCCGCCTCGTCGTACATCGCCGCGATCACCCCGGTCGTCGCCAGGGACTCGCCGAGCTTGCGGTCCCCGTCGCCGGACGGGATCGGTTTGGCGTCCAGGTCCTTGAAGAGCTGCTTCAGGTTCGTCGCCGCGTCCGCCGTGGACGTCGTGCCCAGCGGGCAGTCCGGCTGCCTGACGCAGTCCGCGGCGAAGGACTGGAACGCACCCTCGAAGCCCGCCGTCTGGTCGCGGTTCATGTCGATCGCCTTGAGGGACGGGTCCATCGCGCCGTCCAGGACCAGCCGGCCGGCCCGGTTCGGGAAGAGGTCCGCGTACGTGGCGCCCAGGAACGTCCCGTACGAGGCACCCACGTAGTTCAGCTTCTCGTCTCCCAGCAGGGCCCTCAGCACGTCCATGTCGCGGGCCGTGTCGACGGTGGAGACGTACGGGAGGATCTCGCCGCTCCGCTTCTCGCAGCCCTGCGCGAACGTCTTGAAGGCCGCGCTGAGCTTCTGTACTTCCGCCTCGTCGTCCGGTGTCTGGTCGACCTGGGTGTAGGCGTCCATCTCCTTGCCCGTCAGGCAGTCCACCGGTTCGCTGCGGGCCACGCCGCGCGGGTCGATGGCCACCATGTCGTAGCGGGCGCGCACCGGGGCCGGATAGCCGAGTGCCGCGTACCCCTGGAGATAGCTGATCGCGGAGCCGCCCGGGCCGCCCGGGTTCACCAGGAGCGAGCCGATCCGTTTGCCGGGGCCGGTGGCCTTCTTGCGGGAGACGGCGAGGTCGATGTCGCCGTCATCCGGCTTGTCGTAGTCCTTCGGCGCCTTCATCGTCGCGCACTCGAACCCCTCCACCCCGCACTCCCGCCAGCTCAGCTTCTGCGTGTAGTACGCCGACAGCCCCTCCGGCGCCGCTGTGCCGGTGGCCGAGGCGTTCGGCGACGAGCCGCCGCTGCTGCAGCCGGAGATGAGCAGACCGGCCGTGCCGATCCCGATGGCGAAGGTGCGGAGCAGGCGCCTGGTATCCATCCTGGGAGCGTATCCGGCGGGTGACGAGTCGTCCGATTCCCTGCTCAATCGGGTGAACAAGGCCGGCCCGAAAATCCTTCAGCCCGCTCTCAGCGACATCGTCATCGCCTCCACCGCCAGCAGCGGCGCCACGTTCCGGTCCATCGCCTGCCGGCACGCGATCACCGCCTCGATCCTGCGCAGCGTCTGCGCCAGCGTCGACGACTCCGCGATCCGGTCCAGCGAGTCCTGCACGTCCACATTGGCGATGGCGATCCGCGAACCGAGCTGGAGCGCCAGCACATCGCGGTAGAAGCCGGTCAGCTCGGTCAGCGCCAGGTCCAGGCTGTCGCGCTGCGTCCGCGTCTTGCGGCGCTTCTGCTTGTCCTCCAGCTCCTTCATCGCCCCCGCCGTGCCGCGCGGCATCCGGCCGCCCGCCACCCCGCCGAGCGCCGCCTTGAGGTCCTCGGTCTCCTTGGCGTCCACCTCCTCCGCCATCTGCTTGGCGTCATCGGTGGCCGTGTCGATCAGCTCCTGGGCCGCCTTGAGGCAGCCGCCGACATCCGCGACCCGCAACGGAACCTTGAGCACCGCCGCCCGCCGCGCCCGCGCCCGCTCGTCCGTCGCCAGGCGGCGCGCGCGGCCGATGTGCCCCTGAGTGGCCCGCGCCGCCGAGTGCGCCCGGTCCGGATCGACGCCGTCGCGGCGGATCAGGACGTCCGCCACGGCCTCCACCGGCGGCGTGCCGAGAGTGAGGTGGCGGCAGCGGGAGCGGATCGTCGGCAGCACGTCTTCGAGCGAAGGAGCGCACAGCATCCACACCGTGCGCGGCGCCGGCTCCTCGACCGCCTTCAGCAGCACGTTGCCCGCGCCCTCGGTGAGCCGGTCGGCGTCCTCCATGACGATGACCTGCCACCGGCCGACCGCCGGAGAGAGCTGGGCGCGGCGGACCAGGTCGCGGGTCTCCTTCACACCGATGGAGAGCAGGTCCGTACGGATCACCTGGACGTCGGCGTGCGTACCGATCAGGCTCGTGTGGCAGCCGTCGCAGAACCCGCAGCCCGGCTCTCCGCCGAGCGCCCGGTCCGGGCTCGTGCACTGGAGCGCGGCGGCGAAGGCCCGGGCGGCGGTGGACCGTCCGGAACCCGGCGGTCCGGTGAAGAGCCAGGCGTGGGTCATCTTCGAGCCCTGCGCCTCGGCGTCCTCCGGCTTACCGTCCGAGACCGCCGTGACCAGCGCGTCGGCGTCCTTGGCGGCGGCCGAGAGCTGCTCCCTCACCCGGTCCTGTCCGACCAGGTCGTCCCATACGGTCACCGGTCCCCGCCCTTCCTGTCGCGCGATTCCGTCGTCGGATTCCATTGTGGGGGACACCACTGACAAGTCCGGCCCGCCCACCCCTCACGGGCGGACGGGCCGGACTCGAGGACACGTACAGGTCAGCCGCGCGGCCGGCGTCCCCGGCCCCTGGGCTCATCGTCGTCGTGCCCGCCGAGCAGCTCGTCCGCCAGCGTCGGCAGGTCGTCGAGCGGAGTCTCCTCGGCCCAGTCCGGACGCGGGCGCTTGCGACGGGCGCGGGACTCGTCGGCCTGGCCGGCCGCCCGCGGGTCCTCCACCTGCGGCAGCTCCCGGGTGCGCTCGTTCTCGCTCTCGGCCGGCAAAGTCGCCGGGCCCTCGTCCCGGAAGTAGCCCTTGGGCACCCGGTCGGAAGGCTGATCACCGCGTACGGGAGGCAGTACGGCCGTCTCGTCGGCGGCACGGGCATCACGAGCGTCACGCCCATCACGAGAGGCGTCACGCCCGGGCCGCTCGTCCGCGATCCGCGGCAGCATCGCCGTCTCATCGTCTCCGGAAGACCCCGACCCCGAGCTCTCCGGCCGGGCCGCCGGCACCGGCTGCGTGATCTCGTTCGGGTTCACGATCGGTGTGGGAACCGTCAGCTCGTTCTCCGGAACGGTCGGCCCATGACCCTCCGACCGCGAGGACGTCTCAGGCCGGGAGCCACGGGAATCATGCGAGTCACGGGAGTCACGCGAACCCCGCTCCGCCGCCTCCGCGCGCGAAACCCGCTCCGCCTCCGCCCGAGCCGCCTCCGTACGAGCAGCCGCCTCGGCCTCAGCCCGCCGCCGCGCCTCCTCGGCCCGTACCAGCGTCTCCTCCGCCTTCCGCTGCTTCTCCAGGCGGAGCGCCTCGGCCTCCTTGCGCAGCCGGGCCTCCTCCTCGGCCTGCTTGCGGAGGCGTTCCTGCTCGGCCTCGCGGGCCCGCTCCTCGGCCTCCAGCCGGCGGCGGTCCTCCTCGGCGCGGC
The DNA here is from genome assembly GCF_040614075.1 of Streptomyces sp. NPDC006174. Taxonomy (NCBI): domain Bacteria; kingdom Bacillati; phylum Actinomycetota; class Actinomycetes; order Kitasatosporales; family Streptomycetaceae; genus Streptomyces; species Streptomyces sp. NPDC006174. The sequence continues at coordinate 556,227 of NZ_JBEXTJ010000002.1, read as the reverse complement.
GACGGGCCTCCTCGGCGCGCTGCCGGGCCTCCTCCGCCTGGCGCTCGGCCTCGCGGCGGCGGGCCTCCTCCAGTTCGCGCTGCTTGCGCTCCTCCTCCTCGGCGCGCAGCCGGGCGAGCTGCTCCTGGCGCTCCTTCTCCAGGCGCTCCTCCTCGGCCTTGCGCGCGGCCTCTTCCTCCGCCTTGCGCCGCGCCTCCTCCTCGGCCTTGCGCCGGGCCTCCTCGATGGCCTCGATCTCGGCCTCGGAGAGCGGAAGGAGCCGGTCGAGCCGGTGACGTACGACCGTGGTGATCGCCTCGGGCTCCTGCCCGGCGTCCACCACCAGGTAGCGCGTCGGGTCGGCGGCGGCCAGGGTCAGGAACCCGGACCGTACGCGCTCGTGGAACTCCGCCGGCTCCGACTCCAGCCGGTCCGGCGCCTCCGTGAACCGCTCCCGCGCGGTCTGCGGGTCGACGTCCAGCAGCACCGTCAGATGCGGTACGAGGCCACTCGTCGCCCACCGCGAGATCCTGGCGATCTCGGTCGGCGCCAGGTCGCGGCCCGCGCCCTGGTAGGCGACGGAGGAGTCGATGTAGCGGTCCGAGATGACGATCGCACCGCGCTCCAGCGCCGGGCGGACCACGGAGTCGACGTGCTCGGCGCGGTCGGCCGCGTACAGCAGCGCCTCGGCGCGGTTGGAGAGACCGGCGGAGGAGACGTCCAGCAGGATCGACCGCAGCCGCTTGCCGACCGGCGTGGCGCCGGGCTCGCGGGTCACGACGACCTCGTGGCCCTTGGAGCGGATCCAGTCGGCGAGCGCCTCGACCTGCGTGGACTTGCCCGCTCCGTCGCCGCCCTCCAGCGCGAGGAAGAAGCCGGTGGCCGCGGGCGCGACCGCCGGGTCGCCGCCGCGCAGCGCCTCGCGCAGGTCGCGGCGGAGCGGCACTCCTGCCCGGTCGTCGGTCTTCGCGACCACGATCGCGGCCAGTGGCAGCAGCAGCGCGCCGATCAGCATCAGCGTGAAGGCCGCACCGCCGTGGGCGAAGACGAAGTCACCGGAGGCGGAGGCCAGCCGGTGCTGCCCGATCGCGGCGGCGAGCAGCGGGCCCGCGACCGCGCCGAGCGCGACGAGCACCCGGACGAGGGCCTGGAGGTGCTCGGTGGTCCGGGCCTGCCGGGCCGCCTCGGTCTCCTGGTCGATGATCGTGTGCCCGATGTTGGCGGCGATCCCGGCCGCGTAGCCGGCGATCAGCGCGATCGCGATACCGGTGGCCGTGTCCGGCACCAGGCCGAGCGCCAGGAGCCCGAGGCCCGTGACGGCGGTGGCCAGCGCGAGGAGGCGGCGCCGCGACAGGGCGGGCAGCACCTTCTGCGCCGTACGGATGCCGAGGGCGGTGCCGCCGGTCAGCGCGAGGATCAGCAGCGCGTACGTGGCGGGTCCGCCGCCGAGGTCGTAGGCGTGCAGGACCGATACGGCGGCGGCCGCGGCGATCGCTCCGGCGACGGCCGCGCAGACGGCGACGGTCAGCGGAAGCGCGCCGGTGCGGCCCTTGTCGGGACGGCCGTCGTGGGTGGGGCGGCGCAGGCCTTCCAGGGGCGAGCGCGGCCGGGGGGTCTGGGTCTCGGGCAGTTCGAGGAAGTACAGGGTCGTGATGGAGGCCGTGAACAGACCGGCCGCCACGTACGAGCCCAGCGCCGCCTGGTGGAAGGAGAACCACTCCAGGCCGGTGCCGAGGAGGTTGCCGATCAGCGTGGCGACCAGCAGGACCACCGCGGCTGCGGGGACGGCGAGGAAGTTCGTACGGAGCGACAGCCTGCGCAGGGCGTCGAGGTGGTCGGGAAGCGGACGGACGGCGGCGCCTTCGATCGGCGGGGCCGGCAGCAGCGCCGGGGCGGCGCTGTCCTTGGCCACCGACCACAGGCGCTCGGCGGCGCCCGTCACGAAGACGGTGATGAGGATCACCATGAGTGCCTTGTCCGGCACCCAGTCGATCCACAGCGGGGCGATGATCAGCAGGGCGAGCCGCAGCGCGTCCGTCCCGATCATCAGCCATCGCCGGTCCAGTTTTCCGCCGGGCGCGGTGAGCGACGTCAAAGGCCCCAGGAGTACGGCTCCGAAGAGCACGGTGGACAGGATGCGGGCACCGAACACGGCGGCGACGGCGAAGGCCGCCCCGCGGTATCCGGCCCCGAATGAGCCCTCCAGGACCGCTGCTTGCAGCGACAACAGCACCAGCACGAGAAGGGCGAGTGCATCGCCGATACCGCCGACGAGCTGGGCGCTCCACAACCGCTTCAGCGGGGGAACACGCAACAGGGCCCGTACGGCGCGCTCGCGTGAGTCTGCGGCAAGTGTGTCGGAGGTGGGGCTCACGACCGTTGGCTGCTCGGCTCGCGTCATCCGCCCAGCCTATCGGCAGCGATGCGGTGACTGTCGGCCCGTCCGAACATATGGCCGCGGATGATTTCCGGCCGACTCGCTCACGGGCTCTTGACGCAGCGCCGCCCGGCACCTTTATAAGGCAGGTGCCGGGCAGGGTCACACGATCGTGGAAGCGGTCAGTCCTCCGAGGAGGACGACGAGGAAGCGGACGCGGAAGCCGTCTTCTTCGCCGTCGCCGTCTTCTTCGCGGCCGTCGCCTTCCTGGTGGTCGTCGTCTTCTTCGCGGCGGTCTTCTTGGCGGCCGTGGCGGTCTTGGTGGCCGTCGTCTTCTTCGCGGCCGTCTTCTTGGCCGTCGTCTTCTTCGCCGGGGCCTTCTTCGCCGTCTTCTTCTTGGCGGGTCCCTTGGCGCGCTTCTCGGCCAGCAGCTCGTAGCCGCGCTCCGGCGTGATGTCCTCGACGCTGTCGTCGGTCCGCAGTGTCGCGTTGGTCTCGCCGTCGGTGACGTACGCGCCGAAGCGGCCGTCCTTCACCACGACCGGCGAACCGCTCACCGGGTCGGTGCCCAGCTCCTTCAGCGGCGGCTTGGCCGCGGCCCGGCCGCGCTGCTTGGGCTGGGCGTAGATCGCGAGCGCCTCTTCGAGCGTGATGTCGAAGAGCTGGTCCTCGGAGGTGAGCGACCGGGAGTCGGTGCCCTTCTTGAGATACGGGCCGTACCGGCCGTTCTGCGCGGTGATCTCGACGCCCTCGGCGTCCTCACCGACGACGCGCGGCAGCGACATCAGCTTGAGGGCGTCGGCGAGCGTGACCGTGTCCAGGGACATGGACTTGAAGAGCGAGGCGGTCCGCGGCTTCACCGCGTTCTTGCCGGTCTTCGGCGTCCCTTCGGGCAGCACCTCGGTGACGTACGGGCCGTAACGGCCGTCCTTGGCGATGATCTGGTTGCCGCTGACCGGGTCGGCGCCCAGCTCGAAGTCGCCGCTCGGCTTGGCCAGCAGCTCCTCCGCCAGCTCGACCGTCAGCTCGTCGGGCGCCAGGTCCTCGGGCACGTCGGCGCGCTGGTGGCCCTCGGCGTCCTTCTCGCCCCGCTCGATGTACGGGCCGTAGCGGCCGACGCGGAGCTTGATGTCGTTGCCGACCGGGAAGGAGGAGATCTCCCGGGCGTCGATCGCGCCGAGGTCGGTGACCAGCTCTTTCAGGCCACCGAGGTGGTCGCCGTCGCCGTTGCCCGCGTCGGAGGCCACACCGGCACCGGAGGTGTCGTCACCGGGCTGCGCGCCGAAGTAGAAGCGCTTCAGCCACGGCACGGACTGGGCCTCGCCGCGCGCGATGCGGTCGAGGTCGTCCTCCATGCGGGCGGTGAAGTCGTAGTCGACGAGCCGGCCGAAGTGCTTCTCCAGCAGGTTGACCACGGCGAAGGAGAGGAAGGACGGGACGAGCGCGGTGCCCTTCTTGAAGACGTAACCGCGATCCAGGATGGTCCCGATGATCGAGGCGTACGTCGACGGGCGGCCGATCTCGCGCTCTTCCAGCTCCTTGACCAGCGAGGCTTCGGTGTAGCGGGCCGGGGGCTTGGTGGCGTGACCGTCGACCGTGATCTCGTCGGCGCTCAGCGCGTCGCCCTCGGCGACCTGCGGCAGCCGGCGCTCACGGTCGTCCAGCTCGGCGTTCGGGTCGTCGGCGCCTTCGACGTACGCCTTCATGAAGCCGTGGAAGGTGATCGTCTTGCCGGAGGCGGAGAACTCGGCGTCCCGGCCGTCGCTCGCGCGGCCGCCGATCTTGACGGTGACGGAGTTGCCGGTCGCGTCCTTCATCTGGGAGGCGACGGTCCGCTTCCAGATGAGCTCGTAGAGCCGGAACTGGTCGCCGGTGAGGCCGGTCTCGGCAGGCGTGCGGAAGCGGTCGCCGGAGGGGCGGATCGCCTCGTGCGCCTCCTGCGCGTTCTTGACCTTGCCGGCGTACGTACGCGGCTTGTCGGGCAGGTAGTTCGCGCCGTACAACTGCGTGACCTGGGCCCGGGCCGCGGCGACCGCGGTGTCCGAGAGGGTCGTGGAGTCCGTACGCATATAGGTGATGAAGCCGTTCTCGTACAGCTTCTGCGCCACTTGCATGGTCGCCTTCGCGCCGAAGCCCAGCTTGCGGCTCGCCTCCTGCTGGAGGGTCGTCGTACGGAACGGCGCGTACGGAGAGCGTCGGTACGGCTTCGACTCGACGGACCGGACCGAGAAGGAGGAGTCGGTGAGCGCGGCGGCGAGCGCGCGGGCGTTCGTCTCGTCCAGGTGGAGCGTCTGCGCGGAGCCGGCCTTGAGCTGTCCGTCGGGGCCGAAGTCGCGGCCCTGCGCGATGCGGCGGCCGTCGACCGCGCTGAGGCGGGCGGTGAGGGTCGACGGGTCGGAGGCGTCACCGGTACGGCCGGTGGCGAAGGTTCCGGTCAGGTCCCAGTACTCGGCGGAGCGGAAGGCGATGCGCTCGCGCTCCCGCTCGACGACGAGGCGGGTGGCGACGGACTGGACGCGGCCCGCCGAGAGCTTCGGCATGACCTTCTTCCACAGGACCGGCGAGACCTCGTAGCCGTAGAGGCGGTCGAGGATACGGCGGGTCTCCTGAGCGTCGACCATGCGCTGGTTGAGCTCGCGCGGGTTGGCGACGGCGGCCCGGATCGCGTCCTTGGTGATCTCGTGGAAGACCATCCGGTGGACCGGGACCTTGGGCCGCAGGACCTCCTGGAGGTGCCACGCGATGGCTTCGCCCTCGCGGTCCTCATCGGTGGCGAGGAAGAGTTCGTCGGACTCGGCCAGCAGCTGCTTGAGCTTCCTGACCTGGGCCTTCTTGTCGGCATTGACCACGTAGATGGGCTGGAAGTCGTTCTCGACATCCACGCCGAGGCGGCGGACCTCGCCGGTGTACTCGTCCGGGACCTCGGCCGCGCCGTTCGGGAGGTCGCGGATGTGCCCGACGCTCGCCTCGACGACGTATCCGGGGCCGAGATAGCCCTTGATCGTCTTCGCCTTGGCAGGCGACTCGACGATGACGAGTCGGCGGCCGCCCTGTGCGGTCTCGCTGGTCGGGGACAACTTCGCTCTTCTCTCCGGTCGACACTCGATGGGCATCCGGGCAGCGTCGTGACGCTTCCCGCGGTGCTGTCGCTGCGGAGTGTGACGGTACAACCCGCCCCCGTGTCAAACGGCAAAAGCCCGCAACGGCCACTCGAACGGTAACCCGACTTCCGCCATTCCTGCCGCCCGGACCGCCCGGTCCGTGCCGTGCGAAGCCCGGGCCTGCGGCTTTTCCGGGGTGGTCGCGGAGTGCGGTGGGCGACCCCTCGACCCCGGCGCGGCCCCGGCGGGAGCGAGGATCAGACGAGCGTGAAGCACCACACGCCGAGGACCAGGAAAACTACGCCGAAAAGTGTCGTGAGTGCGGTGGAGGCGACGGGGCTCACACCGTGCAGCACCGGCGCGCGATGCAGGGCGCGCGCCCCGGTCCAGACGAGGAGCGCGGCGCCGAACAGCGTGAAGGCCGTGCCGGCGAAGACTGCTGCGACGCTCTCCATGTCGTACTCCTCGACCCTGTCGTACCGCTCGATCATGGGGAGGCTGCCAGCCCGGGGCGTCGCCGACACGAACCCCGGGTGAACAGCGCGCAGCCACGTGGAGTACCGGGGCCGTCACCTGACGTCAAGGGCCGCGCGGCGGCGGCTGCCTCGCTCGAATACGGCCAGCAGCACCACGGCGAGCAGCGCGTATCCGGCGCCGACGAGCAGCTCCGCTGCGAACAGCGCGCGGTCGAGACCGCCGCCCCTGGCCGGCGCGCGGGCGGCCTCCATGGCGTGGGTCAGCGGCAGCGCGTCGCCGGCCGCCCGCATCGAGCCGGAAGCGCCTCACGCGGCACATGGGCTCCGGTCAGCAGGAGCAGTACGGATCCGGCCACGTTGGAGATCAGGAACACGTCACGGAAGCGGAGCCCGAGCGCGCCGAGCGCCGGTCCGAACGCCGAGCACCCTGCGGCGGCCGCCGCCAGCACCGCCGCGAGGCCCGCCAGAGCCGCGAGCGGAATGCGCGGACCGAGCAGGAGGGAGGCGGCGGTGAGCGTGAAGGCGCTGATGAGGAGGCCGTTGAGGACATAGGGAAGGGCTCGGCCGATCCAGAGCGGAGTCCGGTGGCAGGAGCTGAGGAGGACGGCTCCGAGGTGCCGTACCGGCGTTCGTCGGACATCGCCGTCGTCCGCCGTACACACAGGCGGTGGAGGAGGCGAGCACCGCGTGGACGAGCGGGGTCAGCGGCAACCGCCGCTCACCGGCCCGGTGGTCGGCCTCGATGTGCTTGGTCAGCTCCAGCACCGGAGGCTGCCGGCCGGCCCACGACTCCGGCCCGGCGAAAAGCGCGCCGGCGCCTTCGGACGCGAAGGTCCGGGCGAGGACGAGCACCTCGTCCTCGACGAGCCGGCGCACGGTGGGCCGATGCCGCTCCAGCACGCCTTCCCAGTACGCCGCGTACGCCTCGGCGAGCGCGGCGCAAGCGGCCTCGGGATCGTCCACGTACGGCCGGACGAACGGATGGTCCTCCATCCCCGCGTAGTGTTCCCGCACACCGGCCCGTACGACATCGGCCTCAGTGGCCCGGACGATGTCCAGCTCGGCGTCGACGGACGCGGCACCGACCGGCCGGGCAGCAGGAAGTCCGGGAAGCTGTACGGCCCGTGGGTCAGCAGCCGCAGCGGCCTGGTCCGCTCGTCGTCCCGCAGCAGCTCGCGCGCCCGGGACGACCCATTCCCCGTACGGCCAGGGCACCCGGCCGGGCCCGCCAGGTACATGCTGCAGAACGCAACGCGTCCCACAGTGGGCTGATGGCGATCCGGGTGGCTCCGAGCGAGGCCTCGTCCAGCTCGGTCCGGATCACGCCGCCCTCACTCGCTCCGGATCACGCCGACCTCACCGGAGACCCTCACCGGCAACAGTCCCCGGCACAGCTCCCTCCACCGGCTCCAGGAAGCCCTCCTCGACCAGCAGCCGGATCGCCTGCGGGGTGCGGTCGCGCAGGAGCACCGGGTCCTCGGACATCAGCTGGGCGATGGCGTCCAGGATCCGTCCGGCGGGCAGCGACCCGTCGCACACTCCGGCGAACCCGGCGGCCACCGCGTCCACCTTGGTCGCCCGCATCATCCCGCGGTGCTGGCGCAGCACCACATGCTCGGGATCCTCCGCGCCGGGCAGGCCCACCTGCTCCTGCACGACCTCGGCGGCGAGCGTGAAGTGCCCGGCGAGCAGCGCGGCGTCGTCCTGGTCGCGCAGATAGTCCTGACGGGCGAAGTGCTCCTCGACGGCCCGGCCGAGCGGCTGCTGCACGGCGTGCGGCCACTCCTCGACGACGATCGACGGATTCCCGGCGGCCGCGGCGGCGGAGCGGCGCAGCGTGATCCAGCCGAAGCCGACCGAGGTGGTGCCGCGCGCCTCGAACTCGTCGAGCCAGGCCTCGTACCGCTCGGCGTACGCGGCCGGGTCGCTGCGGTGGTCGCCGCTGTCGCGCAGCCACAGCTCGGCGTACTGCGTGACGTCCTGGACCTCGCGCTGCACGATCCAGGCGTCGCACCCGGCGGGCACCCAGGAGCGCAGCCGGTCCTGCCACTCCTCGCCGTCCACGTGCTGCCAGTTGGCGAGGAACTGGGCGTATCCGCCGTCGTTCAGATGGTTGCCCGCCTGCTGGACCAGGGTGCGGCAGAGGTCGTCGCCGCCCATGCCGCCGTCCCGGTAGGTGAGGCGGGCGCCGGGCGAGATGACGAAGGGCGGGTTGGAGACGATCAGGTCGAACGTCTCGCCGCCGACCGGCTCGAAGAGCGAGCCCTCGCGGAGGTCGGCCGGGGCGGCGCCGGAGAGGGCGAGGGTGAGCCGGGTGAACGCCAGGGCGCGGGGGTTGAGGTCCGTGGCGGTGACGCGGGTGGCGTGCTGGGCGGCGTGCAGCGCCTGGATGCCGGAGCCCGTACCGAGGTCGAGGGCCGAGGCGACCGGCGTACGCACGGTGATGGAGGCGAGGGTGGTGGAGGCCCCGCCGACGCCGAGGACGACGCCCTCCTCACGTGAGCCGATCCCGCCCGCGCCGCCGACCGCGCAGCCGAGGTCGGAGACGATGAACCAGTCCTCGCCGTCCGGACCGCCGTACGGCCGCACGTCCACGGTGGCGCGGATCTGGCCGTCCTCGGCGCTCACCCAGCCGTCCTGGACGCACTCCTCCAGCGGCAGGGCCGCGCGGGCCTGCTCCTCGGGGACGGGCCGCTGGAGCAGGAACAGCCGCACCAGCGTGTCGAGCGGCGACACGCCACGGGTGGCGCGCAGGGCGGGCACGGTCTCGCTGCGGGCGAGCGCGGCATAGGCGGCCGCGCCGAGCCGGTCGAGGAGGCCGTCGGCGGTGAAGGCCGCGGCGAGCAGCGCCTCGCGGAGGCCGGCGGTGTGGTCGGGTGCGGGAAGGCTGGTCTCACTCACCCGACCATTGTGGCCGGTCCCACTGACAACGGCAGCGGCCCGGACACTCACCGAGTGTCCGGGCCGCCCGGCCGAGGCCGTTCTCGCGAAGCCACCGAGGCCGTCATCGCGCGCCGTCGTACGGGAGGGCTACGCCTTCTTGTCCTCCGAGGCCGACGCGGAGGGAGTCGCCGCAGCCGCGTCCGGCGCCTCGGAGCCGCCGGGGCTGGCGGGTCCGGTCGAGGCCTTCAGCTTCTGGCAGCCCTTCTGCTTCGACATCGCGGAGCCGATCTCGCCGGACTCCAGCTTCTTCAGCGCCTGGTCACCGTTCTTGCTGATCTTGTCCAGCTCGACGGCGATGTCCTTGAGACCGTCGGCGAACTTCGCCTGGTCCTTGGTCTCGATGGCGTCGACCTTGGTCTTCAGAGCCGCGTAGGCCGCGGAGGCCTCGTTGAGCTCCTTCGCGGCGTCCTTCTGCATGGTCTCGCCGTCGTCGACCGGCGGCGGACCGGCCGAATCCACGGCCTTGCCCAGCGCCTTGTACGCGTCGGAGATCTGCTGGAAGGCAACCGAGTCGGCCTTCTGGACGTCAACGGGCTTGCTGTTGTCCGAGGTCTGCTGCTGGATGGAGGCGTTGGCGTTGGTGATCTTCTGCAACTGGGGCTGGAACTGGTCGCAGACGTTCTTGGCCCAGTCGTTCACCTTGTCGTCGCTGTCATCGCTGCAGCCCGACAGCGTCAGTACGAGTACCGCACCGCCGGACAGTGCGGCTGCAAGCTTCTTGTTCACCGGTTGGTCCCTTCCAAGGCTCTCGGCCCCGGAACTTACACGCCAAGAGGGCTCCATCCGGGTGCCGGGCATCCGATGCGCACGCTTTTGAAGCCATTTGCACCAAGGGAAATGAGGGAGACGCCACTCGGCCAGCGATTTCCTACACCTGTGCGGTCACTCACCGGAACGACGGGATTCGATCGCCGGCGGCCGCACAGGAACGCGGGCGGACGGTACGCCAACGCGTACCGTCCGCCCGCAGGGTGACGACCGGTCACCTGGGAACGCGGCTCTAGGGAGCCGCCGCCGGGTCCGGTGACGGGAGCGGCGGACCGCCGCCGCCCGGCGCACCGCTGTCGTCGTCGCCGACGGTGATGCCGCGCCGCTTGGAGACGTAGACCGCGCCGACGATGACGGCGATGGCGAAGACGGCCACCAGCGCCCGGATCCACGGGTTGGCGTCCGTCCCGTAGCTGAACTGCACCACCGCCGGGGCGATGAGCAGCGCGACCAGGTTCATCACCTTCAGGAGCGGGTTGATCGCCGGGCCGGCCGTGTCCTTGAACGGGTCGCCGACCGTGTCACCGATCACGGTCGCGGCATGCGCGTCGCTGCCCTTGCCGCCGTAATGTCCGTCCTCGACGAGCTTCTTGGCGTTGTCCCAGGCCCCGCCGGAGTTGGCGAGGAAGACGGCCATCAAGGTGCCGGTGGCGATGGCGCCCGCGAGGTACGAGCCGAGCGCGCCGACGCCGAGACCGAACCCGACCGCGATCGGCGCCAGGACCGCGAGGAGGCCGGGCGTGGCCAGCTCGCGCAGGGCGTCCTTGGTGCAGATGTCGACGACCCGGCCGTACTCCGGCTTCTCCGTGTAGTCCATGATCCCGGGGTGCTCGCGGAACTGCCGCCGGACCTCGTGGACGACGGCCCCGGCGGACCGGGAGACCGCGTTGATGGCGAGCCCGGAGAAGAGGAAGACGACCGCCGCGCCGAGGATCAGGCCGACGAGGTTGTTGGGCTGCGAGATGTCCAGGCTCAGCCCGAGATCTCCCGCTCCGGCACCCACGTCGGCGACCGCCGTGGCGATGGCGTCGCGGTACGAACCGAAGAGCGCGGCCGCCGCAAGGACGGCCGTGGCGATGGCGATGCCCTTGGTGATGGCCTTGGTCGTGTTGCCGACGGCGTCCAGGTCGGTGAGCACCTGGGCGCCGGCGCCGGTGACGTCACCGGACATCTCGGCGATGCCCTGGGCGTTGTCGGAGACCGGCCCGAAGGTGTCCATGGCCACGATGACCCCGACCGTGGTGAGCAGCCCGGTCCCGGCGAGCGCCACCGCGAAGAGCGCCAGCATGATCGACGTACCGCCCAGCAGGAACGCCCCGTAGACGCCGAGGCCGATCAGCAGCGCGGTGTAGACGGCCGACTCCAGGCCGATGGAGATACCGGCCAGCACCACGGTCGCCGGGCCGGTGAGCGAGGACTTCCCGATGTCCTGGACCGGGCGGCGCCCGGTCTCGGTGAAGTAGCCGGTGAGCTGCTGGATCAGCGCGGCCAGCACGATGCCGATGGCCACCGCGACCAGCGCGAAGACGCGCGGGTCGCCGCCGTGCGCGGTGATCGCCTCGTCGGTGACGCCGGTCAGCTCGGCGTACGAGGACGGCAGATAGGCGAAGGCGGCCACGGCCACCAGGACGAGCGAGACGACCGCCGAGATGAAGAAGCCCCGGTTGATCGCGGTCATCCCGCTGCGGTCGGCCCGGCGAGGAGCGACGGCGAAGATCCCGATCATCGCGGTGACGACACCGATCGCCGGGACCATCAGCGGGAAGGCCAGGCCGGAGTCGCCGAAGGCGGCCATGCCGAGGATGAGTGCGGCGACGAGCGTCACGGCGTACGACTCGAAGAGGTCGGCGGCCATGCCCGCGCAGTCACCGACGTTGTCGCCCACGTTGTCGGCGATGGTGGCTGCGTTGCGCGGATCGTCCTCCGGAATGCCTTGTTCCACCTTGCCGACGAGGTCGGCGCCCACATCGGCGGCCTTGGTGAAGATGCCGCCGCCGACCCTCATGAACATGGCGATCAGCGCCGCACCGAGGCCGAATCCCTCCAGCACCTTGGGCGCGTCGGCCGCGTAGACGAGCACCACGCAGGAGGCGCCGAGCAGCCCGAGCCCGACCGTGATCATTCCGACCACACCACCGGTACGGAAGGCGATTTTGGTCGCCCGGTGCGAAACGGCGGTGAGATCCTTTTCCGGTTCGCCTTCTCCCGGAGTCGCCTCACGCGCGGCGGCGGCCACGCGCACATTGCTCCGTACGGCGAGTCGCATACCGATGTATCCGGTCGCCGCCGAGAAAAGCGCACCGACCAGGAAGAAGAGCGAACGCCCGGCGCGCTGCGACCAGTTGTCGGCCGGCAACACCAGCAACAGGAAGAACACGATCACGGCGAATACGCCGACCGTCCGCAGTTGCCGGGTCAGATAGGCGTTGGCGCCTTCCTGGACCGCCGCGGCGATCTCCTTCATACGCTCGGTGCCCTCGCCGGCCGCCAGGACCTGGCGCACCAGCAGCCGGGCGACGATGAGCGCGGCGACGGCGACGACCGCCACGATGATGACGATCAGCCGGTTGCCGTCGGTGAGGACCGCCGCCGCGAGGGAAGCGGACCCGTCGGAAAGTGCGGATTCCTGCGTCGCCGCAGCCGGTGCGGCCATTGGGGTGGTGAAGAACTCCGCCATACGTCCTCCTTGACGCTCAGCGCTCAAGACGTGGACGGATTGTAGGGAGCGGAACCGGATCAAAACAGTGGTCCGGAAGATAATTGATCGCACTCCCCCCAACGCCGAAAGATCACCGGAGGATTTTCCCCGAATGCAGTAACGGGACAGGCGCATTACGCCGATGCATTACCGCGGATATCGCACAGGACGGCGGCGCGAGGCCACAGGAAAAAAGGCCCTGCTCAGCAAGGCTCGCAAAGGCGGCACCGGCAGCCATGGGGTGGGCGTACGCCTAGGGCTCGCGTCGTACGGGACGGTATGGGCGTACGCCGCACGAGCGGCATGGGCTCACGTCGACGAGACGGTGTGCGCTCGCGTCGTGCGGGACGTGGCGGGGCTTGTGGCGTACGGGGACGGCGCGGACTCACACGTACGGACAGCGCAGGCTTACGCCGTACGAGGCAGCCCGGACCGGCATCCATGCCTCGTGCATCACGCGACGGGCGCGCGTCAGGAGCGGACCGCGGCGAGGGCCGTCGGCCAGGTCATGCGGATGGTTCCGCCGTCCGCACCGGACCGGACCTCCACGTCGTCGACGAGGCCGCTGATGACCGCGAGGCCCATCTCGTCCTCGCTCCCGTCGCTCTCGGGCTCGTCCGGCCCTCCGGACGCGCCGCCGCGCGCTCCGGGCGTGGCGGGCTCGCTCGCGGGATCGGGGACGCCGTCCCCGACCTCGATGGAGAACGCCTTCTCCTCATCGGTCAGCACCACGCTGACCGGCTCGGTGATGCCGTGGCTGCGGTGCAGCCCCACGGCACGGCTGCACGCCTCGCCGACGGCGAGCCTGACCTCGTCGAGCACCGCCTCGTCGACGCCGGCCCGGCGCGCCACGGCGGCCGCCACCAGGCGGGCCGTCCTGACATGTTCAGGCTGGGCACTGAAGCGGAGTTCAACGGTGGCCATGCGATCCCCCTGGAACGTTCGGGCGTACGCGTCAGAGGCCCCGGGCCTGAAGCCCGGCACCCCTGCTCTCTCCTCCGGAGGCCGACAGGATCCACGGATCCGCGGGATCGACGGAACCGACAGCCGACCCGAAGGCCGACCGCCTGCCCGTCGCGGCCCGGTCGCTGCCGCTGTCGGTCCGTCCACTGCCTGACGACCGGCCCGCGGGCCGGTCGAAACCGACCTCAGTCGGTGGCGGCGACAGCCTCGTCGACCGTGGTGTGAATCGGGAACACCTTGGTCAGACCCGTGATCCGGAAGATCTTGAGAATGCGCTCCTGGTTGCAGACCAGGCGCAACGAGCCCTCATGGGCCCGGACACGCTTCAAGCCGCCCACGAGCACGCCGAGGCCGGTGGAGTCGAGGAAGTCGACACCTTCCATGTCGACAACCAGGTGGTAGCTGCCGTCATTCACCAACTCGACCAACTGCTCGCGCAGCTTGGGCGCGGTATACACATCAATCTCGCCACCGACCTCGACGACCGTACGGTCGCCACCAGGCCCGGACACATTGCGAGTCGACAGGGACAGGTCCACGGATCCTCCAGCACCTTGCTATCGAGCGGTCGCCCCTCGGTCTCCCCGACGGAGGCCAGGGGACGGATCGCCAGCCGCGATGGCATTCAATCACTTACCAGCAGCCATGCACGACGCCTTGGGACCATTGTCCGTCACGCCAGTGACACACTCGGTGCCGATGGCCAAGAATCACCGTCCCGGACGACCACCCGAGAGTGGGGACAGACGCCCCCCTCCCGCCATGATCCTCGACCGGCTCGCCACAGGGGCGGGCCGGGCCGCGCGCATCACTCATACGGAGCACCTGCCCCCTAGATCGGGAACCCATGCCATCTGGCCGGATCGCATCCGGCCAGAAGTGATCTCGGCGATCCAAAAAGCCGGAATCGACCATCCGTGGGCCCACCAGGCGGCCGCCGCCGAGCACGCACTGGACGGTGAATCGGTCGTGATCGCCACCGGCACGGCGTCGGGCAAGTCGCTCGCGTACCTCGCTCCGGTCCTCAGCACCCTGCTGGACGGCTCCGAGGCGCCGAACGGCCGCGGAGCGACCGCGCTGTACCTCGCGCCCACCAAGGCCCTGGCCGCCGACCAGCGGCGCTCGGTGAAGGCCCTGGCGGCTCCGCTCGGCAACGCGTTCCGGCCCGCGGTCTACGACGGCGACACCCCGGTCGAGGAACGCGAGTGGGTGCGCCAGTACGCGAACTACGTCCTGACCAACCCCGACATGCTGCACCGCGGAATCCTGCCGTCCCACCCGCGCTGGTCCTCCTTCCTGCGCGCGTTGCGCTTCGTCGTGATCGACGAGTGCCACACGTACCGGGGCGTCTTCGGCTCCCACGTCGCCCAGGTCCTGCGCCGTCTGCGCCGCCTCTGCGCCCGCTACGGGGCCGACCCGGTCTTCCTCCTCGCCTCCGCCACCGCGGCGGATCCCTCGGTCGCCGCCGGGCGGCTGACGGGCCTGCCGGTCAAGGAGGTGTCCGACGACGCCTCGCCGCGCGGCGAGCTGGTCTTCGCCCTCTGGGAGCCTCCGCTGACCGACCTGCACGGCGAGAAGGGCGCGCCCGTACGCCGTACCGCGACGGCCGAGACCGCCGACCTGCTCACCGACCTGACCGTCCAGGGTGTCCGCTCGGTCGCCTTCGTACGGTCCCGGCGCGGCGCCGAGCTGATCTCGGTCATCGCGAAGGAGCGCCTCGCGGAGGTGGACCGCTCGCTGCCGCAGCGGATCGCCGCCTACCGCGGCGGCTACCTCCCGGAGGAACGCCGCGCTCTGGAGCGGGCCCTGCACTCCGGCGAACTCCTCGGACTGGCGGCCACCACCGCCCTGGAGCTCGGCATCGACGTCTCCGGTCTCGACGCCGTCGTCATCTGCGGCTATCCGGGCACCCGGGCCTCGCTCTGGCAGCAGGCGGGCCGCGCCGGCCGTTCGGCCCAAGGCGCCTTGGCCGTCCTCGTCGCCCGGGACGATCCGCTGGACACCTACCTGGTGCACCACCCGGAGGCGCTGTTCCGGCAGCCCGTGGAGTCGACCGTGCTGGACCCGGACAACCCCTACGTCCTGGCCCCTCACCTGTGCGCGGCCGCCGCCGAACTGCCGCTCACCGAACCCGACATCGCGCTCTTCGGACCCGCCGTGCCCGAGCTGCTGCCGCAGTTGGAGACCGCGAAGCTGCTACGCCGACGGGCGTCCGGCTGGCACTGGACCCGCCGCGAACGGGCCGCCGACCTCACCGACATCCGAGGCGGTGGCGGCCGGCCGGTCCAGATCGTCGAGGAGTCCACCGGGCGCCTGCTGGGCACGGTCGACGCGGCCGCCGCACACACCGCCGTCCACGAGGGCGCCGTCCACCTCCACCAGGGCCGCACCCACCTGGTCCGGAAACTGGACCTGGAGGACTCCGTCGCCCTGGTCGAACAGGCCGACCCGCCGTACTCGACCGTCGCCCGCGACACCACGGCCATCTCCGTCCTGGAGACCGAGACCGAGATTCCGTGGGGCCAAGGACGGCTCTGTTACGGCTCCGTCGAGGTCACCAACCAGGTCGTCTCCTTCCTCCGCCGCAAACTGATGACCGGTGAGGTCCTCGGCGAGACCAAGCTCGACCTGCCGCCGCGCACCCTGCGCACCCGTGCCGTCTGGTGGACGGTCACCGAGGACCAGCTCGACGCCGCCCGCATCAACCCGGAGATCCTCGGCGGCGCCCTCCACGCGGCCGAACACGCGTCGATCGGCCTGCTCCCGCTCTTCGCCACCTGCGACCGCTGGGACATCGGCGGCGTCTCGATACCGCTGCACCCGGACACCCTGCTGCCGACGGTCTTCGTCTACGACGGTCATCCGGGCGGCGCCGGATTCGCGGAGCGCGCCTTCCACACCGCCCGTACGTGGCTGACGGCGACCCGCGAAGCCATCGCCTCCTGCGAGTGTGAGGCGGGCTGTCCCTCCTGCATCCAGTCCCCCAAGTGCGGCAACGGCAACGAGCCCTTGCACAAGCGCGGTGCCGTACGTCTCCTCACCGAACTCCTCAAGGGAGCGCCACCGGAACCACCGCCCGCGGAGGACGGACCCGGGACCTGACAGTCAGGCCGGCGGCACGGGCCAACGACGCGGCGGCGCGGGCCAACGACGCGGCGGCGCAGGTCAGACCGGCAGCAGGGGTGCGACCAGACGCTTCAGTTCCGCTTCGCCGATCGTGCCGATCCGCGCCGCCACGATCCGTCCCTCCGGGTCGACGTTGATCGTGAACGGGTAACCGACGGTGCGGACCACGCCCTTCGGCAGGCGGAGAAGCTGGCGTCCCTGGGGGTCGTGCAGGCTCGGATACACGAGCGCCGCGTCCTACTCGAAGGAACGCGCCGCCTCGACCGAGACGTCGGCGTCGACCCCGACCACCCGCAGGCCCTTGGTCCGCACCTTCTCGTGCACCCGGGAGAGGCCGGGAGCCTCCGCACGGCACGGGCCGCACCACGACGCCCAGGCGTTGACCACGACGACCTTGCCCCGCAGCTTCTTCAGGCCGACCCGGCCGTCGCCGTCCACACGCTCACCCGCCAGCTCCGGCATCACCGGCCGGTCGGCAGCGGCAAAGGACTTCAGCGGCCCGGGTCCGCGGGCGTCGTCCGCCGACGGAGGCGATGCCGAACACCCGGCCAGCACAAAAGGCAGAAGGACCGCCGTAGCTGAGGCTCGCAGCGTTCTCACACTCGCCGATGATGCCACCGCACCCCGTAGGCCCCGCACATGGGCGGCGACGAAGGCGCCATTCTTCTCGAGACAGGCCTCATTCCCGGCGACTGCGCGCCTTGCTCGAATCGAAACCCTCCTCCATGACGAACAAAGGGGACGAAAAAAGGCTGAGCGCTCGAACCTGGAGATGAAATCAGCTCCACACCAGGGCACTTGGGGTCGAGCCCATAAGGGCATTACCTCAAAGGGTAGAGGAGAGACCCGCATTCAGAACGCCTGACCCCATGCCATAACGTGTCGCACGACCACCTCTTCCGGAGCGGGAAGACGAACTGCTGACCATGCCTGGTAAACGCACAACCCTTCCTCTGGCGGCGGCAGTCATGGCCGTCGTCGCCGTGCTGATCTTCGTCGTGTCCAAAGAGCCGCACTACAACGTCCGGCCGGGCGCCCAGGCCGACAACGCCCACTGCGGACGCATCACGGAGAACGCTCCCGGCAAACTGGCCGGGCACCCCAAGCACGCCACCCAGCTGGCCGGCGTCGCACTCTGGGGTGACAGCAACATCGTCCTGCGCTGCGGAGTCACCGAGATCAGGCCCACCGCGGACCTCTGCTTCGCGGCCGACGGCGTCGACTGGGTCATCGACACCGCGCGATCCAGCGACAACAAGAAGGTGATCATCACCTACGGCCGCGCTCCGGCCACCGAGGTCACGGTCACCAACTCCCCCAAGACACCGGACGAGAATTTCGTCGAGCTCTCGGCCCTCATCGCGCCGATAGCGCAGACCTCACCGTGCATCCGGTCGGAGTGAGATCGCCACGCCTGAGGTGAGTCCGGCCCCCACGCCGGGGTGAGTCCGACTCATTCGGGAGCGAGTTCGGCCTGTAAGGGGCGAGTTCGGCCTGTACGGGTGCGGATTCGACCGACTCGCGCTGGGAGCGTCGACCGTAAAGCGGCACCGGTCCGGCCGGTCCTGCGCCCGCCCCTGGTACGGAACGGGCGCAAGCCGCGCCGTCACGCGGCGGCAGGCCGCCGGTGGCGGCTCGGTATCGGGGGTTGGTGTCGCGTGCACGACGGGTCGTCACACAGCGCGTCATGCGCGAGAGCCGACACGATCGCAGCCCGGGTCCGCGTCTCCTGCCCGATCTCACTCCCCCCACGAAATTCGCGATGTGCGCCTTCACCGTCCTATCCGCTGTCCCCAGCTCCTGCGCCAACTGTTTGTTGCGCAGACCCGCACCGAGCAGGAGAAGCCCTTCCCCCTCCCGTTCGGTCAGGCTCTCCAACAGCCATGCGGCGCTCGCGGGGCCGTGCCCGTACCCAGGTATGGACAAGGCGTCTCCACTGCCTCGGACCGTGTGGTCATTCCGGCGCTCCCTGGTCCCCGCTCCCTCCAACAGACCCCCGTGGCCTGGTGACAACGGAGACCGGCTTCCACCGCACCGACCGCCGCTGACATCGGCGCGACCGATTCAAAGCACCCAAGGCCGCTCCGCACGCGTCATATCGCCTTTTCAGACGGACGCTATCGGGCTATTTCCGAAGAGGCGATTTCCGCCCAACCAGTTCTCTCCATGTCGTCGTTGAGAAACCTTTTCATGCCCCCTACAGGCCGACCGGCTGACGCCGTGCGATTGCTCGTGGCCGGATCGGAGGGCCGATCGGCCGGCCACCGGACCGTCGGAGGGGCGGCCCGGGCCCTGACCGTGGGCGCGTAGCGACCCAGGCTCGACCGGGCGACCACATCGGCGATCTCTCCGTACACCGTGCAACGGACGAGGACCGCTCCCTGCGCCGAGGCCACCCGCCGGGCCGCCTCGCAGGCTGCCTCCGGACCCTCCAGCGCCCGGTCCGCTGCCGCCAGCGCCGCCAAATCCGCCGCGCTGCCCGCCCGATGACGCGCGGTCACCGCCTGCCCCAGCTCCAGCACGAGGGCGAACACCGCGCACAGCGCCGCAGTGGTGACGGCCACCCACACCATCGCCACGCCTCGGTCCGCTCGCCGAAGCCGTCCCCAGCCCGACTGCCGGCGCCGGGCCCGCGTCCCGGGCCGCCCTCTACCCGTCCGACTGCCCCGGGCCCGCATCCAAAGTCGGCCCCAGACCTCCTCCCCGTGGCCCAACCGACGCCTGCGGGCCCCAAGGCCCGTCACCTTCATGGCACAGCACCTCCCACCGTGTCCTCGGCCAGGGCGACTGCCTCCGCGCGCAGCGTCAGGGCCAGCGCCGCAGGGCCCGGAGTCGGCGTCTCCACCGTGACGCGCCACAACTCCCCGTCCCTGCCCACCGCGACCCGGGACCCATGAGGCGCGGCGTCGCGCGCGGCCGTCAGGACCGCCGCCTCCGGCTCCGAACGGGCCGCCGCTCTGGCCCCTGCCCGTGCCGCGTCCACGCACCGGATCTGGGCCGAGGCAGCCACCAATGCCCAGAGCAACACCATGACGAAGGCCACCAGCACCGGGAGCATCACCGCCGCCTCAGCCGTCACCGCCCCACGGTCCCGAAGCCGATACGTGCTCCGACTCCCTGTCCCGGCTTCGGAGCTCCTGCTCCGACGCGCGGCCCCGACCTCAGGCCCTCTGCTCCGACGCGCGGCCCCGACCTCAGAACTGTGCATCGAGCGCGCCCGCGATCATGGACTGCAGCGCCGACATCACCGGCCCGCTGTTGACCACCTTGTAGAGCACCGCGGCGAAGGCGCACGCGGCGATGGTGCCCACCGCGTACTCGGAGGTGGTCATCCCGCGGTCGGACGACCGGCTCAGCCTGCGCATCCACGTCGACCGGCGGACGCGGCAGAGCGCACCAACCGCTCGTCCCGCACGTTCGGTCCGTCCGGCGCTTTCGGTTCGTTCCTCGAATTTCTTGTTCATCTCGTCCCCCGATGGGCATCGATCGATATCGAGCAGGCGTCCGCACGGAACGCCCATGTGCAGAGAAGGACCGCCCGGCCTAACCCGTGGTCAGCAGTCCGCCGGCCAAGCCGATGATCACCGGCGCCACCCCGACCGCCAGGAAGGCGGGGAGGAAGCACAGTCCGACCGGCGCGGTGATCAGGACGCCGGCCCGCTGGGCGCGTGCCACAGCGGCACCGGCCTGCTCGGCGCGCATCGCGTCGGCCAGCCTGGAGACCGGTTCCGCCGCCGGGGCTCCGGTCGACCCGGCCCGGTGCAAGCAGCGGGCCAGCGGTCCGGCGCCCGGTATCTCCCCGAGCCGCCCCCACGCCTCAGCAGGCTCTCCGCCGAGGCAGATCTCTGCGGCGACGCGGGCCAGCCGGTCGCCCACCGGGCCACCGATGGACTCACCGACCGCCTGCGCCGCCTCGCGGGGCCCGGCGCCGACGGCGACGCACGCCGCCAGCAGATCGGCGGCCAGAGGAAGCTGCGCAGCGATCGCAGCCCGCTCCTCACGGGACTCACCCGGCCCGGGCCGAGGCCGAGAACGCTGCCAGCGCCACGTCCCGTACGCCGCAGCCACCCCGACGGCACACCCCACCAGCCCACCGACCAGAACCCACCCGGTCACCCACGCCCCCGCAGGACCCGCCCACCGCAGGACCCCACCAGCTCTATCGGCACCGGCACCAGCACCGCTGCCCATCCGGACACCACCCCCGGGTCCGACACCACCGCCCGACCCAACGCCACCGCCGGCCCGAACACCACCGCCCGCTCCGACGCCAATGCCCATCGCGGTACCACCGCCCGCCCCGGCCCGCACAGCAGCCGCCCAACGCCACCAGCCGCCAAGCCCGGTACATCCGGTACGTACACCCGGCGCCACCTCCAGCAGCTGCGCGCCCCGGCCCCGCACCACTCGTCCCCGGCGGACCGAGGCCCCGACAAGTGCCAGCTGCACCGCCGCGCCAAACAGCGCCGCCAGCATCCCCAGGCTGTGGAGAACTTCTCCCGTCACGCTCATGGCGCCTCCCCGCTCCGCACGATCCGGCAGGCCCAGAAGAGGCCGGCCGCTTCCAGCAACCCTCCGACCGCCAGGCAGAGCAGCCCGCCCGGTGTGTGGAGCAGCACGCGCAGCGGATCGGCTCCCAGCGCGGCGCCCAGACCCAGACCCGCCACCGGCAGCAGCGCCAGGACCACGACGGTCGACCAGGCTCCCGCCAACTGGGCCCGCAACTCCTCCCGCCTGCGCCGGTCGGCCCGCAACGCCGTCTCCAGACGGTCCAGGCCCGCCACGAGACCGGCCCCGCCGTCCACCGCGACCTGCCAGCACGCGGCCATCCCGGACAGGCCCTCCAGCCCCGGCCCGTCCGCCGCCTGCCGCAACGCCCCGGGCACATCGCCCCCGAACCGCGCGGCCGCCAGCACAGCGGCCTCCGCCTCCCCGAGCCACGCCTCACCGCCCGGCCCGCCCCTCACCTTCGGCTCCCCGTCCGCCGCGCGCTCCCGCAACCCGGCCAGCAGCGCCTGGCCCGGCTCCTGTCCGGCCCGCAGCTCTCCGACCACGGCCGCACACAGCGCCGCCACCGAGTCCGCCGCCCGCTCACGCTGCCGTCGCCGGGCTCGACCGCGCACCCACCGTCGTACCAACGGCACCGCCGCGGCTCCGGCGATCAGTGGCAGTACCGACGCACCGAGCACGGCCAGCAGCACCGCCACCGGAACGCACCACCACTCGCGCCGCTCCACGATCAGCTCCCGGGTCTTCAGCAGGCGCGGCCACGATCGCCACGGATCCGCCGGCCCGTCCACGAACAGCACCCGCGCCCGTCGGGCTCCGGGCTCCCGCATCGCGACCAGCCACACCGCCGCACCCGCGCAGAGGGCCGCCGCATGCGCCGCGTAACCCGCGGCTCCCGCCGTCACAGCGCACCCCCGAGCAGCGACTCCAGCCGCACCCAGCCCCGCTCCGGGACGAACCCGTCGGCGCCCCAGCTCAGAGCGGGCACCGTGAACACCAGGCCGGCCGCGTCCCGTTCCAGCACGTGCACATCGGCGATCCGGCGCCGGCCGGCCCGGTCCCGTACGAGATGGACGACCACCGAGAGCGCGGCCGCCAACTGGCTGTGCAACGCGGTCCGGTCCAGGCCGGCAGCGGTGCCGAGCGCCTCCAGACGGGCCGGCACGTGCTCGGCGGCGTTCGCGTGGACGGTTCCGCAGCCTCCTTCGTGCCCGGTGTTCAAGGCGGCCAGAAGCTCCGTCACTTCGACCCCTCTGACCTCTCCCACCACCAGCCGGTCCGGGCGCATCCGCAGCGCCTGGCGCACGAGGTCGCGCAGGGTCACGCGGCCCGCGCCCTCCTGGTTGGCGGGGCGGGACTCCAGGCGCACCACGTGCGGGTGGTCGGGGCGCAGTTCGGCGGAGTCCTCGGCGAGCACGATCCGTTCGTCCGCGCCGACGGCGCCGAGCAGGCTGGCGAGGAGGGTCGTCTTGCCCGCCCCGGTGCCTCCGCTGATCAGGTAGGAGAGCCGGGCCTCCACCATGGCCCGCAGAATCCGGTCGCCACCCGGCGGCACGGTCCCGGCCGCCACCAGCTCCGCCAAGGAGAAGGCCCGCGGGCGCACCACTCGCAGGGAGAGGCAGGTCGAGCCGACGGAGACCGGAGGCAGCACGGCATGCATCCGCGTCCCGTCCGGCAACCGCGCGTCCACCCACGGCCGGGCATCGTCCAGCCGCCTGCCCGCGACGGCGGCGAGCCGCTGAGCCAGCCGCCGCACCGCCGCGGCGTCCGGGAAGGTGATCCCGGTCAACTGGAGCCCGCCGCCGCGGTCCACCCACACCCGGTCCGGCGCGGACACCAGCACATCGGTCACCTCGGGGTCGGCGAGCAGCGGCTCCAGCACGCCCGTGCCGACGAGTTCGCCGCGCAGCTCGGCCGCGGCCCCGAGCACCTCAGCGTCGCCCAGCAGCCGTCCCTGGGCCCGGAGAGCGGCCGCCACTCCGGCAGGTGTGGGCGCGTCACCACTGCGCGCCAGCCGCTGGCGTACGGCATCGAGCAAGGCGTCGGTCATGGCGCGCCTCCCCCGGCCGGAGCCCCGGCGGAACCGGGCTCTCCCGCCACTGCCGCCGCCTGCTCCCAGAACTCCGCGCAGAAGCGGGCGAGCGGACCGCGGGCGTCGGCGCCCGGCGGCATTCCGGCGTCCTGAGCGGCCAGCAGGCCGGACTCCGGGGGCAGTTCGCCGACGAGCGGCAGGCCGATGGCCTGGGCGACCCAGCGCCCGTCCAGGCCTGCCGCATACGGTCCCCGAGCCACCACCCGTATGTCGTCGAGCACCATGCGAACCGTGGAGGCCACGCGCTTGGCCGCCGCGACCGCCCGCAGCTCGCCCGGCACCACGAGCAGGCCGAGGTCGAGCTGGGCCAAGGCTTCCGTGACGGCCTCGTCCACCCGGCGCGGCAGATCGACGACCACCACACCGCCGAGCCGGCGCGCGGCGGCCAGGACCGCCTGCACGGCCTGAGGCGCGATGGCCACCTCGTCGTCACGGCCCCAGCTCAGCACCCGCAGTCCGTGGAGCGCGGGCAGGGAGTCCTCCAGGGCCCCACCACCGAGGCGGCCCTTGGAGTGGGCGAAATCCGGCCACCGCATTCCCTCGGCCCGCTCCCCGCCCAGCAGGACATCGATGCCTCCGCCCAAGGGGTCCGCGTCGATCAGCATCGTCCGCCGGCCCGACCTGGCCGCGCTGACGGCGAGGGCGCAGGCCAGCGTCGATGCGCCGGAGCCGCCCCGTCCACCCATCACCCCGACGGTGAGCGCCGGTCTGCCGACGCCTTCGGCGGCGTTGGCGATCTGGTCGACGAGCCAGCCCTCCGAATCGGGCAGCCGGAGCACGTATTCGGCCCCGATCTCGACCGCTCGACGCCAGACGTCCGGGTCGTCCTGGTCCCGCCCGACCAGCATCACCCCCCGCCTGCGGGCGGCACCGCGACACCGTGCGGCCGCGTCGTCGCCCACCAGGACCATCGGTGCCCGCTCCCAGCCGCCCCGGCGCCCTGGCGGCTCGTGATGGACCTCCGGCTCCGCCCCGGCCGCGGCGCAGAGCCGCAGCAGGTCATCGAGCAACTCCATGTCTTCCGTCACGATCAGCGGTCCGCCGCGTCGCCCTTCGGCGACCGTCAGCCCTTCTCGCGTGAGGGATCCAGCCACGATCTCCGCCCCCTTCTCACTGCCCCTTCGGTGCGGTTCGCGGCGATCTCGGAGCGTTTCCGAGATGCGCGATTCCGGTACCCGCGGACTTCGCGGGAGGAATCAACGTGCAGCACCGCGGAAAAACATGTGGATCTTGCTCGAAAACTGTGGACAACTTCGGCGTTGTGAATAACTCCGTCACCCGAACCAGCGACTTCCGGAGCGCAGCCTCGCTGCTACACACTGTGACGAGACGAAGCGCGCGTCGACACCGCACACGAGCGGGCCTCGCAGGGCCTGGAAGGGAGGGAAGCGCTGGGCCCGGGCATCAGAAACGCATCCGGACATGCGACGACCCCCGCCGGGGGGGAGAGCGGGGGTCGTCCCCACGGCCGACTCGGGGGGGGAGGAGCCGGACCGGGGTTAGCACGGTCGCGAACGATCCGTGACTTCCATGGTGTACCCGAGGGCCTTCTCAGGCAAACCCACGCACCGGATTTTACGCCGAATGGCGGCCCCCTATGCTCAGCGTTGTGGAAAACTGCTTCTCGCCGCGCACAGCAGCCTTCTTTGACCTGGACAAGACGGTCATTGCGAAGTCTTCGACGCTGACCTTCAGCAAGTCCTTCTACCAAGGCGGGCTGATCAACCGCCGCGCCGTACTGCGCACCGCGTACACACAGTTCGTGTTCCTGGCCGGGGGCGCCGATCACGAGCAGATGGAGAAGATGCGTGCCTACCTCTCCGCCCTCTGCAAAGGATGGAACGTCCAGCAGGTCAAGGAGATCGTCGCCGAGACCCTGCACGACCTGATCGACCCGATCATCTACGACGAGGCGGCCACCCTCATCGAGGAACACCACACGGCCGGCCGCGACGTGGTCATCGTCTCGACCTCCGGCGCGGAGGTCGTCGAACCGATCGGCGAACTGCTGGGCGCCGACCGTGTCGTCGCCACGCGCATGGTCGTCGGCGACGACGGCTGCTTCACCGGAGAGATCGAGTACTACGCCTACGGACCGACCAAGGCCGAGGCGGTGAGGGCGCTCGCCGCCTCGGAGGGGTACGACCTTTCGCGCTGCTACGCCTACAGCGACTCGGCGACCGACGTACCGATGCTGGAAGCGGTCGGCCACCCGCACGCGGTCAACCCGGACCGCGCGCTGCGCCGCGAAGCGACCCTTCGCGAGTGGCCGATTCTCGTCTTCAACCGCCCGGTCCGGCTGAAGCAGCGGCTTCCCGAATTCTCCATGCCGCCGCGCCCGGCACTGGTGGCCGCCGCGGCGGTCGGCGCCGCAGCCGTCACGGCGGGACTCGTCTGGTACGCCAGCCGCCGCCGTACCGCCACCTCGGCGCTGCCTGGCTGAGGCGGGCCGCGACGCCGAGGCGGACCGCTAAGCCACAAGCGGTCCGCGCGGACGAGGCGGTCCGCAGCTGAAGTGCGGCATCCGAGGAGCACCACCATCGCCCCTCAGGTGCCGCCGACCGATTCGCCCTTGATTGAACCTAAAAGTAAAGAAGTGAGGCCAGGGGTTTCCCTTCCCCTGGTCCTGGAGTACAAAGGATTCACGGCCCGCGAGACCAAGGACATCCGTGAGGATGACCTGTAACGCAGTGACGGCCCACGGACCGCGCACGAAAGCCGAGCACCCACGCGACGTCGACCCGTCGATTACGGGCCAGCCGCACCAGGTGACGGGCAAAGCACCCGACCTGATGGGCAATTTACGAGGACGCTTGGTAACTGGGCGGACGTGCCAGCGGCGGTACCGCATTCCGGTACCGCCGCAACCCTTTCCCGGACCTCCCGGACCGGTTCACGCCCGCCCGGACCTGCACCCGCGCACAGGCCAAGGCCCCCGGCCCGAGCAGCCCGCCCCGCCGGACCTCGTGACGCCTACGCCGCGCCGCGCTGCAGCGCCTCGCAGACCGCCGTCGACTCGCGGACTCCCAGCTCGACCGAGCGCCCGCAGTGCGCGATCCACGCTGCCATGCCTTCCGGGGTTCCCGCCGTGTAGCCCTCGAACGCCGCGACGTACGCCGCCCGGCCCTGTTCCGCATGGCCCACCTCGGCCGGGCAGATGGACTTCGGGTCCAGTCCGCTGCCGATCAGCACGATGCGCTCGGCGGTCCGGGCCACCAGGCCGTTGTGCGAGCCGAAGGGGCGCAGCGCCAGTAGTTCGCCGTGGACGACCGCAGCCGTCACCAGGGCCGGGGCGGCCGAGCCCGCGATGATCAGCTGCGCAAGCCCTTCGAGCCGTCCGGCCACCTCGTCGGCGCCGGGAAGCGGCGCCTCGAGAAGCGGATCGTCGACGGATTCGCCGGCCAGCCGCGGGCGGCCGACCGCGTCGTCCGGCGCGGCTCCGCCGGCCGCCACCAGGTGCAGCCGCGCCAGCACCCGAAGCGGTGACTGCCGCCAGATGGAGAGCAGTTGGCCGGCCTCCGCAGTGAGCCTCAGCGCGGCTCCGACCGTGCGCGCCTCGTCCTCACCGCTGAAGTCGGTGCGCCGGCGCACCTCCTCCAGGTTCCAGTCGGCGCCGGCGAGCGCCGCCGACCCACGGGAGCCCCGCAGCGCGGCCTCGGCCGTGACCTCGTTGCTGCGGCGGCGCATGACGCGGTGACCGTAGACCCGGTCGACGGCCTTGCGTACGGAGTCCACCGCGTCGGGCACTCCGGGCAGGGAGCCGAGCGTGGCGAGCGGGTCCGATGCAGTCGTACTCATAAGTAGCGAGGCTACGCGCCCCCTACACCCGAACCGCCCCCACGTGGCCATCTTCACGAACATCGACAGCACAGCGCGATCGACCCGCTACCCTAGGTGAACATGAAGATCGCTTTCGTCGGGAAGGGCGGCAGCGGTAAGACCACGCTGTCCTCGCTCTTCATCCGCCACCTCGCCGCCAATGAAGCCCACGTCGTCGCCGTCGACGCCGACATCAACCAGCATCTGGGGGCCGCGCTCGGCCTCGACGAGGCGGAGGCCGCCGCACTGCCCGCCATGGGCGCGCACCTCCCTCTCATCAAGGAGTACCTGCGCGGGACCAACCCCCGTATCGCCTCGGCCGAGACGATGATCAAGACGACTCCGCCCGGTGAGGGCTCACGGCTGTTGCGGGTCTGCGAGGACAACCCGATCTTCGGCGCCTGCGCGCGTACGGTCCGGCTCGACGACGGGGACATCCGGCTGATGGCGACCGGGCCGTTCACGGAGTCCGACCTCGGGGTGGCCTGCTACCACTCCAAGGTCGGGGCCGTCGAGCTCTGCCTGAACCATCTCGTCGACGGCCCGGACGAGTACGTGGTGGTGGACATGACGGCGGGGTCGGACTCGTTCGCCTCGGGGATGTTCACGCGCTTCGACATGACGTTCCTGGTCGCGGAGCCGACCCGGAAGGGCGTGTCGGTGTACCGGCAGTACAAGGAGTACGCGCGGGACTTCGGCGTCGCGCTGAAGGTCGTCGGCAACAAGGTGCAGGGCCCGGACGACCTGGACTTCCTGCGTGCGGAGGTCGGCGACGACCTGTTGATCGGTGTGGGCCACTCCGACTGGGTGCGGTCCATGGAGAAGGGGCGGCCGTCCCGGTTCGAGCTGCTGGAGGCGGACAACCGGATGGCGCTGCAAGCCCTCCAGGACGCCGCCGAGGACTCGTACGAGCTGCGCGACTGGGATCGCTACACCCGGCAGATGGTGCACTTCCACCTGAAGAACGCGGAGAGCTGGGGCAACGAGAAGACGGGCGCCGACCTGGCCGCCCAGGTCGACCCCTCCTTCGTACTCGGTGAGCGGCTGGCGGGAGCGGGCGTCCCGGCACCCGCCTGACCATCCGCGCCACATCCTCCCGTCACCCCGGCGACGTACCGACGTACCGACGTACCGACGTACGACCGAGGTGACGGGAAGAGGCCGCTAGCCCGCGTTGCGGGGCGCCGGCTCGTCGGCCTCGGCGCCCGCCGCCTTGCCCTTCTCGGCCTTCGGAGCAGCGGCGGCCTGAGCGCCGAGGTACGTCTTCCAGCCCTCCTTGGGCGCCTCGCCCACGCCGAGCGTGGTGAGCTTGGCCAGCGCCTGCGGGCCCTGCGCGTCCAGCCAGTCCGCGAGCTGTCGGAAGGAGACGCAGCGGACCTCCTCCTTGGTGCACACCTTGGCGATGGTCTCCTCGATGGCGCGCATGTAGGTGCCGCCGTTCCAGGACTCGAAGTGGTTGCCGATGATCAGCGGCGCCCGGTTGCCGTCGTACGAGCGGTCGAAGGCCTGGAGCAGGCCGTCACGCATCTGGTTGCCCCAGTACTCGTGCTGGGACGGGTCGCCCTGGGTCTTCGTACCGGACTGGTTGACCATGAAGTTGTAGTCCATCGAGAGGGTCTCGAAGGCGCGGCCGGGCATCGGGACGAGCTGAAGCGGAATGTCCCAGACGCCGTCCTTCTTCTTGGGCCAGACCTGGTTGCCGACGCCGCTGGAGTCGTAGCGGAAGCCCATGTCTCGGGCCGCGGCGACCATGTTCTTCTGCCCTTCGAGGCAGGGGGTGCGGGCGCCGATCAGCTCCTGGTCGTAGTCGAAGGGGAGCGGAGCCTCGCCCTTCAGCTCCGGTGCGTTGGTCTTCCAGTTCTTGACGAAAGCTTTCGCCTGGCTGATCTCGCTCTTCCACTCCTCGACGGACCAGGTGCCGACGCCGCCGTCCGGGCCGCAGAAGTGGCCGTTGAAATGGGTGCCGATCTCATTGCCGTCCTTCCAGGCGGCGCGCACCTCGGCGAGGGTGTCGCGGATGCCCTCGGTGTCGTTGAAGCCGATGTCCGAGCGGCCCGCGGAGTGCTGCGGCGGAGCGTAGACGGATCGTTTCTCCTCAGGCAGGAGATACACACCGCTGAGGAAGTACGTCATGGTGGCGTTGTACTTCTTGGCGACGCCGCGGAAGTGCGAGAAGAGCTTCTGGCTGTCCTCTCCGGCGCCGTCCCAGGAGAACACCACGAACTGCGGCGGCTTCTGACCGGGCGCCAGACGCTGGGCGGCCGGCACCTTCGGCTGGACTCCGGTGAAGGCGGTGGAGCCGTCCCCGATGAGCTTGACGGCGCTCTTCGGCGCGGCGGCCTCCGGAGCGTTCTCCTTCGCGCCGTGCGCCCCCTTCTCCGCGCCGGCACCGTTCCCTCCGGGCTCGGAGCCCCCGGATCCCGCTCCGGAGCAGCCCGTGAGTACGGCGACCAGCGCCGTGGTCATGACGCCCAGGGCGATCCTCTTCGTGGCGGCCATCATCCGCCCACCCTCTTCCTTGCAGGTCATTTGCGTTGAGTGCCGACACGGCGCGGCCAAACTCGCACGCGTCCTGCGTGAAGGAGAACGACATACCGAATGAAAAGCTGCTTATTCACTGGAATGGGCGGGGAACTGACCTGAATGCCACGCACGCGAAGCCCAGGCGCACCCGCTTCCCGAGGAGCCCGGCTCCGGCTCCGGCACCGGCGGCTCTGAACCGGACAGCCCCCGGCCCCGTGAGACCTGGTGACCCCACTCCGCACAGCGACTTCGCGCCAAACGGCGTCAACACGCGTCGTAAAGCCGTCCTGACCAGCGGAGCGGGATCATGCTTCCATACACGAAGACACAGGTCTAAACCAATTCCCGGCAGACACTTGTCACCCGGCCTCGCGCCTGATGAGCTATGCCCCGGGACACAACGGACACCCTGGGACTGGGAGAAGTCGTGAGCAACGAGAGCCTGGCCAACCTGCTTCGGGAAGAGCGGAAGTTCGCTCCGCCTGCCGAGCTGGCCGCCAACGCCAACGTCACCGCAGAGGCGTACGAGCAGGCCGAGGCGGACCGGCTGGGCTTCTGGGCCGAGCAGGCCCGCCGCCTGACGTGGGCCACCGAGCCGACCGAGACCCTCGACTGGAGCAATCCGCCCTTCGCGAAGTGGTTCGCGGACGGCAAGCTGAACGTCGCGTACAACTGCGTGGACCGGCACGTCGAGGCGGGCAACGGCGACCGGGTCGCCATCCACTTCGAGGGCGAGCCCGGCGACAGCCGCGCCATCACGTACGCGGAGCTGAAGGACGAGGTCTCCCGCGCCGCCAACGCGCTGACCGAACTCGGCGTCAGCAAGGGCGACCGGGTCGCGGTCTACCTGCCGATGATCCCCGAGGCCGCCGTCGCGATGCTGGCCTGTGCCCGCATCGGCGCCACGCACTCGGTGGTCTTCGGCGGCTTCTCCGCCGACGCCATCGCCACCCGTATTCAGGACGCGGACGCCAAGGTCGTCATCACGGCCGACGGCGGCTACCGCCGCGGCAAGCCCTCCGCGCTCAAGCCGGCGGTCGACGACGCCGTCTCCCGTATCGAGAGCGTCGAGCACGTCCTCGTGGTCCGGCGCACCGGTCAGGACACCGCCTGGACCGAGGGCCGCGACGTCTGGTGGCACGAGATCACCGCGCGCCAGTCCGCCGAGCACACGCCCGAAGCCTTCGAGGCCGAGCAGCCGCTCTTCATCCTCTACACCTCGGGCACGACGGGTAAGCCGAAGGGCATCCTGCACACCTCCGGCGGCTACCTCACCCAGGCGGCCTACACGCACCACGCCGTCTTCGACCTCAAGCCTTCGAGCGACGTCTACTGGTGCACCGCCGACGTCGGCTGGGTGACCGGCCACTCGTACATCGTGTACGGGCCGCTGGCCAACGGCGCGACCCAGGTCATGTACGAGGGCACGCCCGACACGCCGCACCAGGGCCGGTTCTGGGAGATCGTGCAGAAGTACGGCGTCACGATCCTCTACACGGCGCCGACCGCGATCCGTACGTTCATGAAGTGGGGTGACGACATCCCCGCCAAGTTCGACCTGAGCAGCCTCCGCGTCCTCGGTTCGGTCGGTGAGCCGATCAACCCCGAGGCGTGGATGTGGTACCGGAAGCACATCGGCGCCGACAAGTGCCCGATCGTGGACACCTGGTGGCAGACCGAGACCGGCGCGATGATGATCTCGCCGCTGCCGGGCGTCACCGAGACCAAGCCGGGATCCGCCCAGCGCGCGCTGCCGGGCATCGCGGCCACCGTCGTGGACGACGAGGCCAACGAGGTACCGAACGGCGGAGGCGGCTACCTCGTCCTCACCGAGCCGTGGCCCTCCATGCTCCGCACCATCTGGGGCGACGACCAGCGGTTCCTCGACACCTACTGGTCGCGCTTCGAGGGCAAGTACTTCGCGGGCGACGGCGCCAAGAAGGACGAGGACGGCGATGTCTGGCTGCTCGGCCGGGTCGACGACGTCATGCTCGTGTCGGGCCACAACATCTCGACCACCGAGGTCGAGTCGGCGCTCGTCTCCCACCCGTCGGTCGCCGAGGCGGCCGTGGTCGGTGCGAACGACGAGACGACCGGTCAGGCCATCGTCGCGTTCGTGATCCTGCGCGGTACGGCGAAGGCGTCCGACGAGCTGGTCGCGGAGCTGCGCAACCACGTCGGCACGACGCTCGGCCCGATCGCCAAACCCAAGCGTGTGCTGCCGGTCGCCGAGCTGCCGAAGACCCGCTCCGGCAAGATCATGCGCCGCCTGCTGCGCGATGTCGCCGAGAACCGCGAGCTGGGCGACGTCACCACGCTCACCGACTCCTCGGTGATGGACCTGATCACCACCCAGCTGCCGTCCTCGTCCTCCGAGGACTGACCAGAAAATCTTCTTGTACGGCTCCGATGGGCATCCGGCACCGCGCCGGATGCCCATCGGTGCTCCCGTACAGTGAAGGACGTACCGCCCGCGCGTCGGAGCGGCACGAAACCGCCGTAGTGGCGGAAAAACCTCACAGGGGCGCCGGGAAGTCTGGTCGGCAGGTCCATCTGCCATGGCATCATGCCCTTCCCCACCCGGAGGTTCCCCCTCGTGGCACCGCCCACCCCTGCCCCGCCCACGCCGCCCCGCCGCACCCTGCTCGGCATGCTTCCGCTACCCGAGCGCACCTACCTGGCGGACGCGCTCCGCACCGAGACCGTCGGCGGTCTGATCCTGCTGGCCGCCGCCGTCACGGCTCTGATCTGGGCGAACACCTTCGGCGGCTCGTACGCGAGCGTCAGCGACTTCCACTTCGGCCCCGCCTCGCTCGGCCTGGACCTCTCCGTGGCGCACTGGGCGGCGGACGGGCTCCTCGCGGTCTTTTTCTTCGTCGTCGGCGCCGAGCTCAAACGGGAGCTGGTCGCGGGCCAGCTCCGCGACCCCAGGGCGGCCGCCCTCCCGATCGTGGCGGCCCTGTGCGGTATGGCGGTGCCCGCGCTCGTCTACACGGTCACCAACGTCGTGGGCGGCGGTTCCCTCGCCGGCTGGGCCGTGCCCACCGCCACGGACATCGCCTTCGCGCTCGCCGTCCTCGCGGTGATCGGCACCTCGCTGCCCGCCGCTCTGCGGGCCTTCCTGCTCACGCTCGCCGTCGTCGACGACCTCTTCGCCATCCTGATCATCGCGGTCTTCTTCACCGACGACCTCGACTTCCTGGCGCTCGGCGGAGCCGCTCTCGGCCTGGCGCTCTTTTACCTGCTCCTCCGCTTCGGCGTCCGGGGCTGGTACGTCTACGTACCGCTCGCGCTGGTCATCTGGGGCCTGATGTACAACAGCGGCATCCACGCCACCATCGCCGGTGTCGCCATGGGCCTGATGCTGCGCTGCACCCGGCGCGAAGGCGAGGAGCACTCTCCCGGTGAGCACATCGAGCACCTGGTGCGCCCGCTGTCGGCCGGGGTCGCCGTGCCGCTCTTCGCCCTGTTCGCGGCCGGGGTCTCTCTCGACGGCGAGGCGCTGGCCGGCGTCTTCACACGGCCCGAGACGCTCGGTGTCGTCCTCGGACTCGTCGTGGGCAAGACCATCGGCATCTTCGGCGGCACCTACCTCGCCGCCCGCTTCACCAAGGCGGAGCTGAACAAGGACCTGGCCTGGGCGGATGTCTTCGCGGTCGCCTCACTCGCCGGTATCGGGTTCACCGTCTCGCTCCTCATCGGCGAGCTCTCCTTCGGCGACGACGCGGACACGGTCAACGAGATCAAGGCCGCCGTACTGCTCGGATCCCTGATCGCGGCCGTGCTCTCCGGTGTACTGCTGCGGCTCCGGGTGCGCAGATACCGCGAGCTGTACGAGGCCGAGGAGCGGGACGAGGACGCGTCCGGCGTGCCGGATATCTATGAACAGGACGATCCGGGGTACCACCTGCGGATGGCCGCGATCCATGAGGAGAAGGCGGCCGAACACCGCCGTCTCGCCCAACAGGCGGGGGCAACGCGCAACGAGCCGGACAGTCCGGCATGATCTGACATCAGGTGTGTCGAAGACGGAGAGGGAGTCAGGGATGAGCGACCCCGGCAACTACGTGGGCAGCGCGGACCGCAGCATCGGGCAGCTGGTCGCCGCGGCGACGGCCGAGATGTCCGCGCTGGTGCACGACGAGATCGCCCTGGCGAAGGCGGAGGTGCGTCAGGACGTCAAGCGCGGGGCGATCGGCAGCGCGGCGTTCATCGCGGCGGGAGTGCTGCTCCTCTTCACGATGCCGATGCTGAGCTTCGCGGCCGCGTACGGGATCCACAACCTGGGTCTCGGCCTGGCGTGGTCCTT
Organism: Streptomyces sp. NPDC006174; assembly: GCF_040614075.1. Classification (NCBI taxonomy): domain Bacteria; kingdom Bacillati; phylum Actinomycetota; class Actinomycetes; order Kitasatosporales; family Streptomycetaceae; genus Streptomyces; species Streptomyces sp. NPDC006174. The sequence goes on along the minus strand of NZ_JBEXTJ010000002.1, from coordinate 522,544 downwards.
CCTGATCGTGGCCGGCGCCTTCATCCTGCTGGCCGCCCTGATCGGGTTCATCGGCCTGCGGAAGTTCAAGAAGATCAAGCCGCCGGAGAAGTCCATCGCCTCCGCCAAGCAGACCGCCGCCGTCCTGCAGAAGGCGAAGCCGCACCCGCGTCCGGCCATCGAGGCCGACGCGATCCTCAAGCGCTCCGGTTCCAGCCTCGCGGCCGGCACGGGCGTGGAGGCCCTGCCGCCGGGTAAGGACAGCGCCTCCGCTGTGGCACGCTCGTCCACATGACGGTTCCCGATTCCAGCGCATCCGGTCCGGCGGGCTCGGCGAGCCCGGCCGGCGCCGGAGGCCCCGTACGGCTCGACGGCCCCTGGATCCACCGCGATGTGGCGGCCAACGGGGCGCGGTTCCACATCGCCGAAATGGGCGAGGGGCCGCTGGTCCTCCTGCTGCACGGGTTCCCGCAGTTCTGGTGGACCTGGCGCCACCAGCTGCCCGCGCTCGCCGACGCGGGCTTCCGGGCCGTCGCGATGGACCTGCGCGGCGTCGGCGGCAGCGACCGGACGCCACGCGGTTACGACCCCGCCAACCTGGCGCTCGACGTCACCGGGGTGATCCGGTCCCTCGGTGAGCCGGACGCGGCCCTGGTCGGCCACGACCTGGGCGGCTACCTCGCCTGGACGGCCGCCGTGATGCGGCCCAAGCTGGTGCGCCGGCTCGCCGTCTCCTCCATGCCGCACCCGCGCCGCTGGCGCTCGTCGATGCTGTCCGACTTCGCGCAGTCGCGGGCGGGCTCGTACGTCTGGGGCTTCCAGCGGCCCTGGCTGCCGGAGCGTCAGCTCGTCACTGACGACGCCGCGCTGGTGGGCCACCTGGTCCAGGACTGGGCCGGGCCCCGGACTCCGGAGTTCCCGGACGAGGAGACCCTGGCCGTCTACCGGCGGGCCATGAGCATCCCGTCGACCGCGCACTGCTCGATCGAGCCGTACCGCTGGATGGTCCGCTCGATGGCTCGTCCCGACGGGGTCCAGTTCAACCGGCGGATGAAGCGGCCCGTCCGCGTACCCACGCTGCACCTGCACGGGTCACTCGATCCGGCGGTCCGGACGCGGAGTGCGGCGGGGTCCGGCCAGTACGTCGAGGCGCCCTACCGGTGGCGACTTTTCGACGGTGTCGGCCACTTCCCGCACGAGGAGGACCCGATCGGCTTCTCCACCGAACTCATCAACTGGCTCAAGGATCCTGAGCCCGACCGGTAGCCGCGCACCTGCCAGGGGCACACCTGTCCGACGAACAGCCACTTGCCTGCCGCATAAGCCAATTGGCTGACTCGCGCGCGATTACCGACCTTGGGTCACGGGCAGACGTCGGGGTATGGGCTGGACGCACGACTTCACTGACGAAGCACGCAACCGCCGCTCCACCGCGACAGCAGGTGCGAGCACTCATGAGGGGGGCGGCCCTCTGGGCCGGGTGCACGATGTGCAGGACCTTCACCACCACCGGCTCGGGAATCACCGGCTCGGGATTTCGCGCATTCTCCGCCGTCGGGCCCGCTGGGTCTCGGCGCGGCTGCGCCATCCCCGTAGCTGACCTCCCCGGACCCTCCTGACTCTCACTTCGACAACCGCACCCCCGCCGATCCGCATGCGCTGACCGGCGGGGGTCTTTCAGGTCCTGATCCGGTTCAGAGGGCGCAGCCCTGGCTGTCGACCTGCTGGTTGGCCGCGCGGCCGATCTCGATGTCCTCGCGGATCTCGTCGGCCGTCAGCGCGTAGCCGGTGTCGGGGTCGTCGAGCGACTTGGCGAACACCACTCCGTACACCTTGCCGTCCGGAGTGAGCAGCGGGCCGCCCGAGTTGCCCTGGCGCACGGTCGCGTAGAGGGAGTAGACGTCGCGGAGGACGGTGCCGCGCTGGTAGATGTCGGGGCCGTTGGCGTCGATTCGGGCGCGGACGCGGGCGGAGCGTACGTCGTAGGCGCCGTTCTCCGGGAAGCCGGCGACGATCGCGCTGTCGCCGGTCCGGGCGTCGTCGTCGGTGAACTCCAGGGGCGTCGCCTTGAGGTCGGGGACGTCCAGGACGGCGATGTCGCGCTGCCAGTCGTAGAGGACCACCTTGGCGTCGTAGAGCCGGCCCTCGCCGCCGATCTGGACGGTCGGCTCGTTGACGCCGCCGACGACGTGGGCGTTGGTCATCACGCGGCGGTCGGAGAAGACGAAGCCGGTGCCTTCGAGGACCTTGCCGCAGCTCGGAGCCGTACCGACGACCTTGACGATCGACTTCTTGGCACGGGCGGCGACCGGGCTGCCGACCAGTGCCGGGTCCGGCGGCTTGACGTCGGTGATCGGCTCGTTGTCGAAGGGACTGAAGACCTGCGGGAAGCCGTTCTGCGCGAGGACGGAGGAGAAGTCCCGGAACCACGGCGGCGCCTGTTGGGGCATCACCCGGGAGATCCCGAGGAGGACCGAGGAGTTACGGACCTCCTTGCCGAGGGTCGGCAGCGAGGTGCGGGCCAGCGGCAGGGCGATCAGCCAGGCGACCAGCAGCATGGCCACCACGTTGACCAGAGCGCCGCCGGTGGCGTCCAGCGCGCGGGCGGGCGACCAGGTGATGTGTCTGCGCAGCTTGTTGCCGAGGTGCGTGGTGAAGGCCTGGCCGATCGAGGCGCAGACGATGACGATGACGACCGCGCCGATGGCGGTCGCGGTCGAGACCTGCGCTCCCTCGGTCGCCCGGTCCCAGATGATCGGCAGCAGGTAGACGGCGACGAGGCCGCCGCCGAGGAAGCCGATCACCGACAGGATGCCGACGACGAAACCCTGTCGGTAGCCGATGACCGCGAACCATACGGCGGCGAGCAGCAGCAGGATGTCCAGCACGTTCACCGTCGATAGCCTCGCAGTTTCGTCACCTGGCCCGTCGGGGGTGACGGGGTCCGGGCCGGGCCCGGTACAGCGCAGCAGGACAGCAAGCGTGTCATGAGCGCCAGTCGAGCGGCACCTGTCTGGCCTGGTCCCACGGCCGTTCCCAGCCCGCGTAGTGCAGGATCCGGTCGATCACTCCGGCCGTGAATCCCCAGACCAGGGCCGATTCGACCAGGAAGGCCGGGCCGCTGTGGCCGCTCGGATGGACGGCCATGGCCCGGTTGGCCGGGTCCGTGAGATCCGCCACGGGCACGGTGAAGACCCGGGCCGTCTCCGCCGGATCCACTACCCCGACCGGGCTGGGCGCACGCCACCAGCCGAGGACGGGCGTCACGACGAAGCTGCTGACCGGGATGTAGAGCCGGGGCAGCACGCCGAAGAGCTGGACGCCTCGGGGATCGAGGCCGGTCTCCTCCTCGGCCTCGCGCAGCGCGGCCCGCAGCGGCCCGGTGGTGGCCTGGTCGCCATCCTCGGGGTCGAGCGAGCCGCCGGGGAAGGAGGGCTGTCCGGCGTGGGAGCGCAGGGTGCCGGAACGCTCCATCAGCAGCAGCTCGGGGCCGCGCGCGCCTTCGCCGAAGAGGACGAGGACGGCGGACTGCCGGCCCGCGCCGCTCTCGGGCGGCAGGAAGCGGCTGAGCTGGTGCGGCCGGACGCTGCGGGCGGCCTCGGCCACGGGGTCGAGCCAGGCGGGCAGACCGGCGGTGGTCACGTTGACGGCCGCGCGGTCGACCGCCGCACGCGTGTCGGCCGCGTCGGCGTCGGCCGCGTCGGCGCCCACGCGGGGGTCGGCCGGGTGGTCGCGCGCAGGGATGTCCGCGTGTGCGCCGGTGTGCGGGTTCTCGGTGTGCGTGTGCGTCATCGGCACCCCCCTCTTTCGCCTGGTTTCACAACGCCTGTCGTCGTCCATTTCGTTCCGAGCCATTTCGTGGTCCGTCGGAAGGGTGCTCGCTGCGGCACTCCCTCATGCGGCTCCCAGAGCGGGAGCGGGCTCGCCCGGGAAGTCGGCGGGCGGGCTGAGCCGCTGGCCCGGATAGCCGCCCATCTCGTACTTCAGCAGCTTCCTGGCCTTCTCGGGGTCGGTCTCGCCCTCACCGTACGAAGGACAGAGCGGCGCGATGGGACAGGCGCCGCAGGCCGGTTTACGGGCATGGCAGATACGGCGGCCGTGGAAGATCACCCGGTGCGAGAGCATCGTCCACTCGCTCTTCGGGAAGATGTCGGCGATCACCGCCTCGACCTTCACCGGGTCCTCCTCGTCCGTCCACTTCCAGCGCCGGACCAGGCGGCCGAAGTGCGTGTCCACGGTGATGCCGGGAACACCGAAGGCGTTGCCCAGCACCACGTTGGCGGTCTTGCGCCCGACGCCGGGCAGCTTGACCAGATCCTCCAGCCGACCGGGGACCTCGCCGCCGAAGTCGTCCCGCAGCGCGGCGGAGAGGCCGAGGAGCGACTTGGTCTTGGCCCGGAAGAAGCCGGTCGGCCGGATCAGCTCCTCCATCTCCTCCGGGACGGCCGCCGCCATGTCCTCGGGCGTCGGATAGGCGGCGAAGAGGGCCGGAGTGGTCTGGTTGACCCTCAGGTCGGTGGTCTGGGCGGAGAGGACCGTGGCGACGAGCAGCTCGAAGGGGTTGCGGAAGTCCAGCTCGGGATGGGCGTACGGATAGACCTCGGCGAGCTCGCGGTTGATCCGGCGGGCGCGGCGGACCAGCGCGAGGTGCGACTCGCCCTTGGGGATCTTCGGCGCCGTGGGCGCGGAGGATGCCCTGGATTCTTCACGGGACGCCTTGGACGCCTTGGATGCCTTCGTGGGCGCCTTGGCTGCCTTCGCAGGCGCCTTCGGTGCCGTGGACGCCTTCGTGGCCCGGGGCTTCTTCGGCGCGGCCGAGGTCTTAGGTGTCGTACCGGACTCTGACGATGTCACTGCGGACCTCCTGGCCGACTTCGGGACCGGCTTCTCCGGCCCTCCCAGGGAGCCATTCGCTCCACTTTCCGGGCCGACCGGGGAGTGTTCGCCCACAGCGGAATCGCGCTGTCCCGACACCTCATCAGCCCTCTCGGCCCGTGTACTCCCCGGCATTCTGGACACCCGGCCAGCCTAGAGCCAGCCACTGACAACCGCCCCGGTCACCGCGTATCCACCCCCGATCGGCCCCCTGCCGTAGGGACCGGCACGCCCGTGCGTCAAACTGGTTTGTGATTGATCGCACTGTTTTACCGTCCGGCATGATGGGGACCACGGTTCCCTGAACAGGCCGACAAGGAGAGAACTCGTGGACGACGTTCTGCGGCGCGCCCCGCTTTTCGCGGCGCTCGATGACGAGCAGGCCGCGGAGCTCCGCGCCTCGATGAGTGAGGTGACCCTCGCGCGCGGCGACGCGCTTTTCCACGAGGGCGACCAGGGTGACCGCCTGTACGTGGTCACCGAGGGCAAGGTGAAGCTCCACCGCACCTCGCCCGACGGGCGCGAGAACATGCTGGCCGTGCTCGGCCCCGGCGAGCTGATCGGCGAGCTCTCGCTCTTCGACCCCGGCCCGCGTACGGCGACCGCCTCCGCGCTGACCGAGGTCAAGCTCCTCGGCCTCGGCCACGGCGACCTGCAGCCCTGGCTCAACGCCCGGCCCGAGGTCGCCACCGCGCTGCTGCGCGCGGTCGCCCGGCGCCTGCGCAAGACCAACGACCAGATGTCCGACCTGGTCTTCTCCGATGTGCCGGGCCGTGTCGCCCGCGCCCTCCTGGACCTGTCGCGCCGGTTCGGCGTCCAGTCGGAGGAAGGCATCCACGTCGTGCACGACCTCACGCAGGAGGAGCTGGCCCAGCTGGTCGGCGCCTCCCGCGAGACGGTCAACAAGGCCCTCGCGGACTTCGCCGGCCGCGGCTGGCTGCGGCTGGAGGCCCGCGCGGTCATCCTGCTGGACGTGGAGCGCCTCGCGAAGCGCTCGCGCTGACCTGACGCGAAGGGCCCCGCGCCGACCGGACGTACTCCGGTCGGCGCGGGGCCCTCACGTTCACGCGGTGCCCCAGTACGTTCACGCGGCCGCTCTAGATGAGCCCGTGCCCGGCGAGGTACTCCAGCTGCGCCCGTACCGACAGCTCGGCGGCCGGCCACAAGGAGCGGTCCACGTCGGCGTAGACCCGGGCCACCACCTCCGACGGCGTACGGAGACCCGCCTCCACCGCCGTCTCGACCTGGGCCAGCCGGTGCGCGCGGTGGGCCAGATAGAACTCCACGGCCCCCTGCGCGTCCTCCAGGACCGGCCCGTGGCCCGGCAGCACCGTGTGCACGCCGTCGTCGACCGTCAGCGAGCGCAGCCGCCGCAGCGAGTCCAGGTAGTCGCCGAGCCGCCCGTCCGGGTGCGCGACCACTGTCGTACCGCGGCCGAGGATCGTGTCGCCCGTCAGCACCGCCCGGTCGGCGGGCAGATGGAACGAGAGCGAGTCGGCGGTGTGGCCCGGCGTCGGCACCACGCGCAGCTCCAGGCCGCCGGTGGTGATCACATCACCCGCACCCAGGCCCTCGTCGCCGAGCCGCAGCGCCGGATCCAGCGCCCGTACGTTCGTCCGCGTCAGCTCGGCGAACCGCCCGGCGCCCTCCGCGTGATCAGGATGGCCGTGCGTGAGCAGAGTAAGGGCGACGCGACGCCCGGACCGCTCCACCGCGTCGATGACGGCTCTCAGGTGACCGTCGTCGAGCGGTCCCGGGTCGATGACCACCGCGAGATCGGAGTCGGGCTCGGCGACGATCCAGGTGTTCGTGCCGTCCAGCGTCATCGCGGACGGGTTCGGCGCGAGGACGTTGACCGTACGGGCGGTGGCGGGCCCGGAGGACACAGTTCCGCGCGGTTGTCCCGGCAGGGCGGCCGCGTCGCTCATGCCGCGCCCCCGCTCTCGCCCGCCGTGGGTACGTGTTTGGTGAACTCGTCGTGTCCCGGCCAGCTCAGCACCAGCTCATCCCCGTCCAGACGGGCCTGCGCGAGTACGGGAGTCAGGTCCTGGACGTCCGCCACCCCGAGCGCCTCGGCGGCCGTCCTGAACGGCGTCAGAGCCCGCAGCGTCGACACGGTGGGCGGCATCATCAGCAGCTCCCCCAGGTCGTAGCGGCGGACCGCCTCCGCCGGCGCGATCCACACCGTACGGTCCGCCTCGGTGGAGACGGCCCTGGTGCGCTGGCCTTCAGGGAGTGCGGCGACGAAGAACCAGGTGTCGTAGCGCCTCGGTTCGAACTCCGGAGTGATCCAGCGCGCCCAGGCGGCCAGCAGGTCCGAGCGGAGCAGCAGCCCGCGCCGGTCCAGGAACTCCGCGAAGGACAGATCGCGGGCCACCAGCGCCTCACGGTCGGCCTCCCAGTCGGCGCCGGTCGTATCGCCGACCACCGTCCCGGCACTCTCTCCGGCGAGCAGGACGCCCGCCTCCTCGAAGGTCTCGCGCACCGCCGCACAGACGATCGCCTGCGCCTCGGTCACCGTCGCCACGCCGAGCCGGGCGGCCCAGTGCTCCAAGGAGGGCCCGGCCCACCCGATCAGCCGGTCGTCGTCGCGCGGATCCACGCCGCCGCCCGGATAGGCGTACGCGCCTCCGGCGAACGCCATGGAGGTGCGCCGGCGCAGCATGTGCACCACCGGGCCGGGCGTCGCGGCCCGAGGCGCCGGATCGCGGAGCAGCATCACGGTGGCGGCCCGCCTCGGTGTCACGGCCGTCAGCTCACCGGCGGCGAGCGCCCGGATCCGGTCGGGCCATTCCGGTGGGTACCACTGACCTTGGGACATGGCCGGAGGCTATCCGGAACCGCGCCGATGTTCGAGGGGCTCCGTGATCATCACCGGGAGCCGACATGTCCCGTACACACGCGATCCCGCCCGGTCGGTGACCGGACGGGATCGGGAGGAACGCCGAGAAGGGTGTTCGTACGGCTCAGGCCTCTTCGAGTTCGACCTGGATCTCGATCTCGACCGGCGCGTCCAGCGGCAGCACGACGACGCCCACGGCGCTGCGCGCGTGCACGCCCTTGTCGCCGAGGACCGCGCCCAGCAGCTCGCTCGCACCGTTGATGACGGCGGGCTGCCCGGTGAAGTCGGAGGCCGAGGCGACGAAGCCCACGACCTTCACGACGCGCTTGATCCGGTCCAGGTCGCCGGCGACCGACTTCACGGCGGCCAGGGCGTTGAGCGCGCAGGTCCGCGACAGTTCCTTCGCCTCGTCCGGCGTCACCTCGGCGCCGACCTTGCCGGTGACCGGAAGCTTGCCCTCGACCATCGGGAGCTGGCCCGAGGTGTAGACGTACACACCGGACTGCACGGCCGGCTGGTACGTGGCCAGCGGCGGCACGACGCCGGGCAGAGCCAGGCCCAGCTCGGCGAGCCGGGATTCGACGACGCCCGCCATTACGCCTTCTCCCGCTTCAGGTAGGCCACAAGCTGCTCGGGGTTGTTCGGGCCCGGAACGACCTGGACCAGCTCCCAGCCGTCCTCGCCCCAGGTGTCCAGAATCTGCTTCGTCGCGTGCACGAGAAGCGGCACGGTCGAGTATTCCCACTTGGTCATGGGCCTGACTGTAACGCCTGGCACGTACGGTCCCGTGCGTAGGCCGGGGTCTGACTGGTTAGGCTCGAATACGTGAGCAGGTTCCAGGTCGTCAGCGGCAAGGGCGGTACCGGTAAGACCACGGTCGCCGCCGCCCTCGCGCTCGCCCTCGCGACCGAGGGCAGGCGTACCCTCCTCGTCGAGGTCGAGGGCAGACAGGGCATCGCGCAGCTCTTCGGTGCCGACGCGTTGCCCTATGAGGAGCGCAGGATCGCCGTCGCGCCCGGCGGCGGCGAGGTGCACGCCCTGGCGATCGACGCCGAGCAGGCCCTCCTCGACTACCTCCAGATGTTCTACAAGCTCGGCAGCGCGGGCCGGGCGCTCAAGAAGCTCGGCGCGATCGACTTCGCCACCACCATCGCGCCCGGCGTCCGGGACGTCCTGCTGACCGGCAAGGCGTGCGAAGCCGTACGCCGCAAGGACAAGCAGGGCCGGTTCGTCTACGACTACGTGATCATGGACGCGCCGCCGACCGGCCGCATCACGCGCTTCCTCAACGTCAACGACGAGGTGGCCGGGCTGGCCAGGATCGGCCCGATACACAACCAGGCGCAGGCCGTGATGCGGGTCCTGAAATCCCCGCAGACCGCGGTCCACCTGGTGACCCTCCTGGAGGAGATGCCGGTCCAGGAGACCGCCGACGGCATCGCCGAACTGCGCGCCGCCGAGCTGCCCGTGGGCCGCGTCATCGTGAACATGGTGCGCCCGCACCTGGTCGACGAGGAGACCCTGCGCACCGCCGCGACCGGCCGCCGCAAGGAGATCGCCAAGACGCTGACCCGCGCCGGTGTGACCGGCTCCGCCGCCCTCGTACGGCCCCTGATCGAGCAGGCCTCCGAACACGCCCAGCGCGTCGGCCTGGAGCGCGAGCAGCGCGCCGTACTGGCCGGGCTCGGCCTGCCGACCGCCGAGCTGCCGCTGATCGGCGACGGCGTGGACCTGGCCGCACTGCACGACCTGGCCACGGAGCTCCGTAAACAGGGCGTAGGAGAAGGGGCGGATTCATGAGTACGGGCGGGTCCACGAGTACGGGCGCGGTCGCGGAGGGGCTTCCCGGGCTGGACACCGACGCGCTGCTGGACGACCCGGCCATCCGGATCATCGTCTGCTGCGGCTCCGGCGGCGTCGGCAAGACGACGACGGCCGCGGCCCTCGGTGTACGGGCGGCCGAGCGCGGCCGGAAGGCCGTCGTCCTCACCATCGACCCGGCCCGCCGGCTCGCGCAGTCCATGGGCATCGACCAGCTGGACAACGTCCCGCGCCGGGTCGACGGCGTCGTGGGCGAGGGCGAACTGCACGCCATGATGCTCGACATGAAGCGCACCTTCGACGAGACCGTGGAGGCGCACGCGGATCCGGAGAGGGCCCGCGCGATCCTGGAGAACCCCTTCTACCAGTCGCTGTCGGCCGGGTTCGCCGGTACGCAGGAGTACATGGCGATGGAGAAGCTCGGGCAGCTGCGGGCGCGCGACGAGTGGGACCTGATCGTCGTCGACACCCCGCCCTCCCGTTCCGCGCTGGACTTCCTGGACGCGCCGAAGCGGCTCGGCTCGTTCCTGGACGGGAAGTTCATCCGGCTGCTGATGGCGCCCGCGAAGGTGGGCGGCCGGGCCGGGATGAAGTTCCTCAATGTCGGTATGTCGATGATGACCGGGACGCTGGGCAAGCTGCTGGGCGGTCAGTTCCTGCGGGACGTACAGACGTTCGTGGCCGCTATGGACACCATGTTCGGCGGCTTCCGCAGCCGCGCGGATGCCACCTACAAGCTGCTCCAGGCCCCCGGCACGGCCTTCCTCGTGGTGGCGACGCCGGAACGGGACGCGCTGCGCGAGGCCGCCTACTTCGTGGAGCGGCTGGCCGCGGAGGACATGCCGCTCGCCGGTCTCGTCCTCAACCGGGCGCACGGCAGCGAGGCTTCCCGGCTCTCCGCCGAGCAGGCGCTGGCCGCCGCAGAAAATCTTGACGACGCCCGCATTGTGGATCAGACGGCCGGGAAAGCTGGCTTTGGCGACCGGAAGCCCTCCGACCCTGCGGCCACCGCCCCCGAAGCCACCGCGCCGCCGCTCTCCCCCGAGCCCGAGAACACCGAAGAACACGAGCACGACCACGGCCACAGCCCCGAGGACACGCACGAGCCGCATGAGAAGAACACGACGGACGGCAGCTCTGAAACCGAAAGCAGCTCCGAAGCGCCCTTGGACGTCAACGAACTGACGGCAGGTCTGCTCCGGCTGCACGCCGAGCGCATGCAGGTCGTCGCGCGCGAACAGCACACACGCGACCACTTCACCGAGCTGCACCCCGAGGTCCCGGTGACCGCGGTGGCCGCACTGCCCGGCGACGTGCACGACCTCGACGGCCTGCGGGCCATCGGCGACCGCCTGGCGTCCGGCTCCGCACCGCCTCCGGCCGGAGCCGCGTAAACCTCCGCAGCGCACTGCCCGAGCGCCCTGCCTCGTGGGGCCGGCCCCGCGGCCGCCCTACCCCACAGCGGCGTACGTCTCCTGCAGTTCGTCGTCCTCCAGCCCGATCACCGCGGGCAGCATGCCGGTGGACCGCTCGTACTCACTGCGTGCGGTCTCCAGCAGGCGACGCCAGGACGTGACGGTGGGCCGGCGGCGCAGCAGTGCGCGGCGCTCCCGCTCCGTCATTCCGCCCCACACGCCGAACTCGACGCGATTGTCCAGCGCGTCGGCCAGGCACTCGGTCCGCACCGGGCATCCGGTGCACACCGCCTTGGCCCTGTTCTGCGCTGCCCCTTGTACGAACAGTTCATCCGGATCGGTAGTGCGGCAGGCTGCCTGCGCACTCCAGTCGGTTACCCAGCCCATGCCGGCGCCGTCCTCTCCCGAATCGAGGCTCCCCCACGGCGGTAGCGGCATATTCACCGCTGCCAGTTGAGGACGTTACGGAAGGTGGGGACAGCACAACACCCCCTTCGGGCCCAATCTTGAATGGTCCGAACGGACTATGCGTATGCGGCAGATCACCCAGGGGAGTGAGGGGAAGACATGCGCGACTAACTCCGCAAAAACGGGACAGTACACCCGAATGGCAAAGGACGTTCAGTGACACACAGGGCGTTTTCGGGAGCGCCTCGATGTGCGATTCAGCTGTGCGTCGGCCGGGAGAAGAATGACCAGAAGAGGTGCATGGCTCTGCAGGGGGGTTGATACGGAACCGGACTGCTGTGACAGTTGAGAGCAGCTTAGGCCAAGGCCTGTGCGCCTGTCCGGCGAATGAGAAGGTAGGCGCCTCCTGTTGGTATGCCTTTCGGCGCGCCGATCTCCGTGCCGTTCGCCGTGCCTTTCGCCGCGCCGTCCTCCGTACCGGGTTCGCGAGCGCTTCCGCGACCGGTGACCGGCGATCCGTGCCCTGTGACCTGTGCCCTGTGACCGCACCCGGATGTCACGGCTTGGTACGCGAACGCTCCGAGAGGCCCCCGCTCCTACAGAACGCTCATAACTACGGATTAGGCTGCCCTCATGCCAAAGAAGCGCTCGGGCGGGGGTCTCACCACGACCCAGCAGGCCGCCAAGTTCCTCGGTGTCGCCGCACTCTCCGGAGCTGTCCTGGCAGGCATCGCGCTGCCCGCAGCCGGAGCGTTGGGGCTCGCCGCCAAGGGGACGGTCGAAGGGTTCGACGAGATCCCCTCCAACCTGAAGACTCCGCCGCTCAGCCAGCGGACCACGATCCTGGACCGCGACGGCGGTGCGATCGCGACGGTCTACTCGCGCGACCGCACGGTGGTCCCGCTCAAGGACATCTCCCCGTACATGCAGGACGCGATCATCGCGATCGAGGACTCCCGCTTCTACGAGCACGGGGCGGTCGACCTCAAGGGCATCCTGCGCGCGATGAACCGCAACGTGCAGTCGGGCGGGACCGCGCAGGGCGCGTCGACGCTCACCCAGCAGTACGTGAAGAACGTGTTCGTCGAGGAGGCGGGCGACGACCAGGAGAAGGTCGCGCAGGCCACCCAGCAGACGCTCGGCCGCAAGGTCCGCGAGCTCAAGTACGCGATCCAGGTCGAGGAAGAGCTCGGCAAGAAGAAGATCCTGGAGAACTACCTCAACATCACCTTCTTCGGTCAGCAGGCGTACGGCGTCGAGGCCGCGTCCCAGCGGTACTTCTCCAAGCACGCCAAGGACCTGAAGGTGGAGGAGGCCGCGCTGCTCGCCGGCATCGTCCAGTCGCCGACCCGCTACGACCCGGTCAACGACACGGAGGAGGCCACCAAGCGACGTAACACCGTGCTCGCCCGGATGGCCGCCACCCGCGCGATCACGCAGGCCGAGGCCGACAAGGCCATGGAGACGCCGATCAAGCTGAAGGTCCGCAAGCCGAAGAACGGCTGCATCACGGCCGTCAGCGGCTCCGGCTTCTTCTGCGACTACGTACGCAAGACGATCCTGACCGACCCGGCGTTCGGCAAGACCGAGGAAGAGCGCTCCAAGCTCTGGAACCTCGGTGGGCTCACCGTCCGGACCACGCTCGACCCGCGCGCCCAGAAGGCCGCCAACGAGGCCGCGACCGCGAAGGTCAACAAGGACGACAAGTTCGCGGCCTCCGTGGTGCAGGTGCAGCCGGGCAGCGGCAAGATCCTCTCCATGGGCCAGTCCCGCCCGTACGGCCTGGACCAGAAGCAGAACGAGACCGTCCTCAACCTGTCCGTCAGCAACAGGATGGGCGGCAGCACCTACGGCTTCCAGGTCGGCTCGACCTTCAAGCCGTTCACCGCGGCAGCGGCGCTGGAGAAGGGCATCAGCCCGGCGACGTCGTTCTCGACGGACTGGAAGATCACCCTCCAGGAGCGGGACTTCCGCAACTGCACCGGCTCCCCGGCGGGCTACGCGGAGTGGCCCCTGCAGAACGAGCTGGAGTCCGAGAAGGGCTCCTGGGACATGACGAGTGCGCTCGGCAAGTCCATCAACACCTACTTCGCGCTGCTGGAGCAGAAGGCCGGCCTGTGCGAGACGGTGGAGCTGGCGAAGAAGGTCGGTTACGAGCGCGGCGACGGCAAGAAGATCGTCGAAGCCCCCTCGATCACCCTCGGCAGTGAGGTGAGCACCCCGCTCTCCATGGCCGGCGCGTACGCCGCGTTCGCCAACCGGGGCACGTACTGCACGCCGATCGCCATCGAGTCGATCACCGACCCGAACGGCAAGAAGCTCAAGGTCCCGCAGTCGAAGTGCTCGCGGGCGATGAGCGAGAAGACCGCGGACACCATCAACCAGATGCTCAAGGGCGTGGTGGAGGACGGAACCGGTACCCAGGCCGGTCTGAGCGACCGGGACAACGCGGGCAAGACCGGTACGACGAACGACCGCAAGGACGCCTGGTTCGTCGGGTACACGCCGAACCTGTCCACCGCGGTGTGGGTCGGGGACGACATCGGCGACAAGAGCTCGATGTTCGACGTCACCATCGGCGGCCAGTACTACGACAAGGTCTGCGGTGGCTGCCTCCCCGGTCCGATCTGGAAGATCGCGATGACCGGCGCACTGGATGCCTCCGAAACTCCGCAGTTCAACCCCGTCTCCGTCCCCCGGATGAAGGAGAAGGAGGACAGGGAGAAGGAGGACGGCGACCGCGACGGTGACCGTGGTGGCGACGAGGACCGCGAGGACGGCAAGCCCGGCGGCAACCGTCCCGGCGGTATCCAGCTCCCGGGCGGCCTGATCGGCGGCCCCGGCGGCGGCGATGACGACCAGCGTGGCGGCGGCAGGTCAGGCCCCTGACCTGCACGTACGGCATACGAAGGGTGGGGCGCCCCGGTCGACGGACCGGGGCGCCCCACGCTTTTGCGTGTTGGTACGGTCAGCCCGCGAGGAGCTTCTTCACCGCGGCGGCGACGCGGCCGCCCTCGGCGAGACCGGCCACCTTGGGGTTGACGATCTTCATGACGGCGCCCATGGCGCGCGGTCCCTCGGCGCCGGCGGCCTTGGCCTCCTCGACGGCGGACGCCACGATCGCGTTCAGCTCGTCGTCGGTGAGCTGCTTGGGGAGGTAGCCGTCCAGCAGCTCGCCCTCCGCCTTCTCCCGCTCGGCCTGCTCGGTCCGGCCGCCCTGGGCGAACGCCTCGGCCGCCTCGCGGCGCTTTTTCGCCTCCTTGGCGATCACCTTCAGCACCTCGTCGTCGGAGAGCTCGCGCGCTGACGTGCCGCTGACCTCTTCCTTGGTGATCGCGGTGAGGGTGAGCCGAAGGGTGGACGAGGTCAGCTCGTCACGCGCCTTCATGGCCGTGTGGAGGTCTTCCTTGAGCTTGGACTTGAGCGTGGTCATGTCGTGATTGTGACAGGTACGGGGCGCCTGCCGCCCTCCGGTTTTCCGCTCGCCGCACCCCGTCTGCGACGATGGGCGCATGCGCGCACGCTACGGAGTACCCCTGAAAGTCACGGCAGTCGGCGCAGCGGTCGGTGCCGCGGGACTGGCCTACGCCGCCGGATTCGAGGCCCGCTCGTTCCGCCTGCGCCGGGTCACCGTTCCGGTGCTCCCGCACGGTGCCCGTCCGGTGCGCGTCCTCCAGGTGTCCGACATCCACATGGTGAGCGGCCAGCGCAAGAAGCGGGCCTGGCTCCAGTCGCTGGCCGGCCTGCGGCCCGACTTCGTGGTGAACACGGGCGACAACCTCTCCGACCCGGAGGCGGTGCCCGAGGTGCTGGACGCGCTGGGGCCGCTGATGGAGTTCCCGGGGGTGTACGTCTTCGGCTCCAACGACTACTACGGGCCCAAGCTGCGCAACCCGGGCCGCTACCTCCTGGAGAAGGTCCAGGGCAAGCACGGCCTCAACGGGAACGAGCCCGCGGTCGGCGTGGTGCACAACCCGTGGGAGCCGATGCGTGACGCCTTCGACGAGGCGGGCTGGCTGAACCTGTCGAACACCCGCGGCCGGCTCAAGCTGGACGGTATGGAGATCGCTTTCACGGGCCTGGACGACCCGCACATCAAGCGCGACCGGTACGCCGAGGTCCAGGGCGGCCCCGAGACCGGCGCCGACCTCTCCATCGGCGTGGTCCACGCCCCGTACCTGCGCTCCCTGGACGGCTTCACGGCCGACGGCTACCCCTTGATCCTGGCGGGTCACACCCACGGCGGCCAGCTGTGCATCCCGTTCTACGGGGCCCTGGTCACCAACTGCGACCTGGACACCGACCGCGTCAAGGGCCTGTCCACCCACACGGCCGGCGGCCACCGCGCCTACCTCCACGTCTCCGCAGGCTGCGGCACCAACCGCTACACCCCGGTCCGCTTCGCCTGCCCACCGGAGGTCACCCTGCTGACGCTGACGGGGCGCGAGTGACGCTCTCGCCCGACGGAGGCCGGTCCCGGAGAAACCGGATTTCGCCTCCGGGCGCAGGTGGGCTAAAGTAATCGATGTCGCCGGGAGACCGGTGGGCATCGGGGTGTAGCGCAGCTTGGCAGCGCGCTTCGTTCGGGACGAAGAGGTCGTGGGTTCAAATCCCGCCACCCCGACAGCTAAGCACCAGGTCAGAGGGCCCTTACCGAATCGGTAAGGGCCCTCTGGCGTTGCTGTGTGTCTATCTGCGTGACTATCGCTTCCTGCGTGCCTACGGCTTCCGCCGATCCGCGCCGAAGATGCCGTCCATGACCACGGCGCCCGTCTGGATCACCGGCCTGATCTGCTTCCGGTAGACCTCCTCCGTCACGGCCGTCCCCGAGTGACCGACGAGCCGGGAGATCTCCTCCAGCGGGACGCCACGGTCGGAGAGCAGTGACACAAAGCTGTGCCGGAGCTCCCGAGGCGTCCACTCGGCCGCGTCGACCCCGTCGACGCCCTTGAGCGCCTGGCGGAAGGCGCGGCGGACGTTGGCGGCGTCGAGCGGCTTGCCGACCGCCGAGGAGAAGACGAGCCCGTGTTCCTCCCACTCGTCGCCGGCGGCAAGCCGGTCCCAGCCCTGATCCTCGTACTGCCGCCAGAGCGCATCGATACAGCGTGACGGCAGGGCGAGCGTGCGCCGGGACTTGCGGGTCTTGGTGTCGCCGCTCCGCCGGACCGACCGCCACACGGCGATGTGCGGAGGCTGCGCCGGGACCAGGTCGGGCCGCCCCTTGAGGAAGACGTGGTCCCAGGTGAGGGCCCGCAGTTCCTCGGTGCGAGCGCCGGTCAGGAGGGCGACGACGATGTAGGCGTACATCGAGGTTCCCTCAGCTCCCCGGAGTACGGCCTCGGCCTGGGCGAAGGTGAGGGCTTTCGAGGGGCGCCCGGACTGCCCCTGGGGCACCGAGCACAGCTCCACGACGTTCCGCTTGACCTTGTCCCGGGCCATGGCCCGCTTGACCGCCCGGTTCAGGCAGGAGTGAAGGCCCTGGAGGGTACGTGTGCTGAGCGTCCTGGACTTCGTGGCCAGCCAGCGGTCAACGTCCTCCGCGCTGAGATCGCGGAGCTTGCGGGCACCGAGCGACGGAATGACGTGCTTCTCGCTGAGGAGCGTGGTCGTCGCGACGGTGCTCGGGTCGAGGCCGGCCAGACCATAGGCGAGCCAGTCCGTGACGGCGTCCTTCACGGTGTAGTTGGTCGGCGCGATGGCCAGACCGTCTTCGTGGTCGCGCAGCACCTCCTTGAGCTTGTTCTTCGCCTCGGTCTTGGTTCTGCCACTCCCCCGCTTCACGATCCGCTTGCCGCTCGGGTCGAAGCCGAGGTTCGCCGTGGCGATCCACCGTTGCCGCTTCTCGTCCCAGTGCAGGCCGCCGTCACCGCGACTACGTCGTTTCGTCATCAGGCCGCCCGCCCCATCTCGTCTGCGATGAACTGGCGCAGGGCGACGGCAGGAATCCGGCGGCAGCGCCCGATGGTGACCGAAGGCAGGCGCCGCGTGCGGATCAGGTCGTAGACGGTGGACCGGCCGAGCCGGAGACGCTTCGTCACCTCGGCCACGGTGAGCAGTTCGTCATCACGCATCGTGGGGTTCTCCTGTCTTGTCGGGTGACTGCGGGCGTAAGGCGCTGAACAGGGCCTCGGCATCAGTCAGACCCATTCCGGCGAAGCGCCAGTGGGTGAGGACGAGGACCGTGTCCGGCTCCGGAAGCGGGTGGCCGGCCGCGATGGCGCGTTCGCGGGTGAGGGCTTCGTTGTGGTCGGCGCGTTCCTGGCGGAGGGCGCCCAACGTGACGGAGTAGGCGCGGGATTTGGTGGAGAAGTGGCCGCGGAAGCCGAGCATGTGAGCCCACTTGCGCAAGCGGAGTTCGTCCAGTTCCGGCAAGGCACCGAGGCGCCAGCAGGTGAGGATCATGCGCCGTGCGTGCTCGCTGACATCGGCTCCGATGAGGTCGGTGACGGGATTGCGAAGGGGCCGGTCCAGGGTGCCGGTCGCGGCCTCGGCGCCTTTGGTGGCGTACTTGGCGATGTAGGCCGCGACGGCGCGGCTGGTGAGGTTCGTCGTGCCGGTGAAATCGGCCGACCGGATCGGACGGATGTCGAGCTGCTCACCGAACCGGAAGGTATGGGCGCGCCCCTCCAGGACCGGCCCCGGAGCCTCGGCCAGGCGGACGGCGGACCGGATGGCGTCGGTGAGTAATGCGGTCGTGGCCCAACCGGGCGGGGCGTCCTCGGCGCCCTCCGGGCCGTCGAGGCGGATCACGGCATGGAAGTGCACGGCTCCGCGCCGCTGGTACTCCGCGACCTTGGCGTACGAGACCTTGAGGCACTGCCCCAGGGCGGAACGCGTGATTCCCGCACGGGCTGCGAGCTGCTGGCGGAGGTAGGTGGTGAAGCGGGCCCAGAGGGCACCTGCGTGGGCGTTCCAGAGGACGGCGGTGCGGTAGTCGTAGCGGTCGGGGTTGAGCGGCGTACCGAGGGCCGTGTCCCCTTCCCTGTGCAGGCGTCCGCAGCGGCAGCGGCCGGTGCCGGGGCGGTTGTGGACAGGCCCGAAGGAAGGGGCGGTGAAAGTGGCGAAGACGAGAGGGTGTTGGGCGACAGTCGGGCCGATGCCCTTGCCTCCGGTGAGACCTGCCGTGACGAGGTGGAAGGTGTCCTTGCGATACGTCTCCGCGCAGGCCGCGCACCGGGTGGTACGGCGGTTGTTGCAACGGACGAGGAGCTGACCGGCGGGGAGTGTGGCGCCGGTGATCTCCCGTACGACCTCACCGGTAGTGGTGTGGACGTCGAGGCGGTGGCCTTCCAGTCGGACGGGCCGCTCGCAGCCGCCGAGGCGCTGGATCTGCCGGGCGTAGGCGCCGAGGTCGCCGTACCGGGCGAGGGTGGCCAGTTGGCGGAGCGCCCCGGCATCAGGAGCCTGGGGATTCACGTGAGGTTCCTCCTTGGCGGGGGCCGAGGCCCGCCCAAGCCGTCCAGGGGACTAGACAGCAAGGGCAGGCCAAGGCGTCGAGAAAGCGGGAATCAGCGGCGGTCGCTCTGGAGGATCGAGCGGACGACGACAGCGCAGACGGCGACGGACGCGGCGGTGACCGCGACCGTCAGCAGCAGGGAGACCAGGACCGTGCCGACGACCAGGACCAGGGCGCCGCCGCCGACGACCAGAGTGAGGACGCTTCCGGGAGTGAGCCGCAAGGCCGGTCGAGCCAGGGCCGCCTGGAGCGGGGTCGGGATGTACGGAGCCGGGACGTGGGCAGGCGGGGTGTCCGGGGTCGGGTACTTCGGCGAGAACATACGGGGTCCCTTCTTCGGGTCAGCCGAGGAGACCGGCGACGGCGGGGGCGAGGAAGCTGTTGGCGACGAGGTAGCCGCCGAGCAGGAGCAGCACGACCAGCCACCACGGCGGGCGGGCGAGCTGGATGCCGAGGACGGCGACGACGAGCACGACGAACCACAGCGGTACGTGCATGGGGGCAACCTCCTGTCAGGCCTTGCAGCGGTGGGTACGGGCGGCCAGTTCGGCGGCGGGGCGACTGTCGTACTCGGCGGAGAAGTCGCAGCGGGGCGCGGTACAGGCGGCGAGGTGCCGGTTGCGGCCACGGGCGAGGAACGTGGCGACCTGGACGGGGCCGATGCGACGGACGTTGCGGAAGCGCGGGGTCATGGGGCGGGGTCCTTTCTCAGAGGTGCGCGGCCACGGACGGCGTCATGGATGCGGGGAGGCCGAGCCGGGTCCGTACGGTGTCGGCATCGGCCGCCCTACCGGTGGAGGCGCGGTACTCCGCCGCCAGCGACTGGACGCGGTCCACGAGGGCGGGCGGCAGAGGCGATACGGGAACGGGAGCGGACGTCGATTTCTCGGAGGCCTCAGCGCCGGGGAGTTGAGGACGCGAACTGAACGATCCCGACTCGTCGTCCACCACCGCAGCAGCGGGCGGTTCCGGGGTAGGCGGCTCCGGGATCAGGTTCGTACGAACCGCTGTTGGACGAGGAGCGTGAGCGAGGAGCGTGCCGCCGAAGAAGGCGACGGCGGGCCAGCCGGCCACCACCACGCGGAGCGGGGCGGGGACGTGCTCCAGATCGAGGAGTCCTGCCGTGGCGACGTTGGCTCCGAGGGAAGCAGCCAGGGCGACGAGGAACCAGAGGCGCGGCCCCCCGGCAGGTTGTCCGGCGCGCTGCTGTTCGCGCATCCGGCGCCAGGCCGCGACAAGCAGCAGGTCGACGCTGACCGGGTAGGCCCACGCCTTCCATCCGCCCTGCCCTGCGGCTTCGGCAAGGTCGTGCAGGTGGGAGAAGGAGAGGGCTCCCGCGATGACGGCTTGCACGAGCACGGGATCGAAGCGGGCGAGGTGAGCGCGCATCGGTGCGGTTCCCTTCCGGTGCGAGGCATGGGCGGGGTAGGGACACGGCGTGAGGCGGTCACGCCGACGGTGGGGAGCGGGTGAGCTAGTCGGTCGCCGGTCGGGCGACGGGCCCCGAGGAGGGGACAGCTTCCACAACGACGGTCGAGGCCGCCGGGCGGAACGCGTCGAGGCGCGGCAGTTCCGGTACCAGGCCGGAGGTGGCACGGCATACGGCTGCCGCGTCGTCCAACGTGAGGTGCGGGGAGCGGGCGCGCGACCAACCGCCGGAGGCGTCACCGACGATCGCGACGCCGGGAAGGTCAGCGGGGATGGCGGTTGCAGCCAGGGCCGCTTCGGCTGAGATGTCGGCCAGCGCCATGTTCGCGGACGACTCGTCGTTGACCCGGTGGCAGACCCGGCCGGTGAGCTGCGCCCGGAGCATGGTGGCGCCCTTGCCCAGCTCCGAGCCGAAGCGCTGACCGCACACCTCCAGATAGATGCCGGCGGCACGGCCGAGCTGCGCTATGCGGATGAGCTTGGTGACCATGGCATCCCGGCGCTTCTCGTCATCACGGTTCGCCGCGAGGAAGAGTTCGGCCACCTCGTCCACCACGACCACGACCGGCACCGGACGATCGCTATCCGGCAGCCCCCACACATCCGAGGTGAGTACGGCGTCCGCGCCGAGGACGGAGGTCATCCCGATCAGCCGGAACCGCGCCTCCATCTCGTCCAACAGAGCATCCAGCAGCGCGTTCGCCCGGTCCGGTGTATCGGCCAGCGCCGACAACCGGGGCGCGAACGGAGCCAGCTCTACACCCCACTTGCAGTCGATCCCGACGAGAACGACCGGCTGCCGGGCGAGTCCACAGAGCAGGTTGCGGAGGTAGACGGACTTCCCGGACTGCGTGGCGCCGAGGATGAGTTCATGAGGCACGGTGCGGAAGTCCCGTACGTGCCAACGGCCGTCATCCCGCAGCGCCAGGGGCAGGGACAGCAGACCGCCGCCATCCGGCCTACGCCGAGGACGCCTCACGTCCGCGAGCACGTCCCAGCCGATCAGACGCAGTTCGAGCCAGCCCGGACGGGTCGGGCGGATGTGGACGGCGTGCGCGGCCCAGGCGTGCCGCAGGCGGTCGGCAGAGGCGAAGAAGTCCTCCGGCGCCTGTCCGGTCGCCATGCGGAGCTTCATCACGAGGCCGGCCCCGATCGGCCGTGGCAGTGAGCGGTGCGGGGGTACGGGTGCGGCTTCCCGCCCGACGAGACGGGCCGTGGCCCTGCGGACGGCAGAGGCCGGAACCGTCAGCCCGCAGGCGTCCATGGTGGCCCGGTAGGTAGCCAGGACGCGCAGAGCGACGATGGGAAAGCCGACGAGCCACCAGAAGGCGACCGGCGTACGACGGCGCAGCACCAGCAGCGCGGCAATGGCAGCCAGGCAGAGCGTTAATGCCCATACAGCGTCGGTCATGGCACTCAACCCCTGGCCGGTGCAGCGGCGTTGACCATGACAGCGTCGGCCCGGTAGGCGATGCCGTGACGCATCCGACCCCCGAACTCGCTCTCCCACGGCCGCGCGACGAGACCGGACAGGATGACGGGCACGCCCATCACCAGGCCCTCACCGATGCCCGGCTCCGGGACGGTCACCTTGATCATGTCCGAACCACCCTGTGCGATGAACACCAGCTCCAGCACCATGAGTCGCTGGTTCGTCGTCGGGTCTACGGCGACTTCGCCGGTCTGGCGGTCCTTCACCTTCACCTCGGGCAACTTGGTGACGAGGAGGGTGGCGGCGGAGACGTCTACGGGGATGACACGCATCTTCTGAACCTCACTGGTTGATGGAGCCGCAAGCGGCTCGACGACTGCATACCCCCCTAGACAGCGAGGGGTGACCCGCCCGAACTGTCTAGGGGGGTTGACGTTCACAGTAAACCGACGCGCCATCAACTGTCTAGGGGGGTATTCAGAGTGGCGTGGCGCCGGTTCCCCGAGCTAGGCCAGCACCCAGTGCAGAACGGTGGCGTCATCATGCGCTTTACCGCGAGGCCAGCGCCGCCCGTCAGGGTCATCGGCCTCAGCCGCCCGGACGCTTCGAATCAGCCCCTCAGGCCCGGATGAGCCGATGACGCCCAACGCCTCACGCCAGGAGGCAAGTTCGAAGCGATCCACGAGCCGTGTCGCGCCGTCGCTGAGCAGCGTCACCGAAGCCAGGGCACTCCGGGGAAGAGTGCCGGCCAAGGCATGTTCAGCAGCCGAGGGATCGGGCCCAGCAATCCAGAAGCCATCGGGCCGATTGCGACGGCCGGTGAGAGCGTCACGGTACTCAGCCAGTGCGCGAGCGTGTTCAGGCGTACCCGTAGGCAAGGAGTCGAGCGGCCCACGCAGCTGCCGACCGACCTCATCCAGCCGCCGGTCACTGACTGCCGCCACGGCTCCGCTCTTGTCCGCCAGAAGGAGGGACGAGTCCCCGAGAACCAGGTACTCGACAACTTCCGCAGCGACGCGGACGGCGACGACCGTGCTGGTCGGACTGGCCCGGTGCACCAGGTCGCAGGTGCCCTCATGCAGGCGCCTGACGCGGTCGATCGCATCGCCAAGGCAGTCCGTCAGCGGCCGGGTAGGGCGCGAGGTGACACCGCTCAACAGCAGGCCGCCGAGAGTCGCGGAGAACCAGGCGACGCCGTGCGAACAGCCGGTCTCTGCTCCTGCGACCCCGGCGCCGTCGAGCAAGACTGCGGCGCCAGGTGCAGCGGCGGCGAAGTCTTCGTTCTCGTGGTCGGCATCGGCCGCCAGGGTGGCGAGGGCCGCTCTCACACCGACGTCTCCTCGTCGTGGCGGTACAGCGGGCAGAGCAGTTCGGCCGACATAGGCTCACTGGTGTACGGGTCGTAATTGACACCCACGAGCGTCGAGAACGGCTGATCGCCCACCTGCCCCCACAGGGTGTTCAGGTCATTGGTGAGCAGCTGCACGACACCCAGAGAGCCTTGCGTGTGGATACCCGCGATGGCGAGGAGCGTCCCTTGGCCGTCCGGCCGTGGCAGCCTCCCGAGATATCCGACGTCGTACGGCCGGGCCGGCGCACTGTCCTGCCCCGAGCGGTGAACGAGGCCGGTCTTCCGGTCGACCACGGTCCACGGCCCGTCTTCCGCTCGCTCCCATGCGAGTACGGGGTCCTGCGCGTACGTGTCCCACATTTCCTGGGACATGCGAGGGCCGCAGACGACGACCAGGCCGTCGCGGTCGAGGTCGATCGCTCCCGTGACCGGGACGTGCTCCGAGGTCACGTCGAGCCCGTACGACCGGGCCAGCTCTTCCAGCCGCTTGCCGGAGCTGACATCGTCCACCGCGACGACCGTACGACCGCGCTCGTCGTCCCGTCGCAGCGGTGTTGCGACGGTGACACTGCCCCGGCCGAGGAACGCGCCTTCGGGGGCGGGGCCCGTATGCCGGATCTGGTGGATACGCCCGCGGCTGAGTCCCGCCTTCGCGGCGATCTGCGCGTAGGACAGCCCCTGAGCGTGGAGGTCCTGCACCACTCGACGGCGGAGACGGGCCAGCTCGGTCACCTCCTGCTGCGCGTCGGCCAACCGCGTCGTGACCTCACGCAGGAGCAGGTACGGATCATCAATGGCCACGATGCGCCGCAACTCGTCCGACATGACCTCACCTCCTAGCCCGTGCCAGGAGTCTAGCCCTCTAGACAAAAAGGGCGGGAGGCGCCGTCCCGTACGAACGCTGACCACGTAGAACCCGCTACGCCTCCGAGGCACACCCCGAGGGCTCACCGCCGACCGCTCAGCGCACCGAGGGAGAAGTACGCGATCACGCGCTCCCCCGCGCCAGGTCCGCCCACACGGAGCGCCGGTCGACCCAGTTCACGACTCCCCAGTCCTTGGCGCACCCCGCGATCAGCACGAGACCGCGACCACCTTCCTCCTGCTGGGTCGCGTCACACAGGCGCGGTTCGCGCTCACCGCCCTGGTCGATCACCTCGATCCGCACGAGATCGTCCCCGAAACCGACGACCACTAGGAACCACCCGCCGTCCGCTCCGCTGAGGGAGTGCCGTACGGCGTTCGTCGCCAGTTCGCTCACGACTAGAACGGCGTCATCGACAGGGGCATGGCCTTCCACCAGGGAAGCCACGAAGTGACGGGCCTCGGCCACCTCCCCGGCCAGACCAGGGAAAACACGGCACCACTCGGTACGCATGAACACTCCTCGTCATCGTCTAGGGGACTAGACATCCCGAAGGCAGAGTATTCCCATGCGCAAGCCCAAGCCAGGCATCTTGAGGAATTATTCCTCTACGAGTGAGTGGCGGGACCCAAACCCTGGAACTCCTTCATCACACGCAACAGAAGTTCTCTCACTTCACCACCGAAGACGGCCGCACCCTCGAAGCGCCCGAACTCCTCCTCGTACGTAGCCAACTCGTCCGAGTCGGCGGACACCCGCTCTCGATCGAAGGTCTCGATCACCACGGCCTCCTGGTCGCACAGAGTGAACCCATGTCGAGGCATAAACGGAACTGGCCGACGCCAGGGCACGATTCCGAGGCGGACCGTGGTGAGGCTCTCAACGGCCAACAGCCGGTCGAACTGGGCCAGCATCAGGTCCGGCGTTCCCGGCCAGGTCCGCAGTGCGGCTTCAGTGATCACGAACACCGACTCCCGCTGCGGCTCGTACAGCACGCTCTGCCGCTCCACCCGAGCAGCGACAGCACTTCCCACAGCTTCCGCAGTGGCGTTCGGTGCGCTGCTGAACACGTGCCGGGCGTACTCGGCGCTCTGCAACATGGCCGGCAGCACCACGCACTGGAACGAACGCACCAGCTGAGCCGACCGCACGGCGTCATCAACGGTCAGGCCGAGAGGCGGGGTAGTCGTCACTGCCGCCCGGTCCGAGGCACTCTCAACGGCAGTCAAGAGGTCCCGCACCTCACGCGAGGTGGCCTCATCGAGAAGGAGAGCGCGAGCCAGGCGCTCCAGTACGTCGGAGCTGGGGACCATGCGCCCGTTCTCCACCTTGGACACGGTGGGCTGTCCTACCCCGGCCCCCTGGGCCAGCGCTGCACCAGACAGGCCGGCCTCAGCACGCAATGCCCGAAGGCGCGCACCGAGCACCTTCATCCGCTCCTGCCGCTCACTCCCCATACCCAGGGTTCTACACCACAGGGCGGAGACCACGCCCAGGCCAGCGAGAGCAGCGGCCACAGAGGCCCGCCATGATTCAAACTTTCTCTACTGGTTCAAGGCGGCTCGCTCCGCTCGCCGCGCGCTCCCCGGCTCGCCGCCGGGGCCTGACGCTCCTGCCTTCGGCCCGCTCTGGCCCCGGCTACGCCGGTCGCGCGGTTGGAGCGAGCACCATGGTGGGGAGAAACCCGCTGTGGCTGGGGCGGTCGGCTCCACGGCTTTAGCCACCTCCCCGGTTCGGGTCCCGCGTCGAGCAAGACCAGGGGGCCACTCGTTCAAATTCCGGGCAGGATCACAGCCTGCCCGAGTTGCCGGCCAGCGTACGGCCCCCTGATCATGCTCGACCCCAAACCGGGCAGGACACCGGCCAAACCCGCTCCGCCGACCTAATCTCGCCCCTTGCCCTGAGTGAACCCACTGAGGCGACCGATTACCCCGTTTATTTCCACGTAAGCAGAATACAGACGCGGCAGAATGAGAATGAAGATCAACAGAACGTAAAAACTAATGCCGGACGACACTGCAGCCCAAAAACCCACAAGCCGCCCCTTTGAATCAAGCCCCAAATTCATCCCGACAACCAGGGATGCAGCATCCAGGATGCACGCCAAAGAACCCGCCAAGAGATGAGCGGCGGTTTCATCCAACATTTCCCTCTCTGCGCCAAATCGACTTTCACCGGACTCGCCGTCCCATTCGGTGATTTTAAGTCTCAGCGTAGAAAGATGCGTAAAAGCACTCAGCATTCCGCCTGCCAGTAGCGCCGCCCCCGTCAGAAGAGCGCTCGGCGCCGAAAGAGTTGCTCCACGGATGAGCAGGAAGACGAACAAGGCTATCGGCAGTAGCATGATCAAACGCGCCAAAACGTCCGGCCGATATGAAAGATATTGCCCGTTCGTCAAGCCCTTCCAATGACCTCTAAAAATAGGAGCGACGTTAAATCGATCAAGCACCGATTCCCCCTAATCGCTACTGGAGGGGCCACTCAATGGCGATCTTCGCTGCCGCCTGGAGCCCCACTGCCGTTCCCCGCACCTCAGCATAGAACTTGGGTGTGTCAACGGGCTGGTCCTCGGACAGCTTGTAGGTGAACACATCAGTCATGGTGCTTGGGTTGATACGCCTGACCTGGTCGTCTGGATCGGCAAGCTCCACCCACCCATCGTTGAGGTCAAGATCCTTGATCTCCGAGCTGACGATGGCCGCCAGTTGCCGAGCTGCCTGAGCGTTGGTAGTGGCCGCATGCGACCCGTCGCCGTCCTTGGCCTGGGCAGCCCACCCCCTGACTAGAGCGGCCACCTGCTTCACCTTTCCGTCATTGACCAATGGTGCGCGGATCTCGAATTCCTTTTCCGCCCGCGTGCGCCCTGGAGTAATGGATTGCTTTACCAGAACCAGACCTTGAGCAAGCCCAGCTTCGATCATTTCAGCAAGCCGGGCCTCATCAGTCAGACCCTCGACCTTTGAGCGCCAGCCGAGGGCAACCGCCCCTGTGCCCTGATTCTTTTTATGATCTTCCTCCAGCGACCGGTACCGCAGCCATTTAACTAGCGGTGCTACGGGGCAGGATCGACTGATTGATTCAACAGCAAGAATACCTCTAGCGCCATCCTCGGGAAACGCAAAGACCACTCGGAACCCATTAATCGCAGCCTTATCAGAAATATCAAAGTCTGCCACGGAAACGTCATGGCTCATTGCTTTTGCATGGCTCCCGATTTTGCCAACCCACACGGTAGCTCGCACCGTATTATCAACCAACTCCACACCCTCGACGCGGAGAGCAGGCTTACCCCGGAAATCATCCGGCGCACTAGCAGCTGCCTCCTCGAGGCTGGAAGGAGGATCTCCCACAACAGGGACTTCCAAGGACTTCAGCAGCCGCGCCACAGTTTCCTTGTAATGCTCCCCCTCGCAATCCTTGAAATTAATCGGAGTGCGCTTACTACCCCGAAAAACGCAAAGAGTGAAGAGCCTGTAACCGTAGCTAGTCATGTCCGCCCCCCTGGCCGAGATGGTTTACCTACGAGCTTATACAGGAAAGCAGCGACTTCTGCACCCCTCGCAACATCCGAAAGTGGCCCACAGCCAGCTCGACACTTGAATCGAACTAGTGAACTATTTTCAGGTGAGTGATGATCAACTCCCGCGCCAAAGGCGCTCAAGGTCGATGTGTGAACGAGGGGAATCACGGCCGGGAGACGTGCCATCACGCAGCTACGACCCCACGTCTCTGCAGATCAAGCTCGTATCCCCTCGGCTTGGCCTGCGACTTCCGAGCTCCTTACTTGCACGCCTTGAGCCATGAATGGCAGCTGCCATGCACCGAACGGGCGAAGGCTCTAGCCTCTCCTGTCATGGAGTGGATATCGCTGGCCAGTACGGCACTTGGTGCGGCAATCGGGGTTGGCTCCACCTTGCTCGCTGATCGAGTTAGATGGCGCAGGGACCGCGCCGGCCAGGACCTCGATGCGCGAAGGCAGATGTACGCCGACTACACCGCTGCGCTCTCACAGATCCGCACAGCGCTCAATGAGTGCGCGCAGGAGGACATCCCAGCCGCCGAGCGGCCGCAAAAGGTCCGTGACGTGTTCCTGACACCTGGTGCGTACGAGATCCGTCACCAGTTGGCCATCGTCGCACCACCGGAGATCGTGGAAGCCTCACGATCAGCGTTCGTGGTCCTGAGGGACACCCGAGACTTACTCGTGGCAGGTGCCTCGGTCGACGACGCGGCCTATGTGGAGTTGGAGGAGAGGTTCGATGCTGCCGTAGGCGAACTCCGCACCGTCATGCGCCTTGACCTTGGGGCGGCCAAGTCGATCACGGCACGGTGACACTCAGGACGGGAGCGGTCGCCCGTAGCCGCAGACGGGTCGCACCAGACGCGCACCAATTGGTACGGCGAACCGCGGTCACGACGGCTGCCGAAACAGTGTCCCTTGCGACCCAGCAAGTACATAGCTGCTGGTCAGTTGGCGTACCGGCCCGCTGTTGCCTGCGATTCCCAAGCTCAGAGCGCGAGTTCGATCCTCGTCACCCGCTCCACGGCTAAGGCCCAAGTCATCGACCCGGGCCTTGTTTGTTGTCTGGACCCGTCTAGGCATCCCGTGCCCGTTCTGTGCCCGATCGCTGCTTGGCCTGCTCCTTCTGTGCCCGAAGGGTGCGGCGCGCACGTGAGCGTCGCTGCGGTCGGCCACATCTTTCTGCTGCTCGGTGTCGCACCGTTCGCGAGTGCCGGCCGGAGCGAGGTGAGCGTTGTGGGGCCTCCATCCCGACCACACTCGACCCAGGGCAGAGCCGAGCGGTCACGACCCAGGGCGTCGTGGTCGTTCGTACAGTGGCGCAGGGACTTTCTGGAAGTCACCTCCAGGCCCGGGAGCGCCAAGGTACAACTTGAAGCCCGGGACGCCTGCTAATGCCTGGAGGATTGCGGGCTAGGTTTCGGGCGTGTTCGGTTAATCTCAGATTAAACACTGGAGGGGAAATGTGGAAACTTGATAAATCCCGGAAACAGTTCTTTGTGGATTGCGGAAATCCTGAGGAGAATTTCTGGAAAACTCTATTTGAGCAATCTGGTCACCAGAATCTCGTCGAGGGTGATGAATATTCCGAGTTCTTAGCTTGGAAGCCGGATCGCTCCAACTGTCCCGAGCTTGACATTGCAACCAAGAATCTCCTTGAAAGCGCGCCGGTAGAGTGGATGGCCACGATGCGCAACATTTTCGTTGCGCGTTCCTTTAAAGGAGATGTCAACGCAGAGGCCTCCTCTTTTCGAAGGGCAGGGATTATTGAGCTGAACTATGGATTTACCCTCGCAGCCATGATCTATAGTACACTTTTCAGTCATTTTTATGACGCAATTAGGGCGGCGGGCAAGGAGGTTGACTGGAGTTATGAGGATACCGCCGTGACTGAAATGATCGTCGAGGAACTTGAACGTGCCGCTTTTGAGCCGATCGAAGTCACCGATCGAGAGGTGCAGACATGGGCTGCCACCCGTCATGTAAAAGCCACACATCCCCTACAAATTGAACTGCCGAAACAAAGGACTCAGGGTGAGCATCATAACTTGGTACTGGCCATTGAGGAGTTCGTAATTGGACATGAGTATTGCCACCATATGCTTGGGCACACGGATTCAGCCTTTCGGCACGCACAAGCAGCGAGAGGTGCTGTGACTGATTGGTTGGATCGTATTGGGTGGAGTGATTTCACTTCCGCACTCAATGAGGACCAGGTGGAGGAACTTGAGGCCGACGTTGGGTCATTCCTTCTCTTGTCCGGGGTACTGTCCGGCAATGTTAGTCGCAGTCGCATTTATCGCGCTGTCGGTGGGTCCACGCTTGGCTTGGTAGCGCTTTCTCACGCTAATGACACTTGGCTTTCAGGGGGAGAGTCTCACCCTGATTTCCTGACTCGATACGAGGTGATGTATAGGCTGATCAAGGAGCTAGTCGTGGATATGCCGATTGGCGTTTCGGGTGACCATCCAATGGGATTCCTCATTCAGATTCGCGGTTTCATTTCTGCCATCCTGCAAACGCGAGCCTCGAATTCTGGGGGAGATTTCAAGAAGCCGAACTTCTTGAACGTCTTCTCCTGGATGATCGATCAAGAGGTCGAGTTTAAGAAAGAGTTGAAGTCTAAAGAGTGATCTGAGATGCCGCTTTGCGATAGACATGCAGGACAAAGTGATGGCGCTATGGCCTAGATGGAGGTTCAGTATGCGAGGACGAGAGCTGCCCTATACCAGTGCATCTGGCCAACGCGACGCTACGGAGTACATGCAGGCTTGCTACGCAGACGAAGGTGTCGACCGCTCCGGGGAACCGGCGGTGTTGGTGCGCTCCAGCGCTGCTGGGAACCGCGAGGTTTTCCACGGGAACGAGCACTGCGGCCTCATGGTCGGCGACGGACGGCACCTAGACGAAGCCAGTTGGATGCTGCTGGGTGACGCCCAGGGAGCGTGGTATCGCCCGTGCGAACGCTGCGGGTCTCCCGTCACATTGGGCGCACTTGGTGAGCAGAGGCACAAGATGAGTGTCTAACTGCGTGACAACGCCCACGAACAGCCGTGGACATGCGCGGACGGTCGCGGACCATCAGTGCAGGTGACACCGGCACCGGTCCAAGGTCGGGCGGCCACTACAGTTGCTTCGGGACGAAGAGGTCGTGGGTTCAAATCCCGCCACCCCGACTGCTGAAACACCAGGTCAGGGGCCTGATCCACTCAGTGGATCAGGCCCCTGAGTGGTTTCTGGGAGCAGAAAGCAGTACGGGCGCACGCTCACGCCTGTGTGCGGAAACGATCAGCTGGATGGCCGGGGAACTCGCTCGCCTGCCGCAGGGTGTCCGTGGTGTCGGCGACGCGGTGGAGGTCCGCGATGTGCCCGCCACGGCACGTCGGCGGACCGGGGAGGGGTGGCTGCCGTGTTGGGCCGTACGGCTGAAAACGGTGTCGGCCTTGGCGGCGCCTCTGCCGCTTATTACAGGGCCTGACCGCAGCTGGGTGTGAGGCGTTCAGGCACACAACATTTCCTTGAACTCGGCGGATTCGACACGGGGTTGAGCATTTAGCTACGCGCGGAGCATGGGACTCCGAGAGATCATCCGGCATATCAGACGACTTCTTGCGTGGGCATTACCGGTGGGTACCGGGAGCTGCTAGACACTGCATCGCTCCTTCAACCCCCCACCCACCCCCCACACTTCGAAGGTCGGCAACCATGTCCGTACGTAGGTTCTGGGCATCCCTCTCCACTCTCGCTCTCGCCGCCGTGGCCACTCTCGGTGTTGCCGGGAGCGCCGTCGCGGCGGACTCGGTCGCTGCCGGCGGTTATGTCGCGCTCGGTGACTCCTACTCCTCCGGTGTGGGCGCCGGGGACTATCTCCCCGACAGCGGCGACTGCCGACGCAGCACCAACGCCTATCCGCAGCTGTGGGCGGCGGCGAACTCCCCCACGTCGTTCGCCTTCGTCGCCTGTTCCGGTGCCACCACCTCTTCCGTCGCCAGTGGTCAGCTGAGTGTGCTCGAAGCGGCCACCTCGCTGGTCAGCGTTACGGCCGGAGGCAACGACGTCGGGTTCGCCGATGTCATGCAGGACTGCGTGCTCGGGAGCGAGGCCACCTGCATCAGCAGTGTCGACGCCGCAGTCGCCAAGATGAACAGCTCCCTGCCCGGGAGCCTCGACTCGCTGTACGCCGGTATCCGTGCCGGAGCACCCGCCGCCCAGGTCGTCGTTCTCGGGTATCCGCGCTTCTACCAGCTCTCGGGCGGCTGCATCGCGGGGCTCACCGAGGCCGAGCGGGCCGCGATCAACGACGCGTCGGACGTGCTGAACGGGGTCCTTGCCAAGCGGGCCGCCGATGCCGGGTTCGCCTTCTCCAGCGTCGTCGACGAGTTCACCGGGCATGAGCTGTGCTCGGGTGACCCCTGGCTCCACAGCGTGACCGTGCCCGTTCAAAACTCGTACCACCCCACCGTCGCCGGGCAGTCGGGCGGCTATCTGCCTGCCTTCCGGTCTGCGGTGTAGCCGAGAGCGGTATCTGTACGGAGGCGGTTCACCGCGTGTCGGGCGGGCCGCCTCCGTGCGTTTCCCGGCCCCGCCGGTTCAGTACCTCTCCACCAAGTGCTCGCGGCCCGCCGGGGGTTCGTACGACTCCGGCCAGAAGTCCGTCACGCCGGTGATCAGGCCCCGGTCGTCGAAGGTGAAGAAGTGGATCGCGTGCGTCTCCTCCGGGCCGACCGTGACCTCGGTCCGTGCGGCCGCCTGCCGGCCCTCCGCGTCCGCGACGATCCGCTCGATCCGGATGTGCCAGTCGCCCGGGTACTCCTGGTTGAACCGGACGTACTGCTCCTTGCCGCGGATACGCTCCCTGGTCTGCGGCAGCTCGTACACCACGTCGTCCGCCAGAGTCGCCGCGAAGGCGTCCCAGTCGCGGGCGTCGGCCGTCGCCCAGTACGTCTCCACCGCCGTGCGCAGCCCGACCGTGGTGATGTTCCCGCTTGTCTCGTGCGTCATGGGAGTGAGTGTGTCGTGCGGCACTGACAATCGGCCGGTGAGCCGTTGCTGACCTGTGGTCATGTCCCTTGCGGATTGGGGCGCGTCGCCTTCAGCGAGTACATCAGCGGGATCCTCGGGCGGTCCGCCGGGAAGCGGTAGTGGCCGTCCGTGCCGCGCTCCAGCGTGCCGAAGCGAGGGAAGAGCGTGGCGTCGTGCTCGTGGAGGAACTCGATCCGCAGGCCGGCCGCCGCCAGCGCCGTCACCACCTCGCTCAGCGGGTGCTGCCACTCGACGCTGCGGTTGTGCACGGTCGGCGCGGCGAAGTCGGCGTACGTCCCCGGCGTCTCGTCCACCCAGGCCTCGCGGCTGAAGTAGTCGTGGGTGACGACCGAGCCGGTTCCGTCGTCCAGCGTGTCCGTGAGCGGGTGGAACTCCGCCAGGTAGAGGAAGCCGCCGGGCGCGACCAGCGAGGCCGCGGTCTCGGCCCAGCGCTCCATGTCGGGCAGCCAGTTCAGCGCACCGGTGCCCGTGTAGACGATGTCGTACGAGGAATCGGGGACGGCCGTCGGGGCGTCGTACACGTCGGCCGTCACGAACGCCGCGCGGTCCGGCCCCAAACCCAGCGACTCCGCCAAGCCCCGGGCGGTCTCCACGGCGGGCTCGGAGAAGTCCAGGCCCACCACCTGCGCGGCTCCGTGCCGCGCCCAGGACAGGGTGTCCAGGCCGATGTGGCACTGAAGGTGGAGCAGGGTCTTTCCCGTCACGTCGCCGACCTCCACGAGCTCGAACGGGCGCAGCACGTTCTTGCCCGCGCGGAACGCCTCCAGGTCGTAGAAGTCGCTCGCGACGTGTATCGGCACACGCTCGTCCCAGCGTGCGCGGTTGGCGTCCTGCCAGTCGTCCGGAGTCGGGGAGTACATATCCGAAAAGTTACCCACCGGGTGGGAGGGGCGCGAGCCGTTATCCACAGGCGGACGGGGTCAGTCCGATCATCGGATAGGTCGGTCCGATGATCAGAGTGTGGTTGTGGACAGGCTTCTCCGGCTGAGTCGGTGATCGGGTTGGATGGAGGCATGAGCGAATCGGAGAACATCTCGACCATGCCGGAGTGGGAACAGCGGTTCCGCGCGCCCCGGGTGTCCCTGCCCGACTGGGCCGAGGACGCGCCCGACCGCTCGCTCTTCGTCTCCAACGCCACCGGGACCTACGAGCTGTACGCATGGGACCGGGCGAGCGGGCGGCAGCGCCAGGTGACCGACCGGCCCAACGGGACCACCGACGGCGTGCTGACGCCGGACGGTGAGGACATCTGGTGGTTCAGCGACACCGACGGCGACGAGTTCGGTGTGTGGATGCGCCAGCCCTTCGGCGGCGGGGAGGACGAGCCCGCCGCCCCGGGCCTCGCGCCCTCGTATCCGGCGGGCCTCGCCATCGGGCGCGACGGGACCTCGGTGATCGGCCGGTCAACCGATGAGGACGGGACCACCGTCCACCTGGTGCGCAAGCCGGGCGGCGGGAGCGGGAGCACGGCCGCCGAGATCCACGAGATCTATCGGCACCGGGAGTCCGCCGGAGTCGGGGACCTCTCGTACGACGGGACGCTCATCGCGCTCGAGCACACCGAGCACGGCGACGCCATGCACTCCGCCCTGCGCGTGGTGCGGCCCGACGGCTCCACGGTGGCCGAGCTGGACGACACCGAGGGCGGCACCAAGGAGCTCGGGCTCGCCGTGCTGGGCTTCGCGCCAGTGGCCGGTGACACCCGGCTGCTCGTGGGACACCAGCGCCGGGGCCGCTGGGAGCCGATGATCTGGGACCCGGTCGCGGGCACGGAGACCGCGCTCCCCGTGGACCTGCCCGGTGATGTGGGTGCCGAGTGGTATCCGGACGGCTCCGCCCTGCTCATCGAGCACAGCTTCGAGGCCCGCAGCGAGCTGTGGCGGTACGAGCCGGGGGCGGCGGCGCCGGTGCGCGTGGAGACGCCGGCCGGGACGGTGTCGGGTGCCACGGCCCGGCCGGACGGGACGGTGGAGTACCTCTGGTCCTCGGCCGCGCAGCCGCCGGTGGTGCGGTCGACGAGCGGTGCGGTGGTCCTGGACCCGCCCGGTGCCAAGGCGCCGGCCTCGGTGGCCGTCGAGGACGCGTGGGTGGAGGGGCCGGGCGGCCGGATCCACGCTCTCGTGCAGAAGCCCGCCACCGGGGACGGCCCGTTCCCGACCGTCTTCGAGATCCACGGTGGGCCGACCTGGCACGACAGCGATGCCTTCGCCTCCGGGCCCGCCGCCTGGGTGGACCACGGCTTCGCCGTCGTACGGGTCAACTACCGCGGCTCGACCGGATACGGGCGCGCCTGGACGGACGCGCTCAAGCACCGGGTCGGCCTGATCGAGCTGGAGGACATCGCGGCCGTACGGAAGTGGTCGGTGGAGTCCGGGCTGGCGGACCCGCAGCGCCTCGTGCTGGCCGGCGGGTCCTGGGGCGGCTACCTCACCCTCCTCGGCCTCGGCACTCAGCCCGACGCCTGGGCGCTGGGCCTGGCGGCCGTGCCGGTCGCGGACTACGTCACGGCGTACCACGACGAGATGGAGGCCCTGAAGGCAATGGACCGCACGCTGCTGGGCGGTACGCCGGAGGAGGTGCCCGAGCGGTTCGAGGCCTCGTCCCCGCTGACGTACGTCGACGTGGTGCGCGCTCCCGTCTACATCTCGGCG
This sequence comes from Streptomyces sp. NPDC006174, assembly GCF_040614075.1. NCBI lineage: Bacteria > Bacillati > Actinomycetota > Actinomycetes > Kitasatosporales > Streptomycetaceae > Streptomyces > Streptomyces sp. NPDC006174. Next base: position 487,458 of record NZ_JBEXTJ010000002.1, on the reverse strand, counting down.
GGCGTCAACGATCCGCGGTGCCCCATCCGTCAGGTGGAGAACTACGTTGACCGTCTGGCGGCGCGCGGCGCGGTGCACGAGGTGTACCGGTACGACGCCGGGCACGGGTCGCTCGTGGTGGAGGAGCGCATCAAGCAGGTGCGGCTGGAGCTGGAGTTCGCCCTGAAGCATCTGGGAGGTGGTGACGTGCTGGGTGCGTAAGAGGTGGATAAAAGGGCGACCCCGCTCCGGGGGGCCGGAGCGGGGAACCGTACCTTGGTGGGGTGTATCGGTTCCTGCTGACCCCGCGATGGTGGGGGATCAACCTCTTCGTCGTGCTGGCCATTCCGTTCTGCGTGTTCATGGGCACCTGGCAGCTCGGCCGCTTCGAGGACCGTGTGCAGACGCACGAGCAGGCGGAGAAGCAGCCCGATCCGAGCACCCGGGCCGCGAAACCGCTGGACGAGCTGCTGCCCGTCGACAAGGTGACGTCCGGCCGGCCGGCCGTCGCGACCGGGACGTACGGCGAACAGTTCCTGGTCCCCGGCCGTGAGCTGGATGAGCGGCAGGGCTTCTACGTCCTGAACCTGCTGCGGACCGACGGGGGCAGGGCTCTGCCGGTGGTACGCGGGTGGCTGCCCGGCACCGCGGGCAGCGTCCCCGTACCGGCCGCGCCGAAGGGCGAGGTCACCGTGACCGGCGACCTCCAGGCCTCCGAGAACATCCACAGCGACGGCGTCAACACCAGGGGCGGGCTCCCGGCGGGCCAGCTCGGCATGATCAGTGCCGCGTCCCTGGTGAACCTGGTCGACTACGACGTGTACGACGCCTGGGTGACGCTGCCGGAGGCGGAGGCGGGCGGTACGGGCGGCGCGATGAAGCCGGTGCCCGCCGCCGCGCCTCAGGGCAGTGGGCTCGACCTGAAGGCGTTCCAGAACCTCGGGTACACGGGTGAGTGGTTCGTCTTCGCGGGCTTCGTGCTCTTCATGTGGTTCCGGCTGGTTCGCCGGGAGGCAGAGGCCGTCCGCGATGTCGCCCTCGGGTTGGTCCCGGAGGGCGGGGAGAGCGGGGAGAGCGGGCAGGTTACGGGGTCGGCGGCCGCTGCGGAGCCCGAGGTTCGGCCCGAGGCCGGCGCCGGGAGCCCTGCGGAACCCGAGGCTGGAGCGGTGGGTGTAGAGGTGGCGAAGGCTCCGGGGAGCGTGCAGGGGTCGTAGGCGGGGCCGTCGGTGGGCAACCTCGGGGCCCGTCTAGTTTCGGGCGCTGCCTTGGTCGGGTTCTCGGCCGCTGCGGCCTCGTCGCGGATTCGGCCGGGGCTTCTGGCGGCTACGAGGTGGGCAGGACGCCCGTCCGGTAGATCGTGCCCGAGCAGGCGTTTTCGATCTTCGTCTCGGCCGTGGGCGCGCCCGTCTCCGGGGTGTGCGTCACGGCGATGCTGCCGTCCGCCGTGGAGCCGTCCTGGTGCAGCGACTGCGTGTCGGTGCCGGACTGGCCGGAGTCGTCACCCGTCGATGCCCCTGTGGCGCTGCCGTCCGGTGACGGAGTCGGGCTGGGTGAGGGCGCGACGGTCGGGCAGGTGTCGGCGGGGACCCAGGCGAACTGCACCTCGTAGGCCATGGAGGGCTTCAGCAGCACCGTGCCCGGCTCCTGCGAGGGGTCGGGCAGGCCGGGGGCCGCGTCGCCCGCCGTGTGCTGGATGACGGTGATCTTGAGCGGGTCGGCGGCGCCGAGGGCGGTGAAGCCGACGGTGCCGTTGCTGCTGACCGTACAGTCGGCGCCGGAGACGTTGGCGATCTTGAAGCTGCCGTACACCGTGCCGTCGGTGCCCGGGGCGCCGGCTGCCGCGGAGGCGACACCGAGCTGGCCCGGGTCGCAGACCGGGAGGGCGGCGATGTCCACGTTCGGCGGTGCGGAGACCCCGCCTGTCGCGGCGCCGCTCTCCGGGTCTTCCGTGCGGGCCGCCGAGGGGCTCGCGGAGGGGGTCGGTTCGCCGACGCCGCCCCGGCTCTCCTGGTCGGTGGGTTCCACGGTCCGGTCTGCCGGTACCTGAGGGTCGGGCTCCTCGCCCCTGCCGCCCTGGGCCTGCTCGCCGTGACCGGCGATGGCGGGAAGTGCGGTGGTGGGGCCGTCGGAGTTCGCCACGTACACGAAGGCGGGGACCGCTGTGCCGATCAGCAGCGCCGCCGCGGCCGCACCGACGACGGCTTGGCGCCGACGGGCCCGCCGGGCGGGCACCGCGCGCTGGAGATGTTCCAGGGTCCGGTCGGAGGGTTCGAGGTCTCCCACGACGCCGTGCAGCATCCGGCGCAGGACGACCTCGTCCAGCTCGCCGTCGGCGCCGAAGCCGCTGGGACCGGGGGCCGGGTCTGAGCCGGGGCCGCTGGTGCCGAAGCCGTTGTGGTCGAAGCCGTCGGTGACGAAACGACCGGAGCCGGGGCCGAATCGGTTGGGGCCGGGGCCGCCGCCAGAGCCCGGCCCGTCACCGGCTCCGCGCTTGCTTCGGACGCGTCCGAAGAGGTCGGTGAGCGTACCGGCGGGGCCGGCGGACTCGGCGAGGTCGGCCGGGTCGGCGGGAGCGCTGGGGTCGGTCGCGTCACCAGGACCGGGCGAGTCGGCCAAGCCTGCGGGACCAGCCGCACCAGCAGTGCCGGCAGGGCCAGCAGGGCCGGTGAGGTCCGGCGGGCTGCCGGGGCCGGACAGGCCGGTGGAGCTGGCCCGGTCACCAGGGGCGGCGGGGGCGGTGAGGTTGGCCGGGGCGCCAGGTCCGACGGGACCGGTCTGGTCGCTGGAGTCACCAGGACCGGTTGGGCCACCGAGGCCAGCCTGGTCGTCACGGCCATCGGAGTAAGCCGAGCCAGCGGCTCCGGCCGGGCCGGTGAGGTCGGCCGGGTCATCGGAGCTACCAGCGCCGGCCAGGTCACCGGGGCCACCGGAGTCCCCAGCCCCGGCAGCCTCCGCGCGCCTCTCGTCCGGCTCGCCCTGCTCTCCCGCCGCGCCCTCGCCCAGCGGACCGGCCGGTCGGTCCAGACGGCCCGCGCCCTCCGGACGATCCGGGCGGTCCTTACCGTCCGCGTGGTCCAGGCGATCAGTACCGTCCCGCCGATCCGAGCGGTCCGTACCCCCCAGGCGGTCCGTACCCCCCAGGCGGTCCGTACCTTCCGGACGATCCGTACCGTCCCGCCGATCCGAGTGGTCCGTACCGTCCGTACCCCCCAGGCGGTCCGTACCCTCCAGGCGGTCCGCACCCTCCAACCGATCCAGGCGGCCCAGATGGTCGCTACCGGCGTGCGGAGTCTTCTCCTGCCCGTGGTTCACAATTCCGTTTCCCGTCGGGTCATTCTCGTGCCTGTGCTCGTGGTGCCGGCGGGGCCCGCTCATGTCTGGGCCTCCATCACGACGCGCAGCGCCGCGATACCGCGGGAACCGTACGCCTTGACGGAGCCCAGGGAAATTCCCAGCGTCTCCGCGACCTGGGCCTCCGTCATGTCCGCGAAATAGCGCAGGACCAGCACCTCGCGCTGGCGCCGCTGGAGCCCTTTCATCGCCTTGATCAGCGCGTCCCGCTCCAGCTGGTCGTACGCGCCCTCCTCCGCGCTCGCCATGTCCGGCATCGGCTTGGAGAGCAGCTTGAGCCCGAGGATGCGGCGGCGCAGCGCGGAGCGCGAGAGGTTGACGACGGTCTGGCGCAGGTACGCGAGGGTCTTCTCGGGTTCCCGGACGCGGTTGCGTGCCGAGTGCACGCGGATGAACGCCTCCTGCACCACGTCCTCGCAGGACGCGGTGTCGTCCAGCAGCAGGGCCGCGAGGCCGAGCAGCGAACGGTAGTGGGCGCGGTAGGTCTCGGTGAGGTGGTCGACCGTGGTTCCTGCTGCCACCGTCTCGTCAGCACCCCCGCGTTGCAAGGGCAGCTGGGCCGGGCGCGCGGCGGGCATGGGCGCGATCACCGGCATGCCGCCAGGCGCGCGGGGCCGCCGGGGCGGACGCACGGTCGCACCTCGGAACGGGCGCGCCACGGTGATGTCGAGAACCTCTGCCACGCCTGTTGGACACGCTTCCCCCCGCCAGGGTTGTACGCGTACGGCGCCATGTTCGGCACTGTGCGACATGCCCTCATACGTACCTGCTCTTCCCCAAATGCCCCGTAAACGCGTCCCCGTCACGCAAGAAGTGACGGCTGAGACGCTGTCCGGCCGACGTGCGGTTGCAGAAGGCCGGGAGATCATCGTCGGATATGACAACGCCCCAGCTCAAGGGGTTCAGACCAGGTAATTGCTCATAGGGCGTTCACAGATCCTACAAAACAGGTTCGACCAATCCGTACGAGATCGGGGCCTGTTCAAGCAGGAGTAATTTCGGCGGCCACCGATTCTGCGATCTGCGCCACGTTCAAAGCGGCACCTTTACGGAGATTGTCGCCGCAAATGAACATTTCCAGAGCCCGTGGATCATCCATCGAGCGCCGTACCCGGCCGACCCAGGTGGGATCGGTGCCCGCGACGTCGGACGGGGTCGGGAAGTCGCCGGAGGCCGGGCTGTCGAAGAGGACGACGCCGGGCGCGGTGGCGAGGATCTCGTGGACCCGCTCGACGGCGACCTCGTTCTCGAAGCGCGCGTGGACGGACATGGAGTGCGTCGCGATGACGGGAACGTACACGCAGGTCGCTGTGGTCTTCAGGTCCGGCAGACCCAGCACCTTGCGGCACTCCTCGCGGATGGCGAGCTCCTCGGAGGACCAGCCGTTGCCGGCGTCCGTACCGGCCCAGGGCACGACGTTCAGGGCGATGGGAGCGGCGAACGGGCTGCCGGTCGGCGCGCCGGCGTGCTCGCCGAGAGACCGGCGTACGCCACCGTGCTCGCCGAAGGCCCGGCGCACATCTCCGTTGTCGCCGAGAGCCCGCCGTACGTCACCGGGGTGCGTGCCCAGCTCCGTGCCGGCCACCAGCGACAGCTGTTCGCGCAGAGCGCGGACGCCGTCACGGCCGGCGCCGCTGACCGCCTGGTAGGACGAGACGATCAGTTCGCGCAGGCCGAACTCCGCGTGCAGTGCGCCGATCGCGACGATCAGCGACAGCGTGGTGCAGTTCGGAGAGGCGACGATGCCGCGCGGTCTGAGCCGGGCGGCGTGCGGGTTGATCTCCGGGACGACCAGCGGTACGTCGTCGTCGAGCCGGAAGGCCGCCGAGTCGTCGATCACGACGGCACCCTTGGCGGCGGCGATCGGGGCCCACTGGGCGGACACGTCGTCCGGCACCAGGAAAAGGGCCACGTCGATGCCGTCGAACACGTCCTCGCCCAGCGCGAGGACCTCGCTCTCCTCACCACGCACGACCAGCTTCCTGCCGGCCGAGCGCGGTGAGGCGACGAGTCTGACCTCGCCCCAGACGTCCGCGTGCTGCGAGAGGATCCGGAGCATGACGCCGCCGATCGCCCCGGTCGCACCGACGACCGCGAGCGAAGGGCGGCGTACGGTCATCGGCCGGTGCCTCCGTAGACGACGGCCTCGTCGGAGTCGCTGTCGAGGCCGAAGGCGGTGTGCACGGCGCGCACGGCCTCGTTGACGTCGTCGGCACGCGTGACCACCGAGATGCGGATCTCGGATGTCGAGATGAGCTCGATGTTCACGCCCGCGTCGGAGAGCGCCTCGAAGAAGCCGGCTGTGACGCCCGGGTTGGTCTTCATACCGGCGCCGACCAGGGAGATCTTGGCGATCTGGTCGTCGTAGCGGAGCGAGTCGAAGCCGATGGTGCTCTTGGCCCGCTCCAGTGCGTCGATGGCCTTGCGGCCCTCGGCCTTGGGAAGGGTGAAGGAGATGTCCGTCAGGCCGGTCGACGCGGCGGAGACGTTCTGCACCACCATGTCGATGTTGACCTCGGCGTTGGCGATGGCGCGGAAGATCGCGGCCGCCTCGCCCGGCTTGTCCGGGACGCCGACGACGGTGACCTTGGCCTCCGAGACGTCGTGGGCGACTCCGGAGATGATCGCGTGCTCCACCTTCTGGTCCCCTTGCGGCTCGTTGCTGACCCAGGTTCCGCGCAGTCCGGAGAAGGACGAGCGGACGTGGATCGGGATGTTGTAACGGCGTGCGTACTCGACGCACCGGTGCAGCAGCACCTTGGAACCGGACGCGGCCAGCTCCAGCATGTCCTCGAAGGAGATCCAGTCGATCTTCTTCGCCTTCTTCACGACCCGGGGGTCCGCGGTGAAGACGCCGTCGACGTCCGTGTAGATCTCACAGACCTCGGCGTCCAGGGCGGCGGCCAGCGCGACGGCGGTCGTGTCCGACCCGCCGCGGCCGAGGGTGGTGATGTTCTTGCCCTCCTGGCTCACGCCCTGGAACCCGGCGACGATGGCGATGTTGCCCTCGTCGATCGAGGTCCGGATGCGGCCCGGCGTGACGTCGATGATGCGCGCTTTGTTGTGGACCGAGTCGGTGATGACACCGGCCTGGCTGCCCGTGAACGACTGGGCCTCGTGGCCCAGGTTCTTGATCGCCATCGCCAGCAGGGCCATGGAGATCCGCTCGCCGGCGGTCAGCAGCATGTCGAATTCACGGCCGGCAGGGATCGGCGAAACCTGCTCGGCGAGGTCTATCAACTCGTCCGTCGTGTCACCCATCGCGGACACCACGACAACCACCTGGTTGCCGTTCCTCTTGGCGTCGACGACTCGCTTGGCGACCCGCTTGATGCCCTCGGCATCGGCTACGGAGGAGCCTCCGTACTTCTGCACGACAAGGCCCACGTGCGCTCCTCGCTCAGTCATTACTGCGGTCGGCTCAGTTTAACGAGCAGCCCGAAATCGACCCGTCCTTACCAGATGGTGAGATGTCCCGCCCACAACCCGGTACGGCGTGTCGACCCGAACTGCTCGTACGAGGCTGCTGCCCAGCACCGGAGGAGCGCACTCCCTTTTGTGTCCCAGCCCACACCTTCGGGGCGGAATGCGCGAGTCGGCGGCGCCGGTCGGGGTACGTGGCTTGACTGCTCACCGCACCGCGTCACCGCACCGGGTCACGGCACCGCGTCACAGCACCGGGTGGAGCTTGCGGAAGTACGTCCAGCTCGTCTCGTTCGGCTCGCTCCACTCCTCCGGGGCGTAGGCGAACTCCGGGTGGCGGTCCGCGATGTACGCGCGGGTCCGCGCCGGGACTTCGCCGTACGAGCCCAGCTTGCGGCCCCGGCAGTGGAAGGTGAGGCCGCCGGGCCGCTGCCCCTGGGCCATCCACGGCAGCCACGGCGACATCCGGGACCACGACATGGTGGCCGGGACGCTCGGCGCCGGTCCGGCCAGGTCGGCGCGGTCGGCGAAGAACTGGAAGAGCTCCAGCGCCTTGTAGGTGTCGCCGGCCGAGTGGTCCGGATACCGGTCCACCGGCAGCGGCGACGGGTAGGCGAGCGGGATCTCCAGGCTGAAGCAGACCTGCCCGCCGAGCTCGGTCATCGGGACCGGGAAAGGGCGCCACTTCTGGTTGGCCGGGTCGTTCCACACGTGCACCACCGGCCGGTCCTGCCAGGTCTCCAGGATCTCGCGGGTGGCGGGGTCCAGGTAGAACGCGGCTTCCCGGGTGAGCAGCTGGTACGCGTCCGGCCCTGCCTCGGCGTCCTGCACCAGGCGGGCGACGTTGAGCCCCTCGAAGCCGAAGACGCGCTGATAGGGCTCGTCGGGCGCCCAGGAGTACACGTCTCCCGACCACCAGTACGTGACCTCCTCACCGTCCAGCGAGGCGCGGGTGCGGGCGAGGGAGCGGAGCAGCTCGGCGGGGGTCGGCTGCGCGAGTGGTGTGGTCATACCCCCACTGTGCGCCACCGCCGGCCCGGCGTGCGGCCCGGGCGGCGGTGGCTTTCAACAGCGGTCGGTGGTCAGTGGCCGGTGGCCTACAGCCACGGCAGCTGGTTGATGTCCTGCGCGGACAGCACGCCCTCGTAGGCGAACACGCTGTCCACCGCGCCGTGCAGGTACTCGCCCCACCCGTCGGCGGTGCGGCCCCGGCCGAGCTGGAGCCCGCCCGTGCTCTTCCAGGCGGAGGCGAAGCCGGCGGTGCCGCCTTCGTCGTACTTCACACCGTCCAGGTAGAAGGACACCTGCTTGACGGAGGCGTCATGGACGACGGTCAGCCGGTGGCCGATCCCCTGGTTGCCGTCCGGCGCCTCGATCCGCCTCAGCACGGTCTCCGGCGCGCCCGGCTCATCGGCGTGCGACATCACCAGGTCCCAGCTGGAGTTCTCCGGGTCGAAGCGCACCTTGAAGGCGTCGCCGTGCTCGCCGCCCTGGGAGATCACGGTCATCGGCGTCGTCGGCTCGTCGTCGGTGAGCCGGACGCGGGCGCTGACGGTGAAGCTTCCCGAGGTGTCGACCACGGGCGCGTCCGTGGCCGCGTGGCCCAAGACGCCGTCGAGGCGGAGGTGGCCGTCACCGTCCATCTCCAGCGGGAAGTCCCAGCCGCACTCCAGGTCCAGCGGGTCGCACGGGTCATCGAGGCGGTAGAGCGAGGCGCCGGGGCCCAGCTTCAGCGGTGCGCCGCCGCCCTCCTCCGGTGCGAGGCCGTCCGGCGCGGCGTCGAGCGCCCAGTGGCCGAGCCGCCGCGCGGCACGGGTGGCGAGGTCCTTCACCTCGGAGGCCACGACGATCCGGTCGTACGCGCGTACGTCACCGATCTCGCCCTGCCAGCGGTCCCGATAGCCCTGCGCGCCGCGCGCCCGGCCGATCTGGAAGGCGCCCTCGCCCGCCACGGGGAACGCGGCCGCCTCCTCGCCGGCCGCACGGCCGTTGACGTACAGCCGTGCCGTACCGGACTCCGCGTCGTACTGGCCCAGCACGTACGCCCACGCGCCGGTCTCCGGCAGACCGCCCGTGACCCGCGCCCCGCCGACGGAGAACGACCACTTCGGGCCGCCCGCGACCTGGGTCAGGCCCAGGGTGAAGGCGCGCGCCGTGCCCGCGTCCTGCGAGAGGACCGTACGGGTGCCGTCCACGCGTCCCGGCCGCACCCAGCCGCCGACGGCGAAGGTCTTCGCGGTGTCGGTGACGACCGGGGCGCCCGGGGTCAGGAAGCCGTGTCCCGATCCGTCGAGCGAGGCGGTGGAGGTGAGCGGGGTGCCGGAGGGCACGGGTGCGCCGAAGGTGACGCCCGCACCGGCGCGGGCGGCGGTACCGGTCTCCGCGGCGGCCGAGCGGGAGCCCGCCGCGTCGGTGAGCTTCCACTGCGCGACCGGGGCGGGGCCCGACGAGATCCGGAAGGTGTAGGCGGTGCTCGAACTGCGGTTGCCGGCGCGGTCCTGCGCCTGTACGGCGAGGGTCTGCACGCCGGCGCTCTGCGGCAGGAAGCGGATCTCGGCGGACCCGTCGGCGCCGGCCTGGACCGTCCCCGCCGGGCCGCCGATGAAGGAGTAGCTGTAGGCGACGACGTCGTCGGCCTGCGCCGTGACGTGGAAGGTCCCCCGGACCCCGACGCCGGGCGTCCACGTGTCGTCGTCCGGGTAGTCGGAGGAGGTGACGACCGGCGCGTCCGGCGCGGTGCGGTCGTACACGAACTCGCAGGGTGCTCCGGCCCCTTCGCTGCTCCAGGCCGACGCCCCGGCGTCGTTGACGGCACGCACCCGCCAGGAGACGACGGCCCCGTCGGGGATCTCGCCCGGCAGCTGCCAGGTGAAGGGGGTGGTGTCGGGCTTCGTGGTGGTGGTCATGGTCACGCGCCCCCCGGCGCCGCCCTCGCCCTGCCACCACGCCTCGAACTCACCGCGTACGCTGCTCACTTGGCCCGGCTGTCCGCCGCCGGGCCCGTACAGCCGTGCGGTCAGCTGCGGCACGGACCTTGCATGAGGCCGCTCCGCACCGGAAGCGCACGGTGCGCCGCCCGTCGCCAGATCGGCGACCAGCGGCTGCTTCGGCTGCAGCCCACCGGGCGCCGCCAGCACGGTGCCCGGCGTCGCCAGCACCGTCCCGGCGGCGATCACCGCCACCGCGGCCGCCCGTCTCGCTCGTCCGTGTCCCGTACGTCCCACCATGCGCGTACCCCTCCCCTGTCCTGCCTCCGAAGATCGTCGGCCGGGGGAGGCTAACAGCGGCCTATGACAACCGCTCCCGAATATGGCTCTCCCGGGACGGGCGGGGTCGTCCTCACCCCGCCGCCAGTGTCTCCGCGTCGATGACCGAGGTGTTCTGCGCGGCCGCGATGCGCCAGACGCCGTCGTCCTTCGCCAGGACGTAGGTCGGGGTGCCGGGGACCGACTCGGGGTGGGCGGCGATGAGTTCGGCCGGGTCCTCCTGGCGGTGGAAGACCTCGTCCAGGAACCGGCCTCCGTCGCGGGTCGTCGGCCGCTGGCGGATCTTGACCGCGGCCACGTCGGGGCGGATGAAGAGGATCAGGTCGACGGTGTACGTGGCGGTCACCGCGGAGTCCGCCTGGGGAGGGAGCACCTTGCGGGTGAAGGCGCTGATCTCCGGCAGGCCGGTGAGCCTCTTGCCGTGGGCCGTGGTCCAGATGGCGTCCTCGCGGAATCCGCCGAGGAACGCGTCGGGCTCCGCCTTCTGCTGGGCGTCCTGCACGGCCGCCACGAAGGCGACGATCGCGTCGACGTCCTCCTGCGGAGCGGGCACGCCGAGGACGGTGGGGGTTCCGGTGCTCATGAGGGTCTCCTGCCGTGTGGTGCCGGCCGGTAGGTCGGTCCGGGCAGGACGAGCCTCACGCCTCAAGCGCGGTTGAGGTCAAGGGGGTCGGCACCACGCCGACCCCGTTACTTCACCGGCCGCAGCCCCAGCGGTCCCGCGATCTCCTCCAGCATCACGCGGCCCGCCTCCTCCGCCAGGTCGTCCTCGCCCGGGTCCTGGTCGGTGTCCAGGCCGTCGAGTTCTTGCAGGGGCTGGCCGAGGCGGATGTGGGCCACCAGGGACTGGAGGGCGCGGAGGGTGGCGGAGGCGGTGGAGCCCCAGTTGGAGAAGTAGGAGAACTGCCACCACCAGAGCGCCTCGGCCGTGCGGTCCGCCTCGTAGTGGGCGAGGCCGTGGCTCAGGTCGGTGACCAGGTCGGCCAGGTCGTCGGAGATGCGGTGCGGGACCGGGGCCTTGCGGGGCTCGTACGGGTCGAAGACCTCGGAGTAGACGTCGATCGGCTCCAGCAGGGCCGCGAACCGCTCGCGCAGGCCGTCCGCGTCCGGCTCGGCGCCGAGGTCCGGCTCGTACCGCTCGTCGGGCAGGACGTCCTCGTACGCGCCGAGGCGGCCGCCCGCGAGCAGGAGCTGCGAGACCTGGAGGAGCAGGACCGGGACGGCCTCTTCCGGCTCGTCGACCTTGGACACCTCGGTGACCGCGACGATGAACGTCTTGATCTGGTCCGCGATCTGGACGGCGAAGTCCCCCGGGTCCTGCGTGACGGAGTTCAGCGTGGCGTCAGACATCGAGGGGACCTCCCGTGGGCGCGGTCACAGACGGTGAAGCGGACGGGGAAGCGAGGAGCCGTACGCAGGAGGGCTGAGAGGCCGTGGCCGTCGTGTCAGACATCCAGGAGCCGCCTTCCCTCGAACGCGCGGCCCAGCGTGACCTCGTCGGCGTACTCCAGGTCGCCGCCGACCGGCAGGCCGCTGGCCAGCCGGGTCACCCTGAGGCCCATCGGCTTGACCATCCGCGCCAGGTACGTCGCGGTGGCCTCGCCCTCCAGGTTGGGATCGGTCGCCAGGATCAGCTCCGTGATGGAGCCGTCCGCGAGCCGGGCCAGCAGCTCGCGGATGCGCAGGTCGTCCGGGCCGACGCCCTCGATGGGGCTGATCGCCCCGCCCAGAACGTGGTACCGGCCGCGGAACTCGCGCGTCCGCTCGATCGCCACGACGTCCTTCGGCTCCTCGACCACGCAGATGACGCTCTGGTCGCGGCGCGGATCACGGCAGATCCCGCACTGCTCCTGCTGAGCGACGTTGCCGCACACGGCGCAGAACCGGACCTTGTCCTTGACCTCCAGGAGGGCATGGGCGAGACGGCGTACGTCGGTGGGCTCGGCCTGGAGGATGTGGAAGGCGATCCGCTGCGCGCTCTTGGGACCGACGCCGGGCAGCCTGCCCAGTTCGTCGATGAGGTCCTGAACAACGCCTTCGTACAACGGAACACCTCTCTTCGCTTCCTGCTCCGTACCGTAGTGGGTACGGGTCGGTACCAGTAGGCCCCAGGGCCTGATCGGACGGGCAGGGTCAGAACGGCAGGCCCGGGATGGAGCCCCCGCCGCCCAGGCCCTGCGCCAGCGGGCCGAGCTTCTCCTGCTGGAGCGCCTGCGCGTTCTCGTTGGCCGCCTGGACGGCCGCCACCACGAGGTCGGCGAGCGTCTCGGTGTCCTCCGGGTCCACGGCCTTCGGGTCGATCACCAGGGACCGCAGCTCGCCGGAGCCGGTCACGGTGGCCCTCACGAGGCCTCCGCCCGCCTGTCCGTCGACCTCGGTCCTCGCCAGCTCCTCCTGAGCCGCGGCGAGGTCCTGCTGCATCTTCTGGGCCTGCTGGAGCAACTGCTGCATATCGGGCTGGCCACCACCGGGAATCACGGTCACTCCTGGCATTTCGACGACAAATGTTTCGGTAAGCCGAGCCTACGTGCTCACCGGTCACCGCGCTCCACCCGCCGGGGACCAACTCTTTCGGGTGAGTTTCGTCAACCTCCGTGAAGGCTCCTATACCTGACCAGCGGCCCTGTACAGGCGGTAATCCCGCGATTTCGACTCCGCAGCCCACCATTCGGCGGTAGGAAGGGCATGCACATCGGTACGCCTGCGCGCATGTGCGGTGACGCAGAGTTACCCGCGTCATCCGCGAGGAAGCCCCGAGCGACCGTTCCGTCCGTCAGAGTGCAGAAGAGTGCAGAGGAGTGCCCCGGTGAGTCAGCCGGAGATGCAGCCCGAGTGGCCGCCCCGCAAGGAGTCCGATGCGGGTTCCGGTGAGAGCGGAGTGGAGTGTTCCGCTTCTGGCTCCCGCGCCGGAGCGGTCGGTGGAGCCGGTGGAGCCGGTGGGAGCGGCGGAGGCCGTGGGGTGGGCAGCGGTGGTGGCCGCGCTGCCGGCGGTGGCGGTGGAGGCGGTGACGGTGGCGGGGCCGGGGGTTCCGGTGGGCGGGACGGGTCGGGTGGCGGCGGGGCCGGGAACGGTGGTGGTGCACGGGCCAGTGGGGCCTGGGGTGGCGGGGCCGGGGCCGGCGGGCGCGATCTGACCGGGCGGCCCTTCCCGCTCGGCGACTGGGGCGAGCCCGCCGAGCGGCTCGACGAGCTCTACCGCTGGGTCGAGTCCGGCGCGCTTGCGACAGCGGACTGGTATCTCACCGACCGCGTGTGGAAGCGCCGAGGAGCCCGCGCGCTGCGGCTGGGCACGGCTCTCGGGGTCGTGGCGGGGGCCGGGCTGCCGCTGTTGGACCTGACCGGGACGTTGAGCGGTTCGGCCGGGTGGGGGTATCTGTCGCTGCTGCTGGGCGCCGCGTGCATGGGGTGTGACCGGTACTTCGGGCTCACCTCCGGCTGGATAAGGAACCTCGCCACCGCGCAGGCCGTGCAGCGGCGGCTCCAGGTGCTCCAGTTCGACTGGGCGTCGGAGTGCGTACGGGAGATGCTCGGGCCGACCGAGGGGACGGCCAGTGAGGCGGCCGAGCGGTGCCTGGGGGTGTTGCGGCGGTTCTCCGAGGACATCACGGAGCTGGTGCGGTCGGAGACGGCGGACTGGATGGTGGAGTTCCGGGCGGGGCCCGCGCCTATGGGGACGCAGGCGTTGGTGTCGGGCAGTGCGGGTGGCAGGGCGGAGCCGGGGGGGGTGCCGGGGCGGTTCTCGATGCCGTCCGTGGCGGCTCGGCCGAATATGCCTCGGCAGCGGCCTCCGGAGGCGCCGAGGTAGGCGGCCCGGGGGTGGTTGTCCTCAAGCGCCGGACGGGCTGGGTGTGGGTTGCCGGTCCGGCGGGCTCGGGAGCCACCTCGTGAGGGGTCCGTCCTCAAGCGCCGGACGGGCTGGAGTGGTCCGTCCGGCTCGGGAGCCCCCGCCTCAGGGTTCCGTCCTCAAACGCCGGACGGGCTGGATATGGCGCGGCACAAGCTGGAGGTGGCGCGGCAGGGGCTGTAGTGGGTGCAGGCGGGCTGGAAGTCGTGCGGGCGGGCTGGTTCGTCAGCTGAAGATGATCATGGAGCCTTGGGCCAGGGAGCGGGTTGCTGCTGCGTGGAGGCCCAGCCAGACGTGGCGTTCTCGTGCGAACGGGCTGTCGTCGTACGGCAGAGGGCTTGCCGGTTCCTCCAGGGCCGTGGGGCCCGGTGGCGGCTGCGGGGCGGCCGGTGGGTTGGCCGGGTCGATGCCGATGGACGGGGCCACGTACTCCAGCTCCCGCAGCAGGCCGTGCGCGGAGCCGAGCGGGCCGCCGCCTTCCAGCAGCGCGTCGTTCGAGAGCGGGTGCGGGAAGTCGAGCGGGACGTACGCGCCGGCGTGGTCGTAGTGCCAGACCAGGTGCGACTGCTGCGCGGTCTGCTCGAACATCTCCAGCAGCTGCTCGTAGTCACCGCCGAGGCCTTCGACCGGAGTGACCGCAAGCCCGCTCAGCTGGAGCAGGTAGGCGCGGCGCAGGAAGTGCAGGGCGTCGTAGTCGAAGCCCGCCACCGGGGCCACGTCTCCGTTGAGGCCCGGCATGTAGGCGAAGACGGGGACGGGCGGCAGGCCCGCGTCGTTCAGCGCCCGGTCGTAGACGGCGATCTCTTCGGCGAACGGATTGTCGGGGCTGTGGCACAGCACATCGACGAGGGGGACCAGCCACAGGTCACAGGCCACGAAGTCTCGCTCTCCAACGGGTTCGGCGATCGTCGGAACAGCGTAATGCGAGGTGTACGTCACGCACAGGGCCCCGGCGCCCTGAGGGTTTCGGCTACTCCTGGTTCTCGCGGGACCGGTGTGACTCCTGCGCCTCCAGGTGGTCCGCCCAGGCCAGCGCGTGGGCGTAGTACGACTGCATCACCGCCAGCACCTCGCCGCGGTCACCGCCCGCGATCGCCTCGACCAGCTCCTCGTGACCGAACCACAGCACCCGCTCGTCCGCGCGTTCGCCGCGCAGCCGGTGGACCGCGAACACCCAGGCCTGGACGCGGAGTTTGGCGAGGAAGGCGGTGATGTACGGGTTGAGGACGAAGGCGCCGAGCTCCCGCCAGAAGCGGAGGTCGTAACCGATCAGTACGTCGAGATCGCCGCCCTTCGCCGCGCGGACGGCCTCCGCGGCCCGGCGCCGGATCGGTGCGAGCGCCTCGGGCCGGACGGAGACCTGGTCGGCGGGTGAGCGGAAGATGCCCTCGACGACGAGGCAGCGGGCCTCGACCATCGCCCGGTAGTCCCGAATCGTGAACTCGTGGACCTGGAAGCCGCGGTGCTGGTCGGAGGAGAGCAGGCCCTGCGCGGAGAGGTCGAACAGCGCCTCGCGGACGGGCGTCGCGGAGACGCCGTACTGTTCCGCGATCTGTTTGACGGTGAACGCCCGGCCCGGGCGGAGCCGCCCGGCCAGCACCTCGTCGCGCAGCGCGTCGGCGATCTGCTGGCGCAGCGTACTGCGGGTCACGCCTCCGCTCGGCACCATCGGTGGCCGCCCTTCCGGTTCGCCGGCCGTGTTCAGCCGGATTCGGCCGTCTTTCGGCTCGGGTCACCTTAAGGCAGCTGCCCGTCGTGCCCGATTTCGGGCACGACGGGAGGCGATTGCGTACGCGAGAGTGGTCGTACGGCTACACCGTGTGCTCGTCGGCCACCGTGAGCGCGATGTCCAGCGCCGCGAGACCCTCCTTGGCCTCGGCCTCGGTGACGTTGCAGGCGGGGACGGCGTGGGTGCGGTTCATGTTGATGAACGGCCACAGGCCCTGCTTCTTCGCCGCCGCGCCGAAGGCCGCCATCGGCGCGTTCGCCTCGCCGGAGGCGTTGTACGGGACGAGCGGTTCGCGGGTCTCCCGGTCACGTACGAGCTCCAGCGCCCAGAACGCGCCGAGGCCGCGCACCTCGCCGACCGACGGGTGGCGCTCGGCGAGCTCGCGCAGGCCGGGTCCGAGGACGGTCTCGCCGATGTGGGCCGCGTTCTCGACGACCTTCTCGTCCTCCATCACGCCGATGGTGGCGACGGCGGCCGCGCAGGCGAGCGGATGGCCGGAGTAGGTGAGGCCGCCGGGGTAGGGGCGGGTCTCGAAGGTGGCGGCGATCTCGGCGCTGATGGCGACGCCGCCGAGCGGTACGTAACCGGAGTTGACGCCCTTCGCGAAGGTCAGCAGGTCCGGCACGACGTCGAAGTGGTCGGCGGCGAACCAGGCGCCGGTGCGGCCGAATCCGGCCATCACCTCGTCGAGCACGAAGACGATCCCGTACCGGTCGCAGATCTCGCGGACGCCCGCCAGGTAGCCCGGCGGAGGCGTCATGATGCCGGCCGTGCCCGGGATGGTCTCCAGGATGATCGCGGCGATGGTCGACGGGCCCTCGAAGGCGAGCGTGTCCTGAAGGTGCTGGAGCGCGCGGGCGCACTCCTCGGCCTCGGTCTCGGCGTAGAACGGCGAGCGGTAGAGGAACGGCGCCCAGAAACGTACGACGCCAGCCGAGCCGTTGTCGGAGGGCCAGCGGCGCGGGTCGCCGGTGAGGTTGATCGCGGTGGAGGTGGCGCCGTGGTACGAGCGGTAGGCGGAGAGCACCTTCGTACGGCCGGTGTGCAGCCGGGCCATGCGGACGGCGTTCTCGACGGCCTCGGCGCCGCCGTTGGTGAAGAAGATCTTGTCCAGGTCGCCCGGCGTGCGCTCGGCGATGAGGCGTGCGGCCTCGGAGCGCGACTCGACGGCGAACGCGGGCGCGAAGGTGGCGAGTTTGCCTGCCTGCTCCTGGATCGCGGCGATCACGGTGGGGTGCTGGTAGCCGATGTTGGTGTAGACGAGTCCGCTGGTGAAGTCGAGGTAGCGGTTGCCGTCGTAGTCCCAGAAGTAGGACCCCTCGGCGCCGGCGACGGCGAGCGGGTCGATGAGGCCCTGGGCGGACCAGGAGTGGAACACGTGCGCGCGGTCCGCGGCCTTCACGGCCGCACCGGCCGCGGGGTCGGCGTACGGGGCATGAGGGGCATGAGGGGTCATGCGGGGAGCGTAGGTGCTGGTGGAGGGCGGTTCCATGGCCATGTTGTACGGCGTGGGGCGCGGGGGTCGGCAGGGTGTCGGGTCCGGGTGCGCTCCTGGTGATGGTCCGGGTGGGCTTGTGGCGATGGTCCGGGTGCCGTCGTGGTGATTGACAGCATGTTGTCATTGTGACAGCCTTCTGTCATCTACTTCGGGAGGCTGCCATGACCGGCACCAGCTCTGTGGTTCATCTCGCCGTGTACGACACGCTCGCCGACTGGGAGACCGGGTACACCACGGCGTTTCTCGCCCAGAACGGCTACACCGTGCGGACCGTGGGGCCGGACCGGGAACCGGTCAGCACCATGGGCGGGCTCCGCATCCAGCCCGACCTGGCCCTCGCCGAGCTGCGGCCCGAGGACAGCGCGCTCCTCGTCCTGCCCGGGGCCGGGCTCTGGGACGCGGGCGACGATCTGGCGCCGTTCGCCCGTGCGGCGCGGGCCTTCCTGGAGGCGGAGGTGCCGGTCGCGGCGATCTGCGGAGCGACGGCCGGGCTGGCCCGCGAGGGGCTGCTCGACGACCGGGCGCACACGAGCGCGGTCTCCTTCTACCTGGCGGCGACGGGGTACGGAGGTGGCGCGCGGTACGTGGACGCCGACGCGGTGACGGACGGCGGGCTGATCACGGCCGGGCCGACGGAGCCGGTGGCGCTGGCGCGGGAGGTGTTCGGGCTGCTGGGGGTGTACGGGCCGGAGAAGCTGGGGGCCTGGTACCGGCTGTTCCATGACTCGGACCCGAGTGCGTATGAGGTGTTGGAGGGTGAGTGAGGGGGCCGGTGAGGTCACTTCGGAGGCCTCTTCGGAAGCCGCTGCCGAAGTCCCTTTTCAGCAGGCGTTGTTGAGCCGGGCCGCGTTGACGGTGTTCCGGCTGAACGGGCAGTTCCTGGGCGTGGCGGAGGAGTTGGCCAGGCCGGGTGGGCTGACGGCTGCTTGGTGGCAGGTGCTGGGAGCGGTGCTGCCGGGGCCGTTGCCGGTGGCGGGGATCGCGCGGGAGATGGGGATCACGCGGCAGAGCGTGCAGCGGATCGCGGACCTGCTGGTGGGGCGCGGGCTCGCGGAGTACGTCGAGAATCCGGCCCACCGGCGGGCGAAGCTGTTGCGGGTGACGGTTGCGGGGCGGGAGGCGGTGTCGCGGATCGACCCGTCCCATGCGGAGTTCGCTGCGCGGCTGGCCGGGGAGCTGGGGGCTGACGGGTTCGCGGAGGCGGTGGGGGTGTTGGAGCGGTTGGCGGGGGCGGTGGAGGCGGTGACGGCGGGCGGGGCCCACTCCAGCCCGTCCGGCGGTTGAGGACGGAACCCCCGCTTCGGTGGGGGCGCGCCTGAGTGGTCGGCTGGCCCGGAGTGCCGCCCATGCCCGCGCACCGAACCCGTGCTCTCCGGTTCCGTCCTCAAGCGCCGGACGGGCTGGGTAGTGCGCACCGAACCCCTGCGCCACGGTTCCGTCCTCAAACGCCGGACGGGCTGAGAAGGTGCGCGCCGGACCCGTCCGGTCGACGGTTCCGTCCTCAAACGCCGGACGGGCTGAAAGTGCGGCCGCGGGGCTATCCTCGTGCGGGCCGCAGGGGAGGAAGCGCACATGGACAAGCTCGGGCCCGACGACCCGCGCCACATAGGCGCGTACCGCCTCCTCGCCCGCCTGGGAGAAGGCGGCATGGGCCAGGTCTTCCTCGCCCGCTCCGAACGAGGCCGCACCGTCGCCCTCAAGCTCGTCCGCCGCGAGCTCGCCGAACAGCCCGAGTTCCGCGCCCGCTTCCGCCAGGAGGTCCGCGCCGCGCACCAGGTCGGCGGCGCCTGGACCGCACCGGTCCTGGACTCCGACACCGAGGCCCCGATCCCCTGGGTCGCCACCGGCTACGTCGCCGGCCCCTCCCTCCACCGCATCGTCTCCGGCCGCCCCGGCGCCCCGGTCGCCGACTCGGGCGCGTACGGACCGCTGCCGACACGTTCCGTCCAGCTCCTCGGCTCCGGCCTCGCCCACGCCCTTCAGCACATCCACCGCGCCGGGCTCATCCACCGCGACCTGAAGCCCTCCAACGTGCTGCTCACCATCGACGGCCCCCGCGTCATCGACTTCGGCATCGCCCGCGCCCTGGAGTCCCTGGCCGACGGCGACCTGACCCGTACCGGTGCGATGATCGGCTCGCCCGGGTTCATGGCCCCGGAGCAGGTGCGCGGCGAGCGCGTGACGACGGCGTGCGATGTGTTCTGCCTCGGTTCCGTGCTCGCGTACGCGGCGACCGGCCGCCTCCCGTTCGGTGCGGCCGAGAGCGGCGGAGTGCACGCCCTGATGTTCCGGATCACCCAGGAGGACCCGGACCTGACCGGCGTTCCGGCGGAGCTGGCCGGGGTCGTACGCGACTGCCTGGCCAAGGACCCGGCCGCGCGGCCGACCACCGACGAGATCCTGGCCCGGCTGGGCGAGCCGCAGGCCGACGAACCCTGGCTCCCCGCCACCCTCATCGCCCAACTGGGCCGCCAGGCGGTGGACTTGCTCGACGCGGAGGACCCGGAGGCGCCGGATGCCCCGGGAACCCCAGGAGCGCCGAATGCGCCGGAAGTCCCGCACCACCCCCACACACCCCCCGCCCCCGTCCACGCCCTCCCCACCCAGGCCGCCCCCGCCACTCTCCCGCCGGCCCCGGCCCCGGCCCCGTACGCCCACCAGCCCCAAGCTCCGTACAACCAGAGCTACAGCCCCGGCCCGACGTACAACACCCCGCTCCCACCCGCCTACTTCACGCCGCCGCCGGCCCCTGCACCCGCGCCCGCGCGCCGGTCCGCCGGAGCGACCGCCGCTCTCATCGCCGTGGCGCTGGTCGTGGCGATAGGCGCCGGCGGATCCGTGTACGCGTTCATGAACACCAAGGGCCGCGACACGCCAGGCCCCGGCCCGTCCGCCTCGGCCTCCGCCTCCGGCGACACGGCGGGAACCGGCGACGAGGGCGCCGTACCCGGTGACTACCTCGGCACCTGGACCGCCTCCATCCCCGGCGACAGCGGCGGGTCCACGCGGAAGCTGACCATCCGGCAGGGCGAGGTCGGCGACCAGGGCCTCTCGCTCACCGCCGAAGGCCCACTGGCGCTCGGCGCCACGTACCACTGCGAGTTCACCGCACCTCTGGTCGCCCGTCCCGGCGACGGCGAACCGGTCCTCATCGGCCCCTCCACCGTCTCCGTAGGCCGCCCGGCCGCCTCCTGCTCCCCCGGCAAGCCCACCGAGCTGACCCTCCTCCCGGACGGCAGCCTGCGCCGGGCCACGACCGGTTCGGGCGAGAGCCTGATCTACACCCGGTCGGAGTGAGGCGCGGGCACGTCCACCTCCGGCGAGGCCGCGGGCCGCCGCAGCGCCCCGGTGATCAGCGCCGCACCGGCCAGCAGCACCAGCACCACGATCATCGCCGACCGCAGCCCCACGTGGTCGGCCAGGAAGCCGAGCGACGGCGGGCCGACCAGGAACGCCGCGTAGCCGGCCGTCGAGACCGCCGCGACCCGCGCCGAAGCGTCCCGCGCCGCCGCGCCCTCACCGGCCGCCGAGACCGTGACCGGGAATCCCAGCGACGCGCCGAGGCCCCACAGCACGACCGCCGCACCGGCGAGCACCGCGCTGGACGAGAAGACCACCAGCGCCACGCCCGCCGCCGCCACGACCGCGCTCGCCCGCACCACGGCCGCAGGCCCGTACCGCACCAGCAGCGGCCCGCCCGTGAACCGGCCCGTCGTCATCGCACCGGCGAACAGCAGGAACGTCAGCGAACCGGCCGTCGCGCTCGTCCCGTGGCCGTCCACCATCAGCAGCGGCAGCCAGTCGTTGGCCGAGCCCTCCGCGAACGCCATGGCCAGCACGATCAGCCCGATCAGCACCAGCCGCCGGTCCCGCCAGACCTCCAGCTGCGCCCGCCATCCACCGGACGCGGCCGGCTCGCCGTCGCCGGAACCGCCGTCCTCACGACCCGTGCCCGGCGGAACCGCCCGTACGGTCCACACCGCGGCCGACGCCACCACGACGGCCACCGCCGCGAGGTGCCAGCCGACCGGGAACCGTACCGCCGTCAGCGCCATCCCCAGCAGCGCGCCGACCACCGTGCCGAGGCTGAAGCAGCCGTGCAGCACCGGCAGGACCGGGCGGCCCACGGTCCGCTCCACGGCCGCGCCCTCGATGTTGAACGCCACCTCCGCGAGCCCCATCCCGGCCCCGAACAGCGCCAGTCCGCCGAAGACCCCGCCGG
The DNA here is from genome assembly GCF_040614075.1 of Streptomyces sp. NPDC006174. Taxonomy (NCBI): domain Bacteria; kingdom Bacillati; phylum Actinomycetota; class Actinomycetes; order Kitasatosporales; family Streptomycetaceae; genus Streptomyces; species Streptomyces sp. NPDC006174. The sequence goes on along the minus strand of NZ_JBEXTJ010000002.1, from coordinate 466,146 downwards.
ACACCTCCAGCGCCGCGCCTCCGGCGACGCCCAGCAGCCCGGCCACGAGCAGCGCCGCGCCGAGCGCGATCACCGGCCGCCCTCCGTGCTTGCGCACGAGCCCGCCGGAGACCAGCACACCGGCCATCGAGCCGATCGAGAGCCCGAAGAGGACGAGCCCCATCGCGCCGGTGGACACGTCCAGCGCGTCGCGTACGGCAGGCGTCCTGGCCACCCAGGACGCCATGCTCACGCCGGTGGCGAGCATGAAGAGGAAGAGCGCGGCGCGCCAGCGGCGGGTGCGGGCGTCGATGACCGGCGTGACCTTCATGGAAGCGCTTCCTCAGTGGACGGAGAGGTGGAGCGTACGATCGTACGCCTGAAGCGTACGTTCGTACACACTCCACCTCGCCTCGCACTCCACCGCTCACGGCCGGTGCCCGGGAGCCGCCTTCGGCGGGCCGTCGGTACGCCGTCGGCCAGGCGGCCGCCCACTGCCGACGGAACCACCCGCCCGCCGGGCGCGTCCCCGGACCTGGATCCGTACCGCCATCGCCACCGCCATCGCCCGTCACCGCACCGGCCGGAGAGCCCCCGTGTCATCCCTGCTGTCGCTGTCGCCCTCCGTCCACGTCACCGCCCCCTTCGTCTGGTCACTGCTGGGCCTCCTCTTCGCCGCCGTCCCGCTCATCGCCTGGGCCCGCACCGCTCGCACCCGGACCACGGGGCTCGCGGTCGGTGGCGTACTGCTCGCTGCCGGAGCCCTGCTCGTCGCCGTTCAGCACGGGTGGGACGCGGGCATACCCCGGGCCGACGCCCACCTCCTCCTCGGAGTCGCCGCGCCGGCCGTCATCTGGTGCGGTGTGCGGCTGGAACGGGCGCAGGAAGGCCCCGAATCGGAGGAGTGGGCCCGCCGCCGCAGCAGGTCCGTCGGCCTCCTGGGCACGCACTTCGGGCTCACCCTCGTCGGCTGCCTGCTGGCCTTCCTGCTCGCCGGAGGAGCGGCCGTACCGCCGGCCGAACACGTTCCCGACCTGCCACCCGGCCTCACCGTCCTGTCCGAGGGCTCCAGTTGCGGCTCGTCCAGCTGCACCCGCTCGGTGACCGTCGGCAGCCGCGACGGTCTCACCAACGCCGAGATACGCCACAGACTCGGCCACTCGCCGAGCTGGACCTGCCGGCCGAACGGCTGGCTGCTGGACCGGCGGGACCGCTGCGTCGGCGTGACCGAGGTCGGCGGAAAGGTGCAGCTCAACGTCACCCTCAGCGACCTCATCCCCTGACCGCGCACGCCACCTCGCGCCCTATGCTGCGAGAAGCCAGGAGAGACCAGGCCGAACGAGGAGGCGCCGGGTGGCGACAGGGCGCACCGATCCCGAGCGGCGGGATCGCATCATCGACGCGGCGCTGGACCTGATCGCCGACGAAGGTGTCGCGGGCATGTCGCATCGCAAGGTGGCCGCCCGTGCCGGCGTTCCGCTCGGGTCGATGACGTACCACTTCGCCGGCATGGACGAGCTGCTCCACGAGGCGTTCACCCGGTTCTCCGGCACGATCGTCGCCGTCTTCGAGGACCGCCTCGGCGCCGCCGCCGGTCCCGACGAGGCACGCGAGGCCGTCGCCGACCTCGTCCACCACCTCTCCGGCGGCAACCAGCGCGAGCTGATCCTGACCCACGAGCTGTACACGCTCGCCGCCCGCGAACCCGCCTACCGCGAGCTCACCCGCACCTGGATGAGCCGCAGCCGACGCGCGCTGGAATGGCACTTCGACCCCGCCACCGCCCGCCAGCTGGACGCGCTCATCGAAGGCCTCTCCATCCACCGCGCCCTGGAGACCGAGCCGCACGACCGCGCGCTGACGGTCGAGGCGATCGCACGGATCACCACGCCACGAGTGAATGAGCCACCGGCAACGAACCGTTTCGGTCGATTGCGCTGATTACGCCCGGCCGGCCCGAGCCGCTCGCGACGATGAGACGTCCGCCTACGCGTACGGCCAGGAGGTCATCATGGGCACGCACGGCAAGCCGACACCGGACCCGTCGCAAGGGAAGCCGCCGCCCGGCAACTCGGACGGGCAGGTCCCGCCCACTCCCCCGCCCACCGGCACCCGGCGGAAGTAGCCCACGTGTTGGAAGAGCACCGCCTCCGTCTGCTCTCCGCGATGACCGACGGGGGCCTGTGGCCGGCGGACTCGCCCTGGGTCCGTCAGGCCATGGAGGCAGTTCCCCGGGATCGCTTCGCACCCGATGCCGTCCACGTCTGGACAGGTGAGCGGTACGAGGTCGTGCGCCGCACCGAGGCACCGGAGGCGTGGGCCGCCGCCGTCCACCCCGATCCGTACGGCTCCACCGTCACCCAGGTCACCGGCTCCTTGCCGACGTCCAGCATCTCGTGCGCGGCCATCGTCGCCACCATGCTGGACTCACTCGACCTGGAGCCCGGACACCGGGTGCTCGAACTCGGCACCGGCTCCGGCTGGAACGCCGCCCTGCTCGCCCACCGCACCGGCCGAGGCCACGTCACCAGCGTCGAAATCGACGCCGAACTCGCCGCCGGCGCGCGCCGGCGCATCGAGGCGGCCGTCCACCGGGTCCGCGTCGTCACCGGTGACGGCGACGCCGTGTCGACGACGGAGGAGGACGACGCTTTCGACCGCGTCATCTCCACCTACGCCGTGGACCACGTGCCCTGGGCGTGGGTGCAGCGCACGCGGGCCGGTGGCCGGATCGTCACTCCGTGGGGGCACACCGGGTGCGTCGCGCTCACCGTGGCGGACGACCGCACGTCGGCCACCGGCTGGATGCAGGCTGCCGCCCGCTTCATGCCCACCCGCCGTACGGACCATCGTCCGCCCGCCCCCTTCGACCGCGTACGGGACAGAGGCACCGGCGTACCGGCCGTGTTCCCGCGCCCCGTACAGGCGTTGTCCCATCCCGACGTGCTCTTCGCGCTCCGCGTGCTGCTGCCGGACGTGCGCATCGACATCCGAGCCGCCGGCACCGACGCGCAGGCGACGGCCTGGCTCAGCGACGGCCACTCCTCCTGGGCCGTCCTCCAGCAGGCCGGCACTGCCCTGAACGCACACCGTGGCGGTGAACGGAACCTGGCCGACGAAGCCGCCCGGGCCTGGAACGTCTGGGAGGAGCGCGGGTCACCCGGCATGTACGACTTCGGGCTGCACATCACGTCCGACGCCCACCACGTCTTCACCGGCGACGACCCCCACGGCCCCCGCTGGCAACCGCTCGCCCCTGCCCTCTAGCGCCCGCCGCACGCATCAGGCGGGCGGTCGCCGGATCACCGAGCCCGGGCCGGTCACCGATCGCCTCCGAGGAGGTCGTCGAGTTCGTCGGCGCAGTCCGTGCGGTCCCGGGAGAACGCCACGATGGCGCCTTCTCCCTCGCTGTTGCTCTCGGCTCGGTGGATGCGGCCTTCGATCTCCGCGATGTACGCGCGGCACTCGGCCTTGATACGTCTCTCGGGCCGCGCTTCCGGTGGCGATACGGCGGCCTGAAGCCCGGCGGTCGCGGTGAGGCCGGCCACGCAGAGTACCGCCCACGCGAGCAGCCAGGCGCGGCGGCTCAACCGTCGTGGATTCGGCATTCAGGCACCCTATGCGCACGACGGCAGCCACGCCTGGAGAGCCGCCGAAACCCCCAACCACCGCCGCCTTGAACCCACTTGCGGGAGCGCTCCCGCGCCGCTGAAAATCGGCGCCATGACTCACGCCATCCTCCGCCCGTACCGGCCCGACGACCGCGACGCCCTCTTCGACATCTGCGTACGCACCGGCCACGAAGGCGGAGACTCCCGCCACCTCTATCCGGACCCCGACCTCCTGCCGAACATCTTCGCCGCGCCCTACGTCGTCCTCGAACCCGGCCTCGCCTTCGTCGTGGAGGACGGCGGACGGGCGGTCGGCTACATCGTCGGTACGGCGGACACCGCGTCCTTCGTCGCCCGCTACCGCACCGAGTGGCTCCCGCGCCTGACCAGCCGCTATCCCGCACCCGTACAACCGCACTCGCCGTCCACCCCGGCCGACACGATGACCGGGCTCATGCACGATCCGGAGCGCATGGTCCTGCCGGAGCTGGACGCCTATCCGGCCCACCTCCACATCGACCTGCTCCCTTCGCACCAGCGGTACGGGTACGGGCGCCGGCTCATGGAGACCTTCCTCGGCGCCCTCCACCGCCAGGACGTTCCGGCCGTGCACCTCTCCATGGTCACCAGCAACACCGCCGCCCGCGCCTTCTACGACCGCGTCGGCTTCCATGAGATCGCCGTCCCGGATCCCGGGCCCGTCACCTATCTCGGCCGGAGTACAGCAGCGACTCCACCGCGTTGATCAGGATCAGCGTGTGGACGAAACGGCCCGGAGCCGTCGGCGGGTACCGCCACGACAGCGGCCACGTCCGGCCTTCCAGCGCCGGGACCGGTACGTAACTCACCCGGTTCCTCGTCGAGTTCAGGATCGTCACCTCGCGCGGCCAGCAGCGGTGCGCCGTCGAACCCGGCGGTACGAAGAAGTAGACGCCGCGCCGACCGTTCGCCTCGGTCACCACCGGGCCCGGTTCGCCGCCGACCAACTCCTCCATCAGGTCCGCCAGCCGCCGTCCGATCTCGCCGTCCACGCGGACCGCGTCGAATTGCACGCCCGCCTTGCGGAGTTGGAATCCCGAGTCCGGGACCCAGCCGATATTGCGCTCACCATTCAGTGCATTCACCAGGCGATTGTGACCCCGATCACCTAGCGTTCTCTACGACTGGCGAGGGGCGTCGCACACCCGTTGACCTGCACGAACTTCGCTGTTGGGCAGTTGATTTCAGCCACATCGCGTAGTGACCGGTTGAGTTCGGTTGAGTCGAAAAGAGATCACCTCATGGCAAGTGCGGAGAACAAGGATTCAGCCAGTCCGGCGGCGAAGCTGGTGGCCAAAGTGACGCGCATGCTGCGCCTCCAGCGTGAGTGGTCGCAGGACCGGCTCGGCGACGAGCTCGGCTACTCGGCCGCTGCGGTCAGCGCCATGGAGACGTGCGCGCAGCCCGCCAGTGACGCGATGCTGGTGGCGCTGAAGCGCGTCCTGAGCGAAGGCAGCGAGGTCTTCGAGACTGCACGGCTGTACATGCGGATGGAGCGGCTGCCGGAGCAGTTCCAGGACTACGCGCTGCTGGAGCAGGCCGCGATCAGTCTTCAGCTGTTCGCCACGAACGTCATCCACGGACTCTTCCAGACGGAGGCATACGCGCGGGCGCTCATCGGTGGCGGATATCCGCCACTCTCCGACGAGCGCGTGGAGGAGCTGGTCCAACTGCGGATGGCGCGCAAAGCTCTCTTCGACCGCGACCCGCTCCCGATGATCGAGATCATCATCGACGAGGCCGTCCTGCGCCGGGTCATCGGCAGCGAGGAGATCATGCGGGAGCAGTTGCTGTACCTCGTGGAGTGCGCCCGGCGGCGTAACGTCACGCTGCTGGTGCTTCCCCTGGACGCCGGGAAGTACGGGGAGTACGCGGCGGGTCACGGCCAAATGAACCTGGTGGAGACCCCGGATCATGAGCATCTCATCTACCTGGAGGCGCAGGAGGAGAGTCTGCTGATCAGTGACCCGGCAAAGGTGAGCACGTACGCTCAGCGCTATGCGAAGATCCGGTCAGAGGCATTGGGTCCTCGTGAATCGCTGGACCTCATCATGCGGTTGGCAGGAGTGAAGGAATGAGCAGCACCCTCCGATGGTTCACGTCGAGCTACAGCAACGCTAGCGGCGGCGACTGCATCGAGGTCGCCTTCGACTGGCGTACGTCCTCCTACAGCAGCGGCAGCGGCGGTGACTGCGTCGAGGTCGCCGCCTGCCCCCACGTCGTCCACGTCCGTGACTCCAAGGTCACCGACGGACCCGCCTTCGCCGTCGCGCCCGATGCCTGGTCCACGTTCGTCACCTGGGCGGACTGACGTACGCGCGGGCGATCGCCTCGGGGCCGCCCGCGTAGTGCGACATGATCAGCCACTCGTGAAGCTCCTGGTGGCGGAACTGGTACGTCGGTCCCGCCGCCCGCAGCAGCCCCGCTCCGTACGCCCACCTCACGAAGCGGCCCAGGCGGAACGGCAGCCGGCCGCGCAGGAAGAGGAGCGCGAGGAGGTAGCGGCGTGAGGCGGGCATGCCCAGCAAGGCGAGCGGGGCGGTGAGGGCGGCGCCGGTGACGGCCAGCGAGGGCGGCGTGATGGTGAAGAGGCCGACGGCCGGTGGCTGGAGGAACAGTGCCCAGCAGTTGAACGCGGCGATGCCCAGGGCATGTCCTGTGGCGCGCACCACCTCGCCGAGCATCCCGCCGCGAGGGTTGTGCTGCCGCGTCGCCCAGACGTCGGGTTCCGCGCGCCATTCCCGCTGGAAGAAGAAACCAGCCGATGGCCGGTACGAGCGCGATCGCGCCGACGCCCAGCACCATGTCGGCGGCGCGTACGTCCTGCGGTCCGACGTAGCGTACGGAAGTGGTCGACGGCCCCGGTGCGCGGCTGCCGGTCGCCCGGGACGCGGAAGCGCGTGTCGATGCCCGGCGTGCCGTCTCCGAGGAGCTGGGCCACCGCCGCCCGCTCCGCGCTCCGTACGAGACCGGCCAGCCGGGCCGCCGTCGCCTCCGCCTCCGGTCGGCGCTTGAGGATCGCCACGGCGGCCAGCCACGCGGCGAGCGCCGCCAGCGGTACGGCGACGACACCGGCCGTGTCGCCCGGCTCCAGCCCGCCCTTGGCCAGCGTCCGCACCGTCCACAGCAGTCCGCCCACCGTGACCACGGCCAGCAGCGGGTTCAGGTACCGCAGGACCGTGTGGATGCGCTGTTCCCGTTTCGCGTCCATGGCGTCGATCTTCCCCGAACGCCTGTGCCGGAAGCGGAGGTTGAGGTGCGGTTCGGGCAGCGCCTTCCGGAATCGGGCGGTCCGCCGAGGCAGGATGGGGCCATGCCCACGCGATCCGTACCTGTCCTCGTCTACGACGGCGACTGCGCCTTCTGCACGTCGTCGGTGAACGTCCTGACCCGGCGGGTGCGACCGCGCTGCACCGTCACGCCGTGGCAGTTCGCCGACCTGGACGCGCTCGGCATCACCCGGCAGCGGGCCGAGCGCGAGGTGCTGTGGGTATCGCCGCCCGGCACGGTGTACGGCGGCGCGCAGGCGGTCGCCAAGCTTCTGCTGAGCGCCGGTGGAGGCTGGGCCTGGCTCGGCGGGCTGCTCACGCTGCCTCCGGTGCGGTGGATCGCCCACGGCGTCTACCGGTTCGTCGCCGCCAACCGCACGCGGCTGCCCGGCGGTTCACCGGCCTGCGCGCTGCCGGCGGACCGCAGGCCGGGCGCCAGGGGTTAAGGGCCTGTCGTCGAACTGCCGCCTGCCGCGCGACGCCTGGTCCTAGGAGGCGCCTTGCTTCCAGTCCTGGACGAGGAGGCCGAGCATCACCTCGTCCAGGAACTCGCCCATGACCCAGGCCGACGAGCGCAGGACTCCTTCGCGGACGAAGCCGTTGCGCTCGGCGGAACGCAGCATCGCGGGGTTGTCCGCCAGCGTCTCGATCTGGAGCCGGTGCAGGCTGCGTACGATGAACGCGTAGTGGCACAGGGTCGCGACGACATCGGTTCCGTAGCCCTGGCCGCGCGCGGAAGGCAGCAGCGCGAGGCCGACGTGCGCCGACCGGTTGTGGGTGTCGATGCCCCAGAGCGTCGCGATGCCGATGAGCGTGGAGCCGCTCAGCTCCACCACCGAGAACCGGACGTTCTCCTCCTCGTCGCCCGCCGCGGGCCGCGCGCTCTTCGCGTCCGGTGGCATCGGCCGCCACGGCCGGCTCTCGAACCGCGCGGAGTTGACCACGTCGTTGAAGAGTTCGGTCCGCAGGACCGGGATGTCGTCATCGTGGCGAGCCCTGAGCCCGACCTTCTCGCCTCTCAGCATGCGCTCTTCCTAACCGACGATGCTCGGGGCGGCAACCGGTTAAGTGCCTGGCCGCCGCAGGGAGCGTGCGGGCGCACAGGGGGCGCGAAAAGTGGCGCTCGCTTGTCAGTGGCATGCCTTATTCTGCGATCCTGGCCGCGCCCCAACTCTTCTTTCTCTCATCTCGGGCGACGCGCGGCCCCTTTCATACCGTGGGGGTATCAGCAACTGTGCGCACGCGCAGAACCTCGACCGCGACAGCGTTCGCGGTCCTCTTCAGTTCCGTGGTGCTCGTCGGCGGTACGGCGGGCACCGCCGCCGCCGCCGACAGCAGCAGAATCCTTCCCGCAGCCTCGCTCGGCGACATCGTCGCCGACGGCGTGCACCAGCGGGTGTTCATCAGCGACCCGACGTCCGGCAGGATCCTCGCCACGGACTACTCCGGCAAGGTCCTCCGCACCCTCGGCTCACTGCCTGGGGTGAACGGTCTGGAGCTGTCGGCCGACTCCGGCACCCTGTACGCGGGTGTGGCGACCTCGGGCCACATCGTGGCCATCGACACCGCCACCCTGACGGAGTCCGCGCGCTACGACATCGGCCGGGGCACCCGGCCGACCCACCCGGCGCTGGCCGGCGGGAAGCTCTGGTTCGGCTACGGGGCGGCGGGCGACGGCAACATCGGTTCGCTGGACCTGTCCGGCGAGGAGCCGGTGGTCGCACTGGACCAGGACCCGCACCGTACGTGGTACTCCGCACCGGTCCTCGCCTCCTCGCCCGGTGCGCCGGACACGCTGGCCGCGGGCATCGAGGTCCAGAGCCCGGCCGAACTGGCCGTGTACGACGTCGCGTCGGGCACCGCCACCCGGACCGCCCACGTCCACGCGGACGGCGGCAACATGCGCGACCTCGCGCTGAGCCCGGACGGCGCCCAGGTCGTGGTCGCCAGTGCCGCGCCCTACCACCACCAGGTGTACCGGACGTCCGACCTCCAGGTGGAGCAGGGCTACTCCTCCGACGCGTACCCCAACGCCGTGGACATCGCCCCGAACGGGACGGTGGCGGCCGGGATCAGCGGCTGGTACGAGCCGGACGTCTACATCTACCCGAAGGGCGCGTCCAAGACCGTCCCGGTGCGGACGTACGACTTCCCCAACACCGGCACGTCCAGCGGTTCGGACACCCTGGAGCCGGCGGGTCTGGCCTGGGCGCCCGACGGCAGCCGGCTGTTCGCCGTCACGGTCAACAGCGAGGGAGCCCGTTCCTTCCGGGTCCTCACCGACCCGAGCAAGTCCGTCGCCACCGTGACCGTCAGCGCCCCCGCGAAGGCGACGCGCGCCAAGGCGCTCACCGTCAAGGGCTCCGTCAAGGCCTCCGTGGCGCTCCCGGCCGGTACGGCGCTCACCGTGACCCGTACGGACGTCGAGTCCCCCAAGGGCAAGTCGCTCGGCACCGTGAAAACGGACGCCAAGGGCGCGTTCACCTTCAAGGACACCCCGCCCGCCGGCGGCAAGGTGACGTACAGGGCCACCTACGCGGGCAGCGCCAAGCACACTGCCGCCTCCGGCTCCCGTGCCGTCGCCGTCTCGCGCGCCGCGACCTCGCTGAAGCTCAACCGGAACAACTCGCTCCACGCGTACAACAAGAACGTCTCCTTCACCGCGACCCTCGGCAAGACGTACAAGAACCGCGTCGTCGAGATCTGGGCCGACCCCTTCGGCGCCGACAAGCCGAAGAAGCTGGTCAGGAAGGCGAAGGTCAACTCCAAGGGCAACCTGTCCGTCACCGTCAACATGAGGCGCGACACGACGGTCACCGCCGTGTACAGGGGTGACGCGCGGTACGCGGCGAGGACCGCGAAGGCGACCGCCTACGCCAAGGTCGGCGTCTCGGTGAAGCTGTCCAACCACTACAAGACGGCGAAGATCGGGAAGACCAGCTACGCGTTCTACAGCAAGAAGAAGAACCCCGACTTCACCACCAGCATGACCTACTACAAGGGCCGTGCCCAGCGGCTGACCTTCCAGCTGAACTACATGGGCACGTGGTACGAGGCGGGCCAGGAGTACTTCCCGCTCGGCTCCGATGGCAAGTCCGTCGTGACGCTCCCCGGCCCGCACGAGACCGGTTACAAGCTGCGCGTACGGGCCTCGTACATCAACGGCTCCTCCGGTGACAGCGTCAACTCCACGACGCACTCGGCCTGGAAGTACTTCATCTTCACGAAGTAGCCGCCGCCATGTCGCGGGCCCTGAGCGCCAGCCACAGGTCGTAGCGGGCGCTCGGAGGCCGGAGCAGTGAGCGCTGGAGCACGGTCTCCAGCCGGGTGAGGCGCTTGCGGGCGCCGGGTACGGAGATGCCGAGCTCGGCGGCTGTCGGGCCGAGGCGGCCCTCGCGGCCCAGCCAGGCGCGTAGGGTCGCCTCGGCGGCGCCGGACACCGGCTCCAGCTGGCCGGCGGCCCACTCCTGGACGGCGGGGCGGCGCAGGACCTCATCGAGGTCGTGCGCCGCCCCGTCGTCGCGCTGTCCGGACGCTTCCTCGTCACCGGCCTCCGGAGTGCGGACCGGCGGCGGCGTGGCGCGGATGCGCAGGGCCAGGTCGAGCGCCGACTGGTCGGCCAGCCGGTGGAGGTCTAGGCCGAGCAGCTCGCCGATGAGCTTGAGGCGGGCGGCGAGCGTGTTGCGGTGGACCTTGAGGTGGTCGGTCGCGTGCGAGGCGAACGCCAGCCAGGAGGCGGCGGTGGCCACGAGCTCCTGGCTGCCGGGGTCCTGGGCCCGGCGCGGCGCATGGGTCAGGAGCGGCGTGAGCAGGGCCTCGGCCCACCGGCGTCCGGCCGGGCCGACGACGAGCGCCGGTTCCGGAGCGGCGCCGAACCGGACGTGCCGGCCAGGCACTTCGCGGGCCACGGCCAGCGCGTGGAAGGCCTGGCGGTAGCCGGTGGCGGTGTCGGCCAGCGGCAGCCGCTCGCTGACACCGACCACGCACTCCGCCACCAGCGCGGCCACCGTCTCGTCGGTGGCCGCGGCCGTGGCCGTGTCCTCGTGCGCCGGAGTCACCAGGATCAGGTGGCGGGCGTAGACAGGACACCGCACGATCCACGACCGGCCGCCGTCCGCCTCCGCGCAGACCCGCGCCACCTCGTCCCGGCTGTCACCGGGACACTCCACGACACAGACCCGTACGGGATCGGGCAGACGCGGCCGCAGCGCGCCGGCCACCTGGTGCGCGATGGAGAGCTGGCCCGTCATCAGCAGGTGCAGCACCGCCTCCCGGCCGCGCGACTCGGCCAGGTCCACCCGCCGCCGCTTGCGCGCGACCGCCTCGGCCTCCCAGCACAGCGAGAGCGGCATCAGCGCGTCGGCCAGCAGCGTGGCGAGGCCGGCGGCCACGGGCCGGGGCGTGACGACGGCCAGGAGAGGCGCCTCGGTGCGGAGGTCGTCCGTGTGCGGCGCGTGGAGAGGGAAGAGCAGGGTGGTGTGCGCGCCGGTGTCGTGCGAGTACGCCAGGGCTCCACGCTCGGCCAGCGCGCGTACGCCTTCGGCTACGAGAGCGGTTACGTCGGGGGCGGCGGGAGCCTTCCGGGCTTTCGGGGCCTCCGTGGCCTTCGGGCGGGATGTGCTGACCGGCACCGTCCCGGACGCGCTCAGCAGCGTGCCGTCGGAGCCCGCGATTCCGGCCCAGCCGTCGGCGCATCCGGCCAGCCAGCGCAGCAGCTCGGCCGTCCCGCCGTTCCTGGCCAGCCGCTGCATCCGCAGCAGGTCGTCGGCCCGTTGACGTGCTCGCACATGATCCCCCGATCATCACTGCGCTTCACTCCGCACCACATGCATCACGTGCATCGCGTGCATCACGTGCATCACTGTGCGGAGTGTTACCCCCGACCGCGCCCCACTGGGCGCATTGAACCTCCCCGTGCCCCTACCCACCGGTCTAGAGTCCGAACGTGGTGTTCCGGTACCGGCGGCAGCGGCTCACGGGGGTGGTCGCTGCCGCCGGGGCCGGAGCGTCCTCGCCTCGGTCCGGGCCTTAGCCCCGGCCGATTGTCAGTGGTGGCCTCTAACGTCGTCCGTGTCCGGACGACTTGTGAGAGAGGCCCCACCGTGGAGTTCCGCATCGAACGCAGTGCGCTGACCGAGGCCGTCGCCTGGGCCGCCCGCGTGCTGCCGGTCCGCTCGCCCGTTCCCGTACTCGGCGGGCTGCTGCTGGACACGGATGACGGGCGGCTGCGCGTGAGCGGGCTCGACTACGAGGCGTCCGCGCGCATCGACGTGGAGGCCGCCGAGGTGGTGCGTCCCGGCAAGGTGCTCGTCATGGGGCGGCGGCTGCACGACATCTGCAAGGTGCTGCCGGAGGGACCGGTGGAGTGCGCGGTGGAAGGGCCGCGGTTCACCGTCTCGGGTGACGGCGCGCGCTTCGGGCTCTCCGTGCTGCCGCTGGACGACTACCCGGCGCTGCCGTCGCTGCCGCAGGTGCGGGGTGCGGTGGAGGCGGCCGCGTTCGCGGCGGCCGTCGCCGATGTGGCGGTGGCGGCGGGTCGCGACGACACCTTGCCGGCGCTCACCGGGATCCGGCTGGGGCTCGACGCGGAGGCCGGGACGATGACGCTCGCGGCGACCGACCGGTACCGGTTCGCCGTGCGGACACTGCCGTGGAAGGCGGCTTCGGCGGGCGGCGAGAGCGCCGATGTGCTGGTCCCCGCGCGGAGGTTGACCGAGATCGCGCGTTCGCTGGGCCGGTCCGGGCTGGTGAGTGTGGCCCTGGACGCCGGTTCGGCGGGGTTCGAGCACGCGGGGATGCGGACCACCGTACGGCTGCTGGAAGGACGGCTGCCGCGCCACGACAAGCTCTTCGCGATGGAGGACCCGGCGGTGGCGGTGGTGGACCGGGCGCGGCTGGTGGAGGCCGTCAAGCGGGTCTCGGTGGTGGCCGACGGCGACAGCCCGGTGCAGATGGCGTTCTCGGCCGCCGACAACTCCGTACACCTGCAGGCCGGTTACGAGGACGACGTGGCGTCCCAGCGGCTGCCGGCGACGCTGGAGGGAGCGCGGGAGATGACCGTGGCGTTCAACCCGGGGTATCTGGCGGACGCTCTGGCCTCGTTCGAGGAGCCGTCGCTGCGGCTGCTGATGATGGGAGCCGGGCAGCGGGCGATGGTCACGGGCGAGGCGGGGCCGGACGCACACCGGCACCTGCTGATGTCGGTGAAGCCGCCGCTGCTGTGAGGCCGCCGCCACCATGAGGGCGGGGCGGGCCGGACTTCCCCGTACGGAGTCCGACCCGCCCCTCCCTCAGCTGCGTACTAGTCCTGCGGCCGGACCCCGCCCTCGTCCACCACGGACCGCTTCAGCACGGCCTGGGCGTCGAGCAGCGCGCCCTTCGTGCCGATCTCGGTGTCCTCGGTCAGGAAGGTGCGCGAGCCCAGGAAGGCCAGGTCCTCCGGGTCGAAGACCCACTCCGAGCGGGTGGAGAACCGGCCGTCCTCGCGGGCGATGCCCACCCCGTGGCGGCCCAGCGCGTCCACCGCGTCGGGGGCCTCGGTGACACCGGGGATCAAGGCCGCGGCCCGGTAGAGCGCGGCGGCCGTCTCCGGCGGCAGCACGGTCTCGCGGATCAGGTAGCCGATCTGCTCGAACACGGCCTGGGCGTGCTCCTGGCTCTCGTTCTTCGGGGTCAGGGCGGTGAGGTGGTCCAGCAGCCGCTGCGGGTCGGTCGGGAGGGCGGCCAGCCAGCGGTAGGTGGGGCGGCTGATGCCCTCGCGGGTGCTGTCGGTGTCCCCGAACTCGGCGTTGATGGGGGAGGTTTCGCCGTCCTGGCGGATGTAGCCGAGCTTCTTCTGCGGGCCGGGCTTCTGCGCGTACCAGATCTCGCGCTCCGCCGGCGGGCCGGTCACCAGCTTGCCGCTGGTGAGGTCGCCGCCCTGGACCTGGCTGCGTACGTAGACGAACTGGTCGTCGCCGACCGGGCCCTCACCGCTCTTCGCCGCCGCGTCCGAGATCCGGCCGAGCACGAGGGCCACCGGCTGCGCGTTCCCGGCGCGCTCCGAGGCCGACGCGCCGCTCTCCGTCCGTGCCGGAGCGTCTCCGCCGCCCTGCGCGGAGTAGCCCGCCACCAGCGCGCCGGCCAGCGCGAGCGCGGTGACCGGCGCGAGGAAGGACGGCCGCAGGAGGCGCGGGCGAAGGGGAGCGCGGCCCCTTCCGGAGGTGGCGGCGGTGTCGTGGTCGATCTGGTTCATCAGGCGTTCCCTGTGGTGCTCGTGGCGGCCCGGCGGAAGGTCGAATCCGGTGGCGGGCGGCAGCAGCCGCGCCAGCTCGGCGCGGTCGTCCCGGCCGTCGTCGGTACCCGTGGTCGCGGTCATCGCGATCCCCCCTCTCCTGGCAGGACGACGAATGCCGCCCTGCCTCCTACCTCTCCGCGGCCCCGGCGTGGTTCCCGCCCGGACCCCTTCCGTTCCCGCTCCAGGTGTTCGCCCGCGAGTCCGCGCAGCCGCGTACGGGCCCGGGAGAGCCGCGACCGTACGGTGCCGACCGGGACGCCGAGCGCGTCCGCCGCCTGCGCGTAGTCCAGCCCGGCCCAGACGCAGAGCGCCAGCACCTCCCGCTCGGGCAGCCGCAGGCGGTCCAGGACCGCTCGTACGGCGGCCAGTTCGCGCTGGTGGTCCAGCCGCTCGGCGGACGCCTCGGCGAAGTCCTCGGCCTCCTTCGGCTTCGGCTGCCGGGCCAGGAACGCGAGCCGGCGGCCGGCGCCGCGCCGGTGGTTGCGTGCCTTGTTGGTGGCGATGCCGAGCAGCCAGGGCCGCAGCGAGCCGCCTTCCGGGTCGATCTGCTCGCGGGTGCGCCAGGCGGCGAGGAAGGTCTCCGACATCACGTCCTCGGCGGCGGAGAGGTCACCGGTGAGGCGGCAGGCGTGGCTGTGGACGGACTTCGCGTACCGGTCGTAGAGGCCGCCGAAGGCCTCCCGGTCGCCCGCGCGGATCCGTTCCCGTACGCGTGCGTCGTCGTCCCGGCCGTCGTCGGGCGGGTGTGCCGGGCGGACCGGCTGTTCGTTGTGCTCCACACCCCGTACCTCTCCGCGGCGGCCACCGGGTTCCCGTGGCCCGCGTCACAGGAGACGTACTCCTCGCGCACCCGATCCTGCCAACCGGTCCCGGAACGCCGGAACGGGGGGCCCGCCCGGCCGGAGCCGGACGCACCCCCCGTACCGGGGTGGTTCACGCGCAGGAGGTCAGCAGCTCAGGTTCGAGCCGGTGGTGGTGCCGAGGATCTGCGTGAACTGCGTGAACTTGTTGATGCGGCTCTGGACCTGCGCCGGGTTGCCGCCGTTGCACTCGATCGAACCGTTGATGGAGCGGATGGTCTCGCCGAATCCGCGGTTGTTGACGATGGCGTTGTGCGGCGTCATGGTGCCGGGGCCGTTCTGGGTGTTCCAGTACCAGAGGCCGGTCTTCCAGGCCACGGAGGCGTTCTGCTCCACCAGGTAGGGGTTGGCCAGCAGGTTGATGCCGAGGGCGTCACCGGCGGCCTTGTAGTTGAAGTTCCAGCTCAGCTGGATGGGACCGCGGCCGTAGTACGCGGCCTGGCCGGCCGGGCAGCCGTAGGACTGGCTGGTGTCGCAGTAGTGCGGGTAGTTGGCCTCGTTGACTTCCTTGATGTACACCAGCCCGCCGGTCTCGTGGCTGACGTTGGCGAGGAAGGCCGCGGCCTCGCGCCTCTTCACCTCGGTGCTGCCGGTGTTGGCGAAGGCCGGGTAGGAGCTGAGGGCGGCGGTGAGGCCGCTGTAGGTGTAGAAGGAGTTCCGGTTCGGGAACATCTGGTTGAACTGGGCCTCGCTGACGACGAAGCCGGTGCCCGGCTGCTCGCCGCCGCCACCGGTGCCGCAGGCGCCGTTGTCGGCCCAGACGTCGGAGGAGCCGGGCCGCTCGTTCTGGGTCCACCACTTGGCGGTGTAGTTGCGGCCGTTGTACGAGGCGGTCTGGCCGCCGGTGTAGACGGACGAGGAGCTCCAGGCGCTGAAGCAGTTGGCGGCCTGGGCGGTGGCCGCGGGGAGGACGACGAACGCCGCGACGACCGCGGCGAGCGCGACCAGCAGGCTGAGGACACGTCTGATCACGTGAACACACTCCTTAGACGCGGCGCGGCGTCCGGCCGTGCGCCGCCGTGGGGGTGCCGATACTCAAGCGACGATGGTCTGGACCTGTCAAGGTCTAGACCAACCTTCTTGAATATGCCGCGCGTTGTACGTGGGCCGCGCGCCGCCCGCGACAACGATGCCATCAGGCCGCTCAACTGCTCCGATTACCGAAGCGGTCGATCCGGAACATGCTGTGAACAGGGTCCTGGCCGAAGGTAAAAGATTCGGGCGCGTCCAGCATGCGGGACGGTATCGGCCGCCTGACGTGCCGCAGGTTTGAAAGACGCCGATCACTCGTTGGTGAGTTCTCCCGGCACCGGCACCCACCCCCGGGCAAGACTCGGCAGCGCGGCACGAAGCGGCGCCGACCGGGCCGACAGCGGCTCCGGACAGACTGCGGCTGGGGGATGACGTGGAACGAACGACGGACACCCGCGAGGGCGTCGGCGGACCGGGCGAGCAGGCGGTACTGCTGGCGGCGGGCCTCGCGGACCTGGCCATGACCACGGTGGGCGCGGCCCTCACCTCCGTACGCGGACTGCTGCGGCGGTCCGACACGGCCGAGCTGGCGGCCGAGGCCGAGCAGGACCTGATCGCGCGCGGCCGCCTGGCGCTCGACCGGTACGCGGCGGCGCCCCCGGCCCACCTGGAGGTGCTGGCCCGCCATGTGATCGCCCAGCGTGACGGCGAACGTGTCTGAGGGGTGGGAACCGGGCGCCTTCAAGGCCCGGGTGGACCAGGTGCTCCACCGCTTCGCCGCCGAGGAGGCCGATCACCTCACCGCGATCGACGGCTCCCTGGGCCCGGTGGCCGACGCGGTGGAGACGGCCGTGGCGGACGGCAAACGGCTGCGGGCGGCGTTCTGCTACTGGGGCTGGCGCGCGGCCGGACAGTCCGACAGCGACGCCATGGTGCGGGCGGCGGCCTCCATGGAGCTGGTGCACGCGGCGGCCGTGGTCCACGACGACCTGATCGATGACAGCCCGCTGCGGCACGGACGGCCCACCGCTCATCTGGCCCTGCACGAGGCGGTGCGGGACCATCCCGAACCCGCTCTGGCTGCGCGGTCGTTGGCGATGCTCGCCGGGGACCTGCTGATGTCGATGGCCGGGCAGCTCTTCGTCACCAGCGGCCTGCCCGCCGCCTATCTCGGCCGGGCCCGCCCGCTCTGGGCGGCGCTGGCACGGGAGTTGATCGCGGGCGAGTGCCTGGAGATCCTGCACACCGGGTCTGCCGCCCCCGATACGGCGGTCTCGCTCAAGATCGTCCGCTACAAGACCGCCAAGTACACCGTGGAGCAGCCCCTGTTGATCGGGGCGCTGCTGGGCGGCGCAGGTGAACGGCTGCGCGCGGGCTGCTCCGCGTACGGGCTGCCGCTGGGCGAGGCGTTCCAGCTGCGGGACGACCTCCTGGGCCTGTTCGGGGACCCCGCGCTCACCGGGAAGGACGGCTCCGACGACGTACGCGGCCATCGGCCGACCGCTCTGCTCGCGGAGACCTGGCGGCTGGCCGGGAAGGAGGACCGGGACCACCTCCGCACGCTGCTCGCGGCCGGGACGGGGACCGCCGAGGACACCGACCCCGCCGACGCCGTACGCGACCTGATGCGCCGCCTGAAGGCCCCCGACCGCATCGAGGCCATGATCACCGCCCGGGTCGAGGAGGCGCTGCGCGCACTCGACGAGCTGGACCTGCCCGGCCCCGCCGCCACCGCGCTCACCATGCTGGCGCACTCGGCGGCCGTCCGCCGTTCCTGAGCCCCCCGACGCGAACCCACCAGAAAGGCTGTTCCCCGCCATGACCTACACCCAGGCATCGCTGAACGCCCTCCGCCACAGCGGTGACGAACTCGCCGACGCCACGGTCGCCACCCTCTTCGAACGCGGCGAGGTCGGCACGTTCAACACACTGATGCGGTACGTCTCCACCGCCGGAGCCCCGCTCCCCGACGGCCTGCCGGACGTGGCCCGGGAGTACCTGAACGTCACGACCGCGCCGCCGTCCTGGGTGGACTGGGGCGAGATGGAGAAGGCCCGGCTGTTCTTCATCGACAACAACGTGCACATCTCCACGGCTCTCTCCTTCGCCTCCATGCCCGCCTGTTACGTCGTCCCGCACGTGGCGAAGCTGCTCTCGGCGACGCACGGGCTGAACTACCCGTCCAAACGGATGGCGGAGACCGGCCAGTTCACCGTCCACCTGATGCGGCCCGACGCCTTCGAGGCCGGCAGCCGCTTCATCCCGGCGGCACAGAAGGTCCGCCTCCTGCACGCCTCCATCCGCCACCACCTGCGGCGCGAGGGCGCCTGGGACACGGAGAGCGCGGGGGTGCCGATCTGCCAGGAGGACATGATCGGCGGGCAGATGTTCTTCTCGATGCTGGTCCTGGACAGCCTGCACCGGCTCGGCATCCATATGTCCGAGGAAGGCGCCGACGCCTACTACTACGCGTGGCGGGTGGTCGGCGCGATGCTGGGCGTCGACCAGGAGGCCGTACCCAAGTCCCTTGCGGAGGCACGGGAGTTCCTCGACCTCTACATGATCCGGCACATGGGCCCGTCGCCTGAGGGCGCGCTGCTGACCCGGCAGCTCATCGACCTCTACGAGGAGGTCGTCCCCGGCACGTTCTTCGACCCGATCGTCTCCGCCCTCATCCGCCACCTCGTCGGCGACACCTGCGCGGACTGGCTGGAGGTGCCCCGTACCGCCTGGGACACCGTCGCCAAGGCCGTCCCGCACCTGCTCGGCGTCCTGGAGACCATCGAGGACCGCTCCCCGCTCGGCGCCTGGGCCCTGGACCGGATCGGCCACCTCACCACCGTCTTGGAGCTGTCCTCGCTGACCCGGGGCCGCGTCATGCACTACGCGATCCCCGAGCACCTCAAGAAGGAGTACGGCGTCCCGGCCGGGCCCGGCCGCGCCGGCCGCTGGAGCCCTCCGGCGGCGACGGTGCCGGGACCTCGGTAGACCGGCGGAACGACCGCAGGGCCCCGGATCGACGCGGATCCGGGGCCCTGCGGTCGTTCAGGGAGCAGGTGCTCCTCAGGTGCTCCTACAGGAACGAGTTGATCTGGATCGTCTCGGTCCGGCCCGGGCCGACGCCGATCGCGGAGATCGGCGCGCCCGACATCTCCTCCAGCGCCTTCACGTACGCCTTCGCGTTCTTCGGCAGGTCGTCGAAGGTCTGGGCCTTGGTGATGTCCTCGGACCAGCCCGGCAGGTTCTCGTAGATCGGCTTCGCGTGGTGGAAGTCGGTCTGGTTGTACGGGAGTTCCTCGACGCGCTTGCCGTCGATCTCGTACGCCACGCAGACCGGGATCTGCTCCCAGCCGGTGAGGACGTCCAGCTTGGTGAGGAAGAAGTCGGTCAGGCCGTTGACCCGGGTCGCGTACCGCGCGATCGGAGCGTCGAACCAGCCGCAGCGGCGGTCACGGCCGGTGGTCACACCGCGCTCGCCGCCGATGCGCCGCAGCGCCTCGCCGTCCGCGTCGTGCAGCTCCGTCGGGAACGGACCGGCGCCGACACGCGTCGTATAGGCCTTGAGGATGCCGATGACGCGGCTGATCTTCGTCGGGCCGACACCGGCACCGGTGCAGGCGCCGCCCGCCGTCGGGTTCGACGAGGTGACGAAGGGATACGTGCCGTGGTCGACGTCGAGCAGCGTGCCCTGGCCGCCCTCGAAGAGCACGACCTTGCCCTCGTCGATGGCATCGTTCAGGATCAGGGTCGTGTCGGCGACGAACGGCTTGATCTGCTCCGCGTACTGGAGCATGTCCTCGACGACCTTGCCGGCCTCGATCGCGCGGCGGTTGAAGACCTTGGCCAGGAGCTGGTTCTTCTGCTCCAGGGCCGCCTCCACCTTCTGCTCCAGGATCGACTCGTCGTAGAGGTCCTGGACGCGGATCCCCACCCGGTTGATCTTGTCGGCGTACGTCGGACCGATGCCGCGGCCCGTCGTGCCGATCTTGCGCTTCCCGAGGAAGCGCTCGGTCACCTTGTCGAGCGTGACGTTGTACGGAGTGATCAAATGAGCGTTGCCGCTGATCAGAAGCTTGGACGTGTCGACGCCACGCTCGTTCAGACCGCTCAGCTCGGAGAGCAGGACCGCCGGGTCGACCACGACACCGTTCCCGATGACCGGGGTACAGCCCGGCGACAGGATTCCGGAGGGGAGGAGATGCAGTGCGTACTTCTGGTCGCCCACGACGACCGTGTGACCGGCGTTGTTCCCGCCTTGGTATCGCACGACATAGTCCACGGATCCACCGAGGAGATCGGTGGCCTTCCCCTTGCCCTCGTCACCCCACTGAGCACCGAGCAGCACAAGTGCGGGCACAGGCGTACACCCCTTCCGGGCGGGGCATGTCCAAGGCCAGGGGGCGTACGTAAAGGTCGTACCTGCCGCACGACGATGTACGGCAAAGCCTGAGCCGTCGAACCGGGTGCCCCGGAATAGACGAAGCCCCTGGCGCAATAGCGCAAGGGGCTCTTGCACCAAGATGCTACCCGAGGAAGGACCGAGGTGTCGGCTGCAGAGCCCCCCGGCGACGGCGGCGACCAGCTTCTGGTGGTCATCGACCCGGCCGCCCGCCGGACCGACGGCGAGTCCGTCCGTATCGCGAAGGACGTGCTGAGCGCCGGTTCGCACGCCAAGATCTGCCTTCCGGACACGCCGGAGGAGTTCGCCCGCGCCCTGTCCCGGCGGGGCTCGCGCCGCCCGGTGGTGGTCGGCGACGACCACGCGCTGCTGCGTGCCGTGGCCCAGCTCCACCGCGAGCGCAAGCTGGCCCGAGGCGTCCTCTCGCTGATCCCCGTAGGCGCCGCGCACGCCTTGGAGGTCGCCCACGCCCTCGGCGTGCCCCGCAGCGCGGTGGCGGCCGCGCGGACGGCGCTGGACGGGGTGGTGCGGCGGCTGGACCTGCTGGTGGACGACAGCGACGGCGTGGTGCTCGGCCGGCTCTGCATCCCGGCCCCGACGCCGGTGCCCGGCGCGGGGACCCCGCACACGGGCGTCACGGCCGTCTGGGACACCTGCCGCTCCCTGGTGACGTCCCTGGTCCGCCCGGCGGCCCCGGGACCCGCCACCGCGCCTCCGGGGACGTATCGGCTGCGGGTCGAGGCGGACGGCGTGCTGCTGAGCGATCTGGACGCGCCGGTGCGTGGCGTCTCGGTGCTCTCGCAGGGCGACGGAGGCCTGGCCGACGTGGTCGTCCGCACCTCGGCCGGCGCGAACGTCACGGCGGAGGCCAAGGCCGTCACCGTCTCCGGCGCGGACTTCCGCTATCGGGCCGACATACAGACCGGCGGTCCGGTCCGCACCCGGACCTGGACCGTACGGGCGGGCGCCTGGGGCCTGATGCTGCCGCTCCCGGCGAGCGCGGACGGCCCGACGGGCGCAGGCTGAAAGGGTACGTACGGGATACGTACGCGGAGATGTACGGGAATCGGCCGCGGAGGTGACCGTCATGACCAACAGCACGATGCCCCGAACCACTGTCGGATGGCACATCGACCTCGAATTCGAGGAGGACTCCCACCGCACCCGCGCGGCGGCGATGGTCCGCCTCTCCGACGGAACCGAGCTCCGCGCCCACGGCTACGCCAGCCGCCACCCGTCGGACGAGGACCAGCAGCGGGTGGGCGAGGAGATCGCGGGAGCGCGAGCGCTCAACGAACTGGCGATGAAGCTGCTGACCAAGGCCCACGACGAGATCGACGAGGCATCGGGCCGGACGTCGTACCCGCTGAGGTAGGGCCTCCTTTCCAGTCCCTCCGGCGTTTGAGGACCCGGGGCACGGGGTCTGAGCCCGCGTTCTCAGCCCCTCCGGCGTTTGAGGAGCCGGGGTCCGGGGGCAGCACCCCCGAAACGCGGAACCGCGCCCGCGCCCCACCACGTCTCCCCGCACATGGAGACCCGACGAGAAGCCGTCACCGGCACCACCGGCTGCGTGACCGCCGTGCTCGGCGCACTGGCCGGCATCGCGCTCTGGCTCCCGTACGGCAGACGCGGCCTCTCCGGCGCCTTCGAAGGCGAGACCGACGCGGCCGTCCTCTGGCTCGGCCTGCCCGTCATGGCCCTCGGCGGAGCCACCGCCGCCCTGGCCGTCTTCGCCCTCCTACGCGCCCGCCTGCGCCCCGCGCTCGGCCTGCTCGCGATCCTCGCCGCCATCACCGCCGTCGGATACGGCTTCGACGTCCTCGCCGCCCCGCAAGCGGCACAGGACTGCGGCTCACCCTGCTGAGCGAGCAGGCAGGCGCGCCCTACACCTCCACCACCAGCTCCTTCAGCCCCCGGATCACATACCCCGGCTGCCACTCCGGCTCCTCCACCATCCGCAGCGCCGGCGCCTTCCGCAGCAACTCGCCGAAGGAAGCCGTCAGTTCTAGCCGCGCCAGCGGAGCGCCCAGGCAGTAGTGGATGCCCGCACCGAACGAGACGTGCGGGTTGTCCTCACGGGTCAGATCCAACGTCTCCGGGTCCGCGAACCGCTCCGGATCCCGGTTGGCCGAGCCGAACAGCAGCGCCACCTCCGCACCGCGCCCGATCACCTGGCCGTCGACCTCGATGTCGTCCAGCACCCACCGCTCGAACAGCTGCAACGGCGTGTCGTAGCGCAGGAGTTCCTCGATCGCCGTCGGCAGCGACGCGGGCGCGGCCCGGAGCGCGGCGAGCTGTTCCGGGTGGTGGAAGAGCGTGCGCCAGCCGCCCGCCGTGGTGTTCACCGTCGCCTCGTGGCCCGCGTTCAGCAGCAGCACGCAGGTGGAGACCATCTCCTGCTCGGTCAGCCGCTCGCCGTCGTCATGGGCAGCGATGAGCGCCGAGATCAGGTCGTCGCCCGGCGTCCTGCGCCGCTCGGCGATGAGCCCGCGCAGGTACGCGGAGAACTCCTCCGACGCCCGTACCGCCGCCGTCGCCGTCTCCTCCGACGGGTTCAGCTCGTACATCCCGCAGATCGCCGCCGACCACGGCCGCAGCGGTCCCCGGTCCTCCTCCGGCACGCCCAGCATCTCCGCGATCACCGCGACCGGCAGCGGCTCCGCCACCTCCGCCAGCAGGTCGCCGCCGCCCTTGGCCACGAACGCGTCGACCAGCCCGGCCGCCAGCCGCCGTACGGTCGGCGCGAGGTTCTCGACCGTACGCGGCGTGAACGCCTTGGAGACGAGCCGCCGGATCCGCGGGTGGTCGGGCACCTCCAGGTCCAGCAGCCCCTGACCGTTGAGCGTGGTGAACGGCTCGTGCGCGGCGGGCGGTGGTGTGCGGCCGAACTCCTCGTGGGTGAAGCGGTGCAGATACGTACGGCCGAGGCGCCGGTCGCGCAGCAGGGCCGACACGTCCAAGTGGTGCGGGATCAGCCACTGCCCGGTCGGCTCGAACCAGTGCGCCCGGCCGGCGGCGCGCAGTGCGGTGTAGGCGGGATAGGGATCGGCGACGAAGGCGGGCGACCACGGGTCGAAGGACACATGCATGACCCGACGCTACCCGCGCCCGCCACCACCGCAAGAGGCCCTGCGAGTGCCCGGAGGCCCAGGACTACCCCGGCGTCACCAGCCTCGCCTCGTACGCGAACACCGCCGCCTGCGTCCGGTCGCGCAGGCCCAGCTTCACCAGGATCCGGCTCACATGCGTCTTGATGGTGGACTCGGCGACGATCAGGTGCGAGGCGATCTCCGCGTTGGAGAGCCCCTGCGCGATCAGGACGAGCACCTCCGTCTCGCGCTCCGTGAGGTCGCCGATCCGGGCGAGCGCGGGCGGCCTCGGGGCCTCGGCGAGCTTGGAGAACTCGGTGATCAGCCGCCGGGTCACGGTCGGCGCGAGCAGCGCCTCGCCCGAGGCCACCACCCGTACGCCGTCCGCGAGCTGCCGGGCCGAGGCGTCCTTGAGGAGGAAGCCCGAGGCTCCGGCCCGCAGCGCCTGGTACACGTACTCGTCCAGGTCGAAGGTGGTCAGGACCAGCACCTTGGCGTCCGCGTCCTGCGCGACGATCTCGCGGGTGGCCTCGATGCCGTTCATCTCGGGCATCCGGATGTCCATCAGGACGACGTCCGGCCGCAGCGCGGCGACCTGGGTGACGGCCTGCCGGCCGTCCACCGCCTCTCCGACCACCGTGATGCCGGGCATCGCGTTGAGCAGGACGGAGAAGCCTTCGCGGACCATCATCTGGTCGTCGACGATCAGGACCCGGGTGTCGTTGCCGGTTCCGGTGCCCGTGCCGGTGCCGCTCATGCGCCGCCGTCCCGTTCGATGACGACGGTCCGGTCGTCCGGCGCCGCGTTCCGCTCGTCCGTTTCGTTCTCCGCCGGCTCCACCGGCTCCACCGGCAGGAACACCGTGACCTCGTACCCACCGTCCTCCGTCGCCGCCGCCGTCATCACACCGCTCAGCATCGCGACCCGCTCCCGCATCCCGGTGATCCCGTGCCCGGCGCCCGGCGACGGCTTGACCAGGCCCCTCGGCGGCCCGTTGACGATCCGCAGGCCTATCCCGCCGAGCACGTACGAGATCTCGACCCTGGCCGTGGCGCCCGGCGCGTGGCGCAGCGTGTTGCTGAGGGCCTCCTGGATGATCCGGTACGCCGACAGCTCGACGCCCTGCGGCAGCTCGCGGACGGCCCCGGTGATCACCTTCTCCGTCTCCAGGCCCGTCTCGCGGACGTTGTCCAGGAGCCGGTCGAGGACGGCGAGCGTGGGCTGCGGCGCGTCCGGAGCCTCGTAGTCCTCGGCGCGGACGACTCCGAGGACGCGGCGCAGCTCGGTGAGGGCGGCCACCGCGTTCTCCCGGATGGTGACGAAGGCCTGCTCCAGCTCGGGCGGCGGGTTCTCCACCCGGTAGGGCGCGGCCTCGGCCTGGATCGCGACGACCGACATGTGGTGGGCGACCACGTCGTGCAGCTCCCGGGCGATGGTGGTGCGCTCCTCCAGCAGCGTGCGCCGGTCGCGCTCGACGGCGGTGACGGTGCGCTGCACGGTCACCTCGCGCTCGGCGTCGCGGACCTCCTGCTCGGCGTCGCGCCGGACCTGGAAGATGGCGACCACGAGCAGCGCGAAGGCCGAGAGGACGGCCATCGGCGCGGTGATGGACGGATCCCCGCCCTCCAGCACCACTCCGAGCAGCAGGGTCAGCAGCCACATCCAGACCGCCGTACGAGGCCGGGTCCGGGCCGCCACGACCACCAGGACCACCACCTGCGCGATGAAGGCACTGGGCCCCCAGAGCCCCTCGCTGCCCAGGAGCGCGCAGAAGAGCGTCGCGACCCAGGACCCCCAGAACGCGGCGACCGGCCGGACCAGCGTCATCGCGACCGCGATCGCCGGCACCAGCCCCATGAAGATACGGAAATGCCAGTTGGCGAACCCGGCCATCATCACGACGAAGGCGGCGAACAGCACCAGCGCGTGCGGGGTCCAGACGACGGCCCGCTTCAGTCCCTCGGGCAGCCGGCGTATGAACCGCCCCTCCGGTGAGAGAGGCGGCAGCGGGCGGTAGGCGAACACATCGCGGAACAGGTCTTCCCGCAGGCCGTCCATCGCGCCGGCGGCCGCCCGGATCTCCGGGCTACTGGTCTTCGTCTGGGTCTCGGTCACGTTTCCACGGTAGGCGGCGGCCGCGTGGAGGTCGTCCCTACAGATGGTGATTCCGGGCCATCCCTCTCAAGGACTACATGCCCCCTACCGGCAGCCCCACCAGCCCGCTCACGCCCTGCTCACGCCCCCGGCGCACCGCCCGCGCCGGAGTCACGGACGGAAGAACTCCGCGTGCTCGCCGGCCCACTGCGCGAACGTCCTGGCCGGCCGCCCGGTCACCTTCTCCACGGTGTCGATCACCGTCCTGCCTTCCGGCGGAGTGTCCCGGTAGACCCCGATGAGGAACGCGATGACGTCCTCGGGCATCCCGTTCGCCCGCCAGCCGGCGAGCGCCTCCTCCTCGGTGAGTTCGACCAGCTCGATCGCCTCGCCGCGCGCCGCCGCGATCGCCGCCACCTTGTCGCCGACGGTCAGCGCCTGCGGGCCGGTGATCAGGTACACCTGGCCGCCGTGGCCGTCCTCGGTGAGCGCCGTCGCCGCGACCGAACCGATGTCGGACTCGTGGACCATCGCGCTCAGCCGGTCGACGAAGGGCTCGCGGACCACGCCGTCCGCCTTGACGCCGGGTGCCCACTCCAGCGCGTTCGCCATGAACTCGACCGGCATGACGACCGTCCACGCCAGTCCGCTCGCGCGCACCGCGCTCTCCATCGGCGTGTCCCCGCCGCCGTTGAGCACGGTCACGCGCCGCACGCCGGCCGCGCGGGCCAGCTCCATGATCTGCTCGCCGGTCGCCAGCGGAGCGAAGAGGCCGCCGTCGAAGGTGATCAGATGCAGCCCGGTCACGCCGTCCAGCGCGCTCGCCAGCGACGCCGGATCGGCGAGGTCACCACGGACGACGTCGACGCCCGCCGGGAACTCCGCGCGCGCCGGATCGCGGGTCACGGCGCGGACGTGCTCACCGCGCTCCAGCAGCTGCTCGACCACTCGACGGCCGACCGTTCCCGTGGCTCCGGTCACCAGGATCGTCATGGCGGGTCTCCTTCGTTCGGTTCGACGACTACCGACGTCGCTCGGTTCGACGACAACCAACGTAGGGACCCTTGCGGTCAGCTTCCGTCCGCGATGAACGGGGGACTTCAGAGCTCACCACGCCAGCTGCGTGATCTCCTCCGCCACGATCGCGCACGCGTCGGCGGCCGGATCGATCAGCGGGAAGTGCCCGACGTCGCCGAGCAGCGTGAGCCCGACCATCTCGCCGGACTTCGCCGCCGCGTCGACGTACGCCTCCGACACCGCCAGCGGCACGACGATGTCCTCCTCGCCGTGGACGATGGCGGTGGCGATCCCGGTCGGCAGCAAGGCGGCCGGGTCGGCCTGGGCCGTACGGTGGTCGAACTCCGCTCCTCCGCCCAGGAGTTGCGTGACCGCGCCGCCGCACACGCCCAGCTCCACCGCCGTCCGGAAGTCCGCGACCGGCGCCAGCGCGACGACTCCGCGCAGCGGCGGCGGCGCCGGCAGGCGCCACGGCGACCCCTCGGGCAGCACATGCCGCGCCGCCGCCCAGAGCGCGAGGTGCCCGCCCGCCGAGTGGCCGGTGACCACGATCCGGCGGACGTCGGCCTGCGGCAGCTCGCGCGCGGCGAGGGCCGGTACGGCGTCGAGCGCGGCGGCCACGTCGTCGAAGGTCTCCGGCCAGCGTCCCGCGACCGGGTCGCCACCGGGTACCGGCTCGCCCTCGCCGCCGCGCCGGTACTCCACGCTCGCCACGGCGAACCCTCGCCGCGCCAGGAAGCCGGCGAGCGGAGAGACGTGCGCGCGGTCGTACGGGGCCCGCCAGGCGCCGCCGTGCAGCAGGACGACGAGCGGGGCGGCGGTGCGGCCGTCGTGCGGCGCGTAGAAGTCGATGACCTGGTCGGGATGGTCGCCGTAGGCGGCGGTCCGGTCGGGGGCGACGGCAGGATGAGCGAACGCCGACGCGCTCTCGGCCTCGTCCCGATCACGCGCGACAGAGTCCGGGAAACCCGGCGAATCCGACATGCTGCTCAACCGTCCTATGCCTGTGTCCTGTGGCTGGGCCCTGTGCCTGTGTCAGCTGCCCAACTGGGTTGACCTGCGGGGACGGTACCAGTGATCGGCACCGTCCCCGCCCGGTCGCACACGCGTTGACGGTTCGTCAGCCCGCCGGCGTCTCCTCCAGCACCTCGGCCAGCACCCGCGCCGCCCGCTCCGCGTCGGCGAACCCGACGTACAGCGGCGTGAATCCGAACCGCAGCACATCGGGCCGCCGCAGGTCGCCGACGACACCGCGCTCGATGAGGCGTCGCATCACCGGCTCGGCCTCGGCGCAGCGCAGAGCGACCTGGCTGCCGCGTTCGGCGTGCGCGACCGGCGTGACCGAGGTGACCCGGCCCTCCGGTGCGTACGCCGCGACGCACTCCAGGAAGAAGTCCGTCAGCGCCAGCGACTTGGCCCGCACCGCGTCCACCGAGACGCCGTCCCACACGTCCAGTGCCGCCTCCAGCGTGAGCATGGAGACGATGTCGGGCGTGCCGACCCGGCCTCGTACGGAACCGTCCGCCGGTGCGTAGTCCGGGGTCATGCCGAACGGGTCGGCGTGCGAGTTCCAGCCCGGCAGCGGCGAGTCGAAGGCGGCTTGGTGGCGCTCGGCGACGTACAGGTACGCGGGCGAACCGGGGCCGCCGTTCAGGTACTTGTACGTGCAGCCGACCGCCAGGTCCACTCCGTGCTCGTCCAGACCGACCGGCAGAGCGCCCGCGCTGTGGCAGAGGTCCCAGACGGCGATCGCGCCCGCCGCGTGGACGGCGGCGGTCAGAGCGGG
This sequence comes from Streptomyces sp. NPDC006174, assembly GCF_040614075.1. Classification (NCBI taxonomy): domain Bacteria; kingdom Bacillati; phylum Actinomycetota; class Actinomycetes; order Kitasatosporales; family Streptomycetaceae; genus Streptomyces; species Streptomyces sp. NPDC006174. The sequence continues at coordinate 437,755 of NZ_JBEXTJ010000002.1, read as the reverse complement.
CAGGTCGTGCAGCCGGCCCGTACGGAAGTCCACCTGGTTGAGGAGGACGGCTGCCGTACGGTCTCCGAGCGCCTCGGTCACGTCGGCGGGGTCGACCGGCACGATCCGGTGGCCGGTGAGCCGGGCGGCGGAGGCGGCGATGTACCCGTCCGTGGGAAACGTCGTCGCGTCAACCAGGATCTCGTCGCGTCCCTCGCCCGCGAAAGCAGCGAGGCGGGTGGCGGCGACGACGGCCTTGAAGACGTTCACGCTGGTCGAGTCGGAGACGACGATCTGTCCGGCGGCGGCCCCGACGAGCGGCGCGATCCGGTCGCCGATCCGCTCGGGCGCGGTCCACCAGCCGCTCTCGTCCCAGGACCGGATGCGCAGCTCGCCCCACTGGCGGGTGAGGACGTCCTGCACGCGGGCCGGCACGTGGACGGGCAGCGCGCCGAGCGAGTTGCCGTCGAGGTAGACGCCGTCGTCGAGCGCGAAGAGCTTACGGCGGTCGGCCAGCGGGTCGGCGGCGTCGAGGGCGAGTGCCCGCTCACGGAACGTCTCAGACATGGCTGCGCGCCGTCCACAGCTCCGGGAACACGTTCTTCGTGGCGCGCTTCTCCAGCCAGGCCACTCCGGCGGAGCCGCCGGTACCGGTCTTGGAGCCCATCGCGCGGCGGGTGGCGACGAGGTGGTCGTTGCGCCAGCGCCAGACGAGCTCGCCGACGTCGGTGAGCAGCTCGCCGAGGCGGACCAGCTCGTCGTTCTGGTCGTCGGAGGCGTAGATCTCCGCCCACACCGCCTCGACCTCGGGCGACGGCTCGTACCGCTTGGTCAGGTCCCGGCCCGTGACGGACTCCGGGATGGCGTACCCGCGGCGGGCCAGCAGCGCGAGCGTCTCGTCGTACAGGCTCGGCTCTCCGAGCGCCTTCTCCAGCTCGGCGTGCACGCGCGGCGCGCCCCGGTGCGGCACCAGCATGGAGGCGGACTTGTCGCCGAGCAGGAACTCCATCCGCCGGTACATCGCGGACTGGAATCCGGAGCCCTCGCCGAGCGAGCCGCGGTAGGAGTTGAACTGGGCCGGAGTGAGTCCGGCGAGCGGCCGCCAGGACTCGTTGAGCGCCTCCAGCTCGCGCAGCGAACGCTTCAGCGCGTCGCGCGCGACCGGTATGCGGTCCTCGCGCAGCGCGCGGGTCGCGGTCTCCCACTCATGGACGATGACCGTGAACCACAGCTCCATGACCTGGGTGGTGACCAGGAAGACCATCTCGCCGGGGTCGTCCGAGCGGAGGTGCTGGAGGTGGGTCAGGACATCCGCCTGGACGTAGTCCTCGTACGGAGTCGTTCCCGCGAAGTCGAGGTGCGGGTTGTCCGCACCGGTGGCTTCGGGGTCGGGGTGGTTCGTCGACATCGCTGTCTCCTCGACACGAGCTTCCGGGTAGCGGTCCGCCCCTTCCGTGAGGTGATGGAGCTCCGGTCCCCTGCTCGCATACTAAGCGCCTCCCCGCCCTTTGTGCTTGGGCAGGGAGGCGCTCGGGAAGTCAGCTGAGGATGTCGGCGGCGGTCGGCGAGGAGTCGCGCAGGAACGTCGAGCAGCGCTCGTGCTCCTCGGTCTCCCCGATGGACCCGGCGGCCCGCGCCAGGGCGTGCAGGGCGCGGAGGAAGCCGCGGTTCGGCTCGTGCTCGAACGGTACGGGGCCGTGGCCCTTCCAGCCGGCCCGGCGCAGGGAGTCGAGGCCGCGGTGGTAGCCGGTACGGGCGTAGGCGTACGACTCGATGACCCGGCCGCCCTCGTACGCCTCGTCGGCGAGCTGCGCCCAGGCGAGCGAGGAGGTCGGGTACTTCGCGGCGACCTCGGCGGGCGGGGTGCCGGCGGCGAGCAGCTCGCGCGGCTCGGGGTCGTCGGGCAGGTGGGTCGGGGCGGGGCCCCCGAGAAGGTTCTCGTGGATGGACATGGATCAAGTGTGCCTGGATCGGGACGCGGGTGACACCGCACCGGCCGCCTCACTGCCCGGCTTCCGCGCCCGCTCCGGTGGCCGGAAGACGGCTCACCGCCCGGTTTCCCGCGCCCGCTCCGGCTCCAGCGGCGGCGCCACGATGCCGCAGTGGACCGTGCACTCGGGCCGCTCCTCCGCCCGTTTCCGCTCGGCGGTGACCGGCGGCGTGCGGACGGTCCAGCAGGCGATGACCGCGCCCAGCACCAGCAGGCCGGCGCACATCGGCATCGCGCGCCGGAAGGTCGCCGCGAACTCGCCCGCGTCCCGGTACGCCTCCGGGCCCATCCCGGCGAGCAGCGGCAGCGCGGCCACCGCGATCAGGCCGGCCGCTCGGGCGGCGGCGTTGTTGATCCCGCTGGCCAGACCGGCGCGCCCGGTGTCCACGGCGGCCAGGACCGTCGCGGTGAGCGGCGCCACGACCACGACGAGCCCGGCACCGAGCACCAGGACGGCGGGCAGCACCTCACCGACGTACCCGCCGAAGGACGCACTGCCCGGACCCACCCGCAGCATCAGCAGCATCCCGGCGGCGGCCAGCAGCGGCCCGGCCGTGAGCGGGATGCGCGGCCCGATCCGGCGGCCCAGCTCGCCGGACCAGGCGGAGAACAGCAGCATCAGGATGGTCGTCGGCAGCAGCGCGGTGCCGGCCCCGAGCGCCGAGTATCCGGCGACCACCTGGAGCTGGATCGCGGAGAGGAAGAAGAAGCCGCCGAGCGCCGCGTACACGCAGAACGTCACCAGGTTGACCGAGGTGAAGAGCCGCGAGCGGAAGATCGACGGCGGCAGCATCGGATCCGCCCGCCGCCGCTCCACCAGCACGAACGCCACACCGAGCAGCAGCCCGCCGAGCGCCGCACCGATCACCACCGGCGACGCGCCCCGGCCCGGCGCCTCGATCAGCGCGTACGTCACCCCGGCCAGCGCCAGCGCGCCGAGCGCGGCCCCCAGGACGTCGAACCGGCCGTGCGCCGCCGGATCGCGCGACTCCGGTACGTGGCGGAGCGCGACGGGTACGCAGATCGCGGCGAGCGGCAGGTTGAGCAGGAAGACCCACCGCCAGCCGGGCCCGTCGACGAGCCATCCGCCCACGAACGGCCCCACCGCCGCTCCGACCCCGCCGAACCCGGACCAGAGCCCGACGGCCCGCGCCCGGTCGTCCGGATGGAAGCCGGCCTGGATGAGCGCGAGGGACCCCGGCGTGAGGAGCGCTCCGCCGACGCCTTGGAGCGCCCGCGCGGCGATGAGGACCCCGGCGTTCGGCGCGATCCCGCAGAGCAGCGAGGCCAGCGCGAACCACACGACCCCGACCACGAACACGCGCCGCCGACCGTACCGGTCGCCGAGCGCTCCGCCGAGCAGGATCAGCCCGGCGAGCGTGAGCATGTACGCGTTGACGGTCCACTGGAGCGCGGCCAGATCGGTGTCGAGGTCGGCGCCGATGCGGGGCAGGGCGACGTTGATGACGGTCGAGTCGAGCATCGCCATGCCGGAGCCGAGCACGGTGGTGAGCACGATCCAGCGTCCGACGGGCGAGGCGACCCGGATCTCTCCGGGGGCGGAGGCAGCGGCCATGGGGCCAGCGTGCCCCGAAGCGCCCTTCCCCGCACCCCTGGGCACCGTCACGGGGGCGCTGCCCCCGGACCTCCGCTCCTCAAACGCCGGAGGGGCTGGAGCGCCACGGCCCCCACCGCCCGCACCAGCGCCTCCACCCCCCGCTCCACCTTCCCGCGCGGGCACCCCACGTTCAGCCGCACGAACCCCGGCGCCCCGTAGACCGCCCCGCCCATGATCGCGACCCTCTCCCGCTCCACCAGCACCCGCCGCAGCGCCTCGTCGTCCACCCCGAGCGGACGCAGGTCGATCCACGCCAGGTACCCGGCCTGCGGCGGCTCCCACTCCAGCTCCGGAAGGGCCTCGGCCAGCCGCTCCGCGACGTACGCCAGGTTCCCGGCCACATACGCCCGCACCGCGTCCAGCCAGGCCGCACCCTCCCGGTACGCCGCGATGTGCGCGGTCAGCGACAGCACCGCCGGTGAGGCGAGCCCCTCCGCCGTCTCCATGCGCCGCAGGTACTCCGCCCGGTCCGCCGGATCGCCGATGAGCCCGTACGAACCGGTCAGCGCCGGAAAGTTGAAGGCCTTCGACCCGGAGGTGATGAGCGCCCAGCGGCCCTCGCCCGCCACCCGCGTCCACGGCACATGGACGTGGCCCTCGTGCACGAAGTCCGCGTGGATCTCGTCGCTGATCACGGCCACTCCGTGCCGTTCCGCCAGCTCCGCCGTCCGGGTCAGCTCGGCGGCCGTCCAGACCCGTCCGGTCGGATTGTGCGGCGAGCAGAGCACCAGGACCTTCGCGTCCGGCCGTGCCAGCTCCCGTCCCAACGCCTCCTCGTCCCCGACCGGCACCCCGCGCGGCTCCCGGCCGAGCCCGGTGATCGCCTTGCGGAAGCCGTCGTACGTAGGGGTGTGGACGACGACTCCGTCTCCGGCTTCCGTCCACATCTGGAGGAGCTGGGAGAGCTGGCTGAGGACGGACGGGCCGTAGACGAGCCGGCCGGTGTCGATCTCGGTGCCGTACCGGGTGGTGTACCAGTGCGCGATGGCCGAGCGGAAGTCGTCCTGCCACCAGGTGGTGTAGCCGAAGACGCCGTGGTCCAGCCGGGCCCGCAGTGCGGCGAGCACCTCGGGCGCGGTGGTGAAGTCCATGTCGGAGATGGTGAACGGGAGCAGCCCGTCGACCCCGAACCGGTCGGCGACCCCGTCCCACTGGACGCACCAGGTGCCCCGGCGGTCGACGGCGGTGTCGAAGTCGTACAGCTCGGCCATGACGGGCCCTCCCTCTCTCGGCGGCACAGCAACGGGCCCGGCCCTCTGGAAGGAGGACCGGGCCCGACGCCGTACGTCCGTACCGACTGGCGGCGCGGTTACTTCAGCTTCGTGCCGGTCGAGCGCAGGTTCGCGCACGCCTCGGTGACGCGCACGGCCATGCCCGCCTCGGCGGCCTTGCCCCAGGTGCGCGGGTCGTAGGTCTTCTTGTTGCCGACCTCGCCGTCGACCTTCAGGACACCGTCGTAGTTGCGGAACATGTGGTCCGCGACCGGTCGGGTGAAGGCGTACTGGGTGTCGGTGTCGAGGTTCATCTTCACGACGCCGTTCTCCAGCGCGGTGGCGATCTCCTCGGCGGTGGAGCCCGAGCCGCCGTGGAAGACGAAGTCGAACGGCTGGCTGCCGGCCGGCTTGCCGTACTTCTCGGAGACGCCCGACTGGAGGTCCTTCAGCAGCTCGGGACGGAGCACGACGTTGCCCGGCTTGTAGACGCCGTGCACGTTGCCGAAGGAGGCGGCCAGCAGGTAGCGGCCCTTCTCGCCCAGGCCGAGCGCCTCGGCGGTGCGCAGCGCGTCGTCGACGGTGGTGTACAGCTCGTCGTTGATCTCGTGCGTGACGCCGTCCTCCTCGCCACCGGTCGGAGTGATCTCGACCTCAAGGATGATCTTGGCGGCGGCGGCCTGGGCCAGCAGCTCCTGGCCGATGGCCAGGTTGTCGGCGAGGGTCTCGGCCGAGCCGTCCCACATGTGGGACTGGAACAGCGGGTTCAGACCCTTGGCGACGCGCTCGGCGGAGACGGCGAGCAGCGGACGCACGTAACCGTCCAGCTTGTCCTTGGGGCAGTGGTCGGTGTGCAGCGCGACGGTGACGTCGTACTTGGCCGCGACGATGTGCGCGAACTCGGCCAGCGCGACCGCGCCCGTGACCATGTCCTTGTTGTACTGGCCGCCCAGGAACTCCGCACCGCCCGTGGAGATCTGGACGATGCCGTCGCTCTCGGCCTCCGCGAAGCCGCGCAGCGCCGCGTGCAGCGTCTGCGTCGAGGTGACGTTGATGGCCGGGTAGGCGAACTTGCCCGCCTTTGCCCGGTCGAGCATCTCGGCGTAAGCCTCGGGGGTTGCGATGGGCATCTGACCGCTCCTTGGGATGTGCGGGTGTACAGGCGTGTAAGTCCCTGACCTGGGGGCGACGTCATCGTCGCCCCCATCTTCCCAGACTCCTCATCCGGCTCCACCCGGCGGACCCTGTTTCACGTGAAACGTCCGCCGGGTCCGCTTTCGGCTCAGGCGAGGCCGAGGTCGGCCACCGAGTAGACCTGGACGTACGGCAGACCGGCCTCGGCGATGGCCGGGGCGCCACCGCGCTCCACGATCACGGCGACGGCGACGACCTCGCCGCCCGCCTCCCGTACGGCCTCGACGGCGGTCAGCGGCGAGCCGCCGGTGGTGGAGGTGTCGTCGACGACCAGGCAGCGGCGGCCCTTCACGTCGGTGCCCTCGATCCGGCGCTGCATCCCGTGCGCCTTCTGCGCCTTGCGGACGACGAACGCGTCCAGGCCCTGTCCGCGCGTGGCGGAGGCGTGCAGCATCGCGGTGGCGACCGGGTCGGCGCCGAGCGTCAGCCCGCCGACGCAGTCGTAGTCCAGCTCGGCGGTGGCGTCGAGCATGGCCTGGCCGACCAGCGGCGCGGCCTTGCCGTCCAGCGTGATCCGGCGCAGGTCGATGTACCAGTCGGCTTCCAGACCCGAGGAGAGCGTCACCTTGCCGTGCACCACGGCCTTGTCCTTGATCTGCTGGAGCAGGTCAGCGCGTACGTCAGTCATGTGCACGAGGGTAAGCGGTGAGCCCCGGGCCCGGACTCCCGGCTCAGAGCCGCGTCCAGCTCCAGGTCGTCGTGATCTCCAGCGGGTCGATCGGCGTGACCAGGCGAGGCGCGCTGTTCAGGCCGTTCGGCGGCCCGGACTGCGGCTCGACGCAGACCGCCTCGTCCTGCTCGTCGTAGATCACCACCCACTCGCTGCGGCTCTTCACCGTCAGCTCCAGCTGCTCCGGCCAGGTGAGCTTCACGTCCACGCCGTCGGGCATCCCGAAGCAGTCGTCCCACGGACCCGGTACGGGGTCGATGCGGCGGCCGGTCGGCAGGTGGTCCTCGCCGCGCTCCTCCTGCCAGGCGGCGTCGAAGGAGAGCTCGGCGTCCCGGCCTCCGAGGCTGCGGTGGAACCACGGGTGCCAGCCGGCCTGGGCCGGGAAGGACGTGCCGTACGTCTCCACGGCGAGGCCGAGGGTCAGCCCGTCCTCGGTCAGCTCGAAGGTCTGCGTCACCCGGCCCTCGTACGGCCACGGCTCGGCGAGGTCGTAGTAGAAGGCCGCCTGCGCCTTGTCCACGTGGGCGGTCCGCCAGGCGGTGTCCCGGCCGGTGCCGTGGATGGCGTGCGGCGGGGAGTTGAGGGGCAGTTGGTGGGCTGCGTCGCCGTTGCGGAACTGCCCGTAGCCGGTACGGCCGCACCAGGGCACCATCGGGAAGCAGCCGTACCGCTCGCCCTGGCGCAGCAGTTCGGTGGAGCCGATCCGCAGGCTGCTGATCCGGCAGCCGTGGGCGGGGTCGACGGTCAACTCGGCGTCGCCGGCACGGAGCCTGACGTTCACTTCGTTGTCTTCGTTACGGATGGTCTCTTCGCTGCTGCTCACCCGACGACCCTACTGGCGGTCTCCTGGCGGTGCCTCACCTACGGCGCCGCAACGCCCGGCTCAGCACCACGGCCGAGGCCAGCGCGAGAGCGGCGGCCGGTGCGACCCAGCGCAGAGTGGTGCTCGCGCCGCCCGCGTCCGGCGAGGGCACGGGAGCGTACCGGCCGCGCGGAGGCGCGTGGTCGACCTCCTCCGCGCTGCGGCCGATCATGGTGCGGCGGGCGTGCGCGGCCTCGGCGGGCGGCTCGTCGGGGACGGTGAACTCCACTCCGGCGACGGGGTCGAGAGCGGGCGGAGGGACGGCCGAGTCGAATACGGAGGCGGGTTCGGCCGGAGTGGCGGGTTCGGCGGGCGCCGGGAGTTCGGTGGGTTCGGCGGGCTCGACGTCTCCCGCAAGCCCTTCGGCCGAGACGTCCTCCGCGCCGTCGTCCGCCTCCCGTACGGCCAGGGTCTCCGTCACCAGCTGCTGGGTGAAGCGGTCCAGGAGGCGCTGGGCGGCCGCGAGCGCGGCGCCCTCCTCCAGCTCGGCCAGCCGGCCGTCGCCGCTCGCCGTACCGCTGTACGTGAGAGTCGTGCCGCCGTCCGTGCCCGTAGCCTTCTCCGTCTCCGTGAGGGCGAGGGTCAGGGCCAGCTTGACCGCGCCCGTCCCGCGGGCCTCCACGCCCTCGCCGGTCACCGAGAAGCGGTCGTTCTCGGGTCCGGAGAGCTTCAGCTCGCCCCGGTACGTGATGGTGTGGCCGCCGGCCCGGAACTTCCACCGGCCCGCCAGGGGCGACGCGGACGCGTCGGCGTCGCGCTGGAAGCCCGGTACGCAGCGGGCGACCCGGGCGGGGTCTGCCAGCGTGCGCCGCAGGGCCGGGACCGGGACCGGAACGAACACCTGATGCTCCATACGACCGAGCCTAATCGTCACCGGCCCGCACGTCAGGGCTTCCACCCGCACGGCCCTCCCGCACCGCACCCCTCACGCCTCCTCCCAGTACCGCGGGTGGATCAGCGTGGACGGCGCCTGTCCCGGCAGCCGCAGCCGGTCCGCCGCCCGGGCCCCTTCCCGTAGCTCCGCCTCCCCGAGCGAGCGCGCTACGGGCGCACCGGCGCCCAGCCCCGGCTCTCCCACCGCCTCCGCCGCCGCGAGCAGGAAGCCCCAGTCCTCCGCGGGCCTGCCTGCGGAGGCGAGCCGGTCCGGGCTCGCGGTGAAGCCGGAGGGACGGGCCGGGATGCGGTAAGGGCGGGTCGCGAGGCCTCCGGCGCGTACCGAGGCCTCCACCGTCCAGAAGGTGTGCGGCCGGACCACCGGCGGGCCCGCGTGCACCACGAGCCGTCCGCGCGGGGCCAGGGCCTCGGCGATCAGGCCGTAGAACTCGGCGGAGTACAGCTTCGTACTGGCCGTGATGCCCGGGTCCGGCAGGTCGGAGATCACCACGTCGTAGCGGTGGTGGTCGGTCCGCAGCCAGGTGAAGGCGTCCGCGCCGACGGCGGTGAGGCGCGGATCGCGGTAGGCGTGGCCGTTGAGCTCGGAGAGCGCGGGGTCGGTGCGGGCCAGTCGGGTGACGGCGGGATCGATCTCGACGACGGTGACCGAGCGGACGTCCTCGTAGCGGAGGACCTCGCGGGCCGCGAGCCCGTCACCGCCGCCGAGGATGAGGACGCGGGCGCGGGGCCCGTCCATCGCCGGGTGGACCAGCGCCTCGTGGTAGCGGTACTCGTCGCGGGCGCTGACCCGGAGCCGGCCGTCCAGGTAGAGGCCGAGCGAGTCGCGGCCGGTGCCGGTGAGGACGACCTCCTGCACCCCGGTCTGCACGGCGACCCGCACCTGATCGCCGTACACCGCCCGCCGCGCCGCCCGCTCGAAGTCGTCGACCAGGAACGTGGCGGTGGCCAGGACGGCGATCACCGAGCCGTTGACCAGGAAGAGGAGCCGGCGGGAGCGAGGCGTGAGGTCGCGGCGGAAGACCCACAGGACCAGCGCTCCGCCGGCGGCCGCGTTCACCGCACCCGTCAGGAGCGCGCCGGTGAGCTGGCCGAGCATCGGCAGCAGGAGGAACGGAAAGGCCAGCCCGCCGACGAGCGCGCCCACGTAGTCGGCGGCGAAGAGATCGGCCACGGCCCCGCCCGCGTCCTGCCGGTCGACGCGCTGGATCAGCGTCATCAGCAGCGGGATCTCCGCTCCGATCAGTACGCCGATCGCCAGCGAGAACCCGACCACCGCGTACCGCGACTCACCGAGCCAGGCGAACGAGGCGTACAGCACGAGCGCCGAGGAGCCGCCGATCAGCGCGAGGGCCGCCTCGATCAGCCCGAAACCGACGGCGGCGTGGCAGCGTAAACGTTTCGCGAGGAGCGAGCCGATGCCCATCGCGAAGACCATCACGGAGAGCACGACGGAGGCCTGGGTGACCGAGTCACCGATCAAGTAGGAGGCGAGCGCGACCAGTTCCAGCTCGTAGACGAGACCGCAGGCCGCGCAGACGAAGACGGCGGCCAGCACGAGGAACCGGCCGGTCCTCGGCCGTACGGGAAGCCGCGCCGCGCCCCCTCGCAGCGACACCTGCTGGTCGATCATGCTGCGAACGCTACGTCACCGCCCGGTCGCGGCTTGTCACCCACAAGGGTGCAAGTAGCCACAGGAGTGCGAGTGACGCGGCCGGGAGGCGCCAGGCCCCCGGCCGCGCGGGCCCTCAGAGCGCCGACGCCGGAATGCGCACCCCCACCCGGGTCCGGGTGACCACCAACTGGCCTTCCTGCGGGTACGCGTGCCAGGTACGCCACCGCACCTGGCCCTCGATGCGCTGGGCCAGCATCGCGGTGAAGGCGTACGGAGAGCCGGGGAAGGTGCCGGCCAGGCCGTGCGGGTGGTCGCTCACGAGCGCGAGCAGCTCCTGCGCCCGTCCCGCGAACTGGCCCTGCGTCAGGGTCTCGACGCGGGCGGCGAACTCGTACTCCCAGTCGCCGAGCCGCTTGGCGACACCGAGAGGGAGCGGAGTGCTGCTGCCCGGCATGCAGGCGACGGTCTCGGAGCAGACTCCGCGGTCCTCCTGGAGGAGCACCTGGTGGGAGGCGCCGAGGAGCCTCAACTGCAGTTCGGCGCCACCGAGCTGGAGGTCGAGGACGGCGAGGGCCGGGAGCGGCTCCCGTCCCAGGGTCCAGGCCAGGTCGGCGGCGCGGGTATCGGAATAGGCCGTCTGGAGGGTGGTGAGCATGGGTCGGCTCCGCAAACACACATGGACACATGGACAGCGGGCTTCCCCTGAGCATGCGCGTGGGAGGAGGGGGAGCGCCCGATCTGGTCCAACTGGGGTCCGAGGGCTGAATGTTCTCTTGGACGAGGGAATCACGAAGTACGCCGCACTCGCAGCGTTTTTACCCAACTTGACGTGGTTTCCATCCCCTCGGGGGCAGCCCGGTTCAACTGTTCAGCCGTTTTCGTCTGCGTGGCTCAACGACAGGGCGCCCGCAGGGAGTTCACCCTCCGGGCGCCCGGCCTGGAGTCACTGTCGGTGACGGCCTTCCGGCCCGCTCAGCTGCCTCCGCCGCAGCCGCCACCACCGCCGCCGCACGACGACCCGCCGCCGCACGAGTGGCCACCGGAGGAGGAGCCGCAGGACGAGTCGCCTCCGCCACCGCTCACCCACCAGCCACCGCCGCCCGCCGCCGAACCGCTCGCGGCCGACCGCCGCCGGGCCCCCGCCGCGTACGGCCCCTTCCTGACCCTGGTCACCCGCGCCAGGACCACCAGCAGCACGAAGAGGATCCCCACACCGACCAGCACCGTGACGAGGACAGTCATGCCCCTCACCCGCCTTTCTCTCCCCCGAAGCGAGCGGTTCCCCCGTCGCTTCCCGGATCTCTCCGGTTCATCGGTCTTCCTTCGTGACAGGGGGATCCCCCTGTCACGAACGCGCCAAAGCAGACTTGAGCAACTCCAGAGCTTGAGCGCAGGATGGCGCCCATGACACAGGGACACGGACAGGGACAGGCACAAGGCCAGGGACGCCGGGGAGCCGGACACCAGGGACGTCCGCTGCTCAACCGCAGCCTCGCCGGATTCGGTACGACGATCTTCGCCGAGATGTCGGCGCTGGCCGCGCGGACCGGCTCGATCAACCTCGGCCAGGGCTTCCCCGACACCGACGGCCCCGAGGAGATCCGGGAGGCGGCGGTCTCGGCGCTGCGCTCCGGCCACGGCAACCAGTACCCGCCGGGCCCGGGCGTCCCGGAGCTGCGCGCGGCCGTCGCCGACCACCAGAAGCGGTTCTACGGCCTGGACTGGTCGCCGGAGACCGAGGTCCTGGTCACCACCGGCGCCACCGAGGCGGTCGCCGCCGCGCTGCTGGCGCTGGTGGAGCCGGGCGACGAGGTCATCGCGTTCGAGCCGTACTACGACTCGTACGCCGCGTGCATCGCCATGGCCGGCGGCGTCCGCGTCCCGCTCACCCTCCGCGCGCCCGCCTTCCGCCCGGACCTGGACGAACTGCGCGCCAAGATCACCCCGCGCACCCGCCTCCTGCTCCTCAACACGCCGCACAACCCGACCGGCACCGTCCTCACGCCCGAGGAGCTGAGCGGCATCGCGGCCCTGGCGGTCGAGCACGACCTGCTGGTGGTCACCGACGAGGTGTACGAGCACCTCGTCTTCGCCGGCTCCCACCACCCGATCGCGGCCCTGCCCGGGATGCGCGAACGGACGGTCTCCATCTCGTCGGCCGGCAAGACGTACTCGTACACCGGCTGGAAGATCGGCTGGGTGACGGCCGACGCGCCGCTGGTGACCGCGGTGCGCTCGGCGAAGCAGTACCTGACGTTCGTGAGCGGCGGCCCGTTCCAGTACGCGATCGCGGAGGCACTCCAGCTGCCGGACACGTTCTTCACGGAGTTCCGGGAAGGGATGCGCCGCAGGCGCGACCTGCTCGCGGAGGGCCTGCGGAGCGCGGGCTTCCGGGTCTACGAGCCGGAGGGGACGTACTTCATCACCACCGACATCTCCCCGTTCGGCCAGGAGGACGCGTACGCCTTCTGCCGGGCCCTTCCGGAGCGTTGCGGGGTGGCCGCCGTACCGGTCTCGGTCTTCTACGACGACCCGGAGGCGGGCCGCAGCCAGGTCCGCTTCACGTTCTGCAAGCGCGAGGACGTGCTGGAGGAGGCGGTGGAGCGGCTCGGGCGGCTCGGATGACGCCTCCGATGTGACAGCGGCCCGGCCGGCGGTCGTGGTGACCGCCGGCCGGGCCGCTGTCGTGGTGCGAGGTGTCAGGCGCCCTCGGACTCCGTGCCCTCGCCGTCCGTCTTCTCCTCGGCCGGCGCGAGGCCCAGGCGCTCGACGAGCCACTTGTCGAACTCGATCGAGGCGCGCACCCAGCTCACCGTCGAGGAGACGAAGTGCTCCAGGCTGACGCCGGTGCCGATGAGCATCTGCGCCTCACCGATCAGCCGGACGGAGCCCGCCTCGCCCTCCTCGCCCTCGTGGGCGTGGGTGTAGACCTTGGGCCACAGCGTGCGGCGGTTCCAGTCGTCGATGGCGTCCAGGAGGACCGGACGCAGGTCGAGCGCGTGCGGGCGGTCGTAGAACGTACGGACCGAGAAGACCTGCTGCTCGTCCTCGCCCCGGAACATGAAGTACGTCCGGAACTCTTCCCACGGCGCGGCGAGGTCGCCCTCGTCGTCGACGACGTACTTGAGCTCCATCTGGTCGAGGAGCTGCTTGACGAGGTCCTGGTCAGGGACGACGGGGCCCTCCGGTCCTGCCGCCTGCGGTTCGGGCTGGCCCCCGAAATTAGGAATCGAGGACGGATCGATGCTCACCGTTATTTCCCTTCGTGCGGTTGGCGGCCATCCTCTCCCATGGCGGGCGGGGCATGGCAAGCCCGCACGGCCCCTATCCGCCACAAGCTGACACGCCGCGGGTTCGGAGAGGGGCCGGCGGAGTGGTTCCCCAGGTGGCCGGGCTCGCTGCTTACGCGGCCGGGCCGACGATCAGGCCGTCCGCGACATCCTCGCCGGCGCGGTCCACCCGTACGGTGTCGCCGTCCCGGATCTCGCCGGAAAGGATCTCCTTGGCGAGCCGGTCGCCGATGGCCGTCTGGATGAGGCGGCGCAGCGGGCGTGCACCGTACGCCGGATCGTTGCCCTCCTGGGCGAGCCAGACGAGCGCCTCCGGTGTGACGTCCAGGGTGAGCCGCCGGTCGGCGAGGCGCTTCGCCAGCCGCTCGATCTGGAGGCCGGCGATGTGTGCCAGCTCGTCGCCTTCGAGCGCCGAGAAGACCACCAGGTCGTCCAGCCGGTTGATGAACTCCGGCTTGAAGGAGGCCCGCACCACCTCCAGCACCTGCTCCTTCTTGACCTCGGGCTTGACCAGTGGGTCCATCAGGAACTGGCTGCCGAGGTTGGAGGTGAGGACGAGGATGGTGTTGCGGAAGTCCACCGTGCGGCCCTGGCCGTCGGTGAGCCGGCCGTCGTCGAGGACCTGGAGCAGGATGTCGAAGACCTCCGGGTGGGCCTTCTCGACCTCGTCCAGGAGGACGACGCTGTACGGGCGGCGGCGGACGGCCTCGGTGAGCTGGCCGCCCTCCTCGTAGCCGACGTAACCGGGCGGGGCGCCGACCAGGCGGGCGACGCTGTGCTTCTCGCCGTACTCGCTCATGTCGATGCGGATCATCGATCGCTCGTCGTCGAAGAGGAAGTCCGCGAGCGCCTTGGCCAGCTCGGTCTTGCCGACGCCGGTGGGGCCGAGGAAGAGGAAGGAGCCGGTGGGCCGGTCGGGGTCGGCGATTCCGGCGCGCGTCCGGCGTACGGCGTCGGAGACGGCCTGCACGGCTTCGCTCTGGCCGATCAGCCGCTTGCCGAGTTCGGACTCCATCCGCAGCAGCTTCTGCGTCTCGCCTTCCAGCAGCCGCCCGGCCGGAATGCCGGTCCAGGCGCCGACGACGTCCGCGATGTCGTCCGGGCCGACCTCCTCCTTGACCATGGTGTCCTTGGAGGCTTCCTGCTCCGCCTCGGCGGCCTCCTCCAACTCCCGCTCCAGGCCAGGGATCTCGCCGTACAGCAGCTTGGAGGCGGCGTCGAAGTCGCCATCACGCTGCGCTCGTTCGGCCTGGCCGCGCAGCTCGTCCAGGCGCTCCTTGAGCTCACCGACCCGGTTGAGACCCTGCTTCTCCTTCTCCCAGCGGGCGTTGAGGCCGCGCAGCTCCTCCTCCTTGTCGGCGAGGTCCCGGCGCAGCTTCTCCAGGCGCTGCTTGGAGGCGGCGTCGGACTCGTTCTTCAGCGCCAGCTCCTCCATGCGCAACCGGTCGACGGAGCGCTGGAGTTCGTCGATCTCCAGCGGCGAGGAGTCGATCTCCATACGGAGCCGGGAGGCGGCCTCGTCCACCAGGTCGATGGCCTTGTCGGGAAGGAAGCGCGAGGTGATGTACCGGTCGGAGAGCGTGGCGGCGGCCACCAGCGCCGAGTCCGCGATCTGGACCTTGTGGTGGGCCTCGTAACGGCCCTTGAGGCCACGGAGGATGGCGATGGTGTCCTCGACGGACGGCTCGGCGACCAGCACCTGCTGGAAGCGGCGCTCCAGGGCCGGGTCCTTCTCGATGCGCTCGCGGTACTCGTCCAGCGTGGTCGCGCCGACCATGCGCAGCTCGCCGCGGGCCAGCATCGGCTTGAGCATGTTGCCGGCGTCCATGGCCGAGTCGCCGCCCGCGCCGGCGCCGACGACGGTGTGCAGCTCGTCGATGAAGGTGATGATCTGGCCGTCGCTCCCCTTGATCTCGGAGAGGACGGTCTTGAGGCGCTCCTCGAACTCGCCGCGGTACTTCGCGCCCGCGACCATCGCGCCGAGGTCGAGCGAGACCAGGCGCTTGTTCTTCAGGCTCTCGGGGACGTCGCCCTTGACGATGCGCTGGGCGAGCCCCTCGACGACGGCGGTCTTGCCGACGCCGGGCTCACCGATGAGCACCGGGTTGTTCTTGGTCCGGCGCGACAGCACCTGCACGACGCGGCGGATCTCCTGGTCGCGGCCGATGACCGGGTCCAGCTTGCCCTCGCGCGCGGCGGCCGTGAAGTCGGTGCCGAACTTCTCCAGGGCCTTGTACTGGCCCTCCGGGTCGGGTGTGGTCACGCGGCGCCCTCCCCTGCTCGTCTCGAATGCGGCCAGCAGCTTCTCCGCACCGGCCCCTTGCCCGTCGAGGATCTCACCGGCGCGCCCGCCCTTCGCGGCGATCCCGATCAGCAGGTGCTCGGTGGAGAGGTACTCGTCGCCGAGCTCCTTGGCTCGCTGCGCCGCGTCCTGGATGACGGCCAGCAGCTCACGGTTGGGCTGCGGCGGGGCCACGGTGGAGCCGGTGACGCTGGGCAGGGTGCCGAGCAGCCGCTCGGTCTCGCCGCGTACGACGGCCTGGTCGGCCTCGACGGCGGCCAGCAGGTCGGTGATGTTCTCGTTGTCCTCACCCGCCAGGAGCGCGAGCAGCAGGTGCCCCGGGGTGAGATCGGGGTGCCCGTCCTTCACGGCCCTGTCGGTGGCCGCGTTGATGGCGTCCCGGCTCTTGTTGGTCAGCTCGGCGTCCACGTGTCCTTGCTCCTCCTCGCAGCTGGGGGTTGCTTGATGATTCCAACGTGCACAAAGTTGAGTCTATTCCACTCAAGGCAAGAATACGGCACACCGGCGCCTCCGATCCGAGTGAACGGGCTACCGGGCCCGCCTGCCACCGCACCGCCGCCTACGCTTCCCTCATGGCAGACGTACGGAACCTCACCGCCGAGTACCTCGCGTTCTGGCGCGAGCGGCATGTGTGCACGCTGACGACGCTCCGCCCGGACGGCACACCGCACGTGGTGCCGGTGGGTGTGACGTACGACCCGGAGGCCGGCGTGGCCCGTGTGATCACCG
This sequence comes from Streptomyces sp. NPDC006174, assembly GCF_040614075.1. NCBI lineage: Bacteria > Bacillati > Actinomycetota > Actinomycetes > Kitasatosporales > Streptomycetaceae > Streptomyces > Streptomyces sp. NPDC006174. Next base: position 421,404 of record NZ_JBEXTJ010000002.1, on the reverse strand, counting down.
GCAGGAACACCCGCAAGGTCGCCAACATCCTGGCGGCGGGACCGGAGGGAGCACGGGTCGCCGTCTGCCAGATGCACAAGGCCCGGTGGGCGACGCTGGAAGGCCGCGCGACCATCCACGGGGAACCGGAGGCCGTCGCGGACGCGGAGAGCCGCTACGCGGAGCGGTACGAGCGCACGCCGAGGATCAACCCGGAGCGCATCGTGATCGAGATCGCCGTGGACCGGGCGCTCGGAAACGCCTGACCGACCCTCCCCGTACGGGGACAGCACAACGGCGCCACCGTGTTCAGGTCACGGTGGCGCCGCTGTGTGGGGGAAGCGCCTGGAGCGACAGGTGACGACGGGGGAATCGCTCAGGCACTGCGGGGGGTGGCGGAAAGGGGTTCTGACGCGATCAGCTCGTGGTCCCGCTGATCGAGGTTCACAAAGATCATCCCGTACCTGACGGCGCAGCGGACGGGCTGCGGCGCGCCACGGGGGCGTCGGAGACAGCGGTAGGCGCGGACGTCTTCGTCCTCTTCCATCACGACGACGATCGGCTCTCCGAACAGGGTGACCATCAACGAGTCGCCACGGCGGGGGAGGGCCGTGAGCAGATCGATGAAATGCCACCCTGAGCGATAGGCGGTTGCCATCTCGCGCCGGAAGGTGCGGTCGTCCGGCGGCGGGGGGGTCATGCCCGGTCCTTCGCGGTCGGGGCGAAGTCCCACCCCATGTCGGGCCCTTGCTCGACGGTCGCAGATGCTCCCGCAAGCTTCGCGGGCGCCGCGTCCCAGGCCAGGTCGGCGGGCGGCCGGGCTTGGGACTGCACGGCGACCGCACCGTCCGTACCTGCCACCTCGGTGCCCAGAGCACCGAGAGCCACGGACACGAGCCCGGCGGAGAAGGCCACGGCAAGCACCGAGCGAAGCGATTTCTTACTCATAGTGGGCTTCGTCCTCACTTCCAAGGTTTCCTCTCCCCCGCATCACAAGACGATGGCTCATCAAGGCACGTCAAACCACAGAAACGATGCATCATGTTCCTGCTGATGCATGTTCCTGGGGGGTGGAGAATTGACCACAGATAGAGCAAAAGCGACACATCCCCACTCTGTCACCACTTTGTGCGACGAGGGGGCGCGGCTCTACACGAGCGCGCTGAGCGTGGGGAAGATAGCCCGCGCCGAAGCGGAGGCGGCTCCGTGCCTCCTGGAGTTCGCCCTGCTGCACCCCGATCCGGACGACCCCGCCTGGCTACGGCCGGTGCCGGCGTTCGCGGCGCTCACGCAGCGGCTCCACCCCATCGAGCGGGAGATCCAGGAGCGGCGGCGGCTCTCGGTGGAGCTGGCCGATGCGTTCGAGCCCTTCATGGCCGTCAGCAGCCAGGCTCCGCCGACCACCCACTCGATCACGGTCGTCGAGGGCATCAACCGCATCAACGCCTCCATCGAACTCGCCCTCTCCGAGTGCCAGTCGGAGGTGCTCACCATCCAGCCCGGAGGCGGCCGCAGCGAGGTCGCGCTCAACATCGCCATGGAGCGCGGAAACACGCTCATGCAACGCGGTGTCGCCATGCGCACGCTGTATCAGCACACAGTCCGGCACAGCCAGGGAACGCTCAATTACGTGGCCCGCATGGCCGAGAGCAAGATGGAGATACGGACGCTCGAGGAACTCGTCGAGCGTCTCATGATCTTCGACCACACGGTCGCCTTCATCCCCGCCACGGAAGACCGGACCGTCGCTCTCGAACTCCGCCATCCGGTCATCGTGAAATACCTCGTCAAGGTCTTCGAGCAGTTCTGGCACCGCGGCACTCCGTTGCAGGAGCAGATCCCTTACGATCCCGGCCCGGAAGGGATTTCCGGAGTACGCCATTCCATCGCCAAACTGTTGGTCGAGGGCCACGTGGACGAGGCCATCGCCCGCCGCCTCGGCATGAACGTACGCACCTGCCGCTCCCACATCGCCAAACTCAGCGTCGCGCTCGGCAGCAACAGCCGCGCGCAACTCGGATATCTCATCGCACGGTCAGGAATCCTGGAATCGGACTCCTGACCGCGCGATCGATCCCCCCGTACGGGAACCCGGACGTGACTGCGCAATGGGGGAGAGCACAGCCGGCGCCCAGGTGGCGCCGAGGGAGTTCCCGGCTCCCCCGACATCTCCACACTCCCCTCGGAACTACGCTGGCACCACCGTCAACTTGTTGCGCTGCATAAAGCAGGGGGATCCCAAATGGGAAGCAATGAAGCCAGATCGGGACATCATCCGCACGCGCCCACCGAGCTGTGCGATCCGGCGCTCCGCCTGTACGAGAAAGCCCTGCGCGCCGGACGAATAGCCCGCCCCGATCTCGCCGACGCCCCTTGCCTGACGGAGCTGGCGCTGCTGCATCCCGACCCGTGGGACGACACCTGGATGCGGCCCGTACCGCCGTCGGCCGCTCTGGCCAACCTCCTGCAGCCGGTCTCCCGCGAGATCGACGAGCGCCTGCGCCTCGCGACCGCGCTGAGCCGGTCCCTGTACCCGCTGACCACCGTGGCCCACGACGACCCCAACCTCGCCATCACGGTGCTGGAAGGGGTCCCGGCCATCCAGACGTCCCTCAACGAGGCCACCGCCACCGCCACGGACGAGATCCTCACGGCCCAGCCCGGCAGCGACCGCCCGGCCGGCACGCTGCGGGAGGCGCTGGCCAACGCCCGTACGGCCATCCGGCGCGGGGCCAGGATCCGGCACATCTACCAGCATCCGGCGCGCTACAGCAGCACCGTCCGGGACTACCTGTCCCAGGTCCCGGCCCAGCACCTGCAGGTACGCACCACCGAGCTGACCGTCGAACGGCTGATCGTCGTCGACCGCGCCGTCGCCTACATCCCCGCCTCCGCCGACCGCACCACCGCACTGCGGATCAGCCATCCGGCCCTGGTCTCCTACCTGATCCAGGTTTACGAGGTCCTCTGGGCCCAGGCCGTCCCGCTGGCCGAGAACCACCAGGCGACCTCACCGGGCGCCCCGGTCACCGCGGTCCAGCACAGCATCGCCCGCCTCCTCGCCGAAGGCCACGTGGACGACGTGGTGGCCCGGAAGATGGGCATCAGCGTCCGCACCTGCCGCTCGCACATCGCCAAACTCATGCAGACCCTCGGCGCCACCAGCCGCACCCACCTCGGCGCCCTCCTCGCCCATTCCGGCATCGCCAGAGCCGGCCACGGCGGCACCTGAGGCAGCCGGAGCGCATACGACAGCGGGGCCGGAAGAGCGTCATGAACGCTCTTCCGGCCCCGCCGCACAAGGCGTGCGCGCTACTCCCCCGTCGCCCTCTTCTGCTTCGGCCGCCACACCACCAGCGCGCTGGTCTGCTGCACGTCCTGGTACGGCACGAGGTCGCGGCGGTACGAGGCGTGCACCTGGGCCTCGCGCTGCTGCATGGCGACCGCCGCGCCGTCCACCGCCGCCGAGAGCTCGGCCACGCGCTGCTGGAGCGCGGTCACCTGGTTCTCCAGCTCGATGATGCGCTTGATGCCCGCCAGGTTGATGCCCTCGTCCTGCGACAGCTGCTGCACCGTGCGCAGCAGCTCGATGTCACGGGCCGAGTAGCGGCGGCCGCGGCCGGCCGTACGGTCCGGGGAGACCAGGCCGAGACGGTCGTACTGGCGCAGCGTCTGCGGGTGCAGGCCCGAGAGCTGGGCCGCGATCGAGATCACGTACACCGGTGATTCATCGGTCAGCTGGTACGGATTGCGTCGACGGCCGTCCATCTCAAGCTCCCTTCGCGGCCTGGAACAGTTCCGCCCGCGGGTCCTCGTCCGCGGTCGCCTTGCGGTAGGCCTCCAGCGCGTCCCTGGCCTCCTGGCCGAGGTCCTTGGGGACCGCCACCTCCACGGTGACCAGCAGGTCGCCGCGGGTGCCGTCCTTGCGGACCGCGCCCTTGCCCCGGGCGCGCATCGTACGCCCGTTCGGCGTGCCGGCGGGCAGTTTCAGGGTGACCGGAGGGCCGCCGAGGGTCGGGACCTTCACCTCGCCGCCGAGCGTCGCCTCCGGGAAGGTGACGGGCACGGTGACCGTGAGGTTGTCGCCCTTGCGGCCGAAGACCTGGTGGGCGCCGACGTGCACGACGACGTACAGATCGCCGGCCGGACCGCCGCGCTCGCCAGGACCGCCCTTGCCGCGCAGCCGGATCCGCTGGCCGTCCGAGACGCCCGCCGGGATCCTGACCTGCATCGTGCGGGCCGACTTGGCCCGGCCGCTGCCGTGGCAGACCTCGCACGGGTCCTGGGCGATGAGGCCGCGGCCCTTGCAGTCCACGCACGGGTCGGTGAGCGAGAAGCCGCCGCCCGTACCGCGCGAGACCTGGCCGGTGCCGACACAGGTCGGGCAGACCCTGGGCGTGCCGTTCTTGTCGCCGGTGCCGGAACACGCCTTGCAGGGCGCCTGGCTGGACATCCGCAGCGGGACCGTGGCCCCGTCGACCGCCTCGGTGAAGCTGAGCGTCACCTCGGACTCGATGTCCTGGCCGCGCCGCGGCTGGACCCGGGTGCCGGTGGAGCCTCGGTTGAACAGCCCGCCGAAGACGTCGCCGAGACCGCCTCCGCCACCGCCGAACCCGCCACCCGCACCGCCCTGGCCGCCGCCCGGCGCGCCTCCGCCGAAGAGGTCGCCCAGGTCGAAGTTGAAGTTGCCGCCCGCACCACCGGGGCCGGCGCGGAAGCCACCGTTGCCGAAGAGGGCGCGCGCCTCGTCGTACTCCTTGCGCCGCTTGGAGTCGCCGAGGACGTCGTTCGCCTCGGAGATCTCCTTGAAGCGCTCCTCCGCCTTGGCGTCACCCTTGTTGGCGTCCGGGTGGAACTCGCGGGCGAGCTTGCGGTACGCCTTCTTGATCTCGGCGTCGGTGGCGTCCTTGGGGACGCCGAGGACCTTGTAGTAGTCCTTCTCGACGAAGTCCTTCGTGCTCATCGACGTCCCTCCTTCCGGACGATCGGCGCGGCGGCCGGCCCGTGGGCCGGCCGCCGGACCGGTCGGTGTGCACCGCGGTGGTCGGACGTGGTGTCGTCAGACCTCCTCGGTGCCACCGCTCTCCTCGTCGTCTGTCTTCTCTTCCTTGGCCGCCGCGGGCGTGGCGCCCGGCTGCGGCTCGGCGACGGCCACCCGCGCGGGGCGGATGGTGCGCTCGCCGATGCGATACCCCGGCTGGAGGATCGCCACGCAGGTCGTCTCGGTGACGTCCGGCGCGTAGCTGTGCATCAGGGCCTCGTGGATCGTCGGGTCGAAGGGCTCGCCCTCCTTGCCGAACTGCTGGAGGCCCAGCTTCGCGACGACCGTCTCCAGCGATTCGGCGACCGACTTGAAGCCGCCGAGCAGCTCGCCGTGCTCCCGTGCGCGGCCGACGTCGTCGAGTACGGGAAGGAGCTCGGACAGGAGGTTCGCGACGGCGATCTCCTTGACCGTGACCCGGTCCCGCTCCACGCGGCGGCGGTAGTTCTGGTACTCGGCCTGGAGCCGCTGGAGGTCCGCGGTGCGCTCGCCGAGCGCCGTACGGACCTGGTCCAGCTGGGCCGTCAGGCCGACGGTCGGATCGGTGTCCCCGGCCGGGGCCGCCGCCTCCTCCTCGGAGGGTGCGGCAACCTTCGGCTCGGCGTCATCAGGGGTGGCGCCGGAGGGGACGTCGGGCTTCTCCTCGAAGCCCGGAGTCTCCTCGGTCACGCCGCACCGCCCTTGGTGTCCTTCTCGTCGTCCACGATCTCGGCGTCGACGACATCGTCATCGGCCTTGGCCTGGCCGTCGCCGCCCGGAGCCTCGGCACCCGGCGTCGCACCCTCGGCCTGGGCGTTGGCGTACATCGCCTGGCCCAGCTTCTGGGAGACGGCCGCGACCTTCTCGGTGGCCGTACGGATCTCGGCGGTGTCCTCGCCCTTGAGCTTCTCCTTCAGCTCGCCGACAGCGGTCTCCACCTCCGTCTTCACGTCACCGGGGACCTTGTCCTCGTTGTCCTTGAGGAACTTCTCCGTCTGGTAGACGAGCTGCTCGCCCTGGTTGCGCGACTCGGCGGCCTCGCGGCGGGCGTGGTCCTCCTCCGCGTACTTCTCGGCCTCTTCGCGCATCCGGTTGACCTCGTCCTTCGGCAGCGAGGAGCCGCCGGTGACGGTCATCTTCTGCTCCTTGCCGGTGCCGAGGTCCTTGGCGGCGACGTGCATGATGCCGTTGGCGTCGATGTCGAAGGCGACCTCGATCTGCGGCACACCACGCGGGGCCGGCGGCAGACCGGTCAGCTCGAACATCCCGAGCTTCTTGTTGTACGCCGCGATCTCGCGCTCGCCCTGGTAGACCTGGATCTGCACGGACGGCTGGTTGTCCTCGGCCGTCGTGAAGATCTCGGAACGCTTGGTCGGGATCGTGGTGTTGCGCTCGATGAGCTTGGTCATGATCCCTCCCTTGGTCTCGATGCCGAGGGACAGCGGAGTGACGTCGAGGAGCAGGACGTCCTTGACCTCGCCCTTGAGGACACCGGCCTGGAGCGAGGCACCGATGGCGACGACCTCGTCCGGGTTCACACCCTTGTTGGCGTCCTGGCCTCCGGTCAGCTCCTTGACGAGCTCGGCGACGGCCGGCATACGGGTGGAGCCACCGACGAGAACGACGTGGTCGATCTCGGAGAGCTGGATGCCCGCGTCCTTGATGACGTTGTGGAACGGGGTCTTGCAGCGGTCCAGGAGGTCCGAGGTCAGCTGCTGGAACTGCGAGCGCGTGAGCTTCTCGTCCAGGTGCAGCGGGCCCTCGGCGGACGCCGTGATGTAGGGCAGGTTGATCGTGGTCTCGGTCGAGGACGAGAGCTCGATCTTCGCCTTCTCCGCGGCCTCGCGGAGACGCTGGAGAGCCATCTTGTCCTTGGACAGGTCCACGCCGTGCCCGTTTGCGAACTGCTTCACCAGGTAGTCGACGACGCGCTGGTCCCAGTCGTCACCACCGAGGTGGTTGTCACCGTTGGTGGCCTTCACCTCGACGACGCCGTCACCGATCTCCAGGAGCGACACGTCGAAGGTGCCGCCACCGAGGTCGAAGACGAGGATCGTCTGGTCGTCCTTGTCCAGGCCGTACGCCAGAGCGGCGGCGGTCGGCTCGTTGACGATGCGCAGGACGTTGAGGCCCGCGATCTCACCGGCCTCCTTGGTCGCCTGACGCTCGGAGTCGTTGAAGTACGCCGGGACGGTGATGACCGCGTCGGTCACCTTCTCGCCCAGGTACGACTCGGCGTCGCGCTTCAGCTTCTGCAGGATGAAGGCGCTCATCTGCTGCGGGTTGAAGCTCTTGCCGTCGAGGTCGATCTTCCAGTCCGTGCCCATGTGGCGCTTGACGGAGCGGATGGTCCTGTCGACGTTGGTGACCGCCTGGCGCTTGGCCACCTCGCCGACGAGCACCTCGCCGTTCTTGGCGAAGGCGACGACGGACGGCGTGGTCCTGGCGCCTTCGGCGTTGGTGATGACGGTGGGCTCGCCGCCTTCGAGAACGCTGACGACGGAGTTAGTCGTGCCCAGGTCGATGCCGACCGCACGTGCCATTTCAATTCCTCCAACTGACTACTTGAGTGGATCTGACTCAAGGATGCACGACACCGGTCCCGGAGTCAACAGACCTGAGTCGACTCCACTCAACTTAGGTGCCGGTACGCGTCACCATCGCGCCGCTCCCCCGACCCACCATCCCACCGTGGGATCGTTCTGTCACAAAATGCCGCGAGACGGTCGCAAACGTCATCGATCGGCTGGTACGGGCACACACATCATCGGACTCCGAACACCGGGCGGGCGCGATGCGGAACGCGAGACAGCGGCGCGTGCGACAGAAGAACCAGAGGAAGAAGCAGCGGCAGAGGCAGCAGGAACGGCACGAACAGCAGAGGCAGCAAGCGCGGCAGCAGCCCCAGCTCCGGCCCGAAGCCGCGGCCGAACCCCGGACACCCCCGCCACCACCGCCCCCGCCCTCACTCCCGTACGCCACCGAGCCCTCCACCCCGCGAAGGCACGCCCCGCACCCCACCGGCACCGCCCGAGGCCACTTCCCCTCCCGCCCCGCCGCACACCTGGCCGGCCTCACCGACCGGGCCGGCCACCTCGCGGACCGCCTCACCCTCCGCGCATCACCTAAAAGGGTGCTGGACCTGACGCTCGGCACCGCCTTCCTGATCGCCACCGCGCCGGCCGTCGCCCTAGGAGCCCTCGCACTCGCACTCCGCCGGGGCCCCGGCAACGTATGGGAGCGCAGTTCTCGTACGGGGCTCGGCGGCCGGGTCTTCACGCTGCGCACCCTGCGCACCCGCCGGTTCCGGCTCGGCCTGCTCTCCCGGCTGCCGCATGTCGTCCGGGGCGACCTCTCCCTCGTAGGACCGGCCCCGCTGGCCCCGGACGACCCGCGCGCGGCGTGGTCCGGCGCCCGGCAGTGGCGGCACGAGCTGCGGCCGGGACTGACCGGACCGGCACAGGTGCGCGCCCGCTCCGGCATGCCGTGGGACGACCCCGCCCTGCTGGACCAGCACTACGCAGAGCACCATGGAGTGGTACTCGACCTCGCGATCCTCGCGGAAGCCGTACGCACCACCCTGCGGACGGCACCCGGGAAGGCACGGTCAACCAAGGCACACCTGAGCGACACAGATCACCGCCCGCCCGGCTACAGCCGGGTGGACTAAGTGGATAGTGTCAGCACAGACTAATTAAGTTACTGCTTAGTAGTAGTGGGCAGTCGTAACTGGATCCCGCTCTCGCAGGCCCGAGGAGCCCCGAAATGCAACTCGCCGCGATCATCGTGTCGCTGGTGCTGACGGTCGTCGGCGTTGCGCTCATCACCCGAGCCGTCGCGCAGATCTACCGCTTCGTCCGTCTCGGACAGCCGGTACCAGCAGGCAGCCGCACCGACGACCCCAAGGCCCGCACGATCACGCTGGCCAAGGAGTTCCTCGGCCACACCCGGATGAACCGGTGGGGCATCGTCGGCTTCGCGCACTGGTTCGTCGCGATCGGCTTCCTGACGCTGCCGCCGACGCTGCTCCAGGCGTACGGGCAGCTCTTCCAGGCCGACTGGGTGCTGCCGATCATCGGCACGTTCCTGCCGTTCGAGATGTACATCGAGTTCATCGGCCTGATGACGGTCGTCGGCATCGTCGCGCTGATGGTGATCCGGCTGCTGAACCTGCCGTCCCGGGCCGGCCGCAAGTCGCGCTTCACCGGCTCGAAGGCCTGGCAGGCGTACTTCGTCGAGTACATCATCCTGATCATCGGCCTCGCGATCCTCACGCTGCGCGGCCTCGAGGGCGCGATCCACCACGTCGACAGCTACGGCGCCGCGTACTTCGTGTCGTACCCGCTGGTCCTCGCCTTCAAGGGCCTGAGCATCAGCACGCTCCAGACGCTCATCTACTTCACCGCGATGATCAAGATCGGCACCTCGCTGATCTGGATGATCACGGTCTCGCTCAACACCAACATGGGTGTCGCCTGGCACCGCTTCCTCGGCTTCCCGAACATCTGGTTCAAGCGGAACGCCGACGGCGAGGTCGCGCTCGGCGCGCTCCAGCCGATGACGTCGGGCGGCAAGGAGATCGACTTCGAGGACCCGGGCGACGACGACACCTTCGGTGTCTCCCAGGTCGAGCAGTTCTCCTGGAAGGGCATCCTCGACTTCTCCACCTGCACCGAGTGCGGCCGCTGCCAGTCGCAGTGCCCCGCGTGGAACACCGGCAAGCCGCTCTCGCCGAAGCTCCTGATCATGTCGCTGCGCGACCACGCGCACGCCAAGGCGCCGTACCTGCTCGCCGGCGGCGGCAAGGACATGGAAGGCAACGAGAAGGCCACCGAGGAGCAGCTCAAGGACGTCCCCGCCTCCGCTCTCGCCGAGGCCGAGCGCCCGCTGATCGGCACCGCCGAGGAGAACGGCGTCATCGACCCGGACGTCCTCTGGTCCTGCACCACCTGCGGCGCCTGCGTCGAGCAGTGCCCGGTCGACATCGAGCACATCGACCACATCGTCGACATGCGCCGCTACCAGGTGATGATCGAGTCCGCGTTCCCGTCCGAGGCGGGCACGATGCTCAAGAACCTGGAGAAGAAGGGCAACCCCTGGGGGCTGGCCAAGAAGCAGCGCGTGGAGTGGACCAAGGAGGTCGACTTCGAGGTCCCGATCGTCGGCAAGGACGTCGAGGACCTCACCGAGGTCGACTACCTGTACTGGGTCGGCTGCGCCGGCGCGCTGGAGGACCGGGCCAAGAAGACCACCAAGGCCTTCGCGGAGCTGCTGCACATCGCGGGCGTCAAGTTCGCGATCATGGGCGGCGACGAGAAGTGCACCGGTGACTCCGCCCGCCGCCTGGGCAACGAGCCGCTCTTCCAGCAGCTCGGCCAGGAGAACGTGGCCATGCTGAACATGGCGTACGGCGAGGACGACGAGGACGCGACGACGAAGAAGCCCAAGTCGTCGAAGAAGATCGTCGCGACCTGCCCGCACTGCTTCAACACGATCGCGAACGAGTACCCGCAGCTCGGCGGCGAGTACGAGGTCATCCACCACACGCAGCTGCTCCAGCACCTCATCGACGAGGGCAAGCTGATCCCGGTGACCCCGGTCGAGGGTCTGATCACGTACCACGACCCGTGCTACCTGGGCCGTCACAACAAGATCTACACGCCGCCGCGCGAGATCATCGCGAAGGTGCCGGGTCTGCGGAACGAGGAGATGCACCGCCACAAGGAGCGCGGCTTCTGCTGCGGCGCCGGTGGTGCCCGGATGTGGATGGAGGAGCGGATCGGCAAGCGCGTCAACAACGAGCGCGTCGACGAGGCCCTCGCCCTCAACCCGGACATCGTCTCCACCGCCTGCCCGTTCTGCCTCGTCATGCTGACCGACTCGGTCAACGGCAAGAAGAACGACGGCCAGGCCAAGGAGTCCATCCAGGTCGTGGACGTCTCGCAGCTCCTCCTGGAGTCGGTGAAGACCCCGGCCGATCCGGCGGGCGAGCCGGAGCAGGTGGACGCACCGGAGCCCGAACCGGCAAAGTGACGTGACGCATCGGCGTGATGAGCGGCCGGACCTGCCTCGGGGGCAGGACCGGCCGCTCTTTCCGTGCCGCATGCGGAGCACGACGAGGCCCGGTCTTTCCGCGCCGCGGCCGGAGCACGACGAGGCCCGGTCTCGGCGGACGACCCGGTCCCTGACGTCCTCCACGACGCTTTTCCTCCCCTGAGCGGCCCTGCGGAGACCCCTGAAATCCCCTGCCCGCGCCCCCTAGGGGATGTCACAGCTCGGCCGCAATGGCACACGGGTTCCCCGGCCCACACCCCCTGCCGACGGGGACCAGGTACGTTCGACGGGTGGCTGGATTCAGGATCGGACGCGGCCGGGACAACCGCACCCCGCAACAACCGCAGCAGCAGCGGCAGCAGCCGTACGGAGGGCAGGCACCACAGCCGCCGTACGGAGCTCAGCCGTGGCCGACGGCAGGAGGCGGCGCGCCCCCGCAGTACGGAGCGCCGCAGGGCACCCCGTACAACGGCGGCGGCCATCCGGGCGGCGGACACGACGGCAGACACGGCGGACACGGCCAGGGCCCCAACGGGACGCGCGGCGGACACGGCGAGCCGGAGTACTTCGGCGACCCCTACGCCGGCGACCCCGCGCCCCACGACCCGTACGCCAACAACCCGGGTCACACGCAGGCGTTCAGCATCGACGACCCGTACGGCGACGGCAACACCTACCGCGCCGGCTCCGCCCCCGCCCAGCCCGCCGGCCCGCGGCTGCCGTGGAAGGCGCTGCTGACCGGCATCGTGACGCGCCCCGGCCCGACGTTCTGGCAGATGCGGGACTACGCGGTCTGGGGCCCGGCGCTGATCGTCACGTTCCTCTACGGCCTGCTCGCGCTGTTCGGCTTCGACCAGGCACGCGACGAGGCGATCAACGCGACGATCTCGACGGCGATCCCGTACGTCCTCTTCACCGGCGTCGGCTTCGTCATCGGCGGCCTGGTCCTCGGCGCGGTGACCAACGCCCTGGCCCGTCAGCTCGGCGGCACGGGCGCGTGGCAGCCGACGGTGGGCCTGTCGATGCTGATCATGTCGATCACGGACGCTCCGAGGCTGCTCTTCGCCGTCTTCCTGGGCGGCGAGAACTCCCTGGTCCAGATCATGGGCTGGCTGACCTGGCTGGCGGCCGGCGCGCTGTTCACGTCGATGGTGAGCAAGTCGCACGACCTGCCGTGGCCGAAGGCGCTGGGCGCGTCGACGATCCAGCTGCTGGCGCTGCTGTCGATCATCAAGCTGGGCACGATCTGAGGCGCTGATGGAGGAGGCCTCCGGGAGCGCGCGTCCTGCGCTCCCGGAGGCCTCCCCACGTACGTACTACGTACGTACAGGGATCACGCGTCCAGAACCTGGCCGTCCCGCCGGACGACGGGCTTCTCGACGCTCCAAGGGAAGTTGATCCACTGGTCGGTCTTCTTCCACACGTACTCGCACTTCACGAGGGAGTGGGACTTCTCGTAGATGACGGCGCTGCGGACCTCGGCGACGTGGTCGACGCAGAAGTCATGGACGAGCTTGAGAGTCTTGCCCGTGTCGGCGACATCGTCGGCGATCAGGACCTTCTTGTCGGAGAAGTCGATCGCGTTGGGGACGGGCGCCAGCATGACGGGCATCTCCAGGGTGGTCCCGACCCCGGTGTAGAACTCCACGTTGACGAGGTGGATGTTCTTGCAGTCGAGGGCGTAGGCGAGCCCGCCGGCGACGAAGACACCACCGCGAGCGATGCTCAGCACGACATCAGGCTCGTACCCGTCGTCGGCAACGGCCTGCGCGAGCTCGCGCACGGCCCGTCCGAAGCCTTCGTAGGTGAGGTTTTCCCGCACGTCACTGGTCATGGTCGATCACACCTGGGTCCGATGGAAGTTCTGGAAGGACCGCGAGGCCGTCGGCCCCCGCTGGCCCTGGTACCGCGACTCGTACCGCTCGGAGCCGTAAGGGAACTCGGCGGACGAGGTCAGCTTGAACAGACACAGCTGCCCGATCTTCATCCCCGGCCAGAGCTTTATCGGCAGGGTCGCGAGGTTCGACAGCTCCAGGGTCACGTGCCCGGAGAACCCGGGGTCGATGAACCCGGCGGTCGAGTGCGTCACCAGACCGAGCCGCCCGAGCGAACTCTTCCCCTCCAGCCGCGAGGCCAGGTCGTCGGGGAGCGAGATCACCTCGTACGTGGACGCCAGCACGAACTCGCCGGGGTGCAGGATGAACGCCTCATCGCCCTCCGGCTCGACGGTGCGCGTGAGGTCCGGCTGTTCCACGGCGGGGTCGATGTGCGGGTACCGGTGGTTCTCGAACACCCGGAAGTAGCGGTCCAGCCGCACGTCGATGCTCGACGGCTGCACCATCGAAGGGTCGTACGGATCGATACGGACTCGCCCGGCGTCGATCTCGGCCCGGATGTCCTTGTCTGAGAGAAGCACGCCCCGAGGATACGCAGAAGCCACGAGCCCGCCCCAACCGGACCGGCGCCCGTGCCTTCCGCCGCTACCCCTACCGCTTCTCGAACCCCACAGGAACGGCCTGCCGCAACCGGGCGCACCGGGGACACCGGATCAACCGCCCCGGCCCGATCCGGTCGGCCCCGAGCTGCTGCATCGGGAACGACGAGGTAGCGAAAACGTGCCCTTCGGCACAGCGGACGACGGTGCGCTCCATCGACTCCATCAAGTCCCTTCCCCAACCACACATGGACGAGAAAGCCACATTAGGGGATGAACAGGACGCCACCACAAGCGGCACTCCGCCTTCTCACGCTACGCCCTCAACTCCCCTCCACCACAACCGCGTCCACCCCGCGCCCGGCATGAACCACACGACGAACAGGCCCTGCGGCTCATCCGCCCGGGGCCTGGCATGGGGTACAGTGTGTGACGATGCAGCGCGGATCGTCAGCGCGCTTCGCGGGTGTAGTTTAATGGTAGAACATGAGCTTCCCAAGCTCAGAGCGCGAGTTCGATTCTCGTCACCCGCTCCACATGAAAGCCCCAGGCCAACGGCCCGGGGCTTCTTTGTTGTCTAGACCTCTTGCCGGGTGTCGTGCCCTCCGCGTGCCCCAAGTCGCGCCAGTACGCACCCGAAGGGCCTAGCGGCCAACGCGATTCCGTCGGGCAAGTTCAAAGCAAGTCAGTGCGCGGAGTCTTGCGACATCGTCTCTCGTGAACACGGCGCGCGCTCGCGCCTCCCTTGGCATGCTTGCGGCCTACAGGTCGGCCAGAAAGAGCCGTCGCACTACACGAGGGGTTGGGTTGGAGTTCCGGGTCCTGGAGTGGCGTGAAGTGATTCCACAGGCGCACGGCGCCTACTTGACGAAGGACAGCTGGGACGACCACGGGTTCGTCACCACCTTCAACCTCTCAGTACGCATGCTGGACAGCCTCGTGGTCCAGATCGGTTTCCTGCGCATCGGGCACGCCGAGATGACGGCAACCGGGTGGTTTCGCACATCAGACCGACTGCCGGCTCGTTTCGAGTCCCTGGAGGGCGGCTACTTCAGCCTGGGGATGGAGGATGACTACTACGAAACGCTGCGGCTCCGCCTCGGCCGAACCTTGGCTCACGAGATCCTGTACGCGCTGAATGACGCGGCCTACGCCGAAGTACCGGACCAGGCGACAGCTGACCTGCCAGTGTTCTCTACATCCCTCCTGCGCGGGCGAACACTCACGGATCTGGATCGCACCCGGCGCGTCGCCCTGGGGATCCGCGCCCGAATTGTCCCTTTCAGCTGGTCGTACACGCCCGAACAAAAGGGGCTGCTTCCTGCCCACGAGTTCACATTCGAGTCGACGCCGGGAACGCTGCCACCGAGCAACCTGCACGCGCTGATCGGCCGCAACGGAGTCGGGAAGTCGAGTCTGCTCCACGGCATAGCTTCGGCCGTTGCAAGCGTAGAACTCGACATCGAGGCCGGCTCTGGTCCCGGGGACGAAGCTGGCCGCTTTGCCAGCTGCGTGGTCATCAGTTTCAGCCCCTTCGACCGTCGCGCCTTCATCGTCCCAGCCGAGGCGGAGATGCCGTTCCACTTCATCCGTCTCCGACACCCGGTGGAAAACCGGCTCAAGTCCGACGAGGAGCTCAAGGAGGAGTTCGTCCACAGCTTCGCCATTGCGCGGGTCGGGGCACGAGGTATCCGCTGGCGTCAGGCCATCGAGATCCTCAACTACGGGGCGAGCGGGTTTCTCGACGAGGACATGGAGGTGATCGAAGCCATGATCAGGGAGGGTCGTCCGGAGACCCTCGCAACGGAGATGGGCAAGGTCTTCGAGAGTCTGAGCTCTGGTCACGCGGCGGTGCTGTTGATGGTGACCCGGCTGATCGAAGTGGTTGGCGAGCGCACCCTCGTTCTGATCGACGAACCAGAGACACACCTACACCCTCCCCTGCTCGCAGCGCTGACGAACGCGCTGTCGAGGCTGCTCGCCGATCGCAATGGCATGGCGGTGGTCGCTACCCATTCCCCCGTCGTGCTGCAAGAGGTCCCGGCGTCCTGTGTGTGGGCCATGGACCGCCACGGGGACGAACTCACCGCCCGTCGTCCCGACCTTGAGACCTACGGCGAGAGTGTTGGCGAGTTGACGTACGACGTGTTTGGCCTGGAGGTTTCCTCGACGGGCTTTCACGCGGCGATTGCCGCGGAGGTCGCGCGCGGCGGAACCTATGAGGAGATCACGAGTCGGTTTACAGGCTTGGGCGCTGAGGCCCGAGCTCTTCTCCGTGCGATGACGTTCTCGCGTGCACGAGAGGAACGCTAATGCGGTGGCCGGAGAAGCCGACGATCACCGTGGAGGAAATCGTGAGGGCCTGTACTCCCTGGCTGACGAAACAAGGCTGGGATGAGGCCATGCAAACTCGGCTTCCTGAGCTCAAAGGACAGGAGAGGCGATACCGGGCTCAGGGTGAATCGGGCAACCTGTTTGAGCTACTACTCTCCGAGTTCGGCGGTCAGTGCAATGACGAAGAGAAGGACCGCCTCATAGCCACCTACGACAGAGCGCTCGTCGGTGGGGGAGGCCGCAAGCTCTACGACGCGCTCAAAGCGGCAGCAATCTACGGCTGCACCATATGTGGGGTTGCCAAGCCGGAAACGATCGACCATCACGCCCCGAAAACTATCTTCCCCCTCTTGGCACTCACGCCCCTGAATCTCGTACCTGCCTGTGGGCCCTGCAACCAAGGCAAGGGCAGATCCTTCTCCACCGACCCTGCCAGGGAGCCGTTCCACCCTTACTTCGATGACCTGGGAAGCGACCGGTGGCTGTTCGCCGATATCCGCCCTGTCAACGAAGGCGCTGTCGCAGAGTTCTCCGTGTGCCCTCCGAAGGACTGGCCGAAGCTCAAGGCCCAGCGGCTGGCTCACCACTTCACAAGCAACAAGCTCGGTACCATGTTCATGTTCGAGGCGTCCCGCCATCTGGCGGCCCGGCGCAGAAAGGACGCCCGTACTTACGAACGCTCGGGCCCTGAGGCGCTGCGACTCGTACTCGTAGACGACGCCGAAAGCATTGCAGCCGTCGACCCGAACGACTGGGAAACGGCTTGGCTCTACGCCCTAGCCGAGTGCGACTGGTACCTCAATGGCGGCATGAACGAGATATGACCAGGCACCGCCGCGACCTGAAGCGAGCTTGAGACGGGCAGCGCGATTCTTCCACTGTTCACACCATGCTCCGCAGGAAACTGCCTAGGCTTGTGGGCAGGTAGACCCGTATGCGTGGCCGGCCCGTGGTACCAACCACGTGGCCCGGAGTAGCCGGACAAACCCCGCCCCGGAACCACCGCCATCCCAGACGCCTCGCCGCAATGGATAACGGGCGCGCCTGAAGCCTGCCGTGTTCGGCACGCCTGGACCAGATCGACGCTGTGGCGTGACCGCCAGACCGCTTTCGCCACAAGACTCCAGCTCACCGCAATCTCGCCGGATAGACCGCACGGGCCACTTCCGACGTGCCACGATGGGGGAGCTCAAGCAAGCCGAGCACAAGGTCAGCGGCAGGGGCGGGAATCCCTGTCCCAGGTCTTCGATCCCTGGGTCGACGTGCCAGGAGAACGGAAACGCCGGAAACCCTCAGCACCGCAGAGATCCACGCTCGACATCTTGGAGGCAGCCGGTTGTTGCGGGTCGGCTCCGCGCGGATCTGAAACGTCGGCAGGTCCTCAGCTAATGGCCACTGTCATCAGGTGGTCGAGCTGAGGCTGACCTGCCACTGAGGCTGATCTACCCCGGGATCGACCACCGCGAGTTGGATTGGGTGGAGACCTGCATGACACCGGACTTCCGGACCCGGCTGATGCTTGTCGTCATCGCCATGCTGCTGTCCCTCGTGGTCGCTCTTGCGACAGCATTCGTTTTCTACGCCGCCAAGGAAAGCTTCCTAGTCACGTTGACTGCCGGAGGCGGCGCCTTTGTCGCCACAATGATGCTGGCCCTCGGAGTGTTCTCACTGTTCTCCCAATAGGGCGCGCCATCAAGCCGTCAAACTGAGATGGGGGGCGGGCCACTACGGTGGCCCGCCCCCCCCATCTGCACCTGACACAACACAAGATCATGACAGGTGAGCAGCCAGCCGCCGCACTTCAGGCAGTCGGGATCTTCTCGGTGCTCTGTCGCTCGTCACCCCTTGTACTCAGCGGCTTGCAGGCGTTGGGAGCGCACCCGCTTATCCAGCCCCTCCGCCACCTCCCGCTGCCGTTCCCCATCGGAGTGCTGGTAGATCAGCGCCGCCTTCTCCGAGGACTGGCCGGCGCGGACCATCGTGTCCTTGAGCGTGGCCCCCGACTGGGTGGACAAGGTGTGGCCGGTGTGGCGGAGGTCGTAGAAGCGGAAGTCCTCCGGCAGGCCCACCTTGGCGCGGGCCCTGCGCCACTTGCGGCCGAAGGTGGACCGCCGGAATGGCGCGCCCCGCTCGCCGACGAACAGGAGGCCGTTGGGCTCCTTCTCCGCGTACCAGTCCAGGTGGCGTTTCACCTCGATGTGCAAGAAGGCCGGGAGGAAGACGGTTCGGCGTCCGGCGGTCGACTTCGTGTCGCCCTCGACCCGGCGGCCTGTGGTCAGCTCCGGCGCGGCGTCGCTGATCCTGGCCGCGAGCGGTTCGAGCGTGACGTCGGGCCGCCGCAGTGCCGCCTGCTCCTCCGGCCGCATCGGCCCGTAGGCGCCGAAGTAGACCATCAGCCGCCACCTGGGGCCCATGGCATCCGCGAGCGCGTCGACCTGTTCGACGGTGGCGGTGGGGCGTTCCTTCGCCCTTTCGCTGCCGGCGCCCCTGATCCGGCAGGGGTTGCGGCGGATCAGCTCGTCGTCGGCGGCCGTCTCCATGATGGCCTTGAGGAGGCGGTACGACTTGGCGACGGTCGTCGCACCGGTTGCCTCCAGCCGTTCGGCCCGCCAGGTGCGCACACCGGGCGGTGTGATGTCGTCCAGGTTCACCGAGGCGAACGTGGGCAGCAGGTGCAACCGCAGGAGCCTGCGATACAGCTCCTCCGTGGTGGCCGAGAGGCCGCGCTCCTCGACCCACTGGACCGCGTAGGCAGCGAAATTGACCGCCCCGGCGTCCGGGTCAACCCAGTGCTTGCGCTCGATGTCGGCCTGGGTGAGCGTGAGCCAGGTCTGGGCGTCCGTGCGCGTCGAGAAAGTCTCCGGGGCCGTACGGCGGCTGCCGTCCGGGGCCCAGTAGCGTGCCTGCCAGCGCCCCGAAGGCAGTTGGCGGACCGTGCCGAATTCACGCCGCCTCTGCGGCTTGCGGGTGGCCATCAGGCGGCCTTCCCGTAGCGGGAACGCTCATCGCGGAGAGTCGGCACGGTGCGCTCCTCGATGTATGCGGCGATGGCGCTCTCGGGTATCCGCACGGGCTTGCCGAGCTTGACGTAGCGGATACGGCGCTCTTGGACGAGTCGCCGGATGAAGCGCACGCCGGTGCCGAGGCGGTGGGCAGCCTGCTCCACGGTGAGGAGGGGGTCGGTGGTGGTCACCTCCTCCGGCTGGAGGGTGCGCTGAGCAGGGACGTGCGGTATCGCCGAAGGGCGCAAAGTTGGTGCTCCGGTTCTGGCCGGCGGGCAGGGCGGCAACCCTGGGCTGGCCTGGTGTCGTTCAGGGATGGGACGGGTGATGCGTCCGCAGCGGGGGTTTGCGTTCCCACTGCGGCGGCTGGATCGGTTCGCTACGCGTCGGAAGCGGGACCGTACTCCTTGTTGACCTTGATCAGCTCGGTCGCGATGGCGTTGGAGACCATCACGTCGGCTTCCTCACGGATGTCCGGGTGGTCGGCGAGGTAGGCATCGAGCTGGTCGCGGGCTCTCCGTGCCTCGTGGTTGGCGCGGTTGGAGGCCCGATAGGTGGCGACGACGTTGTCGATCAGCTCCATGGCGCGGCCCATGGTCGCCAGGCTGGGCGGCCCGACGAAGTTGCTGAGCGGGACGCCGAAGATCTCGGCGAAGCCGATGGCCTCGTCGAGGTTGATGCGTCGCTTGCGGTTCTCGATACGCCACACCGCGGACGGGTTCATGTCGAACCCGGCCTCATTCATGTGGTCGGAGAGCGTCGTGGTGCTCCAGCCGCGCTTCTCTCGTTCCAGCTTGATCCGCACGGTGGCGTTCTCTTCGCCGCTGAGGAGCACCCCCTCGGAGCCCTCTTCGTCATCCGACATCGCCGCCTCCTCTCACTCTCCGCGTTCACCGCCACTTCGGCGCATGCCATAACGCTAGCATCGCTTCTGCTAATCGCAAAGCGCTATGCGATCCGCAGAGATGGTGGTACAGTTGAAACTCCCCAGCAGACCGCATCGGTCCGCCGGCGCGCGCTTCGACCTGCCCAGAAGCACAAAAAGCCCCCCGGTGACCCAACACCGAGGGGCTCAGCGCGCAAACCTCATGCCGCCCATCCCTGAACGACTGACCTGCAAGCCGGGATTGCCGTCCCATTGGCCTGCAAGTAGAGGAGCTACATGTCCAGTATGGACGACCCCGCCCCCAGGACGCCATCTCTTCCCGTCGGCGCAACCGCCTGGCCGCCCGTGGCCGTACCCGGCCGCCCTCGTCCCGACGAGGACGGGCCCTCCTCCGAACAGCACCACCTCGCCTCCGCCTCCGAAGGCGAAGAAGTCCTCACGGCGCTGCGGGAGCAGATCCTGCGGTACGTGGTGATGCCGAGCGAGGAGGCATCAGTGGCGGTGACGTTGTGGGTGGCGGCGACGCACCTGCAGACGGCATGGCAGCACGCGCCGCGTTTGGCGGTGGTGGGGCCTGCGAAGCGGTGCGGTAAGTCACGGCTCCTGGACGTGATCACCGAGAGCGTCCACGATCCGCTCATCACGGTCAACGCCTCGGCCGCCGCGGTGTTCCGGTCGATCACCGATACCCCGCCCACCCTGCTGGTCGACGAGGCCGACACCCTTTTCGGGTCCGCGAAGGTCGCGGAGAAGAACGAGGAGATGCGCGGCCTGCTCAACGCCGGTCACCAGCGCAACCGCCCGACCCTGCGGGTCTCAGGACCCAACCACGAGGTGTCGAAGTTCCCCACTTTCGCCATGGCAGCCCTCGCCGGGATCGGAGACCTGCCTGACACGATCATGGACCGCTCGGTCGTGATCCGTATGCGGCGCCGCATGCCGGGCGAGAAGGTCGCCGAATTCCGTACCTTCCGCGATACCCCGCCCCTCCACGCCCTGCGCGAGCGACTCGCCGCATGGCTGGGCCCACTCCACGCCAGCGCGATGGAACTGACACCCTCCATGCCGGTCGAAGACCGGGCGGCCGACACCTGGCAGCCACTGGTCGCAGTCGCCGACCTCGCCGGCGGCACGTGGCCTTCCCTCGCCCGCAATGCTTGCCGGGTCATGGCAAAGCACGAGGCCGAACAGGACCAGGACCGGAGCAGCCTGGGCATCCGCCTCCTGGCCGACGTCCGCCGCGCCTTCGCCTCCGAGGGCAACCCACCAGCGCTGCGCACCAGTCGGCTCCTGGACATCCTCAACCAGGACGCCGAGACCCCCTGGCCGGAGTACACCGCCAACGGCCTCACTCCACGGGGCCTGCAGATCCTGCTCAACGAGTACGGCATCAGCTCTGCCCCCAAGCGCTTCCACGGCAACGTCCAGGCTCGGGGCTACACCCGTCGGCACTTCGCCGACGCCTGGGCCCGCTACTGCCCCGAGCCCGCACCCGAAGCCGCGACCGGGGCCTGACCCTGCACGACCCGTCACGACTCGTCTCCGCGCAGGTCAAAGCGGTGACAGGTCGAGATCCGGTGACGAGTCGTCTCGACGTCACCGCCAGACCCGCATCTGCCCTGACCAGGCATGCGACATGTCGTGACGGGTCCTCGCGCCCCTGGGCCGAACCTCGCACCTCTTGGAGCACTCCCCCTTGCCTTCACCCACTCTCGCCGCAGGACCGTCGACCGCGCTGCCGCCCTTGGCACCGGCCATCCGCACCGGTGTCGCACTGCTGGCCGTGGCCGCCTTCGCGCTTTCCTACGACGCCCTGCGCCAGATGGCCGCCGCCAGCCACGTCCATCCCGCGCTCACCTACGCCTTCCCGCTCGTCATCGACGGGTTCATCGCCATCGGGATCGGCGCGCTGCTCGTCCTACGGACCGCCCCCTTGTCCGCCCGTCTCTACGTCTCGGCACTGGTCGGCATCGCCACCGCCACCAGCATCTGGGCCAACGTCCTGCACGCCATCCGCCTCAACCAGCAGAACCGGCGCAGCGCACTCGCTCTCGACGACCTCACCGTCGGGGCCATCTCCGCCATCGCCCCGCTCGCCCTGGCCGGAGCCGTCCACCTCTACCTCCTAGTCCAACGGCGCCCTACGCGAACGATGCCCCGCCCCGAGGCGCACAAAGACGGAGCCACCTCTCCCGAAGACGGGGTGACCCCCACACCGGCCCCGGTGCCCGACGCCGATGTGGCCAAGGCCCCTGCGGTATCCGTGTCTCAGCCCACCCAGCCACGTGGCAAACGTCGCGGCCGACCGAGCGCCACCTTCGAGCAGGCAGTGGAGATCGGACGTACGGCCCCCACGGGACGTGGCGGCCAAATCTCTCGCCGCCACATCGAGGCGGCCGTCCACGCCAAGGGACTCGGCATCGGGCGGTCCCGCCTGGACGAGGTCAAGAACCTCCTCCAGGCCGAGCTCGACCAAGCCCGAACCACGGCGTAGGCCCGCGCCCTCCCGCCAACTGCTCGCCTCGGAATCGCCGGGGCGAGCACGGCTTCCCCTTCGTACGGTCAGAGAGCCCCTCATGCACGAACAGTCCACACACCCCCTCCCCCACTCCTCTCGGCACCTGACCTCCACTCCAGCCCCAGGCGGAGCAAGGTATGGCGTTGGACCGTCCAAGGGCCGGTCCAACGCAGGTTCCTCCGCCCCGGGGGTGGCGGAGGGTCTCGGGCCCCAGGGGGCGCCCGAACAGGATCAGCCCATCGACACCTCCAGCGCTGCCGGGCCGCAACCGCGTGCCTCCGAAGCCGCCGCGCTCCACCGCGTCGCCCGCCGCCGCGACCGCAACGAGACCCAGCGCACCGCGCGCGTCGATGTCCGCTACAGCACCGAAGAGAAGGCGGACATCGTCGCCAAGGCCCGCTCGCTGAACATCGCCGCCGCCCACTACGTCGGTGCCGTGGTCATGGCCCACCTCGACGGGGACCTCTCCTTGCCCGGTCAGCGCACCCCGCTCGACGACTACATCGATGAACTCACCACGCTTCGTGGCGAGGTCGCCAAGATCGGCCACAACATCAACCAGATCGCCAGGAAGCTCAACTCCGGCGACCTCCCTCACTCCGGCGACACCGCCACCCTGGCCCAGGCCGAACGCACCCTCGCCGCGGTCGGCACCGCCGTCCGCCACATTGCGGAGGCCGCCAACCAAGCCTTCGCCACAAAGAGCCACCGATGATCGCCAAGATCAGCAGCGGCAAGAGCACGGCCGGCCTCATCCGCTACCTCTACGGACCAGGCCGCGCCAACGAGCACACCGATCCCCACCTCGTCGCCTCCTGGGACGGCTATGCCCCCGACCCCGGCCGCGCCGACGACATCACGGCGGCCAGGAAGCAGCTCGTCGACGACCTCGACCTGCACGTCAAGCAAGCTGATCGACTGGGCCGCGCCCCGAAGCAGCACGTGTGGCACTGCTCCCTACGTGCGGCACCCGGCGACCGCCTCCTCGACGACGGCGAGTGGGCGGACATCGCCCGTCGCGTCGTCGCGGCCACCGGCATCGCGCCAGCGGACGACCCGGACGGCTGCCGCTGGATCGCCGTACGCCACGCCCCCGATCACATCCACATCGCCGCCACAAAGGTGCGAGGTGACCTCCGCTCAGCACGTCACTGGAACGACTACCTCACCGCTGACCGCGAACTCGCAGCCATCGAGAAGGAATACGGGTTGCAACGGGTCATCCGCGGTGACCGCACCGCCGCCAAACGGCCCCATCGCGCCGAACAGGAGAAGGCCCTGCGGAACGGCCAGGCCAAGGCTGCCCGCGAACGCCTGCGCACCGTGGTCCGCACAGCGGCGGCGGCCGCCACAGATACCGAGGAGTTCCTCGGTCTACTCACCCACTCCAAGGGGGTTCTCGTCGAGGTCCTGCACTTTCCCTCGGGAGAACCACGCGGCTACAAGGTCGCTCTGGAGAACGACCGGAACGCCAAAGCAGAACCGGTGTGGTTCTCCGGCTCCACGCTGGCGCCGGACCTCTCCCTCCCGAAGATCCAGAGCCGTCTCGCCACAGCAGAGGTTCCAGCGTCCGCCGCCGAGGAGCGGCTCAGGCCGCACCCGTGGCATCAAGCCACCGCAGCCACCGAGCGCATCCCCCACCACCTCGACCAGCCGGACGCCGAAGCCGCCCAGGCCCACCTGGCCGCCTTCGGCGAAGCGCTCGACGCCGTAGCTCTCACCGCACCGCCGGACATTCGTACCGAACTCCGCTCAGCAGCCTCAGCTTTCGAGCGGGCGACCCGTTCGCGCGTCCGCGCCGAGCACCACCACGCTCGTGCTCTACGCGGCGCGGTCAAGGCGATGCTTCGCGAGCCGGCGCCGAAAGACGGAGCCGCCTTGGCGATGTTCCTCGACGCTGCGCTCCTCGCCGTCATCGCCGCCGCACGCTGGCACGACCGACGAGAGCACGAGCAACAGGTGGCCGCAGCCCACAAGAGCCTGCTCCACCTCCAGGCTGCCTACGACCACACGGCAGCCACGCCCCTACTGGTCCTCGGCCAACGCCGACCGCCCCAGAATCTTGCGGACCAATACGTCCGGCTCATCCGCCAGGCCGCCCCAGCGCACGCCGACCAGATCCTCGCCGACTCTGCCTCGCAGGCGCTCACCACCGCATTGGCCGAAGCAGAGGCCGCGGGCCACGACCCCAAACGCCTGCTGCAGCAGGCAGCAGACGAACGAGCCCTCGACGACGCACGCTCCCCGGCACGCACCCTCACCTGGCGCGTACATCGGCTCTCGCAGAGGCCGGCTGCCAGTCGACGAGCTCTGGCGGCGCAGGCTCGCAGCACCGGACTACGCCACGTGCCCTCGCCCGAACCTGCGGCGACGGCCCCACCCACCATTTCCGCGTCTCGCCCTCGGCGGAGGTGATCGTCCAGCGGCTACCCCTCAGCGTGACCGAATCAACGGCTCTTCTCTGACCGGAGCTGAGAGAGGGTGTGCACGACCGGCAGGTCGAACTGGCCCTTGTCCTGCTCCCAGTAGGCGAGCACCCGAGCCGTGGCTTCGGCCATGTCCGTGGGCAGGCCAGCCGCGCGGAGAGTATCGGCGACCTCTTCCATCTCGGGCGCCCAGCGCCAGGCTCGGGCTGCAACACTCGGCAGATACTCCGGATCGGAGAGGATCGCGGTGATCATGACCTCGGCTTCGGCCGTGAGGTGGTCGCCGACTCCATGGGCGTCGGCGAGCGCGTGAGCGACGCCGGCGAGGGTGCGGGCGGCCTTCTGGTAGCTGGAGAAGGCCATCTTCAAAGCGGAAGCGGAACCGAGTGTGTCCCCGACGCGGCACACGTGCAGCGCAGAGTCCGTGAACAGCGACGCCACCAGATCGACGGCAGAGTCGGCCCCTGCGAGATAGAGCCGTGTGGCACGCCCCGCGCCTGGCGGCTGACCGAAAACGGCACCGTCGACAACTGCGGAGCCAGGGCGGATCTCCTCGGCGATGCGCCGTACGCGTTGCGGGCTGATGGCGTTGACATCGGCATACACCCCCGCGAAGCCGTGCGCGGCCACCGCCGCCGCGACGTCCTCCGCCGCCTGTGGTGGGCAGACCGAGAGGACGATCGCGCTTCGGGACAGCGCCTCCGCGAGCGAGTCGTACGCCGTCGCACCGGCCTCTCTCCCGCGGACCCAGGTGTTCTCACTGCGGCCCTTGGTCACCGACAGCGCCTCATGGCCGCCGGCCACGAGCTCGGCGGTGATCGCCGCGCCCATGGTTCCAGGGTGGAGGACGGTCACGGTGATCACTGGCTGCCTCCGGCGGTGCGCGACGTGGAATGTTCCTCATCCCCATGATCCGCTGTCGTTCGGCACCGGCGGCTTCGGGATCAATGCCTGATGGCCGTCTGGGCACTGATGGCGGATAGAAGTGCCTCCGGTCTCGGACTCGCCGTTCAGGACGGGACAGCGGTACATGGGCCGCGGCCCCGACGGTCCTTGCAGCTCGTCTCACGCTGAAGCCGCGTCATGGGTACCGTGCAGGAGACGAACTCTGTACGGACAGACCGGCGGTCGCGCCGGATCGTCCGGCGGCTGGGAGGTGTCCTGATGCTGGAAGAAGCCGAGGAGATCGGCAAGCGCGCTCGCAGAGCGAGGCTGCGACTGGGCATGCCGCAGGCCGACCTGGCAACAGCCCTGGGGAAGTCGCAGGGCTGGGTGTCAAAGATGGAGCGTGGCCTGATCGAGCTGGACCGGGTCGGCCTGCTCAACCAGGTGGCCGCAGAGCTGCACGTCCATCCGAACGACCTGATCGGACGCCCGTACAGCAGCTCCCCCGACGACAGCCAGTGGCAGATCGCCGCCTCGTCGATCCTGCGCGAGCTACGTCGCTACGACCTCGTTCCCGTCTTCGACGGGGTTCCCCGACCGGCGTCACAGCTATGGCGTGAGGTGACCCGGCTGCACCGCCTGCGGGACACCGCCTCCAACGTCGCGATCCTCCGAGTTCTCCCGGACCTGTTCCGGGAAGCGCGTGCTCTGGCGGAGGACTCGGACGGGCACGAGCGGGAAGAGGCGTATGCCATTTACGCCGTGTGCTGCAAGTTCGCGCACACCGCCGCGCACGCCCTCGGACACCCCGAGCTGGTGGCCATGGCGTGCGAACGGGCCGCGTGGTCAGCCAGGTTGTCGGGAGATCCGGTGCTGCCTGCCGTCGCCGACTGGATGCGCGTCTGGGACATGTGGGCGACGGCTGACTGGGCCGACGCTCTGACCCTCTCGGACAAGGCGATCGCCTCGGTGCAACAGCCGTACGAGCACGGTGATCCGCTGGCCGTACGGGCTTGGGGCACGCTGCAGCTTCGAGCGGCCATCTCCGCCGCTCGGGCCAACCGTCCAGCGGAAGCGGAGGACCGGATCGGACACGCGAAAGACGCGGCGGAACGCATGGACGCGTACGTCGGAGCACCGGTGTACGACCGGCATTCGCTGACGTTCTCCGCCGGGAACGTGCAGATCCACGCGATCAGCGTGGCCCTGGAAATGGGCAAGCAGGGCAAAGCTCTGGAGATAAACCGCCGCACCAGCCCGAGCTTGATCGGAGCACTGCCCAACTCCCGTCAGGGGCACCACCACATGGACGTGGCGCGGGCCTGGCTGTGGGACGGGAACCGGGCAAAGGCCCTCACCGAGCTGGAGACGGCTGAGCGGATCGCGCCGCAGCTCGTGCGGAACCATCCCATCGCCCGTTCAACGCTTCGCAGCATCGTCTACGCGGAACGAGCAGCCACGAGGGAGAAGCTGCGGCACATGTCCGACCGCTTTCACCTGGACGGATAGGGGTCGTATTCCTCCGGCTCATATTCGAGGCTCGTCCTGTCCCTAACTTCGGGGCATGACGCGACGACGTTCCTCTCATCTTCCTTCGCAGGGGACCGAGTTAGGTACGGCGGCACCTTTCCGCCCACTGCTCGGCGACCTCGCCACGGACAGCGCTCGCGATGGCCGTGTGGGTGTCGTAGTCGCTCTCCCTGGTGAGGGCTCTGCGACGACGTACCACCTGCGTCCGCCTGGGGGCGGGGCCCCCTGGTCCGCGCCCGCCGACGGAACGACGCTCCGTCCCGTGCCGGTGAGGGCCACCCACGCCACGCTCTCGGCCGGACGGGACGCGGTCTACGACGCGCGGGCCCGGCAGGGATCGGTTCCCATCGAGTTCCACTTGGATGACGGCTCGACCCTCGATGGCGCGCTCATCCTCACCTTTGTCGAGCTGGAGTGGCTGCACCAGCAGACCAGCCGCCTCGTCGACGCACACGAACGCGCCATCGGCGGCACCCCGTGACCGAGCCTCGGCGACGCCACGCCCGAAAGGCCGCGCCGCGCTCCGTACGCTCCGAAGGCGGAGGCATCGCGCTCACGCTTCTGGCCGTCGCCGGCCTGGTGGGACCGGCCTGGACACTGCGTGAGCAGGCCGCCCCGCTCCTCAACGGCCTCGGTCATCAGCCCGCCGCCGTCTCGGCGGACGCGAGCTCGCCCTCCGACCACTGACTCCGCTCCGCTGTCCGGGACGTTCACCCCACGTTCCCGGCAAACGGAGCCTGCCATGCACCCGGAACATCCAGGCGTGATTCTCCAGGGAGAGATCGTGGACATCCCGTACATCGTCATCGACCAGCTCACCCCCAACCAACAGCAGGTCTGGAAGACCTACTTCGGCGACGCCGACCGCCCCCGCTACATCGAGGAAGGCATCTGGCGTCGTACGCAGGAGAAGGCCACGGCCGAACAGAGCGGCTGGACGGCCGCCGACGACGCCCGGCGGCGGATCATCCACTACCGCTACCGGTACGGCCTGGTCCCCACCACCGCCGCGCCGGCCATCGGCCTGACCGACCTGTACCTCTACCACTCCGCTACCGCTCCAGCGGACGAGATCGACGCGCACCACGACGCCCTGTGGGACTCGCTCGCCACCGGCGGCTGGAAGGAGGCTCCTGGCGGATTCTTATGGACACGCCGGGATCTGAAGTGCCGGATCACCGAGCACGACGCCCACCCCCAGGACGCGGCGGCGGGCCGTACCCTCCCCGTCGGCTACCGGAGCCTGGACGTGCAGATCGCCTCGGTGTCCTACGCACCACCGCCCGCTGTCCGGCAGCTGCCGTGGAACGTCCTCTCCACCGGGATCAGGTGCAAGGACCGCCCCGGTACGCCGACCCGCGTCCCGGACCTGTCTGTCCTCTCGGACCTCCTGCCCTTCCAGGTGGAGATTGGCTGCGGTACGTCGGTAGAGGCGGGTATCCCTCCCCTGCACCGGCTCCATGAGATCTACCGGGTGACCGACCGCCAGGGTCACGAGCCGAGGGAGCACCGCTTCACTCTCTCCCCGACCGCGGACACGCTCCTCCACGAGGTGCTGACGGAGCCGGAGGAGAAGACTGCGGAATTCGTGGTGATGTTCCGCGCCTGCTTCCTGGCCGAACCGACTCCGGCCATGTGGGCGCTGAAGGAGCTGATGGACGCCGGGCACCTCGTCGGCCCGGTCATCACCAACAACTTCGACCTGCTCGCGGCGCGCGCCGGGCTCGACGAGTGCTTCATGCGCCGCTACGACCAGGCCGTACCCGACGTCGAGTGGGTGGACGGCGCCAAGGCCCTCCTCGTCGTCGGCCTGCACGCCGACCGACGCAAGGTCCAGGCACGCGCCCGCGCTCGCGGCATGCAGGTCGTCTACCTGGACCCGGAGGGCTTCTGGCGCGACGGCCAGTTCATGCCGTACCCGCTGGAAGGCCCCCAGGACGGCGACCTGGTGTGCCGGGCGACCGCCGCCGAGGCCCTGCCCGCCCTCGTCAACCTGCTCAGACAGCACGCTGGTTGACCCACCTGCACGAAGAGGGCCGCGCCGGGTGTTGGCGCTAGCGTGACGCACCCGGCCGGCCCGGACTCCCCTGGGCGGGCGAGGGACAAGGAAAGGAGCGTCGACCCATGCGCGTATCCGTCATCGGCTGTGGTCACCTGGGCATCCCCCACGCCGCTGCCATGGCCGAGATCGGCCACGAGGTCATCGGCGTGGACCTGGACCAGGCGAAGATCGACCGCCTCAACGCCGGCGAGTGCCCCATCTACGAGGACGGCCTGCCCGAACTCCTCAGCACCCACACCGCCACTGGACGCCTGCGGTTTACCACCAGCCTCGCCGAGGCAGCCGAGTTCGCCGACATTCACTTCCTGGCCGTGGGCACGCCGATCGACGCGGACGGCCGGAGCTACGACACCGGACAGGTCTTCGGCGCCGCCCGCGCCCTCGCCCCGCACCTGACCCGCCCCACGGTCGTCATCGGCAAGTCCACCGTCACCGTCGGCACCACCCGCGACTTCGGTGCTCTCCTCGCCCGGCTCTCCCCGGCAGGTGAGGACGTGGAGGTCGTCTGGAACCCCGAGTTCCTCCGCGAAGGCCACGCCATCGACGACACCCTGCGCCCCGACCGCATCGTCGTGGGCGTGCCCTCGCCGCGCGCCGAGGACGCGGTACGCGAGGTCTACGCACCCCTCCTGGCGAACGGCATCCCGCTGTTCGTGACCGACCCCGCCACCGCCGAACTCATCAAGGGCGCCGCCAACGCCTACCTCGGCATGAAGATCTCCTTCATCAACGGCGTCGCCGACATGTGCACCGCCGCCGGAGCCGACGTCCAGCAGCTCACCGAAGCCATCGGCCTGGACCCCCGCATCGGCCGCGGCGGCCTCAACGCCGGCCCCGGCTACGGCGGCGGCTGCCTCCCGAAGGACGTCCGCGCCTTCACCGCCTCCGCCCGCACCCTGGGCGCCGCCGAAGCAGCGACCATGCTGCGCGCGGCGGAGGAAGTCAACGAGTCCCGCCCCACCGCCGCACTGAAGCTCATCGAGCAGACGCTCGGCCGACCCGTCAACGGCGTACGCATCACCGTCTGGGGCGCTTCCTTCAAGGCCGGCACCGACGATGTCCGCGAATCCCCCGCCCTGGCCATCGCAGCGCTCATGCACCAACGCGGCGCGACCGTCACCGTCCACGACCCGCACGCCGTGCCCACAGCACTGCGCCGCCACCCCGAACTCGACTACTGCGAAGACCTCGAAGGCTCACTCGCGGCAGCGGAGTTGATCGTCCTGGCCACCGAATGGCCCCACTTCCGCGAGGCCGACCCCAAGGCCCTCGCCCCACTGGTCGCGGACCAGGTCCTCGTCGACCTCCGCAACCTCATCGACGCCGATGCCTGGCGCATGGCCGGATGGACCGTACGCCAGCTCGGACGACCCGCACAGGAATAGCCGAACCCATCGATCGGAGGTCCGACGTGGACATCCTGTGGGACAACATCGAGAAGCTCTCCGCCGTCTGCCGAGCAGCCGGCGCCCACCTCCCCGACGAGGAGCTCAAAGCCCTGCAGGTCGGCAAGGTCGCCGAGGAAGCCGGCGAGGCCATGCACGCCCTCCACGGCCTGAAGGGCCTCACCACCTGCGGCGACGACCACACCTGGTCCGAGGTCCAGAACGACTTGGTCGGCTCCGTCATCGCAGCGCTCCTGGCCATGCACTACATCGACCCCACGGGCGCCCGCGCTACCTTCGACGAGATCGCCCACCGGCGGACGCACAGGGGGCGCGAGGCCGCTGCTACAGCCTGACGGCCTCCGGACCTGGCCGTCGACCGCTCCGGTTGGACGCGGGCGGCGGCCACGTCCGGCACACAAGCTGCGCCGGGCACCTGCTCCCAGCGCGATAGAACTTTCCCTACTTCATCAAGGCGGCTCGCTCCGCTCGCCGCGCGCTCCCCGGCTACGCCGGTCGCGCGGTTGGAGCGAGCACCACGATGGGGAAGACCCGCTGTGGCTGAGGCGGTCGGCTCCATGGTTTAGCCACCTACCCGCTCCACTGATCTAGCTTGAGGAATCGCAACTATTCGACTGTCGAAATAGACAGATAATCAAGGTCGAGCTGCTCTGAATTTCTCATCTGCTCCAGAGTGAAGGAGCTAGTGCCACTAACTTGTGCCGAAATCGATTTAATTACACCTGCGGGCCGACATAGAGATACCCACGCTTGCGCCAACTCGACCCATTTCTGTGCAGCCAAATTTCCAGAGGAACTAGAAATATCCGTCGCCGCTTGCGACGGGCTCACAGATGAAACCGGCGCAAAGGTCGACCAGTCATCAACCTCAGGCAGCACATGAGGCTCAAGAATGAAATGAAGCACAATCTCTATCGAGGTCGCATTCCAACCCGGCAGAGCTTCGGCGCGGATCTGATGAATGTTGCGCAGGGCTGCGCCTTCGTCACTATCGCAAACGTAGCTGATAATTCACCATCAACTCGTACGGTGATCTTGCCTCAACCCCGGCGGCCAGCAAGTGACGCTTCGTCTCTTCGGGGTCGCCGCAGTCGTGCTGAGCTACAACCGCAGCGTGCCGTTCCAAGAGCCGTGCATGGTATTCCGTCATGCGTCCGCCAGCCGACCAGAGATGGACAGCGCGACGGCTTACGCCGAAGAGGCGTGAAACTTGCTCCCAGCTGAGCCCTGAGCGCGCGTGTAGTTGACGGACCTTTATTGCAGGGACAGCGTCTTCTGTAACTGCCTGTGCTCTAACCGCCTCGCCGTTTCCTGTCTGGAAACTAACGTAGGCGATCTCATCGTGCCGGGCGGGAGCCGCGTTGACCACGCTCGTCGTGCCAGCAAATCCCCAGAAGCTGAGGGCAGCGACGGAAATAACTCGAATGTTAGCTGCTGCAACACCAGCCACGCGTGCGCTTGTTCCTTCGCTCCTACTTGCAGTTGAAAGAGCTGTCATTGCAACTCCTACGCGTAGTGCTCCAGGAAATCATCAGTCACGAGATTACTAAAGGCCCTGTAAGCCCCGTCAGCCAGTTCTCTAACCCGTGCACTCACATCAGCAGGTGAAAAATCTTCCGAATTGTCAGTAAATGAATCCAAATCAAGGACCCAGCTGTCAGACGGTAGTGCAGGGACACTCGGCTCGACAGTTCCCCTCGCGGGAATCCAGCCTGAGCGAATCAGCATTCTGTCCACCCCAAGTTCGAAAAGTGACTCACTGAGGGATTGAACTAGGTTAGCTGATTCGCTTCTTTGCGAAACCGCCCATCCGCCAAGCATTTCGGGCCTGAAGAATTCGTTAACCCTCAAGAGGGATTCACCCGAGATCTGATTGATGTAGCGAATTCCGATTCGATCACAAAGGACAGGCTCTGCCACATCGACTAGCGCATTAAGAACAGAGTGGAGCCTTGCGCAAAAGTCATCCCGAGAGACGTACTTGGAAGTCTCCAGAGACACAAACCCATCGGAGAATGAAACCTGCCACTCTCGCCTCTTATCCTGTAGCTGCCAGATCATATCGCGACCAGGTTGCTGCATTACACCTTGAGGCGTAATAACCAAGTTGATGCCGGACTGCTGTCGAGCAACTGGGTACGTGGCCTTCAGTAGCCGACTAAAGCGGTGCTGCCCATCTGATAGCGCCAACTCAGACACTGAAGGGAACCGCACCTGCGCCAGCACACGTGTCAAGGGTGCCCGGGTCAGCGGCACCTCGATCGCGGGCAAGTCACCGAACAGTCCGTCTCCCATACTTCACACTCTACTTCACAGTGCTAGCGGCCGCACCCGGTGCAGCGACACTGGGCCCAAGTGTCGCTTTTGTGAGTCCTTCAGCCTTTGGGGTCTGTGCGCAAGCAGGCATACCCGGTCCCCGAGGGGCGAAGACACTCTCCGGTGCACAACACGCACAGCCAGCCCTGCCATCCACTGGCGCACCCAAGTGGCACCAGGACCAAGGGACGACAGGGGTCACTCCCGGTTCCCATCGAAGGGAAGGCGGGAGCTGCAGGTAACGTTCCACCTGATAGGAGTGCTTGCGCTCCTTCACTACATGTGGTTCCCAAGCTCAGAACCCGAGTTCGATCCTCGTCACCCCCTCCATGACTCAGGGCCCCGGTCATCGACCCGGGCCTTGATTGTTGTCTGGACTTGTCCAGGTGTCGCGTGCCAGATGCCTGCGATTCCGCCGCCGTGCGCCGTGCCCGTACAAGCTGGTCGAGGCCGGCGGCCACCTCCCGATGCCGGTCTGTGTCGGAGTTCTGGTAGATCAGTGCGGCCCGCTCGGTCGACTGCCCCGCTCGGACCGTCGTGTCCATGGGGGTGGCCCCGGAACGAGTTGTAAGCGCGTGCCCGGTGTGCAGGAGGTCGTAGAGGCGGAAGTTCTCCGGCAGGCCGACCTTGGCCCGCGCCTTGCTCCACTTTCGCCCGAAGGTGGAGTGGCGGAACGGCTTCCCCTTCTCCCCCACGAACAGCAGTCCGTCCGGTCCCTTCTCCGCGTACCAGTCGAGATGCCGCCGGAGGTCGTTTCGCGGAGAGGCCGGCAGAACGACGAGCCTCTTCCCGCTTTCGACTTGGTCGGGCTTTCCGCACGCTTGCCGGTGGTCAGCTCCGGAGCGGCCTTCCTGACGCGCACGGTGAGGTCGTCCAGGTCGACATCCTTGCGTCGAAGCTCTACCTGTTCCTCCGGGCGGAGAGGCCCGTACGCACCGAGGAAGACCATCAGCCGCCAGCGGGGCCCGAGCACGTCGACCTGGTCGACGGTGGCGACGGGGCGTTCCGCCGCGGTTTACTCTCCGGCGCCCCGGATACGGCAGGGGTTGCGCCGGATCAACTCGTCCTCGACGGCCGTCTCCAGGATGGCCTTGAGGAGCCGATATCTCTTGGCGGCGGTGGTCTCGGCCCCCATGCGGTCAGCCGTACAGATCGCCAGGACCGCGCGACCCACGCTTGTACAGCGTCAGACTGTGGGCTCTACCAGACCGATCCTGTGCCCCAATCTGTGTCATAGGTGCCGGGTAGCCTGCCCGAGTAGGCGCCGACAGCGGACCACACATCAGCAGGAGGCATCTTGAGCGAGAGCAGCCGCGGCGTAATCTATGTTCTTGCGAATTCCCTTATTCCTGGAGTTCTGAAAATTGGCCGCACCGCAAGGGAGTCGAGTGAACGTGCTAAAGAAATCTCAAACGCAACCGGCGTGCCAGCAGAGTATGAAGTTATATACGACCAGGTTGTTAGCGATGCTAAAGCCGCAGAGAAGGAGCTTCACTCGCTACTACGATCCAGTCGCGTAAACCCGCGCCGGGAGTTCTTCAAAATTTCAATCCGTGAAGCCATTCGCCACGTTCAGCAAATTTGCGATCAGTATAAGGTTAACGAAGCGCGGGAAGCGGTCGAGATAGACGCTCTCCCAGCGCTCGAAGATCGTATGCGCCGATGGCTTCGGCGAGATCTCGTAGCGGTCAGGTTTGTGCAATACCCAGATCTCTGTCTCGTGAAATGGACAGTCCAGCCAGACCATCGAAAGATCGCAGCATTCGAAAACATTTTTGACCTGGCCGTTTTTGGGGAGATTCGCGACCGATGCGAACAGGATCGCCGGCGCCATCATGATGAGCCTCAGTGCGAAGCAGGCGTTTTTTGCCCGACCCACTACTCCCCCAAAGAGAATTTTGAAAAGCTCCTCGAGCTAGACCCGTACTCGATGATCATGACAGGTCTCGAAATCCTCACCACCGAGGCTGCAGACTACGTCGCAGAACTATGGGAGAAGCGTCGAATTGAAGCGCCCCTGCGTCCCGGGTGGAGCATCGTGGGGGTCAATTACTCCATGATGGGACCAGAAGAAGAGTGGCGCGAACTTCTCGCAAGGCGCGGAATTCCAGATAGATCCATGGATAATGACATCGAAGTAGCCTCCGGATGGAAATTACCTCATCTCGACAGATGGGAAATGGGAAACCTTGAAACGGGGCCAACAGGCGAATAGTTCAGAATGCCTGGCTTATTACCTCAACGACTCGCACCGCTGTCACGTTTCCTAGCTCCCAATTGGCGAAGCTCCGCAAGCTCTCAGACAACGTCTCCCGCTATACAGCGTAAGCGGCAGCCCGCCAGATCCGACAACGGCTGCTGGGCTCTTTAGCGCGAGACGGGACCGGTCACCGGGCAGACGGCCACGGCGCGGCAAATCTCGGCAGAACTGCTGAAGGCGCCGGATTGTACGGTCACCGAGGCTGCGCTCGGCCAGCCGAGACCGGCCGCCTACTGGCCTAGCAACGACATGCCCAAGCTCCGAGGAACCCGCATCATCCCCCTCCACCCCGTCGGCTCACCCAGAACACACGACTTGGTGGGGTCCGTTGCACTGCCGACCTTCGTGCCCCTTCCGTGCCCAGCAGAGCGGACAACAGCGGTCAGATACGGTTCCCAGAGACCGGGAGCCATCCACCTGACCAATCCGAAATCGCAGGTCAGAGCCCCTCCAGCAGCGTAAGAACCGCTGATTCCCAAGCTCAGAGCGCGAGTTCGATTCTCGTCACCCGCTCCACGACTGAGGCCCTGGTCAATGACTGGGGCCTTCTTGCTTGCCGTCCAACAGCACCGGCCCGGAGCGTCACTCGCCAGGGACAGCCGGTGAGTGATCGCCCCCATGTTTTCACCCGGAGCATACGATCGCAGGCGTCAAGGCTGAGTACCAGAGAGCCGAGGCAGCGCATGCATACTCCAGTATGCTTAGACTCATGTCCTCAACGACTCGCATCACCGTTACGCTCCCCAGCGACCAGGTGGCGGAGCTTCGCAAGCTCACGGACAACGTCTCCGGGTACGTGGCGGAAGCCGTAGCCCGCCAGATTCGGCATCAGCTCCTGGGCGACGACCTCCGCCGTCACGAGGAAGAGCACGGAGCCTTCAGCGACGAGGAGCTCGCCGAGGCTCGCGCGAAGATCTTCGGCTCCGCCGGCTCCTCCACGGGCGCGGACGCCGCGTGAGTGAGCGTATCGAAACCGTCGTCCTGGACTCGGAAGGGCTCTCCGCCTGGATCGCGCAGGACCGCAAGCTGCTCGCGATGCTTCAGATCTTCCACGACATGGGAGCCGACCTGGTCATCGGGGCCAACACCATCGTGGAAGTCAGCCACTCCCGCACCAACATGCCCCGCCTGAACTGGGCCCTGTCCCGCGTCAAGGTAGAGCCCGTCACCGAGCAGGCGGCGAAAGCAGCAGCGGAACTCCTCAAAGCTGCCGGACTGCACGGACACAAGTACGCCATCGACGCCACAGTCGCCGAGGTCGCCCTCCGCCAGCCGAAACCCGTCGCCCTCCTGACTTCCGACAGCGACGACATGACCAAGCTCTGCGGCAGCCAAGTCCGCATCATCCCCCTCTGACCAGTCCGCCCGCCCGGAGCACGCGTCGCACCAGGAGCTCTCGTGCCCCATCCGTGCCCGGCAGAGCGGACAACAGCGGTCAGATATGACTCCCAGAGACCGGGAGCCATTGACCTGTCCCATCCGAAATCGCAGGTCAGAGCCCCTGCAGTAGCTTAAGGACCGCTGATTCCCAAGCTCAGAGCGCGAGTTCGATTCTCGTCACCCGCTCTTCAGTAAAGGCTCCGGTAACCGACCGGGGCCTTCTTTGTGTTCGCCGTCGGCCCGTGGTGTGGAGGCTCTGGGGACGGCTGGAACCGCGTGGTTGCGGGTGGGCATGGTGTTCTAGCGTGTGCGGGAGTAAAGGGCGGCGGCTCGCCTACGTACGGGGGAGGACCTGCGATGGGTGACGAGGCGGCGCTGGCGGATCGGATAGCCGAGCAGCGGGCCGGGGTCGGTGATCCGAGGGCTCTCGTGGGTGAGCTACGGCGGTCGTTGCTGTTGGTGCCGTTCGACCGGGGTGGGCTCTGGACCGCCGAGTTCGGTGGGCTCCGGTGGGTGTGCGGGTTCACCGACGAGGCTGCGCTGGCCCGGTTCGCCGAGGAGCGAGCTGCCGTAGAGGGGACCGGAGCCGCCTCGCGGGGCTGGGAGTACGCCACGTTCCGGGGGGCGCGGTTGCTGGACGAAGTCATTCCGGCCATCAGGGTGCCGGCCGGCGTCGCGGTGAACGTGGCCGATCCGGACGGGTCGATGTTGTTTCCGCCGGTGGTGGGGATCGTGTCCGATGCCGTCGCCGTCGATGCGGACGTACCGAGCGGGGGGCGGGAGCGGTGAGCGGCACAGGGGCGGAAGACCTCAACATCAGTCCGGTCAGCGTTCAGCAGATCACCACCGGGCTGCGCGAGGCCGTGGCGGAGTTGAAGGAGATCGGCACCGGTACGGGGGCGGTGCTCGGCAAGGGACTCTCCGAGTTGTCCATGACCGGCATGGAGGCCGGCCACCACGGGTTGTCGGTGGACTTCGAGGACTTCTGCGAGCGGTGGG
This sequence comes from Streptomyces sp. NPDC006174, assembly GCF_040614075.1. Lineage (NCBI taxonomy): Bacteria > Bacillati > Actinomycetota > Actinomycetes > Kitasatosporales > Streptomycetaceae > Streptomyces > Streptomyces sp. NPDC006174. The sequence goes on along the minus strand of NZ_JBEXTJ010000002.1, from coordinate 383,913 downwards.
AGTGGGGCGTCCGGGCGCTGGTCCAGGACGCCAACGCGATCGCGGCGAAGCTGGGGCTGGCGGCGGGGATCGTATGGGAGGAGGACCGGTACGTCGAGGGCACGATGAAGATCGCCGTGAACGCCGGCGTTGGGAATCCGCATGCGTCCGAGGACGAGATCGTGCAGCAGGACTGGGGCGATGTGTTCACCCCGGACTATCTGAGTCCGGACTACAGCCAGGAGTCGTTCGAGCGCACGGCCGACGAGGCTGGACAGACCTGGAAGGACACCGGGCGGGCGCTCGTCACTGAGGGGAACGGCGGACGTCAGGCGGACCAGCTGAACGAGATGTTTGGCGTGGACCGGGACGCGTTCGATCGATCCGTGGACGACATGTTCGGCCCCTCCCCCGAGGAACGGGCCCGACAGCAGGAGCAGGGCGGGGGGAACTGAGTCATGGGGTTCGGGGATTTCGTCCGGGATATCACGCCCGATGTCGTCGAAGACGCCGTCGAGGACGGTGTCGAGTGGGCCGGTGACCGGGTCGAGGACGCCGGGAACTGGACCGGCGACCGGCTGGAGGACGCCGGCTGGGAGTCCGGGGCGGACTGGGTCCGCGAGAAGTCCCGGTCCGTGGCGAACCGGATGGGCGCCGAGGTCGACGAGATGGACCTGGGGCAGACCGAGGACAAGACCAAGCTGATCTACGGCAGCCCGTCCGAGATTCGGTCCACCGCCACCCACCTGCGCAAGCTCCAAGGCGCGTTCGACAAGGTCGGCGGGGGGCTCAAGGAAGTCGACTCCTCCGCGCTCAAGGGGCAGGCGGCGGACGCCTTCCGGTCATCGGTGTCGGTCGAGCCGCCGAAGTGGTTCAACGCCGCCGATGCCTTCGAGAAGGCTGCGGGCGCTCTGGACGCCTTCGCCGGGACCGTCGAGTGGGCCCAGGGGCAGGCGCAGACCGCGATCGACAAGTGGAAGGCCGGGACGAAGGCGTCGGAGGAGGCCAGGGACGCGTACAACGAGAAGACGACCACGTACAACAAGGCCGTCGACGTCTACAACGCGAAGCCCGCCGACGAGCGTGATCCCTCCACCCTGCCGCCCAAGCCTGGGACCTTCAGCGATCCGGGCACGGCGCGGATGAAGGAGGCGCAGGAGCTGCTGGCGGAGGCGCGCAAGCAGCGGAACACCGCCGCCGAGACCGCCCGCAAGGCGGTGACCGCGGCACGGGACGCCGCCCCCCAGAAGCCGCGCTACGCCGAGCAGGCCATGGACGGGCTCGCCGAGTACCAGGTCATCAAGACCCACCTCGCGGGCGGCGTCGTCAAGGGCGCGGCGGGGATCCTGAACTTCGCGCGCAGCGTCAACCCGACGGACCCGTACAACATCACGCACCCCGCGGAGTACGGGCTCGCGCTCAACAACACCGCCGCCGGGCTCGTCCGGGTCGCCAACGACCCCTGGGGAACCGGCAAGCAGATGATCGACGGCTTCATGAAGGACCCCGCCGAAGGGTTCGGCCGGCTCCTGCCCGATGTCGTCCTCACCGTCGCGACCGGCGGGGCGGGGGCGGGCGTCAAGGGGGCCCGGGTGATCAAGGAGGTTGCCGACATCGCCTCCGACGCCCGCAGGCTCGAACGCGCCGCCCCCGAGGGCACCCACAACCGCCCGGACGGTGAACGTACGACTGGGGGCACCGACCCGGTCGACCTCGCCTCCGGCCGCATGTTCCTTCCACAGACGGACGTGGTATTGCCCGGCGTACTGCCCCTGGCCTTCACCCGCCGGGCGGAGTCGGGTTACACCGCCGGCCGGTTCTTCGGACCCTCCTGGTCCTCCACCGTCGACGAACGCCTGGAGATCGACGCGGTCGGCGTCATCCATGTCACCGATGACGGGCTCCTGATCACCTACCCGCACCCGGTGCCGGGGCTGCCCACGCTTCCGGAATCAGGCACCTCACGGAGCGCCCTGAGCCGCGACGACGCCGGCGACTACACGCTCACCGACCCCGAGACCCGGCTGACCAAGCACTTCACCGGCCCTCCCTGGGCGGAACCTGGCGAAGACGGCACCGCCTGGCTCGTCCAGATCACCGACCGCAACAGCAACACCATTACCCTGGACCGCGCTGCCGACGGCACGCCCCTGGCGCTCGTCCACTCGGCCGACCACCGCCTCGTCCTGACCGTGGCCGAAGCTCGAGTCACCGGACTGAGTCTGATGGACGGCACGGGAGCGGTCCATCCCCTCAGGTCCTACGGCTACGCGTCCGGCAACCTCTCCACCATCACCCAACCGTCCGGGTCAGCCCTCACCTTCGAATACGACGACGCCCGCCGGATAACGGCCTGGACCGACTCCAATCGGAGCCGGTACGTGTATGTGTACGACGAGCACGACCGGGTGATCGCGGCAGGAGGCGAGGCCGGTCACGTCGAACTCGCACTCTCCTACGGTCACCCCGTCCCGGCCACAGGCCACCGCGTGACCACCCTGACCACTGCCGACGGCCACGCCACCCGACACCTGATCGACGCCCGGTGCCGGGTCCTTGCCACCACCGACCCGCTCGGCCACACCACTCGATCAACGTACGACAGCCACGGCAGACACCTCACCCGTACTGATCCGCTCGGCCGCGTCACCGACTTCACGTACGACGAACAAGGCCACCTGCTCACCGTCACCCGCCCCGACGGCAGTCGGCTCACGACGAAGCGCGACCCGTCGGGAAGCCACATGGAAACGCGAGGTCCGGACGGCGGGCGCCGTCTACAGGAGTTCGACGAGAAGGGCAACCTGACAGCGCTCACCGACGCGGCCGGGCACACCACCCGCTGGAACCTCGACGCACAGGGGCGGCCGGCTTCGGTCACCGACGCGCTCGGGGCCACCACCACGATCCACTGTGACGCAGCGGGCATGCCGACGGAGGTGAAGGATCCCGCGGGTGGCACCACCCATGTGAAGCGCGACGTGCTGGGGCGCCCCGTGCGCATCACTGATCCCGCCGGCGGCACCACCCGTCTCGAGTGGGACGTGGACGGTCGACTGGCCCGCAGGGTGGCCCCCGGCGGCGCGACCGAATCGTGGACCTACGACGGCGAGGGCAACTGCCTCACCTACACCGATCCGGTCGGCGGCGTCTCATCCTTCGATTACACCCACTTCGACCTGCCGGCGGCCCGCACCCATCCGGACGGAGCCCGCTACTCATTCCGGTATGATGCCCACCTGCAGCTCACCCAGGTCGTCAATCCGCGAGGAATGACCTGGAATTACTCATACGACGCGGCCGGCCGCATGATCTCGGAGACAGACTTCGACGGCCGCACCGTGTCCTACCACTACGACGCCGACGGGCAGCTCAGCTCCCGCACCGACGCCCTCGGCCAAACCATCTCGTTCAAGCGCGACCAGCTCGGTCGGGTCATCGAGAAGGACGCCGACGGGCAGGTGACCGTCTATACCTACGACCAGGCCGGACGCCTTCTGCAGGCGTCGAGCCCGGACAGCGAACTCCTCTACCGGTACGACCGCCGAGGCCAGGTCAAGACCGAGCTGGTGGACGGATACGCCATGGCCTACGCGTACGACGCCGTGGGCCGCCGCACCCGCCGCACTACACCCACCGGGCAGGTGACCGCGTACGCCTACGACAGCAGTGGGCGACCCGCACACCTGACGGCAGGGGGCTGCCGGGTCGGCTTCACCCACGATGTCGCCGGACGGGAAACAGCCCGCGTATTCGGCGGCTTCCTCACCGTCGCCTCGGCGTGGGACGAGGCCGGGCGGCTCTCTGCCGAGGAACTGACAGCCGATGGCCGCGCACTCAACGGCCGTAGTTACTCCTATCGCTCGGACGGCCACCTCACCGAACTGTCCGACCGGCTGTCGGGCTCACGTACCTTCGGCCTCGACGCGGTCGGCCGGGTCACCGCGGTGCACGCGCGAGGCTGGAAAGAGCGTTACGCCTACGACGCCGACGGCAACCAGACCGAGGCCGTCTGGCCTGACACACATCCGGGCAGCGATGGCGCCGGACCTCGGTCCTACACCGGCACGAAGCTCATCCGGGCCGGAGGCACCCGTTTCGAGTACGACGCCCTCGGGCGCGTCACCCTCCGCCGGAGGGCCCGGCTCTCCCGCAAGCCCGAAATCTGGCGCTACACATGGGACGCCGAAAGCCGTCTCACATCGGTGATCACCCCGGACGGCACCCGCTGGCGCTACCGATACGACCCGCTGGGACGTCGCACCGCCAAGCAGCGCCTGTCCACCGACGGCGGGACCGTCGTCGAAGAGGTCAGGTTCGCCTGGGACGGCCTCACCCTCTGCGAACAGACCATGCGAGAGTCCGCTCTCCCGAACACCGTTGTCCTCACATGGGATCACCGCGCCGGAGTCCCTCTCGCCCAGACCGAACGCATCCTGACCGCCGACACCCGTCAGGACGAGATCGACCGGCGGTTCTTCGCTATCGCCACCGACCTCGTCGGTGCCCCCACCGAACTCGTCGACGAGTCGGGCGACATAGCCTGGCGCACCCGCACCACCATCTGGGGCACCACTGCCTGGGCACGGACGAGTACCGCCTACACCCCTCTGCGTTTTCCCGGCCAGTACTACGACCCGGAAACCGGCCTCCACTACAACCTCTTCCGCCACTACGATCCGGAAGCAGGCCGCTACGTCTCTCCCGACCCCCTCGGTCTGGCGCCCGGACCGAACCCCGTCGCCTACGTCGACAACCCCTTCACATGGTGCGACCCGCTGGGCCTCATGCCCAAGTGCCCCAAGGAGAGGGCCCAAAAGGTTTCCGACCAGGTGATCGAACGGGCCCAGGAAGGGAAGATGAGGAAGTCCGGCAACTACCACGCCGACACACGACACCAGTTCAGCGACGACCGGGTTCTGGAGATCCTCAAGAACCCCGACGCGGTCTACCACTCCCAGGGGCAGCGGGGAAACCTCACCTTCCGGCAAGGAGAAGACGTCGTGATCACCAAGGGGCCGGGCGCCGGCGCGGGGGATGTCATCACCGCGTACGGTCCTTCGGGGATCCGAGGGGAAAGCGGCGCCAAGGCATTCGGCGGGTCGCCCGACGACCCCGGCCTGCCGGTGACCCATGACGATATTGTGAACGGCAACATTCCGGACAGCCGAGGCGGCACGCTGGCGCCCGCCGAGCAGATCCGGTGAGGTGGGACACCTGTGGAAATCGCCCTGAACACCCTTCGCGCCGTGGTGACGGACACTCCGCTCACGCCCACCCCGCGCCTCGCCCTCGACATCCCCCATTTGGTCGTCGGTGAGTTCACCGACCGGGCGGAATTCGAACGGCTGCTGCCCGGCACCTTCGGAAGCCAGGAGTGGCTGGGGTCGGAGAACGACGACCTTCTGTTTGACAACGGCAGCCGCGAGCTGGTCGGCGTGGGCCTCCACCTGCCCGCCGTATCCGGCCCGGCAGAGGCCGGGGTCCGCCTTTCCACCGAGCCCCGGGCCGTCCGGGGCGGGCTCCGTGCGGAGGAGGCACACGACTTCGCCCTCGCGCAGACAACGGTGCTGTGCTGCGACCCCGAAGCGACGGAACTGGCCTGCCTGCGGGATCTCGCGGTCCTCGACACTCCGCTGGATGCCCGGATCGGTATCGCCCCCGACCTGACGCTCCTGGTCCAGGCCGGGGCAGTCGTCGGCTGGAGTCTGGCCGACCCTGTCCGATACCTGACGACCGGGTACGCCGTCGCCGACCCGGCGCCGCCGGCGCCATCCACCAGGCGGCGACTGGCCGAGTGCCTCGCACTGATCACCCGGCCGTTGGTTGACGACGTGATGGACAAGGAACCGGACGCCTGGCGCCGACTTCGGACGACCGAGCGGGCCCTGCGCGAACAGCGGGAGGACCTGAACAGGGCAGCAGCGCTCCACCGGCTTGTGGCCCGCCTGATCGAGGACTACGAGAACTGGTGAGTAGGACAGGTCTTGGGTTTACTTCTCTCACTGTTCGCCCCGACATCTCGACGTACCGGCCGCCGCGAACCGCTGGAACCATGCCGAGCTCGAGGAGTTCCGACGGCGCCATGCCCGCGACTCCTTCGACCTGAGCGACTTGCAAGCGCGACAGGGCGGAGCCGACCGGATCGGCGACACGAAATGCGCCGCCTACGGACTCGACGAGCAGGCAATCACCGGGGTGCGGCAATGGGCACAGGCATGGGGCGACGGCCTCGGCGAACGACTCCAGGAACTGGACGTTCCGCACGAAGACTGATGGCCGCATGGAAGCCGGACGCTCGGCAGGCTATGCATCGGGCTGTTCAGACCTCAGCAGCCGTGCCCTCCGTGCCCAGCGGAGCGGACAACAGCGGTCAGGTACGGCTCCCAAAGACGATGCCCATCCATCCCGCCCAACGGGAAAGCACAGCTCAGAGCGCCTTCGGCAGCCCGAGAACCGCTGATTCCCAAGCTCAGAGCGCGAGTTCGATTCTCGTCACCCGCTCCACGAAAGAGCCCCCGACCGGCCGTCCAGGGCTCTCCTGTTGGTCCGGAGCGGAACGCGGATGTCGCCGACCGGCTTCGGTCGCCAGCCAGGCCGGGGTGTACATCAGCCCAAGAAGGGCCTGCCGCGCCGCCCCCGGCCGTGCTTGTACCAGCGACCTGCTCACGACACTGTCGCGTTCGAAGCCGTGCGGTCCACCGGGTGACGTGCAGCCGAGAACCAGGGCGCGCACCCGGTGCGGGTGGCGGGCTGCGAGTTGCTGAGCCATGCGTCCGCTCATGGACGTGCCGTAGACGTCGGCCCGGCCGACACCGAGGTAGTCCCAAGGGCATGAGGTGCGGCCGGGGTGTCAGGCGGCGATGAGGTCCTGCTCACGATCCGGCGTTCCGACCGTGGGCTGCTTGTTCGGCAGTGCGAGCCGGAAGACCTTGTGCCACGCGGAGAACACCTGCTTGGGCAGCGGGCCGGTGACGTACTCCAGCTCGTACTTCTCGAACAGCGCGCGCACCTTCACCGCGACCTCGGCGTACCGGTTGCTCGGCAGGTCCGGGAACAGGTGGTGCTCGATCTGGTGCGACAGGTTGCCCGTCATGAAGTGCATGGCCTTGCTGCCGCTGATGTTCGCCGAGCCCATCATCTGGCGCAGGTACCACTGGCCGCGTGTCTCGCCCGTGATCGACCGGCGTTCGAAGACCTGTACGCCCTCGGGGAAGTGCCCGCACATGATCACTGAGTGGGTCCAGATGTTGCGGACCAGGTTCGCGGTGAACGTGGCGGCGAGTGTGGTGAGGAAGGAGGGGCCCGAGAGCAGCGGGTGGATCACGTAGTCCTTGAGCACCTGCTTGCGGATCTTGCGGCCCACGGCCTTGGCCCGCGCGCGGAACTCCGGGTTCTTGCGGCGGCGCTTGTGGAGGTTCTTGCCGAGCTCCAGGTCGTACGCGGCGATGCCGTACTCGAAGAAGCAGGCGTTGAGGAAGTTCCACAGCGGCTGGCCGAGGTGGAAGGGGTGCCACTTCTGGTCCTCGTCGACGCGCATGATGCCGTAGCCGAGGTCGTTGTCCTTGCCGATCACGTTGGTGTACGTGTGGTGCAGCTCGTTGTGCGAGTGCTTCCACTGATCGGACGGCGAGACGTGATCCCACTCCCAGGTGGTGGAGTGGATCTTCGGGTCGCGCATCCAGTCCCACTGGCCATGCAGGACGTTGTGGCCGATCTCCATGTTGTCCATGATCTTCGCCACGGACAGCCCGGTGGTGCCGATCAGCCACGCGGGCGGGAAGATCGAGAACAGCAGCACACCTCTGCTGACCAGCTCCAGCTTGCGCTGCGCCGAGATGACCCGCCGGATGTAGGCGGCGTCCTTCTCGCCGCGGTCGGCGATCACCTCGTCGCGGATGGCGTCCAGCTCGCGGCCCAGTTCATCGATCTGCTCCGCGGTCAGGTGGGCGGTGGGGTCGATGGCGGTCAAGGTGCTCCTACCGTTCGATGTCGCAGGGGCCCGCCGCGGCGGACACACAGGTCTGGATGAGGACGCCCGGCTCGGCCTCGGTGATCTCGCCGGTACGTAGGTCGCGGACGGCGCCGGCCTTGAGCGGCGTGACGCACCCGAAGCAGATGCCCATACGGCACCCGGAGGGCATGAGCACGCCGATCTCCTCGCCGATGTCCAGCAACGGCGTGGCGCCGTCCGCGTCGACGGTTTTGCCGGTGGTGCTGAACGTGACCTCGCCGCCGTCACCGACGACGGCGATGCCGGGGCGGAAGCGTTCGGTGTGCAGGCGCTCCTGGACGCCGTGCTCTCTCCAGTGCTCCTCGGCGGCGTCGAGCAGGCCCGCGGGCCCGCACGCCCAGGTCTCGCGCTCGGCCCAGTCGGGCACAAGCTCTTGGAGACGGGCGATGTCGAGCATGCCGTCCGTGTCCGTGTGCACCTCGGTGAGCCGCAGTTTCTTGTCCGCGACCAGGCCGTGCAGTTCGTTGCGGAAGATCACGTCCTGCGGCTGTGGCGCGCAGTGGACCATGACGACGTCGTCGAGTTCGATGTCGCGCAGCATGCCCATCACGGGCGTGATGCCGCTGCCGGCCGTCAGGTAGAGCACCTTGGCGGGCTTGGCCTGCGGCAGGACGAAGTCACCGGTCGGCTGGTCGAGCTGGATCAGCGTGCCCGGTTTCGCCCTGCGGACCAGGTGGTTGCTGACCTTGCCGCCCGGGATCGCCTTCACGGTGATCGTGACACGGCCGTCCCGGCGGTTTGTCGGCGAGGTGATGGAGTAGGCACGCCACAGGCGCACTCCGTCGACGTCGACCCCGATCCTCATGTACTGGCCGGCTGTGTGGCCGCGCCAGCCCCGCCCCGGCCTGATCACGACCGTCGCGGCGTCACTCGTCTCGAAGCGCACGGCCTCGATGCGCCCCCGGAGGTCAGCGCCCGTACGAAGCGGGCTGACCAGGTCGAGGTAGTCCGACGGCAGCAGCGGCGTCGTGACCATCTCCAGCAGTTTCCACGCCCTGCCGCGAAGGGCTGTACTCGTCATGACCCCAGCTTGCTGCGCCTGTAGGCGTAAAGTCCTGACCACAGGACGTAAATCTGGTCGACTGAATTGTTCGCAGGGAACAAAAAATGAGCTATGCAATCCGGAGGGCCAGCGAACTGACCCTGGATGAGACGACGGTCACCGCCCTTCGGGCCGCACTCAAGACCACCGCCGACGAAGTCGTCCAGGCGATCATCGACGAGGTTCCTCCCTACGCCCACGCCTTGTCGGGCCGCATGGGCGCCACCATCCGCAGAGCCGTCCGCACCGCCCTGGGGCACTACCTGGACCTTGCGAGCGGGAATGCCACAGGCGGCGACGCCGGGGACGCCGCCTACGAGCTGGGCCGCGGCGAGGTGCGCGACGGCCGTTCCATGGACGCCCTGCTCAGCGCCTACCGCGTCGGCGCCCGGGTCGCCTGGCGATGTCTGGCAGCGGGTGCCGTACCCGCCGGTCTGCCCGCCGCCGAGGTCGCGAAGTTCGCCGAGCTGACCTTCGCCTACATCGACGAGCTCTCCGCCGCGAGCGCCGCGGGCCACGCCGACGAACTCGCCGCCCGGGGCAGAGCCCACGAGCGCCACCTGGAACACCTGGCCCGCGACCTCCTCGCCGGCGCGAGCCCGGACGTGCTGCTGGCCTCCGGCCAACGGGCCAGGTGGCAGCCTCCGGTTTCGCTGACCGCCGTCCTGCTGCCCGCCGCCCAGGCCCGGCCTGCCTACCGGACACTCGACCCGAGCACCCTCGTCCTCGACGATCTGCCGGATGCCACCGGTGTGCTCCTCGTCCCCGATGCCGACCGATCACGTCTCCTACGGCAGCTGACCGACCGCGCCGCCGTGGTCGGCCCGGCCCGGCCATGGACCCGCGCGTCCGCCTCGTACGCACGAGCCCTACGCGCGCGCTCCCTTTCCTCTGACATTCGCGACACCGAGGACCACCTGCCCGACCTGGTGCTCAGCGCCGACGTGGACGCGTTCGCAGACCTGCGCGCCCGAGCCCTCGCACCGTTGCAGACCCTGCCCGCCGCAACCGCACGACGGCTGGAGGAGACGTTGCGGGCGTGGCTGCTGCACCAGGGCAGGCGGGACGAGGTCGCGGCGGCGTTGTTCGTCCATCCCCAGACGGTTCGATACCGGATGTCGCAGCTGCGGGAGCTGTTTCCCGATCTCGCATCACCACACCGGGTCCTTGAACTGACGCTGGCGGTCGGCCTCCGGGTCCGCTGACGCGTCACCAGTACACCTCCGCGTCCGCGAGCGTCCGGAAATCGTGCTCGTTCCCGGTGCCAAACCGCTATGACCCTGGAAACGGCGTTCCGGTCGTCCTGACAAGGGCCGGGCCGCTCGTCCCAACAGGGACCACCGCCGTCCTGCGGCAGCCCGTACCTCCCTCCCGGCAGCCGGCCGGCCGACCGGCCGGGGCCGACCTGTGCACACCGCGCGAGGGATGATGGGAGGGAGTACGAAACGTGAGGTCAGGAGCTCCCATGACAAAGCTGGTTCACCGACCTCGTGAGGACGCGGAGTTCGATTTCATCCTCGGGAGAAGCAAGGTTCCGGTTCTCACCTACTTCACCGGGGCATGGCCCAAGGCGATCGAGCCCTGTCGGGCGATGGATTTCGTCGCGGGCGACATCGCCGCCGCCTACACGGGCCGCCTGACGGTCGTCCGCACCGACATCACGCGTTGCCCGGCGGCAACCGAGCGATACGGGATCACCGGAGCCCCGTCCTGCCTCCTGCTGAAGGAGGGAGCGGCGGTGGCGCACGGCACGGGGCCTATGACCATCGACGAGGTACGGAAGTTCCTGGACGGTCACCTCTGAGCGGCCGCTGCGGCACCCGGACCGCCGCTTCTCGTCGCGTTCGAAGCGGGCGCGGGGGTTGGCAGCCCAGCTGTACGGTCGATCTTCGGCATCGTTTTCCGAGTCTCTGGGCAGGACTCGACACCGAATGCGCATTCGTCGTGGCGGCGCTCCGCGATCTGCTCCCGAGAGCTCTCCATGACGTCCACCCCTGCATCTACATCCCGCCTGGAGACTGTCACGGACGCGGCCGTCGCGGAGGTCTCGCTGGAGGACTGCCCGACTCGGCCGTCAAAGCCCTTGGCCGCCGCCTCCGCTCGTGCCCCATCCGTGCCCAGCAGGGTGGACGACAGCGGTCAGGTACAGCTGGCCGGCGGAGACCATGGCAATCCCGGCTTCCTCACGAGCCGCTTCCCCGCTTCCGACTTGGTCGGGCCTTCCGTCCGCTTGCCGGTGGTCAGCTCCGGTGCGGCCTGGAGGCGTCATCGGATGCCGACCGCTGCCGCGAGGCGCGTCCACCTGCTCCACCGTGGCGATCTCCCGCTCGGAACGCCACTCCTTGAGGCTTTGGTGTCTGTCCAACAGGCTTTCGGGCTTGCGCTTTCCGTTGCGGCAACTTCTACGGTCATGTGTGTGGCCGGAGAGACCGGCCCGGCGAGGGAGGCACCGGCATGGCCTGGTCGATCGCGGAGGTGGCGCGGATGTCCAAGGTGACATCGCGGACGCTGCGGCACTACGACGAGATCGGCCTGCTGCCGCCCGCATGGATCGGAAGCAACGGGCACCGCTACTACGAGGAGGCCGATCTGCTGCGGTTGCAGCAGATCCTGCTGATGCGGGAGCTGGACCTGGGGCTGCGCGAGATCCAGGCGGTCCTGGACAGCCGGCTCGACCAGGTGGCCGTGCTCCGTGAGCACCACCGACGGCTGCTCGCGGGACGGGACCGGCTGGAGACGCTGGCCCGTACGGTCGGCCGCACCATCGCCGAACTGGAAGAAGGCGGGGACAACGGAAAAATGACGAGGATCAACAAGCCTGAGAATCTGTTCGAGGGGTTTCAGGCCCCCTCGGAGGCCGAGGCCGAGGTACGGGAGCGGTGGCCGCTGGCATGGGAGCAGACCCAGCAGGCAGTCGAGGCGATGACCTCCGAGGACACGGAGCGCTGGCAGCGTGAGGTGACGGCGCAGATGATCCGTATGGCGGAGTTCATGGTGGCCGGCACACCGGTCTCCGACCCCGCGGTACAGGCCGAGGTGGATGCCAACTACCAGCAGATCAGCCGGTTCTGGACCCCGGACGCGGCCGCGTACCAGGGAGTGGGCCAGACCTATGTCGACGACCCGCAGATGCGGGCGAACTTCGACACGATCGCCGAAGGCCTCGCCGTCTACCAGCGCGATGCCATGACCGTGTACGCCGACGCCCGGCTGAGCTGACCGCACGCGCCTCAGGGCCGTGCGGCGGGTCATGAACGCAGCCCGTTAATTCCTCGGTTCGGGGTGGTGTGCTTGATCCGGCCCCTGCCCAGGTAACGGCGATGACGTTGGGATGAGTACGCCTTGTCGGCGCTGGGGTGATCAGGCTTTACCACTCAACGGACTTGTCTGGCCGAAAGCGTCAAAATGACCGTGTCGCCTGATGCCCAGCTGTCCAAAGCGACGGGATATCGCTTGGCCGTACAACTACAGGCTGCTCTCATGAATCTCCTATCTCGTACGACTGCCTGTGGGGCGGTCACGTGTCCAAAAGGGGACTTAGTGAGCAGTGTTGGAGGATTCCGTCCGGCTCTCGCCACCGCGGTGGTGGTCACGCTGACGGGCGGTCTCGTCGCGAGCGCCACCTCGCCGGCGTCGGCGGCGGCGTCGTGCGCGACGAACACCTACACCAGGCAGTTCTTCCCGAATACCAATTTCTCGGGCACTCCGAAGCGCACGGACTGTGACACAGCGGTGGGCGAGAACTGGGGCACCAAATCGCCCGGCGTCTCCGGCGTCGGCAAGGACAACTTCGGTGTCCGGTGGAGCATGAAGCGCGACTTCGGCTCCGGCGGTCCCTTCACGTTCACCGCCTCAGGCCAGGACGGCATCCGCGTCTACCTCGACGGCGCACGCAAGATCGACCTGTGGAAGAACGGCACCACCAACGTATCCAAGACCGTCAACCTCACCATCCCCAAGGGAACCCACACCCTCCGTATCGACTACGCCAACTGGACCGGTAGCGCCGCCGTCAGATTCGCCTACACACCCCGCACTGGGACCACCGTGGACCGCGTCGCGCCACTGGCGCCCACCGGACTGTCGATCGCACGGAACGCCGACGCCAAGCGGAACGTCCTGCGCTGGTCGGCGAACAAAGAGATGGACAGGGCCGGTTACCGCGTCTACCGCCGTACCCCCGGCCAATCCTCCTTCGGCAGCCCCATCGCCACGGTCACCGGCACGACCTTCACCGACACCACCGCCGGCACGACCACCCACCTCTACGAGGTCCGCGCGGTCGACAAGTCGCGCAACACCTCCACGGGAACCGCCGATGTCTCGGTCACCGGCAACCCGGCCTTCCTGCGCCAGTACTTCGCCACCACTAACTTCACCGGCACCCCCAAGCGCACCGACACCGACACCGCGATCAACGAGAACTGGGGCACCAGATCGCCCGGCGTCTCCGGCGTCGGCAAGGACAACTTCGGTGTCCGCTGGCAGATCACTCGCGACTTCGGCTCCGGCGGTCCCTTCACCTTCACCGCCTCAGGCCAGGACGGCATCCGCGTCCACCTCGACGGCGCACGCAAGATCGACCTGTGGAAGAACGGCACCACCAACGTATCCAAGACCGTCAACCTCACCATCCCCAAGGGAACCCACACCCTCCGTATCGACTACGCCAACTGGACCGGTAGCGCCGCCGTCAAGTTCGCCTACACACCCCGCACCGGGACCACCGTGGACCGCGTCGCCCCACTGGCTCCCACCGGGGCGAAGGTGGTGTACGACAAGCGCACCGACTCCGCGACCTTCTCCTGGGCGCGCAACCAGGAGATGGACCTCTCCTACTACTGGGTCTACCGGGAGTACGCAGCTGGTGGCTGGGGCGCCATGGTCGGCACCGGCAAGACCACTTGGACCGAGACCGGACTGCCCCGCAACGGCAGGCCCATCCGTTACTACATCAGCGTCACCGACCGCGCCGGAAACCTGTCCGAGCGCACCCCCTTCCTGACGGTCAACCCGGTCGACACGGTCACCCCGACCGCACCCGCCATCTCGGTGTCCCACATGGCCGACACCTCCAGTTCTCTCAAGGTCAGGTGGGACAAGCGGACCGAGGAGGAAATGAGCGACGGCGGCACCATCAGCGTCTACCGCTCCACGGGTGACACACTCGGCAACAGCCCCGAACTCATCGGCACGATGTCGCAGGAGTCGTCGCCCACGTCGGTCTACATGTACGTCGACAAACTGCGGGCGTTCGACGGCACCACCTACACCTACGCCGCCGTGGTGACCGACGCCGCCGGCAACGCGTCCCCGATGTCCAGGCCGGATTCAGTGACACCCGACAACGTTCCCCCGCCCGTGCTCACCGGCCTGACCGCAACGCCGCGCGCGGACGGCACCGTACTGAGCTGGGACGCCCCCGCCGAGAGCGGCCTGCGCTATGCCTCCACCCGCGTCGTACGGGGGCCGGACGGCAGCATCGGCTATGACAGCGACGGGTGCTCCGACGCCGCCGCCCGGGACAAGCTCGCCCTGCCGAACGCGATGCTGTGCGCCGGACCGGCGGACGGCCAGACGGTGACCTTCCTCGTCACGGCGTTCGACGAGTGGGGCAACCACATCGACTTCTCCCTGGCTTCCACCGTCACCGCCACCGAACTCGACAACGGGCCCGACGATGCGATCGGCGAGGGCTCCGGGGCGCTCACCGTCCTCAACCCCGACGACGTGGTCAGAATGGGCTTCTTGGAGTGGGCCTGCACCGACGGGACTGCCTGTTCCGACATCACCGGCTACCGCGTCGAGCGTTGGAACGTCGCCACCAGGACGTACGAATTGGTCACCTCCGTCGCGGTGGCCCCGGGCCGCCGGTACCGCGCCATTGCGCGCCCCGCGCTCGGCGAGACGTCGTTCTTCCGGATCACCGGGACCCTCGCGGACGGCACACCGGGCGCCGTTGCGCACTACTCGGTGGCCAGGGGCTCCTACGTGTGAGCCCGGAACCCGTGCCACCGGCTTCGCGACGGTGGCACGGGTTCTGACCACAAAAGATCAGCAGAACGTCCGCGGCAGCACTGATCGCTGGGAGAAGCACTGTCCGTCGCGCACCGCGGCGAGGGGCCGCGACCCTGAAGTCGCGTCCCCTCGGGCCCCGTCCGTGCCCGGCGGAGCGCACAACAACGGTGAACAGCAGTGCCGAAAGTGCCGGGCGGAAAGGCGCTCACGATGGCGTATCACCAGCGCCGGTCCGTCACCGCTCTTTGACAAAGGACCAGGTCAACTGTTCGGGGCTTCGCCGTATTCCAGACCCCTCCAGCATCAGGGCCGCAGCTGTCGCGGAGATCTCGTCGGAGGACTGCGCGGCGCGGTAGTAGGTCTTCACCCGCCGCCGGCCAGGTCGCAGGTCGCGGTCGTCGACGTGCCGTCGTTGCCCGTCAGTCTTACGGTGATCCGGCCGTCGGGCGCCCGGCTGTAGGCGATCGTGCAGGTCAGTTGGCGTAGGGCCGTGGGGGTCAGGGTCTTCAGGGGCAGGGGCAGCGTGGTCGTGAGGCTGTTGTCGGTGGTTGCTTCTGTCGTGACTGTCTGGCCGTCGTGGGCTCGTGGGAGGGCTGTGGTCAGGCCTGCGGTTCGGTCTTGTTCCTGGGGGCCGGCCAGGAGCGCCAGGACGGTCTTCTCCGTGGGAGGCGGTCCTGGAGTGGAGTCGGGCGCGTCCGGATTCACGTAGGACGAGCCGAATTCCGTCGACGGTGTTCTGACCGTCCGGATCACCGGGGTCAGGTCTCCGTCCGTCGTGTGGAAGAAGAGCAGCATGTCGTCTTCGCGGTTGTAGAAGGCCTCGACGGTCGCCGGGCCGCCCGCCTCGATGACGTCCGTCTCCTGGATGCCGCAGCCGGCCAGCAGCGGTACGACGGCCGCGACGGTCAGAGCCGCCACACGCGTGCGCCTCATGCGGTGGCCTCCTCGGCGTGGAGCGGGATCTCCACCGTGAAGACCGCGCCGCCGTCGGGCCGGTTCCCCGCGCGGATCGTTCCGCCGTGCAGGCGTACGTTCTCCTGCGTGATGGCCAGGCCCAGGCCGCTGCCGGCCGAGCGGGTACGGGCCGCGTCGGCCTTGTAGAAGCGGTCGAAGATGTACGGGATCGACTCGGCGCGGATGCCCGGGCCCTGGTCCGCGACTTCCGTGATCAGTACGGGCGTTCCCGTCGGGCGTTCGCCGGTGCGCAGGCCCACCGTGACCGGTGCGCCGCCGTGGCGCAGGGCGTTGCCGACCAGGTTGGCGATCACCACGTCGAAGCGGCGCGGGTCGAGGCGCGCTCGGATGCCGGCCGGGAGTTCGGTGCGGACCCGGTCGTCCTCGTGCCAGCGCCGGTTCTGGAGGGTCTTGCGGATGGCCTCGGCCACATCGACCTCGTCGGCGTTCAGCTCGGCCGCGCGGGCGTCGAAGCGGGAGATCTCCATCAGGTCCTCGACGAGTACGGCGAGCTTGCCGGTCTCCGCGCTGACCAGCCGGACCGCGCGGGCCGTGTCGGCGTCCAGCCGGTCCGCGTCCTCGTCGAGCACCTCGGTGACGGCGAGCATTCCGGCGAGCGGCGTGCGCAGTTCGTGCGAGACGTCGGAGGCGAAGCGGCGCGCCCGGGCCTCCGCTTCGCGCAGTTCGTGCACCGAGTCCTCCAGTTGGGCCGCCGACTCGTTGAATGTGCTCGCCAGGTCTGCCAGTTCGTCGTTGCCGCGCACCGCGATCCGTGTGTCCAGCCTTCCGCTGCCCATGCTCCTGGCCGCCCGGCGCAGCTCCCGTACCGGGCGGAGCACACTGCGCGCCGCGAGCAGGCCCGGCACCAGCGCGATGGCGAGGCCCGGCAAGGCGCCGTCGCGGGCGGCTCGGAGGAGGGCCTCGACGTTGACCTGCTCGTCGGTCATCCGCATCACGGCGTACAGGACGAGTCCGCTGCGGAGCGTGCTGTACGGGCCGGTCCTGAAGACCGTGGGCATGGCGATCGTCAGGTACGGGACGCCGTCCTTCACGACCCGCTCGAAACTGCCGTACGGGTTGGCCAGCGCGGCCCGGCGCAGGTCAGGGGTGATGACGGTGGAGACGGGGTTCTCTCCGGAGGAGGCGCGGACCGCACCGTACTCGGCGAACACCACCCACGGGCGCGGCTTGCCCTTGCGGGCCAGGTCGCGCAGGACCTCCTCCAGGCCCTCGCCCTGGACCGGCAGGCCGAAGCCCGTCTGCTGGACCTGCTCGCGGAACGTCGAGACCGCCGTGTCCTGCGCGGTCTTCAGCAGCGCGTTGCGGGCCTCGCGGTAGGTCAGCGCGGACGTCGTGCCCGCGCTGACGACGGCGACGAGGAGGAAGGCGGCCAGGAGGCGGGTGCGGAGGCCGAACGCCCGGATGCGCGTACGTTCGTGCGCCTCCGGACCCGGTGGTGTTCCGCTGCCGCGCCGGCGGAAGGACCTGGTCACAGCGGGCCGAAGCGGTAGCCGAAGCCCCGCAGCGTCTGGACGTAGCGAGGGCTGCCGACCTCGTGCTCGATCTTGCCGCGCAGCCGGGCGACGCAGGCGTCGACCAGCCGGGCATCGGCGTGGAACGTGTGCTCCCAGACGCTCTCCAGGAGCTGCTGCCTGCTGAACACCTGCTCCGGCGCGGCGGACAGGTGCAGCAGGAGCCTCAGCTCGGACGGGGCCAGTGACAGCGGCCGGCCCGCCCTGGTGACCGTCAACCCGACCCGGTCGATGGTGAGTTCGCCGTACACCTCGATCGCCGGACGGCCCGGGCCGCTGTCGTCCATGCGGCGCAGTACGGCACGGATCCGGGCCTCGATCACCTCGGGACGCGCGGGCTTGACGATGTAGTCGTCGGCGCCGGCCTCCAGGCCGATGACCACGTCGAAGTCGTCGCCGCGCGCGGTGAGCATGATGATCGGCAGCTGGCTGTGGTCGCGGACCTGCCGGCAGACCTGTACGCCGTTCATGCCGGGCAGCATCAGGTCGAGGAGGAGCAGATCGGGGCGGAACTCGGCCAGCGCGGCGAGTCCGGCCTCGCCGGTTCCGGCCGTCCGTACGTCGTGGCCGCGGCGGCGCAGACCGAGTTCGACCCCCTCGCGCACGGCGGGGTCGTCCTCGATGAGGAGCACGCGGGGCATCGGTGGGTCTCCCTGGGTGATGGGCTGGGGTTGCGGCGGTGGAGCCCGCGGTGGTCAGGAGGCGTGGACTCGTTGGCGTACACGCAGGAGGCGGTCGGTCGGTTCGGTGGGCCGTGGCCGGCGCCGGCCACTTCAGCGGTGTTTCAGGTACGCCTGGAAGGCGCGGTGCAGCGCGCGGTTGGCGCTGCCGTCCAACGGTCTCTCCCACTCCCCCGAGGTCTCGACGACCTGCCCGCCGGTGCCGAGCTTCCACCGCAGCAATCCGTACGCGCGTTCGCTCGGATCGAGAGTGGAGGGTACCCCGCGCATGTCGTAGACGTCCGCGCCGAGCGCGTGGGCGTCCAGGAGCATCCGCCACTGCAGAGCGTTGGAGGGCCGGACCTCGCGGCGGTGGTCGGCCGAGGCGCCCGTCTGGTACCAGGCCCGGCGGCCCACCGTGATCATCGTGTGGGCGGCCAGGATCTCGCCCTGGTGACGGGCCAGGTACAGCTTCATCCGGCCCGGTTCCTCGGCGTTGAGCGCCGCGTGCTGGCGCTCGTAGTACGCGAGCGAGCGGCCGAGGCGGAAGCCGTCCCGCCGCTCGGTGAGCGCGAGCAGCCGGCAGAACTCGGGCAGGTCCGCAGCGCTGCCCACCACCACCTCCACGCCCTCCTTCCTGGCTCGGCGGACATTGCGGCGCCACTCCTGGTTGAGCCCGGACCACAGGTCCTCGGTCGTGCGTCCGGCTAGCGGCACCTGGAAGACGTGCCGGGGCTGGGCGTCACCTCCGTCGGCGCCGTCGTTCTCGCCGGTCGCGTCGCCGCCGCAGCGGCGCCAGCCCCGGGCCCGCAGCCGCTCGGCGACGGCGGTGCCGAGCGGGTCGACCTCGGTGGCCAGGACGTCGGCCAGACGGCGGCCCGGGCCGGTGAGCGGCTTGAGCCGGGCCGCGCTCCAGCGCCGGTGGGCCGGCGACGGGCCGATGCGTACGGCGAAGGCGCCGGTGCGGCGCAGGTGCTCCAGCAGCGGGACGAGCCAGGCGTCGAGGTCGCTGTCGCTCCAGTCGGCTACGGGGCCTTCGGGGAGGTACGCGAAGTACTTACGGGTGCCGGGGAACTGCCGCAGCAACACCAGGGCCACGCCCGTCAGTTCACCCGCCTCCGGGTCCGGCCCCCAGCCGAGCAGCTGGGAGCTCCAGCCCTCCTTGACGTCGGCCCAGGACGGGCACTGGAGGAAGCCGGCGCCGAGGGCCTGGCCGGCGGAGGACGCGAGGAAGGCGCGGTACGTCTCGGTGGTGATCGTTCGCAGGGTCGTGTCACGGTTCCGGGATGTGGTTCGCGGGGTCGCGTCCCGGTTCCGAGGTGTGGTTCGCGGGGTCTCATCTCCGTTTCGGGGTCGGCGCGCGGGGCTGGACGACGACGACGGCACGAGCAGCGCTGACACGGTCTGGCCTCTCCTTATGCCCGGGCCTGTCGGCCGGGACCGCTCCCGAGGTTTTCTCGGGGATGCGGAGGATGCTCACAGCGGTTCATGACCGGCCCGCGCGGCGCATGTGACCGGACCATGACCGTTTCCCACCAGTCGCCGTCACACTGCCCAAACGCCTCTGACCTCGGGTTTTCCGGCTCTACAGTCACGACATCGCTGACTCGTCCCGCGCTTGTCCCGCTTCCGCCTCGCGCTCGTGGCACTTCCGGAGGTCCCGTTGTCCCGCTCGTTCTCCGCTCACGCACGTGCCCGCGTACGTACCGTCCTCGTCGCCGCCCTGCTGATACCGCTCGCCGCCTGCTCGGCGAGCGGCTCCTCCGGCTCCTCCAACACCCCGGTCGCCGAGGTCACGCCGAGCCCCGACGACCGGCCCGTCACCGTCGCCGTCACGCCCGCGGGAGCGGAGGCCGCGGCCGGCGAACCCGTACGGGTCACGGCTTCCGGCGGCAGCCTCACCTCGGTGACCGTCACCGACGCCGCCGGTCACCGGCTCACCGGCAAGGTCGCCGCCGACGGCCGGTCCTGGGTCTCCGACCGCAAGGCCGTACCCGGCACCGCGTACACGGTGAAGGCGGCGACCCGGTCCTCCGGCGGCACCGCCAGGACCACCGGCGCCGGCTTCACCACGGCTCCGGCCGGCAAGGTCAACAAGGTCGACCGGCGGCCCGGCGCCGGCTCCACCGTCGGCATCGGCCAGCCGGTCTCGCTGGTCTTCGACCGTCCGGTCAGGAACCGCGCCGAGGTCGAGAAGCAGCTCAGGATCACCACCTCCAACGGCACCGAGGGCTCCTGGGGCTGGATACGCGACTGGTCGGGCCGGGACAGGGTCGACTGGCGGCCCCGGACGTACTGGAAGCCCGGCACCGAGGTCACGCTCGACGCCGAGCTGAACGGCACCGACTCCGGCCCGGACGGCGGCTGGTTCGTCCGCGACTACACGACCCGCTTCACCATCGGCGACCGGCAGATCGTCCGGGTCGACCTCGACCGTCACCAGCTCTCCCTCGTACGCGACGGAAAGACGGTCCGCCGCCTGCCGGTCTCCGGCGGCACACCCGGCGGTGACAGGCGGTCCTGGCGCGGAACCGCCGTGCTCATGGCCAAGGAAGGCACGATCAACATGAACTCCGAGACGGTCGGCCTCGGCGACGCCTACGACAGGATGGTCGACCACTCCATGCGGCTGACCTGGTCGGGCATGTACGCGCACGCCGCGCCGTGGAACGCCCGGTACCTCGGCCGGGCCAACCGGAGTTCCGGATGCATAGGCATGAGCGACGCGGACGCCGCCTGGTTCTACGCGCAGGTGCGGCCCGGCGACCCGTTCGAGATCACCGGCAAGGACACCAAGGGCGTGGTCGAGCCCGGCAACGGGTTCGGCGCGTGGAACCTCTCGTGGGCCGAGTGGCAGGAGCGGAGCGCGTTGCGCTGAGGCTCGACGGGCCGGTCAGGAACGCGTTGCGCTGAGGCCGCGTCCGTCGTCGGGGTCCGGTCACGGAGGCGTGTCGCCGCGTTGCGACGTCTCCTCCAGCAGCTCCCGCAGGTCCTTGAGCCGGTCCAGGCCCTTCACCGGGCGGGCCGTGCGGTGGTTGGCGGCGAGGCGGGTGCGGTGGCGGTGGAGGAAGGACCAGTAGCCGGCGGTGTACGGGCAGGCCTCGTCGCCGGTGCGGTCGGTGGGGCGGTAGGCGCATGGGGCGCAGAAGTCGCTCATCTTGTTGATGTAGGCGCCGCCCGAGGTGTACGGCTTGGTCGTCATCCGGCCACCGTCGGCGTACTGGGACATGCCGACCACGTTCGGCAGCATCACCCAGTCGTAGCCGTCGACGAAGCAGCGGTGGAACCAGTCGGTGACGGCCGCCGGGTCCCAGCCGTCCTGGAGCGCGCGGCTGCCGAGCACCATCAGGCGCGGGATGTGGTGGGTCCAGCCGGTGTCCCGTACCTGGGCCAGGACCGTGGAGAGGCAGTTGGCGGTGACCGCGTCGGCGTCCAGGTCGAGGAACCAGTCCGGCAGCGGAGTGGTGTGGCGCAGCGCGTTGCGGTGGCGGTACTCCTCGCCGAAGTGCCAGTAGAGGTGCCAGACGTACTCGCGCCAGCCCGCGATCTGTCGTACGAAGCCCTCGACGCTGTTGAGCGGCGCGTCGCCCTCCCGGTACGCCTGTTCCGCCGCCTCCACGCACTCCGCCGGGTCCAGGAGGCCGAGGTTCAGAGGTGCGGAGAGGAGGCTGTGGCTCAGCACCGGGTCGGCGGCCAGCATCGCGTCCTCGTGGCGGCCGAAACCGGCCAGGCGGTGAGCGACGAAGTGGCGGAGCGCGGTGCGGGCCTCGCGCCGGGTGGCCGGGAAGCGGCGCGGGCCGTCCCGGCCGACGAAGGAGACCTCGCCGTCGCGCTCCCAGCGGTCCAGGTCGCGGCGGACCTCCTCGTCGATCTCGTCCTCGCTCGGCCGCCAGGGGCCTCGCACACCGAGGGTCTCCTGGCCGCGCGGCGGCGGTTCGCGGTTGTCGTGGTCCAGGTTCCACCGACCGCCGGCCGGGTTGTCGCCGTCCATCAGCAGGTCGTGCCGCTCGCGCACCCAGTGGTAGAAGCCCTCCAGCCGGAGGGTCCCACCCTTGTCCCCGCCGCCGCTCTTCCCCACCCACTCCGCGAAGTCGTCGTGGCTCACCAGGAACCCCTTCGCCGGGAGCACCTCCACGTCCTCCAGGCCGTTCACGAAGTCCAGCGCCCGGCGTGAGGTGGGGTGGCGAACGGTCAGAGGGCTCGATGCCCGGCGTCCTCGTACCTGCTCCAGGCCCTCCGTGTACGTCTCGGCCCGGACATAGGTGACCCGGTCGCCGAGCTCGGCCGCGCGGTGCCGCATCGCCGAGAGGACCAGGTGCGCCTTGGCACGGTGGAAGCGGCGTCGGCGCAGCACCGAACGCGCCTCGATCATGATCACCGGCGCCTTGTCGTCCGGGCCGCCGTGGCGCGGGTCGAGGAAGTGCGGACCCAGCTGGTCCCCGAACAGCCAGTGCGGGCGTGGTGCCATGGGAGGGGCCGCCTCTCAGCTCCGGTGGTCGGCCCCGACGATGCTGGCAGCCTCCGCCCGTATGCGGAGGCCGACACTCCGTCGTGCCGTACGCCGACACTCCGTCGCGGTCCTGTCGCGCCTCTCGCTTCGGCCGCCCCCGTAAGGTCGAGCCCGTGAACCAGCCTCCCGGAGAGCCCGAGCAGCAGGCGCTCTTCGGCTGGGAGGAGGCGGTACCCGCCGACCCGCCGAGCCGCGGCGGGTTCCGGGACAGCGCGCGGGCCCGGCGGATGCTCGACGTACGGGAGGTCTACGCGGAGCCCGCCGCGCTCGACTCACCGCGCGGCCGGCAGATCCTCGCGCGACTGCCCGGCGTCCCCGTCACCGAGGTGCCCGGCCATTGGCGCATCCCCTCCCTCCACGGCAACGAAGGCAACATCGGCCGCTGGACCCGGATCAAGACCGAGACCCTGGTGCTCGGCGTCCGGCAGTCCCTCACCACCCGGCCCAACGGCAGGTCGGCCGACTGGATCGCGCCCGGCGCCTCCAACGGCTGCGCCATGGCGTGCGCGTACTGCTACGTCCCGCGCCGCAAGGGCTACGCCAATCCGATCACGCTCTTCACCAACATCGAGGCGATCACCGCTCACGTACGGCGTCATGTACGGGCGCAGGGGCCCAAGTCGGAGCCGAACCAGTGCGATCCGCACGCCTGGGTGTACGACATCGGCGAGAACGGCGACTGCTCCGTCGACGACCTGATCTGCGACAACACCGCCGACCTCATCGCCGCGTTCCGCGAACTGCCCAGCGCCAAGGCCTCGTTCGCCACGAAGTTCGTCAACCCCGATCTGCTGGCGCTGGATCCGCGCGGCCGCACGCGGGTGCGCTTCTCGGTGATGCCGCCACAGGACGCCCGGCTGCTGGACCTCCGTACCAGCCCGGTCGCGGAACGCATCGCGGCCGCCGCCGACTTCCTGGACGCCGGGTACGAGGTCCACTTCAACCTCTCGCCCGTGGTCCTGCGGCCCGGCTGGCAGCGCGACTGGGCCGAGCTGCTCGACCACCTGGACGATGTCCTGCCCGGCCGCGTGAAGGCGCAGGCGGCCGCCGAGATCATCATGCTGACCCACAACCAGCAGCTCCACGAGGTCAACCTCGGCTGGCATCCGCGGGCCGAGGAGCTCCTGTGGCAGCCGGCCGCGCAGGAGACGAAGCGCTCGGAGAACGGCGCCGTGAACGTGCGCTACGGCCGCGAGGTCAAGCGTGACGCCCTCGCGCGGTTGCGCGAGCTGATCGCGGAGCACGCGCCGTGGCTGCGGATCCGGTACGCGTTCTGAGCGTTCAGGCAGAGGCCGCGGCGGTCAGCGGTCGTCGGCCTCCGCGAGCGTGTGGGCGACGAGAGCGTTGGCGTGGCCGTGGCCCAAGGCGTGTTCGGTCTTGAGCCAGCTGACCAGCTCCATGTGCTTGGTCAGCGGCGAGGAGCGGATGAGCTCCTTCCACTCGGCGACCGGGCGGCCGTACTTCTTCTCGATGGCGGGGAAGTAGCTGGCAGGGCCCTTCACGGCGGCGCTCATGGAGTGTGTCCTGTCTGTTCGTCGCGGAGGATCGGGTGGGTGTCGTTGCCGTTGCTGTGTGTCTGACGCGTATGACTGGCGGCGGCCGGAAAAGTCATCGGTCCCGCAGCACAGCAGTTTCCTGTCAGCGCGATCACCGACGTGCGGCCGTGGCCGGTACGGGGAGCAACCCCCGTACCGGCCACGGCCTTTGATCAGTCGGCTAGCGCGTCATCGCGTTGTCGCGTTACGGGACGAGCCGGAGCAGCTTGTTCGGGGAGCCCGAACCGATGCCGGTCAGGACGTTGTTGGTCGCGCCGTTCACGAGAGCGGTGCCCACGGCGGCCGGGGAGGCGCCGGGGTGGTTGGTCAGGTGGACCGCGGCCGCGCCGGCGACGTGCGGCGCCGCGAAGGAGGTGCCGTTGCCGGTGTAGGTCGCGGTGTCCGAGGTGGCCCAGCCGGCCGTGATGTCGGAGCCGGGCGCGAAGAGGTCCACGCGAGGGCCGTAGTTGGAGTAGCTCGCCCGTGCGTCGGTCCGGGTCGTGGCGCCGACGGTGAGCGCGGTGTCCACGCGGGCGGGCGAGTAGTTGGACGCGAGGGCGTTGGAATTGCCCGCCGCGACCGAGTACGTCACTCCGGCCGCGATCGACCGGCGTACCGCGTCGTCCAGCGCGGTGCTGGCCCCGCCGCCGAGCGAGACGTTGGCGACGGAGGACGCCGTACGGTTGGCGGTGATCCAGTCGACGCCCGCGATGACGCCGGCGGTGGTGCCGGAGCCGCTGTTGTCGAGGACGCGCACGGCGACGATCTTCGCCTTCTTGGCGACGCCGTAGGTGGTGCCGGCGGCGGTCGTGGCGACGTGCGTGCCGTGGCCGTTGCCGTCCTGGGCGGTGGCGTCGTTGTCGACGAAGTCCCAGCCGTACGAGGCCCGGCCTGCGATGTCCTGGTGGGTGATGCGGACACCGGTGTCCAGGACGAAGACGGTGGTGCTGCCGCCGCCGGAGTCCGGGTAGGTGAACGTGCCGTTCAGCGGCAGGTTCGGCTGGTCGATCCGGTCGAGGCCCCAGGGCGCGTTGGTCTGGGTGGCCGTCGAGTGGACCTGTCGGTCCTGCTCGACCGAGGCGACCGCCGGGTCGGCGGCGAGCCGCTTGGCCTGGCCGCTGCTGAGCTTCGCGGCGTAGCCGTTCAGCGCGGAGGTGTAGGTGCGCTCGATCGTGCCGCCGTAGCCCGCTATCAGCTTCCGGCCCTGCGTAGCGGACGCGCCGAACCCGGCCGTCTCCTTCAGCGTGACGATGTAGCTGCCGGGAACCGCGTCGGCCGCGCCGGCGTGCAGGACTCTGCCCTCGGGCGCCGGGGCGGGAGCGGCCTGCGCCGGTAAGGCCGCACCTGCTCCGACGGCGAGCGCCAGTGTGGTGGCCGCGGCGATCGCTCCGGCGATCCTTCGCTTGGTGGTGCGCACTGCTGCCATGAAGAAGTCTCCTCGAACGGTGGCGCGCCAGGGGTTCACGCGCCGGGATGCGGCGTACGGGGTTTCGTCCGCCGCGTCCGACGATGGCGGCGTGCGATCGGGCGCGGCAAGGACGGTCGGCCAGATGTCATGACCGCGCCATACATGTAACCCAGCGTCAACTCGCCTTACACACAGGGCAATACGGCCGTTGCGTGCGGTGCATGAACCGTCGTCCGGGCTGTCCTCATTCGCCGGACAGCCCCGGCCCGCCCGCCCGCTCTCGCTACGATCTTCAGCTCCCGAGCATTGGAGTACCGCCATGAGCGAACGCCCCGTCCACACGGTGGAAGTGCCCCTGGGCGACGGCAGCGACGAGACCGTCCGGGTCCAGATCCGCGAGGTGGACGAGGCCCTCGTCCGCGTCGGGCGCGGCGGCCGTACGGTGGCGCGGGCCGAACGGACGCTCGGGCAGATGCTGGACACCGTACGGCCCGTGGCGGAGAGCTTCGTGGGCCGGTTCTCCGGCATGGCCCAGGCGCCGGACGAGATCACGCTGGAGTTCGGGGTGTCGCTGTCGGCCGAGGCGGACGTCGTCATCGCCAGCACCGCGACGGCGGCCAATTTCTCGGTGAGCCTGACCTGGAACAGGCGCGACACCCCGGCCGCCGACGCCGATACTGGGGCCGTACAGGGCAGTTGATACGGGTGGGGGCCCAGTGACAGACGTACCGCAGGACAGCGGCGGAGCCGGCCGGCAGCGGACTCCCGGGCCGCCGCGGGATCCCGGTCCCGGATACGGCCCCGAAGCCGCCCTCGCCGCTGCCGTCGTCCGCGTCAGGGGCCGGGACGGCGTCATCGCGGGCGCGGGCTTCCTGGTCGCCGACGATCTCGTCCTGACCTGCGCCCACGTGGTCTCCGACGCCCTCGACCGGCCCCGGGAGGAGGCCGTGGAGGCCGGGGCCGTGGTCGCCGTCGATCTGCCGCTGGCCGGGGCCGCCGGTGGAGCGTACGACGGTGGTGACCGGACCGCCGAGGTGCGGCGCTGGATCCGCGTCGAGCCCGACCGGACCGGCGACATGGCCCTTCTGTGGCTGCCGGAACCGATCCCCGGCGCCCGCCCGCTGCCCATGGCCGACCCCCCGCGGGGCGTCTGGCACCACGCCGCCCGGGCCGTCGGCTTCACCGACGACCATCCCGGCGGCATCTGGCACAGCGGTACGTTCAAGGGGCCGACCCGCGAAGGATGGATCCAGCTGTCCCGGGGCGACGGCGAGGACGTGTACGTCAAGCGGGGCTTCAGCGGCAGCCCGGTCTGGGACGACGAACTCGGCGCGGCCGTCGGGCTGATGGTGGCCGCCGAGCCCGGACGCGGGCCCCAGCAGGCGTTCGCCCTGCGGACCGGGACGCTGCTGGCCGCTCTGCCCGAGCTCGTTCCCCTGGTCACTCCGGCCACCCCTTTCCGCGGGCTGGACACCTTCCAGGAGTCCGACGCCGCGGTCTTCTTCGGACGGAGCGGCGACATCGACCGGGTGGCCGCCGCGGTGGAACGCGACAGCCCGGTCACCGTGTACGGCCCTTCCGGCTGCGGCAAGTCCTCGCTGGTGCTCGCGGGCGTGGTGCCGAGGCTGCGGGAGGACGGGTACGCGGTGCTGGTCGTCAACGCCGGGCACCTCGCGTCCCTGCGCCACGCGCTCGCCACCGAGCTGTACGACCTGCACCTGAAGGCGCGCGCGGAGAGCACCAGGAGCATCGAGCCGGTCGAGAGTGCGAAGGCCGTGGCGTCCTTGCTCGGCGAGCAGGGGCTGGCCGGCACTCTCCACGACACCCTCGGCCCCCGGGCCGCCCGGGTCCTCGTCGTCGTCGACCAGGCCGAGGCGCTCCTGGACCGTTCCGAGGCCGAGGTGGCGGAGGCCGCCGCTCTGCTCTTCCGGAAGCGGCAGCCGAAGGGCATCCGCGTCCTGCTCACCCTCCGCTCCGACTTCATGGACGCGGCGCTCAACCACCCGGTCATGGGCACGGCGCTGGACGGCGGGACCACCATCCCGCTCACCCCCATGTCCCGGCGCCAGCTGGAGGAGGTGATCCGCGAGCCGGTCAGGCCCCTGCCGGCCGTGGCGTACGACCCCGGGCTGGCGGAGCGCATCCTGAACGACGCCGGCGGCGCTCCCGGCATCCTGCCCCTGCTCGGCTTCGTCCTCACCCAGCTGTGGGACCGGCGGGCCGGCGGACGGCTGCGCCTGGAGACGTACGACGAGCTCGGCGGGGTCTCCGGCGCCTTGGCGCGCCACGCCGAGAAGGCCTGGCGGGAGTGCGTGGACCCGGCGGACGAGGCCGACGCGCTGCGGCTGCTCACCGGGCTCGTCCGGGTGGTGCCCGGCGGTGAGGCCCCGCTGCGCCGGATGATCACCCGCGAGGAGGCGGGCGAGGCACGGTGGCGGATCGCCAAGGCGCTGGCCGGACGACGCCTGCTCGTTCTGCACGGCGACCGGAACGGACCGCAGACCGCCGAGCTCGCCCACGAAACCCTGATCACCACCTGGCCGGCGCTGGCCGGCCAGGTGAAGGCCGACAGCGACCTGCTGGCCGCACGGGCGGAGCTGCGCCACGACCTGGACCGCTGGGAGAAGGCCGGACGCTCACCCGACCTGCTGCCCGGACCGCTTCAGCTGGGCTCCCTGCGACGCCGGTTGTCAGCTCGTGAGAGTGAGATGTCGTCCGAGGAACGGGAGTTCATAGTCCTCGCCCGCCGCCGTCACCGCCACCGGCGCGGCCGCGCACGGGCCGCGTGGGTCGCCGCCGCGCTCGTCCTCGCGCTCGTCGTCGGGCTCGGCACCTTCCTCGTCCAGGAGTCCCGGGTCAGCGCCGTACGGGAGGCGGAGGGACGGTCGCGGTCGCTGGCGACCCTCTCGGACGAGCTGGCGAAGCGGGATCCCGGTGGAGCGGCCCTGATCGCCATGGCGGCCCACGACCTCGCCCCGACCCAGGAGGCCGACAACGCGCTGCTGCGGCGCTACGACCACTTCGTACAGGACAGGTGGGCCCTGTCCGGGACCGAAGGCCTGATCGACCAGGTGGCGACGAGCACGGACGGCCGGGTGGTCCTCGTGACGACCAAGGTCGGAGGCGTGACGAGCTCGAAAGGGGGCGCCGTGCTCTTCGTCCGGGGTGTCGGCGAGCGGATCGTACGGGCCCGGCTCCCCCTCGCCGAGCAGGTCTTCTTCCCGATGGTCAGCAGGGACGGCCGCAGGATCGCCTACCTGTCCACCCAGGACGGCGGCACCCTGGCCTGGCACGACGTGAACCGCGAGGGTGCCGACGAGGCGGCGGTGCTCGGCCAGGAGGAGAGAATCCGCGGTGCGGAGTTCGGGGAGCCGGGATCGGCGTTCGACCAACGCCTCGGCCTCGCGGACCTCTCCCCGGACGCCCGCGAGGTCGTCACGGCGACCGACGGCACAGTGCGTATCCGGGAACTGGCGACTCGACGGACACGGGAGCTGCCCGGGCGGCTGCCCGCGATCGACCGGGTGTGGTTCGGGCCGGACAGCGACACGCTCGTGGCTCATGTGCGCCCCGACGCCGAGCAGGAGAAGGACCAGATCGCCTCACTGGTGGCGGTCGACACCGGCACGGGTAGGACGCGGAAGCTGGCGACGGGCGTCCGTGCGTCGGCGGTCCCCGCTCTCGCCCTGTCGGGCAACGGCGCGGTGCTGACCGTCTGCCGAGAGGGACGTTCAGGGGCCGGCGTCGCGTACGAGGCCGTCCGCGTGGCGGACGGCCGGGTGCTCACCCGGCACGCGACCGGAGAGCTCTCCAGCTCGTGCAAGAGCATCGCGGCCGACGGTGCGGGCGGCCACTTCGCGGTCCGTGCGGTCGGGGCCACCTGGCATGTCGTCGGGACGCGTCCGGGAAGCAAGGTACGGGAGGCCCTGGGGCCCACGAGCCTGCCCAAACTCCAGGACGAGGACCTGTCCCTCGTGGGAGATCCGGAGGAGCCCGTACTGGTCATCCGGGACGAGACCTCGGTGACCGGCCGTGTCCTGGGCTGGAACACCGTCAGGGCCGACAGCCCTCCACTGCTGCTCAGTGGCGCGGCCTGGGGCGAGGGTGGCGAGACGGTGGTCCGGCTCGGGGAGGACGGCGACAGGATGGGCATCGTGCGCATGGACGCGGAGGGATCGACCGTCGTCAAGGAGGTGAAACGGCCCTCGCGGAAGGCATGGTCGGAATTCGGACAGGGTCCGCCGCAGGTGAACGCCGGCCGGAACGGACAGCTGGCCGCCGACCACATCGGCGCGAACAAGGTCCGGGTCTGGGAACTCCCCTCACTGCAGACGGCCACCGACATCGTCGCCGCGCCACCTCCCAAGGACCGGATGGTACGGATCCTCTTCGGACCGGGCGACGAGTTGCTGACCGTCTCCGGCTCCACCGTCGAGCACTGGAACGCCCGGGACGGCCGGCGTCTGTCGAAGCCGTTCGACGTCCGCGACCTGGAGTTCGCCGCGAAGGAGGCGGCGGAGTTCACCGCCTCCTTCCACCCCGAGCCGGGACACGTACAGATCCTGGTCGCCGGTGAACCGGTCATCCATGCCGTCTCGCTGCGCACGGGCAAGGAGAACAAGAAGCTGCGGGTCGAGCTGGGACCCGACGTCAGCACCGCCGTGCTCGACCGGAGCGGCGATTTCGCCGTCGTACAGACCAAGGGCTCCATGGTGGAGGTGTGGTCGGTGCGGGAGGCCGGACATGCCTCGCGGCGGGTGCTCGGCCCGGTCGGGCCGCTGGACCAGTTCGGCGGGTTCCAGCACGGCTTCCAAGGGGACGGCTCGAAGTACTTCCTGGCCAACGGCAACTCCATACGGTTCCAGGACGTGGCGGACCCCGACGATCGCGGCGAGTCCTATGTGTTCGCGGAGGACCAGGAGTTCCTGTCGGCGTCGCGCGACGGCAGGACGCTGCTGCGGCGCATCGACAAAGAGGTGGTGAACATCCTCCACCTCGACCCGAAGCTCTGGAAGAGGGAGCTGTGCGACACCCTCGGCCGCGACCTGACCACGGACGAGCGCCGGGGCTTCCCGGCCTGGCTGCCGGACCGGATCTGCCCGCCCGGCGGCCGCTAGGAGGTGTCCGGCCGGTCAGCCTTCCCCGGCGGTACGGGTCGCCTGGACCGCCTCCTCCGGGTCCAGCCCGGCGCCTTTCTCGTACGCCTCCGAGAACGCCGCCGGGCCCAGCGTGGTCCGGGCCGCAGCGGTGATGCGGTCGACGTCGGCGCGTTCGGCGGGCGGCAGCGGCGCTCCGGCGCGGCGGCGGGCGGCTGCCGCCGCGCCCAGGAGGATGGCCGCGCGGGTGGCGGCGGAGGTGTGGGCCGGTAAAGCGGACGCGCCGGCGAGGCCTTCCAGGGAGAGGGCCAGGGCTCGGGGTTCGGCCAGGTCGCGGGCGATCTTCAGGCCGGCCAGGTGGTGGGTCGTCGCCGTGTGCGCGTCGCCGCGCAGCTCGGCGACGAAGCCGAGTTCGGCCAGGAGGAGGTGGTCGCCCGCCTGGGAGGAGACGTCCGCGTAGCCGTCGCGGAGGTGCCGCAGATGGGCCTCGGCGGCGTCGAGGTCGCCCGAGCGGCGGGCGCCGAGGGCCAGGCCCATCTCGGAGTGGATCTCGCCGTACTTGTAGCCCTGTTCGGCGGCGATCCGGCGCGCCTGCTCGTGCAGGTCGCGAGCGCGGTCGAAGTCGCGGGCCAGCAGCGCGAGCCGGCCGAGCCCGGAGAGCCGCGCCGACACCTCCGCCTCCAGGCCCAACTCCCGCGCCATGAGCAGCCCTTCGTGCTGGCGGTGCTCGGCGTCCTCGTACGCCCCCTTGATCTCGGCGAGTGCGGCGAGCGGCGAGACCGTCTGCAACTCACCCCACCGGTCGCCCAGTTCACGGAAGATGCGCGCGCTGCGCGTGCCGTCCCGGCCGAGGCCGGCGAGGTCGCCGCTGACCAGCGCCAGCGTCGCGCGCAGGCCGAGCGCGGCTGCGCTGCCCCACGGGTCGTCGGCGGCGGTGAACAGAGTGAGAGCGCGGGTGTTCAGCGCGCCGCTTCCGGCCGCGTCGCCCGCGCTGAACAGGCCGTACGCGCAGAGCCAGAGCGCGCGGGCCCGGCGTACGGGGTCGGGGATGGCCTCGGACGTGGAGGCGGTGCTGCGGCCGTCGGCCGTGTCGGCGGCGGCTCCTGGATCGCCGGTCAGGAGCGCGAAAGCAGCGTGGAGGAGGGTCAGTTCGTATGATCCGTCGGCCACCGCGAGCACGGCGGCCAGGCTGCGGCGGGCCTCGGTCAGGCGGCCGCGCAGCAGCCACCACCAGGCCAGCGCGGTGGCCAGCCGGACGGCCTCCGCCGGCTCGCCCGCGCCCGCCCGGCGCACCGCCTCGTCGAGCGCGGCGCGCAGGTTGCCGGCCTCCGCGTCCAGCCGGGCCAGCCAGGGCCGCTGCCCGGCGCCGCGCAGAGAGGGCTCGGCCTGTTCGGCCAAGGCCCGGTAGTGGAGGAGATGGCGGTCGCGTACGGCGGTGAGGTCCTCCATCTCGTGGAGCCGCTCGGTCGCGTACGCGGCGACGGACTCCAGGAGGCGGTAGCGCGGGCCGGTCGGTCCGGCCGCCACGACCACCAGGGACCGGTCGACCAGCCGCGTGACCAGGTCGAGCACCTCGTCCCGCGCCACGCCGTCGCCCGCGCAGACCGCCTCGGCCGCCGCCAGGTCGCAGCCGTCGCTGTGGGCGGCGAGGCGGCGCAGGACGATGCGCTCGGGTGCGCTGAGCAGCTCCCAGCTCCAGTCGATCACCGCCCGCAACGTCTGCTGTCGGGCCGGTGCGCCGCGCTGCCCGAAGGTCAGGACCCGGAAGCGGTCGCTGAGCCGCGCCGCCAACTCCCGTACGCCCAGAGCCCTTACGCGCGTGGCGGCGAGCTCCAGCGCGAGCGGGATGCCGTCGAGACGGCGGCAGATCTCGGCGACCGCCCGGCGCTCGGGCTCCTCCGGCGCGTCCGGGTCGCGCGGAAAGCCGGGGGCGGACGCGGCGGCTCGTTCCATGAACAGCCGTACCGCGTCGGCGGGTCGGAGCGGCTCCACCAGGAACATCGCCTCGCCCGCCAGGCCGAGCGGCTCCTGGCCAGTGGCGAGGACCCGCAGGCCGGGAGCCGTACGCAGGAGGAGCTCGGTGAGTTCGGCGGCGGCGTCGACGACGTGCTCGCAGTTGTCCAGGACGAGCAGGGTGCGGCGGTCGCGCAGAGCGGCGGCGAGGCGGTGCGGGAGAGAGGGCGTGGAGCTGCCGGTGCCCGGGAGCGAGCGGGGCGCGTCGTCGCGGATGCCGAGGGTGGCGGCGACGACCTGGGCGAGGTCGGCGGGGGTGCCGGAGCGGATACCGGAGAACTCCACCAGCCAGGCCCCGTCGGCCAGTTCGCCCGTCCGCGCGCTGTCCCGCTCGGCGGTGGCCGCCGCCACGGCCAGCCGGGTCTTGCCGACGCCGCCGGGGCCGGTGAGGGTCACCAGCCGTGCCTCGGCAAGGAGGCGGGAGAGGTCGGCGAGGGCCTGGCCGCGGCCTACCAGGGGGGTGAGCGGGGCGGGGAGGTTGGAGTGGGGAGGTGGGGTGGTGGTGGGTGCGGTGGGCTGGGAGGTGGTGGGTGCTGAATCCCGCGCCGGTACGTGGTTCGGTGCCGCATCCCGTGTCCGTACGTGGTTCGGTGCCGCATCCCGTGTCGGCGTACGGTCCACCGCACCCGCACTCAGCCCCGGCTCCTGTCGCAGTACCGCTCCGTGCAGCGCGGCCAGTTCAGGGCTCGGGTCGACTCCCAGCTCCTCCGCCAGCCGGGTGCGCAGGGACTCGTACGACGCCAGTGCCTCGCTCTGGCGGCCCGTCGCGTACAGGGCCCTCATGCGGAGCGCGTGCAGGCGCTCTCGTAGCGGGTGGAGCGCGACGAGATCGGCGAGTTCTCCGGCCAGGAGCGCGTGGTCGCCCGTCTCCAGGCGGGCCTCGGCCTGGTCCTCCAGGACGGAGAGCCGCTGCTCCGCGAGGCGCTGAGCGGCCGATCGTACGAAAGAGGCGTCGGCGAAGTCCGCGTACGCCGGTCCTCGCCACAGCTCCAGGGCCTCCGTCAGCAGCTCGGCCCGGACGCGCGGGTCCTCGACGGGACGGGCCCGGGACACCAGGGTCCGGAAGCGTACGGCGTCCACCGCGTCGTCGGTCTCGTCGGCGTCGTCGAACCGCAGCCGGTAGCCGGGAGGTTGGCGCACCACGCGGTCGCGGCCGATGGCCCGGCGCAGCTGCGAGACCTTGGCCTGGAGAGCACCCGCCGGGTTGGCCGGAGGCGCGTCGGCCCACAGGTCGTGGATGAGCCGGTCGGCGGAGACCGGCCCTCCGTCGTTCGCGAGCAGATCCGCCAGCAGGGCCCGGACCTTGGCCTCCGGGACCTTGACCTGCCGCCCCTCACCGTCCCACACCACCAGTGGCCCGAGCACCCCAAACCGCATAGGCGCCACCGTACAGGCCCGGCAAACCGGCGCCCGGTCGGCGCCGAGCCCCGTCACTACGAGCCTCGGCCGGCCACGAAGGCCTCCCGACGGCCACCCGAAGGTTTCCCGAAGGTTCTCCGAAGCGGCCCGGCGCAGTGTCGTACCAGCGGGAGAGCGGAAGGAGCGGCAGACCATGACCAAGTACGCGCGCCGCAAGGCCCTGGTCGTCGGTGAGGCCACCGGTATCGGCCTGGCCATCGCCAAGCGGCTCGTGGAGGGCGGTGCGAGCGTCCTGCTGGCCTCCCGTACCGAAGAGGAGCGCGCCCACGCGGTCGGTGAACTCGGCTCCGCCGCCCGCGTCGTTCCGCCGTCATCCGTCGTGGGCCTGCTGGACGGAGAGAGCGGCGTCGATCTTCTCTTCGCCGACGCCATTCCTACCGCCCGGCCCCTGCTGCCGCACCTCCGCGACGGCGGCGCGGTCGTGCTGACCGCGCCCACGCCGTGTCCCGACGCCGTGCGGGCGCTCGCCGCCGAACTGGCCTCCCGGGGCATCCGCGTCAACGCCGTGGCGCCGGGCTGTATCGAGGCGCCGGGCTCCGGCGCCGTACCGCTGCCTCCGCTGGGACGTCTCGGCGCCGCCGAGGAGGTGGCCCGCGCCGCGCTCTTCCTCGCCACGGAGGCCACGTTCACCACCGGCGCCCGGCTCCCCGTCGACGGCGGCCTCGGCCGTCCATGAGCGGCCCCGGCACCGTCCGTGAGCGGTATCGGCGCCGTCCGTGAAGCCTCCACCGTCCCCGCACCATCGCCCCTTCCCATCAGGAAACCTGGAGCACACCCCATGAGCACCGCACCCGATACGGCGCCCGCCTCCGCCGCGGCACCGGACCCCAAGGGCGGAGGCGAGGACACGCAGAAGCTCCCGCTCTTCGCCCTGCTGGCCCTCGCCACCGCCGTCTTCATCACCAGCCTCACCGAGACCCTCCCCGCCGGTCTGCTGCCGTCGATGAGCCAGGACCTGCGGGTCAGCGAGTCCGCCACCGGCCAGACGGTCACGATCTACGCAATCGGCACCGCCCTCACCGCGATCCCGCTCACCGCCGCCACCGCCGGCTGGCAGCGTAAGAAGCTGCTGCTCACGGCCATGGCCGGGTTCGCCATCGCCAACACCGTCACCGCCGTGTCGTCGGTCTACGAGCTGACGATGGTGGCGCGGTTCGTCGCCGGTATCGCCGCCGGTCTCGCGTGGGCCCTGCTCGCCGGGTACGCCCGCCGCCTCGCTCCCGTACACCTGCAGGGCAAGGCGATGGCCATCGCCATGGCCGGTATCCCCGTCGCACTCTCCCTCGGCGTGCCCGCCGGTACGTTCCTCGGCGAGTGGCTCGGCTGGCGCGCCGCGTTCCTCTCGATGACCGGGCTCACGGTCGCGCTGCTGGTGTGGATCTTCGCCGGCGTACCGGACTTCCCCGGCCAGGCCCGCGGCGAGCGGCCGAAGCTGCTGCGCACGCTGACCATCCCGGGCGTCTCGCCGGTCCTCTTCGTCACGCTGGTCTTCGTGCTGGCGCACACCATCCTGTACGCGTACATCGCCACGTACCTCAAGGACCTCGGCCTGAGCGGGCACACCGGCCTGATCCTGCTGGTCTTCGGCGCCGCCTCGCTGGCCAGCATCTGGATCGTCGGCGCGCAGATCAACCGCCGGCTGCGCGGTCTCACCGTCGGCGGCGCGCTGCTGGTCGCCGTCGCGTCACTGCTCCTGGCCGTCCTCTCCGACACCACCGCGCTCGTCTATGTGGCCGCGGTGCTGTGGGGTCTGGGCTGGGGCGGTGTGCCGACGCTGCTGCAGACCGCCGTCGGTGACGCGGGCGGCGAGTCTGCGGACGCGGCGCAGGCCATGCTCGTCACGCTCTGGAACGTCGCGATGGCCGGCGGCGGCATCGTCGGCGGCATCCTGCTGGACACGCTCGGCAGCGAGTCCTTCCCGTGGACGGTCGTACTGCTCCTGCTGCCGGTGATCGCGGTCACGCTCTACGCCCGGAAGGCCGGATTCCCCGCCCACCGGCCGTCCGCCGAAGCGGAGGCGAAGGCGGCGACGGAGACCGACGCCAAGGCCGAAGCTCCTGCGACCTGACGACCCGACGACCCGGCGACCCGACCGCCGGAGGGCACCCCTCCCCGTCCTCCGGCGGTCGTCTCCCGTACGAAACCCAGCCCCGGTCGTACGAAGCCCGGCCTCTGGTCGTACGACGCCCGCCGCCCCGCACCTACGACAGTCCCCTCACCGGGACACCGTCTCCGAACTCCGTGCACAGCACCGTGCCGGGGCCATGTTCATGATTTGTTGACACTTCGCCGGGCGGCTCCGCAGACCGCTCCACCACTGGTGGAGCCCGGTCCTCCACCTCCGCACGCACCTCGCAGACGCGCTGCGGAGGTGGGTTTTCGCAGGTCAGGCCCCGAACTTGCAAAATAGACGGCCGACCCGGGCAAACTCCGGCCAGGGCGGTACTTTCACCTCGTACTGATGTGCCATGTATCCACTCGGGTGCGAGCGGTGACAAGTATCGAGGGGGCGTAGCGTCACATGTCGTCAAGTGAGGTGCGGGCGGCGGTGCCGGGCGACGGCGCGTACATGCGGACGTTCATGGACGAGATCTTCCCGGCGTTCCAGCGGCCGGAGCAGCGTCGCTGGGCCCAGACGTACCTCTGGGCCCTGCTCCATGTGTCCGGCAAGAAGACACCTCGCCGCATGGCACTGGCGAAGCCCTTACCTTCGGCCGCGGCACACGGTCTCCACCAGTTCATCAACGCCAGCCCGTGGGACTGGAACCCGGTACGAAGACGGCTCGCCCGTCGCGTCGCCGAGCGGACGACACCGCACGCCTGGACCGTCGCCGAACTCATCATCCCCAAGCGCGGCGAACACTCGGTAGGCGTGCACCGGCGTCTTGATCCGGCCACCGGGCGGACCGTCAACTGCCAGCGGGCGCTGGTCTTCTTCCTCGCCTCGGGCACCCAGTGCTATCCGGTGGACTGGAGCCTCGTGCTCGGCGGCGCGTGGGACTCGGACCGGGAGCGCAGGCGCCGTGCGCGCATCCCCGGTTCCGAGGCCGGGCGCACGCCGGCCGACCATGTGATCGGGTACGCCGCCGGGGTCGCGGCGCAGCCACGGCTCGCGGGGCTGCCGTGGGTGCTGGACCTTACCCGGTGCGACGACGCGGCGCGGGTCCTGGCGGGGCTCGGGCGGCTGCGCGCCGA
This sequence comes from Streptomyces sp. NPDC006174, assembly GCF_040614075.1. NCBI lineage: Bacteria > Bacillati > Actinomycetota > Actinomycetes > Kitasatosporales > Streptomycetaceae > Streptomyces > Streptomyces sp. NPDC006174. The sequence goes on along the minus strand of NZ_JBEXTJ010000002.1, from coordinate 346,539 downwards.
TGTGGTGTGCGAGGTGTCGCCGGACCATCCGGTGCTCCTCACCGGCCAGCACACGCCTGCCGTGACCACGGTGAGCGCGCTCATGGAGGTGCGGCACGCCCGGCAGACCCACGTCCTGCTCCGGCAGACGCCGAACGGCCGCGTCCGGCCCGTACCCGTGCACGCCTACGCGGGCACGGTGGGAACGCCGCGGTCCGGAGCCGGCGATGAGGCGGGCGGACGCCCGTACCGCATCCTGGAGAGACCCGACCCGGACGGCAGGCAGCCGGCCCGGTACTGGCTCACCACCCTCACCGACCTGCGGGTGGAGGACGTCCTCCGGCTGGCGCGCAGCCACGCCGCCGCCCTCTCGGCCGTGACGACGCTCGGCCGGCGGTTCGGCGTGCTCGACTTCGAGGGCCGCTCCTTTCCCGGCTGGCACCACCACATGACCATGGCCTCGGCCGCCTACGTCTTCCAGCGCCTCTCCGGAGCCCCGGCCGCCGTGCTCGCCGGCGCTCCGCACTGACGTGCGGGCGCTCCCGACCGACGTGACGGCCAAGGAAAAGGCAGAGGTGGGACACATGAGACGGGTACTCGTGGTGGAGCAGGACGCCTCCGCCGCAGCGGCCATGGTGAGCGATCTGCGGCGGCAGGGATTCACCGCCGGCAGCGTCTCCACGGGAAAGCGCGCGCTCCGCGTCCACGGTGACGCGGATCTGGTGCTGTTCTCCTTGGAGCTGCCGGATATCGACGGACTGGAATTGTGCCGGTCCTTGCGCAGCGGCGGCGATACGGCCCTGATAGCGGTCACCGAAGCCGATGCCGAACTGGAGCGGGTTCTCGTCCTGCACGCCGGGGCCGACGACTGTGTGGTGAGAAGCTGGGGATTCCGGGAAGTCGGAGCGCGCATCGAGGCGGTACTGCGCCGCGTTCAGCCCCGCCAGATGCTTCCCGCCGCCATTTCTCTGCGTGATCTCCATATCGATCCGCGACGGCAGGAAGTCCGCCTCGGCGGACGGCTCATCGGCGTCACGTCGAAGGAATTCGAGCTGCTCTACACGCTGGCCGCCACGCCGGAGACGGTGGTGACGCGGAAGGAGCTGATGGCCCGGGTGTGGGGCAGCAACTGGGGGCACACCAGCCGGACCATCGACACGCATGTGAGCAGCCTGCGGGCGAAACTCGGCGCCGGTGGCTGGATCATCACGGTCCGTGGCGTCGGCTACCGCATGGGATATGCCTGGCAGATGCCGGAGACGACCGCGGGCTGAGCGTTCCCAGGCGCGCTTCCCAGAACGCCTGGCCCCGGGGCGCGCCTCACACCGCCGCGCCCTCCAGCCGCCGCAGCAGCGGATGGTCCGCCGGTCCCGTCTCGCCCACCATCCGCCGCGCCCACCACGCCGAGGCGAGGTTCGACGTCAGCAGCGTGCGGTCCGGCTCGGTGCGGGCCAGTTCGGTGAGCGCGGCGAGCGTGCCCATGCCCGTACCCGTGCAGAGCAGGGCCGTGCCGGCGGGCAGCTCCCGCTCCCGTATCCGCCGCAGGATGGCCTCGGTCGTCACCTTGTACGGGTCGAAGTGCGCGGTCCCGCCCGGGCTCGCGGCCTCCTCCGCCGGGACGAACACCACGCCGTCGACCGTGAGCCCGGCCCGCTCCCAGAAGGCGCGGGAGGTGTCGGTGAGCCAGGGTTCGTACGGCGAGACGAGCGTCAGCCGGCTCACGCCGAGCGCCTCGCAGGCCGCGAGGATCGCCTGTGTGGAGGACTGCACCGGCGAGCCGGCGCGCTCGGACAGCGCGTCGCAGAAGGCCCGGTCGCCGGCCGGCTCCAGCAGGTAGTGCGAAGCGCTGCACGCCACCACGGTCGCGTCCAGGCGCAGCGCGCCGAAGCTGCCGAGCAGGGCCGGGAGCACCTCGTTGTACGTCTCCAGCATGGCCCGCAGTCCGGCACCCGGCGTCACCGGGAAACGGGAGGTGTACACATTCATTCCGGCGCCGAGCAGCTGGTTGAACTCGGGTTCCGCCGTGGGATTTTCCGGCGGCACGACGACCCCTAGCCGGGGCAGCGAGAAGAGATCCATGCCCAGCACCGTAGGACGTACGTCACATCAACGGGTGCCTTGCGTCCGCTATTTGGCACGCCCGCACACCGACCTTGCACTCCCTTTCCTTCCTGACATTCCTTGACACTCCGCAACACAGCTCTGACACGGCGGATATTGCTCCTTCCAGCCAGGCGCCGAAAGATATGAGTCATCGCAATGCAGCCCCGAAAGAGGAGCAGAGCACATGGCAGCAGAAGGCCCCGAGAAACTGGAGAGGCCGCCCCGGATATCGGACGCGACCCTGCGGGACTCCGCACATATGGCAGGCGTCGAATTCGGCCCCGAGGACGCCGCCGCCATCGCGGACCTGCTGGTGCGTACGGGCGTCGAGCTCGTCGAGGTGGGCATGGTCTCCGGACCGGACTCCAAGGACGCCGACCTCGTCCTCGCCACGCACGAGGCGGTCACCGCCGAGCGCAGCATGACGCTCGTCGTCGTCCGCGACCGCCGCCAGGTGGCCCGCGCGCTGGACGAGGCCGAGCGGCTCGGCGTACGGCACATCATGTACTCCATCCCCACCTCCGAGCAGCACGCGCAGCTGAAGCTCGACTCGGCGAGCCCCAAGTTCCTTCAGGCGCTGGCGCGTTCGGCGATCCAGCAGGCAAAGGAGCGCGGCTTCCACGTCACGTTCAGCGGTGAGGACGGCGCCCGTACGCCACGGGAGCGGCTCGTCCCGTATGTGGAGGCGGGGTTCGCGGCGGGCGCCGACCGGTTCCGGCTCGCGGAGACCGTCGCGTACCTCTCGCCGTGGCAGATGGAGGAGGTCATCGCGGACATCACCGCGATTCCCGGCTCCGAGATCGAGATCCACTCGCACAACATGCTCGGCATGGCCGTCGCCAACTCGCTCGCCGCCGTTCGCGCCGGCGCCCAGTGGATCTCCGCGACCGTCGGCGGCATCGGTGAGCGCGGCGGCAACGCGCCGCTGGCCGAGCTGCTCACCTCGCTGCGCGTCATCCACGGCGACACGCGCTTCGACCTGACCCACCTCACCGAGCTGTCCCGGATCGCGCTGCGCGGCGCGGGCCTCGGAGAGGCGTTCCAGTCCGGACCGACCACGCCGCACGCCTTCGCGTACGAGCTGCCGGGCCAGCTGAGCCACCCGCACGCGTACGAGACGCTGCCCGCCGAACTCGTCGGCAACCGGCGCGAGTTGCGCGTCCGCTCCCGCCTCACCACCGCGCTGGTCCGTTGGGCCCTGGCCGATTCGGGCCTGGAGGTCGACGTCGACGCCTTCACGCCGTGGCTGGCCGAGCGGCAGGAGCGGGACGGCCGGCCGCTGCTGGACCGGGACACGATCCGCAAGGCCGCCATCGACTTCCGTCCCGTACCCGCGTAACCCACCTCACCCGTATACGGAGTTCACGATGTCCACCGCCACCCTGACCGGCGTATGCCCCGAGTGCGAGACCGACCTGACCGTCCCCCCGGTCACCCTCGGCGAGACGCTCTCCTGCCCCGAGTGCATCCTGACCCTCCGCGTCGAGGCCGTCGAGGACGGCCGGCTGACGCTGGAGATGGTCGAGGTGCAGCTGCGCGACTGGGGCCAGTGAGATGGGCGCCGTCCATCCCGTCGCTCTCGTCGCGGACCGGATCGCCTGGGAGGAACGGCTGCTCATCGAGGCGGCTCCCGCCTTCGGCCTCCGCATCGACTGGGTCAACGACGAGGCCCTCTCGCTCGGCCACCCGGACGCGCCGGCCATCAAGGGGTACGACACCCTCCTCATCCGCAGCCGCAGCTACACGCGCGGCGGCCTCATCGCCAGCCTCGCCGAGGCGGCCGGCGTCCCCACGCTGAACACCGCGCGGGCCATCCACGCCTGCGAGAACAAGGCCGCACTGCGCGCCTTCCTCCAGACGGCGGGCGTGCCGGTCCCCGACCACCGGCTCGTCCTCTCGCGTAAGGACTTCGACAAGGCGCTGGCGGACCTGCCGCTGCCGCTCGTCCTCAAGCCGGTCTTCGGCGGGATGGGCAAGCGGGTCACGCTGATCCGGCACGCCGACACCGCGCACTCCGTGTACGACTACATCGAGGACCTGGCCCACGCCTTCGAGCAGGCCAGCGTGGTGGAGCCGTACCTCGGCGGCAGCTCGGTGCGGTGCCTGGTCGTCGGGCGGGAGCTGATCGGCGCGGCGGAGTTCGAGAGCGGCGGCAGCGACTGGCGCAACAACGCCGCGCTCGGCAACAAGAACCGCGCCATCGCGCACGACCCCGACGTCGTCAAGATCGTCGACGGTGTGGTGGACGTGCTCGGTCCCGGCATCTACGGCGTCGACCTCTTCGCCACACCGGACGGCTACGTCGTCAACGAGGTCAACCACGCACCCGGCTTCCGGGCCGTGGCCTCCGCCACCGGAGCGGACATTCCTTCGGCCATCGGCCGTTATGTGCAGGAGCTACTCGCATGATCCGTGCAGGAGTCGTCGGCGCCTCCGGGCTCGCCGGCGGCGAACTCATCCGCCTCATCACCCAGCATCCCGACCTGGAACTCACCTTCCTCGGCGGCTCCTCCAACATCGGCCGCCGCCCCTCCGAGCTCCACCCCGGCCTCCGCAACGACCAGGGCCTGACCATCCAGCCGGTCACCGAAGAGGTCGCGGACAAGGTCGACGTGCTCTTCCTCGCCACACCGGCGCCGGTCTCGGCCGAGCTGGCCTCGCTGCTCGCGGACCGCGTCCCGGCGATCGTCGACCTCAGCGGCGCGTTCCGCATCCGTACACCGGAGCTCCACGACCGCTGGTACCCGAAGGTGAAGCGCCGCACCGACCTTGCGGACCGATTCGTGTACGGCGTACCGGAGTTGATCGGCGACCAGCTGGCGGACGCCGCACTCATCTCGCTGCCCGGCTGCTACGCCACCGCGATCACACTGGGCCTCGCGCCGCTCACGCTCGGCCTCGGGCTCGACCTGAAGACGGTGGTGGTGGACGGCAAGAGCGGGTCCAGCGGCGGCGGCGTCCAGCTGCGCACCTCCGACCTGCATCCGTTCCGCGCCGGAGCCATCGCTCCGTACTCACCGACCGGCCACCGGCACGCCGCCGAGGTCGGTGACTTCCTGGAGCGGAGCAAGCCCGGCACCATCGGCAACCTGACCATGTCGGCGTACGGCGTTCCGAACGTACGCGGTCTGCTGACCAGTTCGTACGTGTTCACCGACGAGAAGGTCGACCAGCGCGAGCTGAACCGGGCCTACTTGCGCTTCTACAAGGGACGCCCGTTCGTCCGGGTGCGGCGGCACAACGAAACGCTGATCCCGGTGCCGGACCCGCAGGTGGTACTCGGCTCCAACTACGCCGACGTGACCGTCCTGCTGGACGAGGACGGCGGCCGGATCGTCGTGCTCGCCGCGCTCGACAACCTGGTCAAGGGAGCGGCGGGTCAGGCCGTGCAGGTGACGAACCTGCGGTTCGGGCTGCCGGAGGAGACGGGGCTGACGCAGCAGCCGGTGATGCCGGCATGAGCGCATCGCCTGCCGTTCCCACGGTGGTCAAGCTCGGCGGCAGCTGCCTGGACGATCTCGACGGCACCTGGTGGGACGACCTGGCCCGGCACGGCCGCGAGCGGCCGCTGGTCCTCGTCCACGGCTGGTCCAAGCCGCTGAGGAAGCTCGACGCGCGCTACAGCGAACCGTCCGCGATCCTGCGCGACCGGTACGGCAACCAGAGCCGGTGGACCACGCCCGAGGTCATCGACGACATCAAGACGGTCAGCGCCGTGCTGGCCGAGGACGTCCTCGCGCGGCTGGAGAGCCGTGGCATCACCGCCGAGCGGCTGCTCGGCAGCGACGGCCTGGTCAGCGCCGGCGACGGCGAGCGCTGGTGGTGGCGGGAGAAGCAGCTCGTGGAGCTGGAGAACCTCGTCGGCCCGATCACCGGCGTCGACCCGGCACCGCTCAAGAACCTCCAGCCGGGCCACGCCTACCTGGTCACTCCGCTCGCCCGGAACGCGGCCGGCCAGGAGGTCAACACCGACGCCGACCGGGCCGCCGCCGCGATCGCCGGAGCCACCGGCGCCCTGGACCTGGTCCTGGTCACCGATGTCGGCCATCTGCTCATCGAAGACCGGCCGGTCCGCCGGATCGGCGCCGAGGACGCGGCGGCCTTCCGCGACAAGGGCGCGAAGGGCGGTATGCGCAAGAAGCTGCGCGCGGCCGGCGAGGCCTTGGAGCGCGGAGTCGACCGGGTCGTCATCGGCAGCGCCGCCGTCACCGAGCTGCTGGACGGCACCACCGGCACGGTCATCACACAAACCCGAGCGGAAGGCGGAGAGGCATGACGCGGTCCCGTGTGCTGGTCGTCAACAACGGCACGCTCTCGCTCAAACAACTCCGCGCGCGTTTCGAGGAGTTGGGCTCGGACACGGAGGCGGTCGACGCCTCGTCCGTCCCGGCCCGCCTGGACGGCCGCTACCAGGCCATCGTGCTGAGCGGCACCAAGGTGCGCGCGTACGACAGCGCGTTCTACAAGCCGCTGATCGACCTGGTCACCACGGCCGACGTGCCGGTCTTCGGCATCTGCGGCGGTATGCAGATCCTCGCCGTCGCGGCCGGCGGCCGCCTCGCCGAGGGTCCGCAGCGGGTCGGCGGCTACGAGGTGCAGGTGGACACGGAGGAGCCGCTCTTCACCTACGTGAAGCCCACGGTCACCGTCTTCCACCGGCACACGCTCTACCTCCAGGCGGCTCCGGCCGGCTACCGCTCGATCGGCCGCTCCGAGCACGCGCCCGTGGAGTTCCTGCGCTCGGACGACGGCCGGATCCACGGCGCCCAGGCCCACCTGGAGTTCCGCAAGGACGGCCTGGAGATCCTGCGCGGCTTTGCGCAGCTCTACCGGTGACCGAGGCCGTCACCGGGCCCGCAACCGAACCCTTCGTACAGAACGAGGACTTCACCATGAGCGCAGCAGTACCGGAAGAACCGCAGGACCCCGCCCTCACCGTCCACCTCAACGGCAGCGGCGGCGCCATCAAGGGCTGGGTGGTCATCGACACGCTCGTCGACGGCCTGGCGATGGGCGGCACCCGGATGACCACCGGTGTGAGCGAGGAGGAAGTCGCGGGCCTGGCGCGGGACATGACCGAGAAGTTCACGCTGGCCGGCCTCCGCATCGGCGGCGCCAAGGCCGGGATCGTGGCCGACGGGACGAACTCCGCGGGCGCGGCGCGCCAGGAGACGTTCCGCACCTTCGGCCGCACGGTGAAGCCGCTCCTGCACGGCGGCATCCACCTCGGCATCGACATGGGCGTCACGCCTGCCGACCGCGCGGTCTTCTTCGAGGAGGCGAAGTACGACCCGCGCTACCGGCTCGGCTCACCGGACATGCCGATCGACTGGCGTACGTACTACGAGCCCCTGATCGACGCCACCGGCCACGGTGTCGGCGTCGCGGCGGTCACCGCTCTGGAGGCGAGCGGCCGCACCGAGCCGGCGCGGGTCGTGGTGCAGGGGTTCGGCGCGGTGGGCCGGGCGGTGGCGCGGTTCCTGGAGGACCGCGGGCACATCGTCGTCGGCATCGCGGACATCCAGGGCACGATCAGCGCGGACCGGCTGCCGGTGGCCGAACTCGTCGCCATCACCGACCAGTTCGGCGCCATCGACCGGACCCGGCTGCCGCAGGACGTGAAGCTCTCCGGTGAGCCGGACGCCTGGCTCGACGTGGACGCGGACATCCTGATCCTGGCCGCGCAGAAGTACGCGATCAACGCCGAGAACGCCCACCGCCTGCGGGCCGGCCTGGTGGTGGAGGGCGCCAACCTCGCCTCCAGCGCTGCCGCCAAGGAGAAGGTGGCCGCCTCCGGTGCCGGTCTGGTGCCGGGCGTGATCGCCAACATCGGCGGCGCGGCGTCCGCCGCTCTGGCGGTCACCCGAGTCGTCCCGTTCGACCTGGAGGCACAGGCGCGTAAGGCGTGGGTCTTCGACTGGGTCGGCGACCGGGTCCGGCAGAACACCCGCGACCTGCTGGAGATCGCGGCCTCGCGCGCGGGCGACCCGCTGCCGGAGCTGCTCGCGGTCCGCCGCGAGGAGCGCGGATGAGTACGGTGGCGAAGCAGCGGCCGGCCTCGGTGCGGGCGGCTGTCACGGAGGAGCGCGCCGCCGAGTACCGCCGCCGTGGCTGGTGGCGGCCGGAGACCTTCCTCGACGATCTGCACCGCCAGGCGCGCGAGCGGCCGCACCGGCCGGCCATCGCGGGCCGGCGCGTGGCGGAGTCCCGTACGGACACGCTCACGTACGCCGAACTGGACCGGCTGACCGACCGGTTCGCGCTGGCTCTCCTCGAACTGGGCGTCGAGCGCGGCGACTTCGTTGCCGTACAGCTGCCGAACCGCTGGGAGATGGTGCCGCTGATCTTCGCCTCCATCCGGATCGGCGCGGTCATCATCCCGATCTCGCCCATCTGCACGGAGGTCGAGCTGCGCCACCGCCTCTCGCTCACTCAGGCGCGCGTGTGCATCACGCTCCCGGAGTGGTCGGGCACACCACTGGCGGAGATCGCGGCCGGCCTGCTGACCGAACTTCCGTCACTGGCACATGTGTTGGTGGTGGACGGGCCACAGCTGCCCGAAGGCGCGCGTCCGTTCCACGAGCACTTTGTGGCCGAGGCGCGGGAGGAGCGGGAAGGCGCCGCAGGCCGGCTGGAGGGTCTGGCGCTCGGCGCGGACGACCCGTTCGTGGTGCTGTTCACCTCCGGCACGACCGGCCTGTCCAAAGGCGTGCTGCACAGCCAGAACACGGTCCACTCGGCCGTACGCGGCTACGTCGACGCGTTCGGCGCGGCCGATGGTGAAGGCCAGGAGTGGGTGGCGGTGGTCTCCACGCCGCTGGTGCACTACTCGGGCTTCGCGCAAGGGGTGTTGGCCGGTGTCCTGCTGGGCGGGACGGTCGCCTTCCAGGACGTACGCCGCAACGAGGCGCTGCTCGACCTGGTCGAGCGGTACGGCGCGACCCTGCTCTACGGGCCGCCCGCCACGCTCGCCGATGTGGCCGCGTCGCAGCGCGCCGAGCGGCGGGACACCAGCACGCTGCGCCATGTGGTGATCGGCTCGGCACCGGTCCTTCAGGAGCTGGCCGACGAGGTCCACGAGACGCTCGGCGCCCGCGCCCACTCGCTCTGGGGCATGTCGGAGAACGGGCCCGTGACCACCACCCGTCCCGAGGACCCGGACGGCTGGTCGGCGCGGAGCAACGGCCGCGCGATCGACGCCATGGAGACCCGGATCGAGGTGTCGGAGGCGTACGGGACGCCGTCGGCCGACGGCGCTGTCGGCCGGCTCAAGGTGCGCGGCGCCTCGCTCGCGCTCGGGTACCACCAGCGGCCCGAGGCGTTCGCGGCCGAGCTGGACGAGGACGGCTGGTTCGACACCGGCGACCTGGCCCGGGACGACGGCCGAGGCGGCATCCGCATCATCGGCCGGGCCCGGGACGCGATCCTGCGGGACGGCCGCGTGGCGCCGATGACGGAGCTGGAGGCGGTGATCGGCAGCCACCCGAGGGCGGAGGAGGCCGCGCTGGTGGGCCTGGAGCCTTCGGGCGAGGCGGACGGCGTGATCGTCGCCGTGGTCGTCCCGCGCGGTGGCCGGGGACCGACGCTGGAGGAGGTCCGGGACCGGGTCACGGCGGCGGGCCACGACAGCCGCTTCCTGCCGGACCGCCTGGAGCTCGTCCCCGCACTACCGAAGACCCTCACCGGCAAGGTCCGCAAGGCCGAGCTACGGGAGCGGTACACGCCGGAGCCCTCCGCCTGACCCCGTACACGTACATCCATCACGTACTGGAGCTGCTGTCATGTCCGAACCCACACCGGTCTCACCCGTCTCCATGTCGGCGACCCTCGCCGCCGACGAGGCCCTGGCCCGCCGGCGCGCGGCCGGAGAGCGGGTCCTGTCGATGGCGAGCGGCGAGATCGGCCTGCCGGTCCTGCCCGCTCTCCGGGACCGGCTCGCGGCGGCGGCCGGCGAGAACGCGTACGGCTCCGTCGCCGGCAGCCCGGCCCTGCGCACCGCCGTCGCCGGATACTGGGAGCGGCGCGGTCCGGCCGTCGACCCGGGCCTCGTCGTGGCGGGACCGGGCAGCAAGTCGCTGCTCTTCGCGCTGCTCCTGGCGATCGGCGGAGACGTGATCGTGCCGGTCCCGAGCTGGGTGAGTTACGCGGCCCAGGCCCGGCTGGTCGGCGCGCGGCCCATCCCCGTACCGATCCTGCCGGGCCAGGGCGGAGTGCCGGATCCGGAACGGCTGCGCGAGGCGGTCGCCGACGCGCGGGCGGCCGGCCGGCACCCGCGCGCGGTGGTCGTGACCGTGCCGGACAACCCGACCGGGACGGTCGCATCTGCGGCCACCGTAAGGGAGTTGGCGGCGGCGGCCCGCGAACTGGACCTGGTCGTCGTCTCCGACGAGATCTACTGCGACCTGGTCTACGACAGCTCCGACCCGGCCGTCTCGCCCGCTCTCCACGCGCCTGAGCGGACCGTCGTGACGACCGGGCTCACCAAGAACCTGGCGCTCGGCGGCTGGCGTACCGGCGTGGCCCGGCTGCCCGACAGCGAGCTGGGCCGGGCCCTGCGCACCCGGCTGGTGGCGATCGCCAGCCAGATCTGGTCGAGCCCGCCCGCGCCGGTGCAGACGGCGGCCGCGTACGCGTTCGGCGAGCCGCCGGAGGTCGTCGAGCGGATCGCGGCGAGCCGGCGGCTGCACGAGAAGGTGGTGCGCGCGGTCGCCGCCCGCTTCACCGCCGTCGGCGCGGAGCTGCCGCCCGTCGCCGCGACCTGCTACCTCTACCCGGACTTCGAACCGCTCCGGGACCACCTGGCGGCGGCGCACGGCGTGCACGACGGCGACGCTCTGGCCGCGCTGTTCTCGGAGCGGTACGGGGTCGGCGTCCTGCCCGCCACCGCGTTCGGCGAGCCCGGCCGCCCGCTGCGCGTCCGCGCGGCGACCAGCCACTTCTACGGCGAGAACGACGAGCAGCGCACGGCGGCCCTGGAGTCGGCCGACCCGCTCGACCTGCCGTGGATACGGGAGTCCGTCGACCGGGTCGGTGAGGTCCTGGCCGACCTCACCGGCGCACCGGTCGCCGCTCTCGCCCCGCACGCCTGATGTCACCCGACTCACCGACGTACCCGCACACCTGCCGAAGGAGCCACCGATGCCCCACTCCCACCTCCCCGTCCTCTTCGAGGCCCTCCACCACGGCGAACGCCACGTCGGCTTCGGCCGTCCCGAGGACGGCGCCGAGCTGACCCTGTACCGGGTGGAGGACGGCCAGGTCGCCGCCGCCTTCATCGCCACCGACGGCTCGGAGGAGGCGCTGCGGGCCGCGCTCACCGACGGTGCGGCGACCGTCACCGTGACCGCCGGTGACCCGGAGCTGCGCCTGCTGCCGCCGCTGCTGCCGCAGGCCACCGGCAACGCGCTGCTCAGCGGTTTCATGGGCACGCACAAGAAGAAGTGGGGCGGCGAAGCGGCTCCGGAGGACGGTGAGTTCACGCCGCCGAAGTGGTTCTTCAAGGGATTCGGCGACTGGGTGCGGCTGCCCGGCGAGGACCTGAACGTGCCGGCGCGGCCGGTCGCCCTCATCGAGGAGCCGGAGGTCGCGCTCGTCTACGTGAACGACGCCGACGGCACTCCGCACTACGCCGGCTACACCTTCGGCAACGACCTGTGCGACATCGGCCTGCACCGCCAGGACCCGGGCTACAACCCGTACTGCAAGCTGTGCGACACCGCCCTCACCCCGTGGCTCTTCCTCGGCCCGCCGCCGCGCACGGTGACCGGCCGGGTCACCATCGTCCGGGACGGCGCGACGGCCTGGGAAGGCCCGTTCGACTGCGGCGACGACGCGCTCTACTACCGGATCCAGGACATGGCGGACCACCTGTTCACCTTCCCGGCGGTACGGCGGCCCGGCCTCGTCAACTACGTCCTCCTGGGCGCGGACGAGGCGAGCTTCCACGACGGGTTCCGCATCGCCGACGGCGACCGGATCGCCATCGACGTGAAGAGCCACGGGGTCGCCTTCGAGAACCGCGTGCGGTACGTCTCGCCGGTCCCGTCCGCCACTCCGGCCGCCGCGCCGGCGCCGGAAGCCGCCGAAGCTCCGGCGCCTGTCGCGACGGCATGAACAGCTCGTGAAGTAGGGCCGGCCGACCTGTGCAGAGGGCACAGGTCGCAGGCACGCTCTGAGAGCCACCGTCTCAACCCGCCTCACCGACGCCGGACTTCGCAGGAGGAGACCGCACCGTGCCCACCACCGCCAAGAAACAGGTGCATCTCGCAGCGCAGCTGCCCGGCATCCACAATGTGACCGTCTGGTCGGACCCGCGCTCCGAGAGCCAGATAGCCATCGACTCCTTCATCCGGCTCGCGCAGACCATCGAGCGCGGCAAGTTCGACTTCTTCTTCCTTGCCGAAGGGCTGCGGCTGCGGGAGCACAAGGGGCAGGTCTACGACCTGGACATCGCGGGCCGCCCGGAGAACCTGACCGTGCTCAGCGCTCTGGCCGCCGTGACCACGCGCCTGGGCCTGGCCGCCACGGTGAACGCGACGTTCAACGAGCCGTACGAGGTGGCGCGCCGGTTCGCCACCCTGGACCGGCTCAGCGGCGGGCGGGCCGCCTGGAACGTGGTGACCAGCTACGACGCCTTCACCGGCGAGAACTTCCGCCGAGGCGGCTTCCTTCCCGAGGCCGACCGCTACACCCGGGCCGCCGAATTCCTCACCACGGCACGGGAGTTGTGGGACAGCTGGTCGGCCGGAGACCTCACGGCCGACGCGGCGTCGGGCGAGTTCGTCGCCGCCGGAACCGGCCGCTTCGCCCACCGGGGTCAGCACTTCGACATCTCCGGCCGGTTCACGACTCCGTCGGGCCCGCAGGGCCATCCGGTGATCATCCAGTCCGGCGAGTCGGACGCGGGCCGGGAGTTCGCGGCGTCCGACGCCGAGGTCATCTTCAGCAAGCACAACCGGATCGACGTGGCCCGGGAGTTCTACCGGGACGTGAAGCGGCGCCTGGCCACGTACGGCCGGAGCCCGGAGGATCTGCTGATCCTTCCCACCGCCAACGCGGTCGTCGCGGACACCGACGAGGAGGCCGCCGCCCACGCGGAGGAGATCAGCCGCGAGCTGGTCAGCCCGCAGACCGCGATCGCGCACCTGGAGGCGGTCTGGGGCCGCGACCTGTCCGCGTACGACCCGGACGGCCCGCTGCCCGACATCGAGCCCGAGGACGACGCCCATTTCCTGAAGGGGCACTCCGTCTTCCGCAAGGGCCGGGCGGAGACGGCCCGGCAGTGGCGCAAGCTCGCGGAGGAGCGGAACTTCTCCATCCGGGAGCTGGTCATCGAGGTCGGCGGCCGCCAGACCTTCGCCGGCAGCCCGCAGACGGTCGCCGACGCCATCGACGACTACGTGCAGACCGAAGGCGCCGACGGCTTCGTCCTGGTCCCGCACCTCACACCGGGCGGCCTGGACGACTTCGTGGACCGGGTGGTGCCGATCCTCCAGGAGAAGGGCGTCCACCGCGACGACTACACCGGCACCACGCTCCGGGACCACTTGGGCCTCACCACCGCACCCCGCCCGGCCGGCTGGGGCGGCCCCGGCCAACCCCTGCGCACCGGACGCGACCAGAAGGAGACCTCCGCATGACCGGCACGACGGCCGCCACGAACGGAACGACGGGCTCCCCGGGTGACGCGTCCGGCACCACGAACGGCCCAACGGGCACGACCGGCACGACCGGTGACGCGTCCGGCACCACGAACGGCACGACCCGCACGACCGGCGCCCCGGAAGAGCTCACCTCCGACGTCACCGCTCCCCTGCACCTCGCCGTCGCGCTCGACGGTGCCGGCTGGCACCCGGCCGCCTGGCGCGAGACAGGTGCCCGGCCCGGCGAGCTGCTCGACGCCGCGTACTGGGCCGACCTGGTCGCCGAGGCCGAGCGCGGCCTGCTCGACTTCGTCACCTTCGAGGACGCCCTCGGCCTCCAGTCCGCCGCCTTCCACCTGCCCGACGACCGCACCGACCAGGTCAGAGGCAGCATCGACGCGGTGCTGCTCGCCGCCCACCTCGCCCCGCTCACCACCCGCATCGGCCTGGTCCCGACCACCAACGTCACCCACACCGAGCCCTTCCACCTCGCCATCGGCATCGCCACGCTCGACCACGCGAGCCGGGGCCGGGCCGGCTGGCGGCCGCAGATAGCGTCCCGGGCCGCCGACGCCGCGCACTTCGGCCGCCGCACCACACCGCAGCTCACCGAGGACGACGTGACCGACTCGGAGTCCATCTCCCAGCCGCTGCGCACGCTCTTCGCGGAGGGCGCCGAGGTGGTGGAGGCGGCACGGCAGCTCTGGGACAGCTGGGAGGACGGAGCGGAGATACGGGACGCGGCGACGGGCCGCTTCCTGGACCGCGACAAGGTCCACCACATCGACTTCCAGGGCAGCAACTTCAGCGTGAAGGGCCCGTCGATCACCCCGCGCACCCCTCAGGGCCAGCCGCTGGTGGTGAGCCTCGCGCATGCCACCACGCCGTACGAGTTCGCCGCGCTCAGCTCCGACGTCGTCGCCATCACGCCGCACGACCGGGCGGGCACCGCGTCGATCCTCGCTCAGGTCGCCGAGGCGGTGGAGCGCACCGGCCGGGACGTGCGCGAGCGGCCGCTGCGTACCTTCGCGGACCTCGTCGTCTTCCTGGACGACGAACCGGGCGCCGCCGCCCGCCGCAAGGCCCGCCTGGACGAGGCTGCCGGAGCCGAACTCGCCTCGGACGCCGAGATCTTCACCGGCACGCCCGCCGAACTGGCCGACCTCCTCCTCGACTGGCGCTCCACCGGCCTCAACGGCTTCCGCCTCCGCCCGGCCACGCTGCCGCACGACCTCACGGCGATCACCCGGGGCCTGGTCCCGGAGCTCCAGCGGCGTGGAGTGTTCCGTACGGAGTACGCGTCCACCACCCTGCGCGGCCACCTCGGCCTGGCCCGCCCCACCAGCCGCTACGCGAAGGCGGGTTGACGCGCGGCACCGAGGTCCGGGGGCCCGGCCCACGGTCAGGCCCCCGTCGTCGACCCCGGGCGGACGATCATCAGCACGACGACCGTCGCCCAGAGCAGGTTGAACATCCCGGTGGTCATGGCGAGCCGCGCCGCCGCCGACCGCCGCTCGGCCACCGTGAGAGCGCCCGCGCCCGCCCCCGTACCGGCAAGGTCCCCGCCCACGCCCGTACCGGCGGGCCCCTCTCCCGCTCCCTCCTCCAGCAGCTCGCGCTGCCCGGGCAGGACCATGGACACCAGCAGAGCGGCGGCGATGGTCGTCAGCACGATCGACGCCACCAGCCAGGCATCACCCAGCACCCCCATCTGCGCACCGGTGGCGAGGCCGAGAACGGGCACGGCGATGCCGACCACCGCGTACCCCCGGCAGATCTTGTGCAGGAAGGCGGCCGTACGGAGGTCATGGTCGTGCGGTCCGTCGGCGTCGGGCGCTGGCGGCTTGGCGTAGCGCGGAAACATCGAGGCGGCGACCGTGATCGGCCCGACCGCCAGGATCGATGCCAGAACGTGCAGCGAGAGCAGCAGCTTGGTCACGGAGAGGTCCCTTCGAGCTGGTATTGCATTGGCTGCCAATGCATGGGTGACCGCCCCAGGAATAGCACGCCTCGGGCCCACACAGGTAGGCGGCCTACTTATTCGGCTGGACCGCTGGCCATCCCGTCTGCCTATCTGTAGCCTGCCTACGCATGAGGCAGGATGCGGTACGCGGACATCTGGACGGACTCCTCCTGGCGGTTCTCGAACCGGCTCCGCTGCACGGATACGCGATCATCACCGCGGTCCAGCAGCGCAGCGGCGGTGCGCTCGAACTGCGGACCGGCACCATCTACCCGGCGCTGAACCGGCTGGAGCGGCTCGGCCTGCTGCGCAGCACCTGGGAGTCGGAGGGCGGGCGCAAGCGGCGGTGTTACGCGTTGACGGAGGCGGGAGCGCGCTTCCTGGCGGACGAACGCACGGCCTGGCAGGACTTCACCGCCGCGATCGGCTCGGTCCTCAACCCGGTCGCCCCGCACCCGCACGGGCAGGGCGCATGACGACCGGCGGCCTCCCGCGCGACGGCCGTGACGGGGGTGGCGGCCGTGACGGTGACCTCGTGGAGGCGTACGTCGGCGAGCTGGACGCCCTTCTGCGCGGACCCGCCCGGGCCAAGTCCCGCCTGATCGAGGAGGCGCGCGACGGGCTCACGGAGACCGTGGCGGCCTGCACACGCGAAGGCGAGCCGCACGAGCGGGCGGTCCGCCGGGCGGTGGCGGAGTTCGGATCGGCCCGTGAGCTGGCCGAGAGCTTCCAGCGCGAACTGACCATCGCCCAGGCCCGGCACACCGCCCGCGCCGTCGCCCTCAGCGCCCCCTTCCTGCTCGCGTGCTGGTTCCTGGTGCAGCGCCTCGGCGGCCCGCAGGATGCGGCCGTGCCCCGCACCGCGCACCTGGTCGCGACCAACCTGGCCACGGTCGCCGGCGCGGCGGTCCTCCTGGCCGCGGCCACCCTGGCCGCCACCGGCACCCTGGCCCGGCACCTCCCCGTCCCCGACCGCCTGCCGCTCACGGTCGCCTGGACGGGCACCACCGCGAGCGTCTCCATGGCCGTGGCCACCCTGGCCCTCGCCACCGCGTCGGTCCTCGCCGAGAACTGGCCGCTGACGGCGGCGGCCTGCGCGCTGGCCGCCGCCTCCCACGCCGTCGTCGCCGGCTCGGCCCGCGCCTGCCGCCGGTGCGCACGGCTGCCGTCGGGAGAGCCCGTCACCCTGTAGGCCCCGTGGCCCCCGGCCCGTCGCGCGGGACCCGGAACAGCCGCGTGTCCCGGAACAGCGAGGATCAGCCGCGCCCCGCAACGTCAAGGATCGGGAGATCAGCCGGTCGTGGCGCTCCGGTGCAGGCCGTCCAGGAGCTTCAGCTCGTCCTCGGAGAGCCGCAGGGCTCCGGCGGCCACGTTGGCGGCGAGGTGGCCGAGGTCGCCGGTGCCCGGGATGGCCAGCACATGCGGGCCCTGGTGCAGGGTCCACGCCAGCCTGACCTGCGCCGGGCTGACTCCGCGCGCCTCCGCCACGGCCAGCACCTCGGCCGGCTCGGCCCCGGTCGCGCCGCCCTCGCTGCCGGCCGCGGCTATCGCGTAGAACGGCACGAACGCGATCCCCTGCTCCCCGCACTCCCGCACGAACGCGTCGTCCTCGGGCCGCACGCCGATCCCGTACCGGTTCTGGACGCAGACGACCGGCGCGATGGCCCGGGCCTCGGCGAGGTGGGCCGGAGTGACGTTGGAGAGGCCCAGGTGACGGATGAGTCCGGCCTGGCGCAGCTCGGCCAGAGCACCGAAGCGCTCGGCGATCGAATCCCGGCCGACGATCCTCAGGTTCACCACGTCGAGATGGTCGCGGCCGAGCTGGCGGAGGTTCTCCTCGACCTGGCCGCGCAGCGCCTCGGGCGTCCGCGCATGAGCCGCCCACGCGCCTGTCCGGTCGCGGTCCGGGCCGACCTTGGTGGTGATCACGAGGTCGTCCGCGTACGGCGCGAGGGCGCTGTTGATCAGCTCGTTGGCCGAGCGCAGCGCGGAGAAGTAGAAAGCGGCGGTGTCGATGTGGTTCACACCGAGCTCGACGGCCCGGCGCAGGACGGCCAGGGCCGCGTCGCGGTCGCGGGGGACGGCGTCGGCCATGAGTGCCCCGCCGGTCTGCGGCAACCGCATCGTGCCGAAGCCGATGCGGTTGACCGGCAGATCGCCGAGGGTCCAGCGGCCGGACACGGCCGCGGTGATCGGGGCTGTGGTGCTGGTGGAGCTCGTGGAAGTCATGTCTCAATGATCTCCGTCCGCCGCGCCTCCGGACCATGGGGCTATCCCGCCGATCCGCCCTGAGGCCGCCCGAACCCCGGCCCTGAGGAAGCCCCCCCAGGGCCCGTCGGTCCACCAGCCGCTCAAGGCCCCGCCGCTCCACCCGTGCGTCAGCCCCGCCAGTCCGTCAGCCCGTCACCGTGAGCGGACCGTATGCGTCCGGGCGGCGGGTGGTCAGGAACGGGAACAGCTCCAGCCAGTCGCGGCGGGCGTCGAGGTCGAGGTCCGCGACCAGGACGGCGGGCTCGTCGCGCGGGGCCTGGGCCAGGACGCGGCCGTACGGGTCGACGATGAAGGAGCTGCCGTAGAAGGTGAGCCCGTTCTCGGCGCCGATCCGGTTGGGCACGACCATGAAGGTGGCGTTGGCGATCGCGTTGCCGGTGATCACCTTCTGCCAGAGCGGCTGGGAGTCGAAGCCGGGAAAGCCGGGCTCGGAGCCGATGGCGGTCGGGTAGACGAGGACGTCGGCGCCGGCGAGCGAGTAGGCGCGGGCCAGCTCCGGGAACCACTGGTCCCAGCAGGTCGGCAGGCCGAAGCGCGCCTCGTCCACCGTGACCAGCGGAAACGCGTCGTCGCCCGCCGGTCCGGCCCGGAACCAGTCGTCCTCGTAATAGCCCTCCGTGACCGGGATGTGGGTCTTGCGGGTGCGCTGGGCGAGGGTGCCGTCGGGAGCGACGAGGATCGCGGTGTTGTAGCCGAGGCCGTCGTCCTGGCCGCCGGGCGCCGGGGCCTTCTCGTACAGGGAGGCGTGGACGTGGAGGCCGTGCTCGCGGGCGGCCTCGGCGGCGAAGGTGAAGGTGGGGCCGGTCAGCAGCTCCTCCGGCTCGGCCGGTGCCGGGTGGTCGGCGCGGCGGACGACCGCGAAGTACGGCGAGAGCGTCAGCTCCTGGAGGCAGACCACCCGGGCCCCTTCGGCGGCGGCGAGGCTGATGCCCTCCAGCAGGGCGGCGCGGTGCTCGGCGGGGTCGCGGTGCCACCGCTGCTGGACGGCGGCGACGCGCAGCGGGGCGCGGTCGGCGGGGCGGGTCCGGGTCGGGGAGGCGGGCGGGTTGTACGCGGTGATCAGACGCATGACCAGTTCCAGGGGCGTGGGGAGGAGGGCGAGGAGGAGGTTGCCGGAACGTTCCGGCACCGACCGAATCTAGCTTGCCGGAACGTTCCGGCAACCGGGACGAATCTAACTCTGCCGGAACGTTCCGGCAACCCTCCACCTCGTACGACCGCGACCGTCTAGACTCACCTCCGTGACCTCCCGGACCGTGACCCTGCTCGACGTCGCCCGCGCCGCCGGAGTCTCCAAGAGCACCGCTTCCGACGCGCTCCAAGGCTCGGGCCGCGTCGCGGAGGCCACCAGGGACCGGGTCCGCTCGGTGGCGGAGGAGCTCGACTACCGGCCCAACAGCGCTGCCCGGCGGCTGCGCCGCTCCAGCACCGGGGCCATCGGCCTGCATCTGCCGCAGACCGCGACCCGGCTGGACTACTACATGAACCTCGCCTTCGGGGCCGTCGCGCGCGCCCAGGAGGAAGGGCTCGACGTCGTCCTGCTGGCCCCGGCGAGCGTCGCGGGCGCGGCGAGCGGACGAGTCGCCTCGCGGGTCGACGGGCTGCTGGTGATCGACCCCGAGGTGGACGACAGCGCGGTCCCGGGCCTGTTGGACGCGGGCGTTCCGGTGGTGACCGGAGAGCGTTACCTAGGCCCCGCCGCCGCTCCCACCGGAGCCGTGGTCTGCGACAACGCCGCCTCGCTCACCGCACTCCTGGACCACGTGACCGACCGCGGCGCCCGCCGCCCCGCCGTCCTGGCCCCCGCGGGCACCTCCGCCTGGGCCACCGCGCTACGGGCCACCGCCGCTTCCTGGGGCCGGGAGCGCGGGGTGGACGTGGCGCTGCGGACCGTACCGTTCGCCGCCACTCCGGCCGAGGCCGAGGAGACCACGCTGACCCTGCTGCGTACGGACCCGGCGGTGGACGCGGTGATCTGCGCCCCGGACGGCGCGGCTCCGGGCGTCCTCCGGGCGGCGGCGGCACTGGGCCGTACGGTCGGGCCCGGCGCACCACCGGCAGCGGCGACTCACGGCCGCACGGCCGACGGCACGAGAACCCGCACGGCCACCGGAACAAGAAGCCGCACGGCGGCCGAACCCGGCACCCACTCCCGTACTCTCCTCGTCGCCTCCTGCGTCGACAGCACCGCCACCCGCTCCGCCGAACCGCCCGTCACAGCGGTCGACCTCCGCCCGGCCGCGTACGGACGCGCCTGCGCCGAGCTGCTCTGCGACATCCTCGCGGGCCGCGCCGCCCCGGACACGGTCCGCCGCCACGCCTGGGCGCTGGAGACGCGGGCGTCCACGACCGCCGAGTCCAGCTGACCAAGGCACAACTCACCGTCAGCCTCTGCCTGTTGTGGCGGGGTGGCGTGTGTCGTCGTGGCGCGCCTGCGCCGGGCAGGCGTCCTTCGTCAGGGAGTGTGCATGTCCACCGCACAGCAGGTGCCAGACATCCTGTCACCCGATTTCGAGGCGAATCCCTATCAGGCCTACCGCCTGATGCGCGACGAATTCCCCCTTTCCCGGCATGAGGCCACCGGAAGCCATGTGATCTCGCGTTACGAGGATGTCGAGTACGTCTTCGAGGACAGGAAAGGGGAGTTCACCACCGAGAACTACGACTGGCAGATCGAACCCGTCCACGGCCGGACGATCCTCCAGCTCAGCGGAGGCGAGCACGCCGTGCGCCGGGCCCTGGTAGCTCCCGCGTTCCGTGGCAGCGACCTGCGGGAGAAATTCCTCCCCGTCATCGAGCGGAATTCGCGCGAGCTGATCGACGCTTTCCGCGCCGCCGGCTCCGTCGACCTGGTCGCCGACTACGCGAGCCGTTTCCCGGTCCAGGTGATCGCCGACATGCTGGGTCTGGACACGGCCGACCACGAGCGACTCCACGGCTGGTACACGGCGGTCATCGCCTTTCTCGGCAATCTGTCCGGCGATCCGGAGGTGGCCCGGGCGGGTGAGCGGACGCGGGTCGAGTTCGCCGAGTACCTGCTGCCGATCATCCGGAACCGGCGGAGGAATCCGGGCGACGACCTGCTGTCCGCGCTGTGCACCGCCGAGGTGGACGGCGTCCGGATGAGCGACGAGGACGCCAAGGCGTTCTGCAGCCTGCTGCTCGCCGCCGGCGGTGAGACCACCGACAAGGCGATCGCCGGTATCTTCGCCAACCTGCTTCTGCATCCTGACCAGTTGGAGGCGGTCCGCGCCGATCGCGCTCTGATCCCGCAGGCGTTCGCCGAGACACTGCGCTACACGCCGCCGGTCCACATGATCATGCGGCAGGCGGCGACGGACGTGGAACTCAGCGGCGGCACGGTACCCGCGGGAGCCACCGTCACCTGCCTCATCGGCGCCGCCAACCGCGACGCGAGCCGCTACCGCGATCCGGACACGTTCGACATCTTCCGCACCGACCTGACCACCACGACGGCCTTCTCGGCGGCCGCCGGCCATCTCGCCTTCGCGCTCGGCCGCCACTTCTGCGTCGGCGCCCTGCTGGCCAAGGCCGAGGTCGAGACCGGTGTCGGCCACCTGCTCGACGCCATGCCCGACGTGCGCGTCGCCGACGGCTTCGACCCGGTCGAGCACGGCGTCTTCACCCGTGGCCCGCAGACCTTGCCGCTCCGCTTCACTCCCGTCTCCGGCTGACCGCACGGACCGGGCCACCCGGCCGAACGCCGGCGGCCGAAGCGCAGAGCACCCTCAACGCCCCACCCCTCAAACGGAATCCGCCCGGAACCCTCTCCTCCACGTCTCCGCAATGTGAACGTTCTGCGTCGAGTGGCAACTGGCTTGGCGAGCTTGACATTTCGGCGTGCGGCCGGTGATAAGATCATCTTACTTCCAGTGGGCTGATGGCGTTGGGGGCATTCCGGGAGGGATGAATTCCTCGGCCCCACCTTCGGAGGGGCACCTCCCGAAGCGGCGCACGGTCGTGGCGAACGAGCCCTGGTCGCGTGCCGCCTGACGGGGTGTCAAGCCGTTTCCAGCCATGGCACTTGAAGTGAGTCTCATGACATTTCCACAGGGCCCCGTCATCTGGGCGCTGGTTGTCGTAGCACTGGTCGCCGTGGGTGCCGTCCTGCGGGCTCGCGCGACCAACGTCAAACTGCGCAGACGCACCGCCGAGCTGAGCACGGAGCGCGACGCGCTCCTGCGGCAGCGGGACGAGCTCCACGTCGTCCACAACGGGCTCCTCCAGCGGCAGGCCTCCGAGCTCGCCGATGTCCGCAAGGACGCCGAGGAGGAGACCAAGGCGGTCCTCAAGGCCGCCGTCCGCACCCTTCAGGGCCTCGCCGACGAGCAGCAGGTCGTGATCGAGAAGGCCCAGCGCAAGTACGGCGACGACCCCGAGATCCTCGCCGACCTGATGGCCATGGACCACGCCAACAGCCAGTTCGGGCGGCGCGCGCAGGGCATCGCGGTGCTCTGCGGCGGCTGGCTCGGCCGGCGCGAGACCGTGGCCTCCGTCTTCGACGTGGCCCGCAGCGCGCAGGGCCGTATCCGCCACTTCGACCGGGTCCGGGTCAACGGCCAGGTGAACTTCTCGGTCGTCAGCCGGGCCGTCGAACCGGTCGCGGTGGTCCTCGCCGAGCTGCTCGCCAACGCCACCAACTACTCCGCCCCCGGCACGCCGGTGGAGATCAACATCCAGGCCGTGCCGACCGGCGTCTGCCTCATCGTCGACGACGCCGGTCTCGGCATGGGCCAGGAGGAGAAGGACCGCGCCGCGTCCCTCCTCACCCCCCAGGCGGCGATCAGCGTCTCCAGCCTGGGCATCCCGCCGCAGTTCGGGTTCGCCGTCTCCGGGATGCTCGCCGCCCGCTACGGCTTCCGGGTCTCGGTGGACTCCGTTTCCCCCTATGGAGGCGTACGCGCGGTGGTACTGATCCCCGACGAGCTGCTCACCACGGAGGTCCCGCAGCCCGTCCCGGCCGCCGCCGAGGTCCCGCAGGCCCCGGAGGCGTACGGAAACCGGCAGCAGCCCCACGCCGCCCCGCAGCCCGAGCAGTGGCAGCAGGCGCCCGCCCCCACCCCGCTCTTCCCGCCGGCCGCTCAGCACCGCCAGGACACCGCGGCCGCTCAGCACCGCCAGGACACCGCCCAGCAGCACCCGGACACCGCCACCCAGCAGCTGGCCCAGATCACCACCACCTTCGGCGGGCTGCCCAAGCGTCGTCGCAAGAGCCCGGTCTCCGCGGTGCCTCCGGCCGACCCGCAGCCGGTCCGCAGCAACGAGGAGACCGCCTCCCGCCTGGGCGCGTTCCAGCGCGGCACCCGCTCCGGGCGGACCACGACGACGACCACGGAAGGATCCGAGATCCAGTGAACCCCGATCTGTCCTGGGTACTCAACGATGTGCTCCAGGTACCCGGAGCCCGGCACGCGATCCTCGTATCCGCCGACGGGCTGCTGCTCGCCAACTCCAGCGAGATCGGCCGGGACGACGCGGAGACCGTCGCCGCCGCCATGAGCTCCATGCAGTCCCTCAGCCGCGCCGTCGCCCCCTTCATCGGCACCCGCAACCCGGGCCGGTGGCGCCAGACGCTCCTGGAGTACGAGGACGGCTGGATCTTCCTCATCGCCGCCGGCACCGGCGCCTACCTCGCCGCCACCGCCGCCGCCGATGTGGACATGGAGGCGATGTCCTTCCGTATGCAGCAGCAGGTCACCGCGCTGGGGAAGGCGATGACCACGCCGCCCCGCCAGAACGCCGGCAGCGAGATATGACGGCACCGGGCGAGGAGTCCAGCGTCAGCAGCGGGTTCGTCCGGTCCTACGTCATCACCGGTGGCCGGGGGCTGCCGGACGCGGACGAGCTCTCCCTCGTCACGCTCGTCACCCTCGCTCCCGACCGGCAGCCGCCGCCCAGCCCGAGCCCGGAGATCAAGGCGATCTGGGAGCTGTGTTCCGGCGGCTACCTCTCGGTGGCCGAGGTCGCCGGCCACCTCGGCCTGCCGGTCGGTGTGGCCCGGCTGCTGCTCCAGGACTTAAACCAGCAGGGACATCTGCTGCGCCGCAAGGCGCCGCCACCGGCCCAGCTCGTCGACAGAAAGATCCTCGAAGAGGTGTTGCATGGACTCCAAGTCCGGTTCGGCTGAGAGCATCTATGTGCCGGACGCGGTCCAGCGCGCGGCGAAGATCCTCGTCGTCGGCCACTTCGCCGTGGGCAAGACGACCCTGATCGGCACGCTCTCCGAGATCACGCCGCTGCGCACCGAGGAGCGGATGACGCAGGCCGCCGCGCAGGTGGACGATCTGCGCGGCGCGCCCGACAAGAAGACCACCACGGTCGCGCTGGACTTCGGCCGCCTCACCCTCAGCGACGAACTGGTCCTCTACCTCTTCGGTACGCCGGGACAGCAGCGGTTCGTCGAGCTGTGGGAGGACATGGCGCGCGGCTCGCTCGGCGCGCTGCTCCTGGTCGACCCGGCGCGGCTGGCCGACACGTTCCCGGTGATCGACCTGGTCGAGACGTACGGGCTGGAGTACGCGGTCGCCGTCAACAGCTTCGACCCGTACTCCCAGCACGCCGAGGACGAACTGCGCGAGGCGCTCGACCTGCTGCCGGACACCCCGGTCGTCTACTGCGACGCCCGGGACCAGAAGTCCTCCGCCCAGGCCCTGATCACGCTCGTACGCCACCTTCTCACGCACGCGGCCTGACCCGTACCCGCTGCCGTACCCCTCCCGTACTCCGAAGCCGGGGCCGACCCGTCCCCGCGATCACACCGAGGAAGCCGAACATGGACCCGTCGCCGGGAGCCACCCCGTACAGCGCGCCCGCCGGGTGCCCGATGAGCCGGCAGCAGACCTCGCTGTACGGTCCGGAGTTCGCCGCCGACCCGCACCGCGTGTACGACGCGTTCCGGGCGCACGGTCCCGCCGCGCCGATCGAGCTGGCGCCCGGCGTGGACGCCACGCTGATCGTGCAGCACGAGGCGGCGCTGCGGGTGCTGCAGAACCCGGCGCTCTTCGCCCGGGACTCGCGGCGCTGGGCGGCGCTGCGCGAAGGCGCCGTACCGATGGACAGCCCGGTGCTGCCGATGATGGTGTACCGGCCCAACTGCCTGTTCACCGACGGTGCCGAGCACCTGCGGCTGCGCAAGGCGGTCACCGAGTCGCTGGCGCGGCTCAACAGCAGCAGGCTGAGCCGGGACGTCGAGCGGATCGCCGACTACCTGATCGACCAGTTCATCGAGCGCGGCACCGCCGACCTGCTCAACGAGTACGCCAAGCTGCTGCCGCTGCTGCTGTTCAACCAGATCTTCGGCTGCCCCGGCGACATCGGCGACCGGCTGACCCGCTCGATGTCGGCCATCTTCGACGGCGAGGACGTGCTGCGCGCCAACGCGGAGCTGACCGAGTGCCTGATGGAGCTGGTCGCGCTCAAGCGGCGTCAGCCTGGTGAGGACGTCACCTCCTGGCTGATCCAGCACCCGGCCGGGCTGCGGGACGAGGAGCTGAAGGACCAGCTGGTGGTGCTGATGGGCGCCGGTGTGGAGCCGGAGCGCAACCTCATCGCCAACGCGCTGCTGCTGATGCTCGCCGGTGACCAGGCGGGCGGACCCGAGCGCCGCGGTTCGGGAATGCTCGTGGAGGACGCGCTGGACGACGTCCTGTGGAACAACCCGCCGATCGCCAACTACGCGACGCACTACCCGGTACGGGACATCGAGCTGAACGGCGTGGTGCTGAAGGCGGAGACCCCGGTCCTGATCAGCTTCGCCGCCGCGAACAGCGACCCCTCGCTCACCGACGCCCGCCAGACCCTGAGCAAGGGCGCGCACCTGGCCTGGGGCGCGGGCCCGCACGTCTGCCCGGCCAAGTCACCCGCCACGCTCATCGCGCTGACCGCGATCGAGAAGATCCTCAACACCGTGCCCGACCTCTCGCTGGCCGTCCCGGCCTCGGGCGTCGGCTGGCGTCCCGGCCCCTTCCACCGGGCCCTGATCGCGCTGCCCGTACGGTTCACGCCGACCGCCGCCCGCCGCACCGCGGCGACCACCCAGCCGCCGGCGCCGACCTCGGCGCAGCTGCCCGACCCGTACCGGAACGCGGCGCCCCAGCCGGCACCCGCCGGTCGTCACGCTGCGGAGCCGGCCAAGAAGCAGAAGGGCTGGTGGAGCTCGTTCCTGGACGTCTTCCGGGTCTGACGGGCCGTCGGACGCGCAGGAGGACTCCAGGCAGTCGGCCGCGAACCGGACGGGCGTTCGACACGACCGAGGCGCAAGCGCTCTCCGTGCTCCAGAAGGTCGTTCCGGAGAACGAATTGGATCAGGCCGTCCAGGCCTGGGCGAGGCCGGTCGTACGCCGTCCCGGGGCGGCCCTGCGGGTGAGAAAAGCCCTGCTCAACTCCGGTGCGGCCGCCACCCGGACGGCCGATCCATCCTTCCTCGACGCGGAGCCGATAGCCTCGGTCACGGCAGCCGGTCGGCGCACAACCCCTCGCACTCCTGGGCCCGACCAGTCACACTCGTAACAATCAACAGGGGAGGTCCCGGGCGTGGATGTACCGTTCTGGCTCTGGGCAGCGTTCGCCGTAACGGTGGTCGTCTCGCTCGCAGTCGACCTATTGGCCCACCGCAACGCGCATGTCATCGGGTTCAAGGAAGCAGCCTGGTGGAGTGCGCTCTGGGTGAGCCTCGCGCTCATCTTCGGCGTGGTCGTCTTCTTCGTACTCGGCACGACCGCCGGTACGGAATACACGACGGCATGGCTGCTGGAAAAGAGCCTTTCCGTCGACAACCTGTTCGTCTTCGCGCTGATTTTCGCCTATTTCAAGGTTCCGCGCGAATATCAGCACCGCGTGCTGTTCTACGGCGTCATCGGCGCTCTGGTGTTCCGCGCGATCTTCCTCACGGCCGGCGTCGCGGTCGTGAACCGCTTCACCTTCGTCCTCTTCCTCTTCGCCGCGATCCTTTTCTGGAGCGCCTGGAAGATCCTCAAGGACGAGGAGGACAGCTTCGACCCGGGGCAGAGCTTCGCGGTGCGCATGCTGCGGAAGATCATGCCGGTCCGCGACGAGTACGCGGGAACGCACTTCATCATCAAGGAGGAGGGCAAGCGGGTCGCCACACCGCTGCTCGCGGTGGTCGCCGCCATCGAGGCGGCCGACCTGCTCTTCGCCGTCGACAGCGTGCCGGCCGTGCTCGCGGTCAGCGACGACGCGTTCATCGTCTACACCAGCAACGCGTTCGCCATCCTGGGCCTCCGAGCCCTGTACTTCCTGCTGGCGGGGCTGCTGGACCGCTTCCACTACCTGAGCACCGGCCTCGCGATCATCCTGGCCTTCATCGCGGTCAAGCTCGTCCTCCAGGCATCGCACAAGATGATCAGCACCTCCATTCCGGAGATTCCCTCGCCGATCAGCCTGGCGGTGATCGTGGTCATTCTGACGGCCTCGGTCGTTCTCAGCATCAAGCGCCCACCGCCGGAGAAGGACACCGGGAAGAGCGCGGAGGAACCATCTGACGGTAAGCCCGCGGAGTAAACCGGCGGGTCATGGCCGGGCAAAGTGAAGGGAAAGAGTTTCCCCGTCACGATGCCCGGCCTTTCGCTGCTCCGGGCCCGCCCGGAAGCGCGAGGGCGACATGCCGGCGACGAGCCCGGCGGCCTGAGAGCCTCAAGGACCCGGCCTCCAGAAGCTCCGTACGATTCTCCCAGAAGCTCGCATCTGCGATGGGCAATCGTCTGGAGAATGGTAAATGCGAGCCTGATTGGCCTAGCGTGTCGCGCATGCAGTCCTACACAATCGGTCAGGCAGCACGCCTCCTCGGAGTCAGCCCCGACACCGCCCGACGCTGGGCGGACGCCGGCCGGGTCGCGACCCATCGCGACGAGACCGGCCGCCGGCTGATCGACGGCCGTGCGCTGGCCGCCTTCTCGATCGAGGTCGGCCAAGGCACCGCCGGCGAAGAGGAGACCCCGTACACCTCGGCGCGCAACGCCTTCCCGGGCATCGTCACCGCCGTGAAGCTCGGTGATGTCGCGGCCCAGGTCGAGATCCAGGCCGGCCCGCACCGGCTCGTCTCGCTCCTGACCCGGGAGGCGGTCGAGGAGCTGGGTCTGGAGGTCGGCATGCAGGCGACCGCCCGCGTGAAGTCGACCAGCGTGCACATCGACCGCACCTGAAGCCCGGCCGACGACGGCGTCGACCGGGCCACCTCGTGCTGCCCGCACCACCTCCCCGCGCCCCGCGCGAACTCGTCCCTGCCCGGACGGCTTCCGGCCGATCGGGCCCGCAGCCAAGGAGTCCCGCCCTCATGTCCCTCCTGCTCACCCGCCGCCGCACCGCCGTCGCCGTCCTGACCGCCGCGCTCCTCGTCCCGCTCGCCGCCTGCGGCGACGACTCCTCCGGCGAGACGGACAGCGGCAGCGGCGCCAAGCCCTCCGACTCCGCGTCAGGCGCGCCGAAGGCCGATCTGACCGTGCTGGCCGCCTCCTCGCTGACCGATGTCTTCAAGGAGGCGGGAGCGGCGTACGAGAAGGAGAACCCGGGCACGAAGGTCACGTTCTCCTTCGCCGGGTCCCAGGAGCTGGCCGCGCAGGTCAAGCAGGGCGCGCCCGCCGACGCTCTGGTCACCGCCGACACCAAGACGATGGACGGCCTCTCCGGCGAGACCGGCACGCCGACCGTCATCGCCGAGAACCGCCTCGTCATCGCCGTCGGCGAAGGCAACCCGGAGAAGGTCGAGAACCTGAAGGACCTCTCCGACACGAAGCTGAAGGTCGTCCTGGCCGCTCCCGAGGTGCCGGTGGGCCGGTACAGCAAGCAGATCCTCGACGCGCAGAAGATCGCGGTGAAGCCGGTCTCGCAGGAGCCCAACGTCCGCGCGGTCCTCAGCAAGGTCGAGCTGGGCGAGGCGGACGCGGGGCTCGTCTACAGGACGGACGCCGAGACCGCGCCCGACAAGGTCGACGCGATCGGCATCCCGGACGCGGAGAACGCCGTCGCCTCCTACCCGGCCGCCACACTGAAGGGGTCGAAGCACAGCGAGGCCGCCGCCGCGTTCGTCGCCTGGCTCTCCACGTCCGCCGCGCAGAAGATGCTCCAGGGCGCGGGCTTCCAGCAGCCGTAACCGCACCGCCGCACACGCCGAGGGGCCCGGACCGTCCAACGGGCCCCTCACTTCCAGCAGCCGAGGTCATCCATGAAACGACCGGCACTCCGCCGTACGCCCGGAGCCCGCGCCCCGCTCCTGCTGACGGTGCCCGCGCTGCTGGCCGTGGCGTTCCTGATGCTGCCGCTGGTCGGCATCCTGGCCCGTACCTCCTGGAGCGAACTCTCCACGCACCTCAGCGCCGAGCCCACCACGCAGGCGCTCCGCCTCTCGCTCCTCGTCTCGCTCTGGTCGCTCGGCCTCTCGCTGCTGTTCGGCGTGCCGCTGGCCTGGCTGCTGGCCCGGGTGCCGTTCCCGGGCAAGGCGTTCGTGCGCTCACTGGTGCTGCTGCCGATGGTGCTGCCGCCGACGGTCGGCGGAGTGGCGCTGCTGCTGGCGTTCGGGCGGCGCGGGCTGCTCGGGCCGTGGCTGGAGGACACGTTCGGGATCACGCTGCCGTTCCACACCTCGGGCGCGGTGCTGGCGGCGACGTTCGTGGCGATGCCGTTCCTCGTCATCTCGCTGGAGGGCGCGCTCGGTGGCCTGCGTCCTCGGTACGAGGAGACCGCCGCTTCGCTCGGAGCCTCTCCGGTACGGGTGTTCCTCACCGTGACCCTGCCGATGGTCGCTCCCGGCCTGATCGCCGGAGCGGCCCTCACCTGGGCGCGGGCGCTCGGCGAGTTCGGCGCCACCATCACCTTCGCCGGCAACCTTCCGGGCACCACGCAGACCCTGCCGCTCCAGGTCTATCTGCTGCTCCAGGAGTCGCCGGAGGCGGCCACCTCGGTGTCGCTGCTGCTCCTGGCCATCGCCATGATCGTGCTGATCGCGCTGCGCGGCCGCTGGACCGGCACACCGGGCGACCACCGCGAGCGGTACGCACCGCGCCCGGAGGAGCCGACGGGTACGGACGTCCTGCCCGAACCACCGTCGTACGTAACGGAGTCGGCCCCTCAGGAACGCTGGCCGCTGCACGCCGACGTCACCGGCTTCACCCGCCTCACCCTGGACGCGGCCCCCGGCACCACCCTCGCGGTCGTCGGCCCCAACGGCGCCGGCAAGACCACGCTCCTCCGCGCCCTCCTCGGCCTCACACCGCGCGCGCACGCCGAACTGCGCCTCGGCGACAGCGAGGTGACGAACCTTCCGCCGCACCGCCGCGGCGTCGCCTGGGTCCCGCAGGACGGCGCGCTCTTCCCGCACCTGAGCGCTCTGTCCAACACGGCGTACGGGCTCCGCACCCATGGCGTCCCGCGTGCGGAGGCCCGGCGCGAGGCGCAGTCCTGGCTGGACCGGCTCGGCGTCGGCCACCTGGCCCACCGCAGGCCCGGCCAGCTCTCCGGCGGCCAGGCGGGGCGCGTCGCCCTGGCCCGCGCGCTGGCGGCCCGCCCGCGCCTGCTGCTGCTGGACGAACCGCTCGCCGCGCTCGACCAGACGACCCGGGCCCATGTCCGGCACACCTTGCGGAGGCACCTCGCGGAGTTCGGCGGGGTCTGCCTGATCGTCACGCACGACCCGGTCGAGGCGGTCTCGCTGGCCGACCGGGTCCTGGTCCTGGACGACGGCCGGGTCCTCCAGGACGAGCCGCCCGCCGAGCTGACCCGCCACCCGCGCTCGCCGTGGGTCGCCCGGATGCTCGGCCGCAACGCCTGGCCCGGCACCGCCACCGCCGACGGCCTGGACCTGGCGGACGGCGGCCACCTCGTCGTCGCCGAGCCCCTCGCGCCGGGCACCGAGGCCCTCGCGGTCATCGCGCCGGAAGCCGTCTCCGTACACCGCGAGAAGCCCACCGGCTCACCGCGCAACGTCTGGCCCGGAACGGTCCGCGAAATCACCTCGGGCGGCAGCCGGCTCCGCCTCCTCATCACCTCCGACCGGGCGCCGGACCTGGTCGCGGAGATCACGCCGCAGGCGGCGGCCGAGCTGCGCATCGCGGACGGCACCGAGGTCTGGACGGGCGTGAAGGCGACCGAGGTGACGGTGGTCCCGCTCTGAGACCGGCCGGGTTCCCGAAACCGCCTCAGCTCACCCGAAAGCATGGCGCCGGCACCGGCGGGAACCAGAACAACTGCCCTACGCGTACTCATGTACGACAGATCCGAGAGACGGGGCAATCCATGGCACTGTTCGGCAACGCGCACACGATCAACCCGGCCACCGCCCAGCAGGACTACGAGCGCCTCCTCGGCCAGGGCGAGCAGGTGCACGCCGCCTTCCTGCTGATCCGCGACACGATCCTGTTCACCGACCGCCGGCTGATCCTCGTCGACAAGCAGGGCATCACCGGCAAGAAGACCGAGTACCACTCCGTGCCGTACCGCAGCATCACGCACTTCGCGGTGGAGACGGCCGGGACGTTCGACCTGGACGCGGAGTTGAAGATCTGGATATCCGGCAACCCCACGCCGCTCCAGAAGACGTTCACGAAGGGCGTCGACATCTACGAGGTGCAGGCGATACTGACCCAGTTCGTGGCGCGCTAGCCCGGCAATGTCGGTTCAGAAGTACGGCCGCAGCCTCGGCGCCGCCGCGCTGCCCGGGGCGGTGTCCCGGAGCCGGGCCACGCGCTCGCGCAACTCCGGCAGCAGCCCGTACAGCACATCGCCGGGGCAGCGGGTCTCGTAGCTGTCACGGTGGCCGGAGATGACGTGGAGCCGGGCCACCTGGCCCTCGTCGAAGCGGCTCTCGGCGTTGGTGGAGACCAGCTCGACGGTGGCCAGCGGATCGACGCCGGGCCGCAGCTTCCAGGCGGCCAGCTCCACCAGCGCGTCCATCATGGGCTCCGGCACCTCGGTGCCCTCGCCGAAGGTGCCGATGGCCGCGATGCCGACGGTGTCCGCGTTGAACCCCTTGGTGTGGGCGCCGAGCACCGACCGTGCGACGCCGCCGGCCCGGCCCTCGTAGATGGTGCCGCAGCGGTCGACGAGGAAGTTGTAGCCGATGTCGTCCCAGCCGTCCTTCTCCACGTGGTCGCTCTGGACGGCCTGGATCAGCTCCGGGGCCTCCGCGCAGTCGTAGTCGTTGGGGTTGCCGGTGTGGTGGACGAAGACCGCCTTCGCCGCGCCGGTGTACTGCGGGCGCTCCCGGACCAGGCCCTCGTCCGCGTGCCACTCCTGGCGGCTGATGACGGCGGGCTGCGGGAGCCCGCGCGGCGGCCTCGGTCCGGTGGCCATCTCCCGCCGCTGCTCGTGGGAGGCCGGGCCGTCCTGGAACGCCAGGAGGACCATCAGCGGCAGCAGGGTGCCCAGGACGATTCGGCGGGACCACATGGACTCCACCCTGCGCTCTGATCGGGGGTGTCGCAGAGGAGCTGGCCAACCGGGTGACCTTCGCCCGGTGGCGGCTTTTCGTCCGGAATGCGCACCGGGACGGCTGTTCTTACGATGAGATCCGGATCATCCGCCGCGCCCTGCGGCGAGCCCGGCCGGATCGAGGAGCCATGGCCCACGACGCTGTGCAGGACGGGGAGGGCGGACGGCAGGACGGCTCTGCGGTCGGCCTGAAGCCGAACGCCATCGGCTTCGTCGACGCCCTCGTCATCGGCCTCAACGCGACCTCACCGGCCTACTCGCTGGCCGCCGTGATCGGCCCGATCGTGGCCCTGGTCGGCATCTACGCGCCGGGCGTCATGTTCGCCTCCTTCGTCCCGATGCTGCTGATCGCCTCGGCCTTCTACTACCTCAACAAGGTCGACCAGGACTGCGGTACGACGTTCTCCTGGGTGACCCGGGCGATGGGACCGTGGGCCGGATGGCTCGGCGGCTGGGCGATCACCATGACCGGCGTGCTGGTCGTCGGTTCGCTGGCCGATGTGGCGGTGAGCTTCACCCTGCTGGCGGTGGGTCTGGACGGCTGGGTCGCCGACGACTTCGTCCGGCAGCCGCTCACCGTGCTGCTGATCATCGTGATGACCGGCCTCTGTGTGATCGGCACCGAGCTGTCGGCCAAGGTGCAGAACGTGCTGATCCTCCTTCAGATCGCGTTCCTGCTGGTCTTCGTCGTGGTGGCGCTCTACCGGGTGTACGCGGGCACCACCGGCTTCGACTCCATCGAGCCGTCCATCGGCTGGCTGGACCCGTTCGGCGCCGGCGGTGCCGCGCTGACCGGCGGGCTGCTGCTCGGCGTGTTCATCTACTGGGGCTGGGAGTCGGCGGTCAACCTCACCGAGGAGACCGAGGACTCGGCGAGCGCGCCGGGCAGGGCGGGTCTCTGGTCCACGGTGGTGCTCCTGGTGACCTACCTGTCGGTGGCCGTGGCGGTGGTCGCGTTCGCGGGCACGGCGTTCCTGGGGGAGAACGCGGAGGAGGAGGAGTTCATCTTCGCGCAGCTCGCCGGGGACGTGCTGGGCGGCTGGGACTGGATCCTGCTGCTGGCCGTCGCCACCTCCGCGATCGCCTCCACGCAGACCACGATCATCCCGGCGTCCCGGACCGCGCTGTCCATGGCCCGGCGTCAGGCGCTGCCGCGCCACTTCGGGCACATCAGCCCGCGGTTCCGTACGCCGGACGTCAGTACGTGGTGGGTCGCCGCGATCGCCATCGTCTGGTACCTGGTGGTCAACCAGATCTCCACCACCGCGCTCTTCGACTCGCTCACCGCGCTCTCTCTCCTGATCGCCTTCTACTACGCGCTCACCGGTGTGGCCTGCGCCGTCTACTACCGGCGCCATCTGACCGAGAGCGTGCGCAACTTCGTCCTCATCGGCCTCGGCCCGGTGGTCGGCGCCGGGCTGCTGGCCTGGCTGCTGGTGCGGTCGGTGATGGACATGTCCGATCCGGCCAACTCCTACAGCGGCACCTCCTGGTTCGGCCTCGGCCCACCGCTCGTCATCGGCATCGTGATCTCACTCGTCGGCGTGGTCCTCATGGTGGTGTGGCGGCTGCGCGACGCGGTGTTCTGGCAGGAGCGGCCGAGCGTCGCCGATCCGGACCTGGTGCACGCCCCGAGCCGGAAGCCCACCGACGGGAAGTCCACCGACGGGAAGGAACGCTGAGATGTCGGTCGTCCTCGGCTACGACGAGTCCCCCGGCGCCGCCCGCGCCCTGCGTATCGCGATCGAGGTGGCGGCGGCGTACGGCGAGGAGCTGGTCCTCGTCTACGGCGCCGCCGCACCGGGCCTGCGCGACGGGGCCGAGTACCGCAGCCACTACGACGCCATCCGGCAGGCCGGCCGCACCGGCCTGGAGCACGCGCTGACGTCCGCCGAGGAGGCCGGCGTACCGGCGAGTGTGGAGGTGCTGGACGAGAGCCCGGCGCAGGCCCTCCTGGACGCGGCCGAGCGGCACGGTGCCCGGGTCATCGTGGTCGGCACCTGGGGCGAGAGCCCGATGCGCGGCGCCCTCCTCGGCTCGACCCCGCACAAGCTGCTGCACATGTCCCCGATCCCGGTGCTCTGCGTCCCGACGGAGGAGGACGCGCCCTAGACACAGCGGGCCCTCACCACGCCTCCCCGCTCTCCGCCGCTCGGCTCGGCGCACCCGCGTCCGCACCGTCCGCCTCCCTCCGCAGCAGCCGGAACGCCAGCAGCGGAAAGACCAGCACCGACACCATCGCCGCCGCCACCAGCGCCGCCGCCTCTCCCGCACCGATCACCTTCTCGTCCAGGCCGATCGCGGTGATCGCCACCACCAGCGGCAGACACGTGGCGGAGAACAGCGCGAGCGCGGACCGAGGAGCGCGCCCGGTCAGGTCGCGCGGGGCCAGGAGGTACGCCGGCACGCCTCGCACCAGCAGGAACAGCAGCAGGAAGACCGGCAGCAGCAACAGCGGCCGGCCGCCGTCCAGGAGCGCCGCGAGGTCGAAGTCGATGCCCGTGACGACGTAGAAGAACGGGACCAGGAAGCCGAAGCCGATGGCCTCGATCCTGCCGAGGATCTCGCCGCTGCGCTCCGGCACCGCACCTTGGAGGACCAGCCGGGTCAGCATCCCGGCGGCGAACGCGCCGAGCAGCGTGTCCACCCCGAAGACATGCGCCAGGCCGAGCATCCCGGCGAGCAGCAGCATCACGAAGCGGACCGCGAACTGGCCGCTGCTGTGCAGGGTCATGGCGATGATCCGCGCGAACCACGGCGGCCTCGGCCGCATCGCCCAGAACACCGCGCCCACCGTGACGACCGCGAACACCGCCAGCACCACGCTCGCCGCGCCCGGACTCCGCCCGCTGAACAGCAGGGCCATCGCCACGATCGGCCCGAACTCACCGACCGACCCGAACGCCATCACCACCGACCCGAACCTGCCCTCCAGCCGCCCCGAGTCCCGCAGGATCGGCAGCACCGCGCCGAGCGCCGTACTGGTGAGCGCGGTGCCGATCACCAGGCTCTTCGCGACGTCCGCGCCACCGAGCAGCAGCGCGATGCCGAGCCCGACGGCGAACGAGAGGATCCACGCCCCGCCGGCCCTTCGCAGCGTGTCGCCACGGACCTCGGCGAACCGGATCTCGTACCCGGCGAGGAAGATCAGCATCGAGAGCCCGAGGTCGGACAGGGTGTCGATGACCTGGTCGTGGTGGGCCCAGCCGAGCACATCGGGCCCGACCAGGATGCCGAGCACGATCTCGAAGATGACGACGGGGACCGACAGCCACCGTCCGGTCGCATAGCCGAGCAGCGGCGCGAGAACCGCCAGGGCCATGATCAGGACGAGGGTCCCGGGGTGCTCCATCGCTCGTGTATAGCAAGGAACGTCCCGGAATCAGCCGCTATGACACCCGGCCGGCGTCACCCGTTCTCCCGCGCCGGAGGTGGAGTACGGCGGTCCGCTCGGCGAACTGGCCCGGCCCGAGCCGAGCGACCGCACCAGCGAGGCGCTCAGACGTCCGAGCGGTCACCGGTACGGGTGACCGACGACATGACGGGCAAAGGCAGCCGCTCCTAGGGTGTCAGGATGCCTTCGCCCCTCACCTCCGAGCAGCCGCGCCCCACCGCCGCCGCCGGGACCACGGAGACCGGCAAGCCGCCCGACGACGGCCGCGACCACTTCTTCGACAACGCGAAGTACCTGGCGATCGTGCTGGTGGCGGTCGGGCACGCGTGGGAGCCGCTGCCGAGCGGGCGGCTGGTGGAAGCCGCGTACACGCTGATCTACACCTTCCACATGCCGGTGTTCATCCTGATCGCGGGCTACTTCTCGCGCGGTTTCGAGCTGCGGCCGGACCGGGTGTGGAAGCTGATCACCAGTCTGCTGGTGCCGTATCTGATCTTCGAGCTGCTCTACACGGCCTTCCACCGGCTGACCCGCGACCCGGAACTCCCGCTCTCGCTGCTGGAGCCCTACTGGCTGCTGTGGTTCCTGCCGGCGCTGTTCTTCTGGCGGCTCTCCACGCCGGTCTGGCAGGCGGTCCGCGCGCCGGTGCTGGTCTCGCTCGCCGTCGCCGCCGTGGCGACCGTGTCACCCGCAGCCGACGGCAACCTGCCGCTCCAGCGCATCCTGCAGTTCCTGCCGTTCTACGTGCTGGGCCTGCGGCTGCGGCCGGAGCACTTCGCGTTCCTGCGGCGTACGTGGGTGCGCGTCGTCTCCGTACCGGTCTTCGCGCTCGGGCTGCTGATCGCGTACTGGCTGGTGCCGCGGACCTCGACCTCGTGGTTCTTCCGCAAGAACAGCGCCCGCGAGATGGACACCGCCGAGTGGACCGGGCCGACGGCCACGCTCCTGCTGTTCGTGGCGGCCGTCGTGCTCGGCGCGTGCTTCCTGGCCTGGGTGCCGAAGGGCCGCGGCTGGATGACGGCGCTCGGCACCTGCACGCTGTACGGGTACCTGCTGCACGGCTTCGTCATCCGGGCCCTGCGCTACGGCGGCTTCTACGAACGGCCGTTCTTCGACACGGCCCTCGGCACGGTCGCCGTCACGGCGGGCGCGGCGGTCATGGTGACCCTGCTCTGCACTCCGTACGTACGGAGTCTGCTGCGGCCGCTGCTGGAGCCCCGGCTGGAGTGGGCCAGGCAGCGGCCGCCCGTTCCCGAGTGACCGCTCAGAGGCTCTGTGCGGGACCGGGTCCCGCAGCCGGGGTGCCGAGCAGTGCCGACGCCGTCTCCAGCGGAGTGGGAGCGGCGGCCGGGGCGGCGGCCGTCTCGGCCGTACGGCAGGTGAAGCCGAGCTTGGAGAGCGCCCGGACCACCTCGGCGGAGGAGAAGTCGCGCCGGTCCTGCCGGGTGATCACCTCGCCGACCTGCTTGACCGGGTAGACCCGGCGGCTGATGACCACCGCGTCACCGGTGACGGGCTCGGGCTTGATGCCCTTCATCGAGTCCTCCACCTCGTTCTTGAACAGATCGAAGGGGAAACGGGCGATGACACAGCGCATGGGTCCTCAACAGGGGTCGAGTGGCTCGGGAGACCGCACGGCGGAGCCGTACGGCGGAGGGCGGCGGCACACACCGCCGCCCCACGCGGGCTACGCGGCGCGGTTGGCCCGGCGCTGCGAGGCGGCCGCACGCGCGTCCGGCGTCGGCACGGCCGGACCGCGGCCGCGACGGGCCGGGGCCCCGCCGCCGCGCTTGGTGCCGCGCCCCATGAACGCGCCGCCGCCGCCGCGGCCGGAGCGCTCCTTGGGCGGGGAGGTGATGACGACCGGGACGCCCGAGGGCGCCTGCGCGCCGGTGATCCGGCTCAGCTCGGCCTCGCCGGAGCGGACCTGCGCGATCTGCGGGGTGATCCCGGCGTCCGCCATCAGCCGGGTCATCTCGCGGCGCTGGTTCGGCAGCACCAGCGTGACGACGCTGCCGGACTCACCGGCACGGGCCGTACGGCCGCCGCGGTGCAGGTAGTCCTTGTGGTCGCTCGGCGGGTCGACGTTGACGACGAGGTCCAGGTTGTCGACGTGGATGCCGCGCGCGGCGACGTTCGTGGCGACGAGGACCGTGACGTGCCCGGTCTTGAACCGGTCCAGCGTGCGGGTGCGCTGCGGCTGGGACTTGCCGCCGTGCAGCGCGGCCGCCCGGACACCGCTGTGCAGCAGGTGGTCGGTGAGTTTGTCCACCGCGTGCTTGGTGTCCAGGAACATGATCACGCGTCCGTCGCGGGCGGCGATCTCCGTGGTGGTGGCGTACTTGTCGGCGCCCTGGACGTAGAGCACGTGGTGCTCCATCGTCGTGACGGCACCGGCGGCCGGGTCGACGGAGTGGACGACCGGGTCGTTGAGGTAGCGCTTGACGAGCAGGTCGACGTTGCGGTCGAGCGTCGCCGAGAAGAGCATCCGCTGCCCGTCCGGGTTCACCTGGTCGAGCAGCTCGGTGACCTGCGGCATGAAGCCCATGTCGGCCATCTGGTCGGCCTCGTCGAGGACGGTGATGGTGACCCGGTCCAGCTTGCAGTCGCCGCGCTCGATGAGGTCCTTGAGCCGGCCCGGCGTGGCGACGACGACTTCGGCGCCGCCGCGCAGCGCGCTCGCCTGACGGCCGATGGACATGCCGCCGACGACGGTGGCGAGGCGCAGCTTCAGCGGCCGGGCGTACGGGGTGAGCGCGTCGGTGACCTGCTGGGCCAGCTCACGCGTCGGTACGAGCACCAGGGCCAGCGGACGCTTGGCGTCGGCGCGGCGGCCCTCGGTACGGGCCAGCAGCGCCAGGCCGAAGGCGAGGGTCTTGCCCGAGCCGGTGCGGCCACGGCCCAGGACGTCACGGCCGGCCAGCGAGTTCGGCAGGGTCGCCGCCTGGATCGGGAACGGGACGGTCATGCCCTCGGCGGTGAGCGCCGCCTTGAGCGCGGCGGGCATCTCCAGCTCGCCGAAGGTCTCGGCGGCGGGCAGCGCCGGGGTGATGGTCACCGGCAGGGCGAACTCGCCCTTCAGCGCGGAGCTGCGACGACTGGAGCCGCCGGAGCGCTTCGGGCCGCCGCCGAACCCGGCGGCGCGGCGCTCGCCGCCACCGGAGTAGCGCGGGGCGCCGCCGCTGCGGGCGCCGGAGGGGCCGCCGGAGCGGGTGCGGGCGAATCGGTCGTTCGAGCGGGGGGCACGTTCGCGGTTCATGCAGAACCTTTCCTCGATGGGGCACGTATCGAGGGATTCTTTTTCGGGAAGCGGCCGTGAACGGCACCCAGAATCGCAAGAACGAGCCGATGAAATGACAAAGCGGGAGAGCGAAGCCCGGCCGCCGGGAATGTGTGCACCGGACGCGGCTTCGGCAGGGGGCGCGCTCGGCGAGCCCCGGAGACAGCAACGAGCTGGGGCCCGCACCCCAAGGTGCGGGCCCCAGCTGCGCAGAACTACCTGAGTGATCAGGCGGGGGTGATGTTCTCGGCCTGCGGGCCCTTCTGGCCCTGCGTGACGTCGAAGTTCACCTTCTGGCCCTCCTGCAGCTCGCGGAAGCCGGAGGAGGCGATGTTGGAGTAGTGGGCGAAGACGTCAGCGCCGCCGCCGTCCTGCTCGATGAAGCCGAAGCCCTTTTCCGAGTTGAACCACTTCACGGTGCCAGTAGCCATGTCATATCTCCTTAGGGGATGGGCAGTGCCCGCGGGCCCACACCGTGTGGACCCCACGTCGCCGCGATGATTACCCCGTCCGGAAGAACACCGGAAAACTTGAAAGTTTTTGGGAACCACAACTGCAACTGAGATCAACCGTAGCACGGCGGCTTCGTGAGAGGCCGAACGAAATATCACGCCGAACGAGGGAACAAAACGGCGGGCGAAAAAGCCTGACCGCGCATTGAGTGAAATTCTGTGGTGCCGAATGCAGATATGTTCGCGGGCGCGCTCAGCGCTCGGTGGAGCCGCGCAGCTCCTCGTTGAGGCGCAGCGCCTCTTCCAGCTGGTCCTCCAGGATGACGATGCGGCAGGCGGCCTCGACGGGCGTGCCGGCGTCGACCAGCTCGCGGGCGCGGGCGGCGATGCGCAACTGGTAGCGGGAGTAGCGGCGGTGGCCGCCCTCGGACCGCAGCGGTGTGATCAGCCGGGCCTCACCGATCGCCCGCAGGAATCCCGGCGTCGCTCCGATCATCTCGGCGGCGCGCCCCATGGTGTAGGCGGGGTAGTCGTCGTCATCGAGACGGTCCATGGCGTGCGAGGGGGTCTCCGGGGGCAAGCTGCACCTCTTCTGTCACGCATGACCGAGGGCCCGGGGCGCCGTACGCCTGCGGGATGCCCCTCTGCCGCGTACCGCTGTTTCACCTGACTGCAGAAGAAACCCTAATCGCCCGGGAAGGTCATGTCTATCGCGGCCGGAGCAGGTTTCGGCCACCGGCGGCGGCGTGTCGGCCGAGATGGGGGTGGAACTGACCGACTGGTCAGTTGTCGTGGGACGGACCGCGGGGCCATAATGCACGCGTAGCCCTTCACGCATCCCCCGTCGTGAAGGGCTACACCCCTGTCCGGAACCGGTTCCGGCCGGTCCATGGCGGATCAGGCCCCTCCGGAAGCGGTTCGGCGCGGCGATCATCACGGGCAAGGGACTCCCCTCGTGGTCCCCTGCCCGTGTTTTTTCGAGTTAACAGTGACGTAGAGTGTTTGCGCAAGCTCAGTTCCGACTCCGAGGTGAGCGTGGAGGCCCGGATGGCCATGGTCGACGGTGACGAACCCGGCACGGAACGGAACGAACCACCCGAGCAGGCCGGCCCGCCTCCGCTGAACTCGCTGCGGGAAAAAGTCGAGTACATGGTCGAGAGGACCTTCCCGGGCCAGAAGATCTCGGGCCGGTGCTTCGCGGAGCTGGTGCGCGAGCGCGGCGGCTCGCTCTCGCACAGCTACTTCTCCAACATCCTCGCCGGCAAGGTCACCCAGCCCTCCGAGGAGATCCTCAAGGCCCTCGGCCTGGGCTTCGGCGTGGACTGGCGGTTCTTCAAGGAGGAGTCCGAGGTCGTCGACGACGTCGTGGCGGGGCTCCAGTTCCTGGTCAAGCGGCGGACCGGCGAGATCAGCGGAGTGGCGGGCCGCGGGCTGGACGACGAGGGGCTGCCGCCGGAGCTGCTGCGGTTCGCGCTCTCGCTGCTGGAGGACGCGGCGCGGGAGAACCCGGACGAGGCCTCGTGGGAGACATCGCGGGAGCCCTCGCGGAACCGCCCGCCGGGCACGTAGCGTCGGTGTCATGTCCCTGCGGAAGCTGCGCAAAGAGTGCGAGGCACAGCTCGCCGACCTGCCCATCCCGGCCCCGTTCTCGCTGACCGGCCTGGTCGCCAACATGGAGGCGGCGCGCGGCCGCACCATCCGGCTGCACGAGATGCCGGACCACCTCGCCCGCGTCAACGCCGCCTGCGGACTGCGCCTGAAGGCCGGCTCCACCAGCCTCGTCCTCTACCGCCGCAGGCCGACCGCGTACCAGACCGAGCACGTCATCCTGCACGAGCTGTGCCACGAGTGGTTCGACCACGGCACGACCCTCGACGCCGAGCAACTGCGCACGCTGCTCCCGGTCTTCGACACCTCGCTGATCGCCCGCATGATCTCGCCGGAGGCCGCCGCGTCCTTCGCCGCCGGCGGCTCCACCGTGCAGGCCCGCGCACAGTACGCCACCCACGACGAACGCATGGCCGAATTCGGTGCCTCCCTGATCCCCCGGATGGCGCGGGACCTGGCCACCGATGACATGGTGGGGCGGCTGACCGACTCCCTGTCCCGCCCGGTGGCCCACCGCCGGCGCGGACTGTTCCCGCGACGGGGGTCCTCCGGCGACGCGTGAACCGTCACCTGACACGTGCCACCACCCCGCTCGCGCCCCACCGCGCCCCTGACACCCGAGGACGAAGACCGCTGTGACCCCCCTCGACCTCGCCGGTTACCTGATAGCCGGCCTGATGACGGCCGTTGCCCTGTGGCGTATGCCCGCTGCCCTGTGGGGAGACGAGGAGGACCGCAGACGGCGAGCGCTGTGGGGCTGCTACGCCGGATTCGCCCTCGCGCTGTGGACCAAGACCGAGGCCGTGCGCACCGGACTCAACAACAGCGCCATAACCGACCTCGCCGTACTCATCAAGCACTACACCGCGACGGTGGCGATTCTGGCCATCCTCAGCTACATCGTCGCCATCTACGGCAGCTACCCGGAAGCGGGCGCCGTCCCGCGCCACGTACGGTTCGCGCGGCTCGTCCAGCAGGTCGCGGCAAAGGCCTCCGTGGCGACGCTGGTCCTGCTGACCGTCCTCTTCTTCACCGTCGTCGACCGCTCCGTCCCCTCCGACCGCTTCGTCTCCGACCACGCCGGCGAGTGGGGCGCCACGCTCTACATGAGCGTCTTCTACCTCTACCTCGGCGCCGCCTCCGCCGTCTGCGCCTTCCAGTGGGCGCTGGCCACCGCCGACGCGCAACGGCGCCATCTGCGCGTCGGGCTCGGGATGATGACGTTCGCGATGTTCATCGGCGTCGGCTACACCGTCAGCCGGACCCTCTTCCTCTGGATCAGCGTGGTGGACGAGCCGAGCGAGGCGTTCGCGCTCCGCTTCGACCAGGTCACCGAGG
Source organism: Streptomyces sp. NPDC006174 (assembly GCF_040614075.1). Taxonomy (NCBI): domain Bacteria; kingdom Bacillati; phylum Actinomycetota; class Actinomycetes; order Kitasatosporales; family Streptomycetaceae; genus Streptomyces; species Streptomyces sp. NPDC006174. Next base: position 304,049 of record NZ_JBEXTJ010000002.1, on the reverse strand, counting down.
CCGCGCAGCTGGTCCTCTTCGCCTTCTTCGCGCTCGGTGCATCCGTCCCCGCCTTCAGCACCGGCGCACGCCGGGTGCGGCTGTGGCGGGCCCAGGTCCGGCTGCACGCCCTCTGGTACGAGCTGATGGCGTCCTTCCCCGACCAGCCCTTCGACCCGCCCGCCTCTCTCACCCGCGAGCTGACCCGGTTCAACGCGCCGGCCGACCTGCGGATCGACCGGTGGGCCGCCGACATCGCGGACGCGGTGGAGAAGCTGCGCCATTACGTCCCCGACGAGCTGGTCGCCGCGTCCGAGGAGGCCGCCGCGCGGGAGACGGCCGATGGCCACCGGGCCGGTGCGCTCGGCGACGCGTACTGGATCCGGGCCGCGCTGCTGGCCAAGGAGTCCGGAGCGCCTGCGGGCCCGGCGGCCGCGGTGGCGGCCCAGCAGGCGGCCGACCAGGACGGCGAGGTGGCCCGGCTGGAGCGGGTCGCCGCCGCGTACCGGACGGTCACGGCGGAGCGCGCCGGCGAGGTGCTCGCGGCGGCGGCCACCCGTACACCGGAGACGACGGAGCAGACCTCATGAGCACCACCACCGCCGCCGCTGACGAAACCACCTTCGCGCGGACCGTCACCGACGTCCTCCAGCCCCGCAACGCTCTGCTCGCCGGCATGCTCGGCATCGGACTCGCCGCCGCCGGTGACTGGACCGGGCTGCTCTGGGGCTTCCTCGGCGCGCTCTGCGCCGGGCTGATCCCGGCCGGGTACATCGAGTGGGAGCGCGGGCGCGGCACCTGGGGTGACCGCCATGTCGTGGACCGGACGAAGCGGGCGCCGATCTTCTTCGTCATCCTCGGTTCCATCGGGGCCGGTTCGGTGGTGATGGTCCTCGGGAACGCTCCGCACGGCATCCTCGTCGCGATGCTCGCGCTCTGGGTGATGACGATCGGGCTGCTGGCCGTCAACACGGTGTGGAAGATCTCGGTCGACTCGGCGGTGGCCTCGGCGGTGGTCTGCCTGCTCGCCGTGGTGCACACGCCGTGGTGGCTGGCCGCGTACGCGCTGACGGTCGCCGTCTGCTGGTCGCGCGTGGCCCTCGGCTACCACACGGTCGCGCAGACCGCGGCGGGCGCGGCGCTGGGAGCGGCGACGACGGTGGCGTACGCGTTCGGCTGAGCGTTCGCCACCCGCACCGGCGTGCGTACACACAGTCCTTACGGTCCCGTGACACGAGTGCGCCGCGCACCGCCCGGCGGCCGTCCTGCCCCTAGCGTGGCCGCCATGCGCGTACTGGTCACCGGCGGAGCCGGGTTCATCGGGTCACATGTCGTCGCCGCGCTCACCGCGGCCGGGCACGAGAGCGTGGTGCTCGACGCCCTCCTCCCCTCCGCCCACCCCGGCGCCCCGGGCCCCGGCGCGGCCGCTCCCCAGGTCCCTGGCGGCCCGGTGGTCGTCGGGGACCTCCGGGACCGGGAGGCGGTGGCGGAGGCGCTCGCCGGAGTCGACGCGGTCTGTCACCAGGCGGCGATGGTGGGCCTGGGCAAGGACTTCGCGGACGCGCCGCTGTACGTGGGATGCAACGACCTCGGTACGGCGGTGCTGCTGGCCGAGATGGCGGCGGCCGGAGTGCGGGACCTGGTGCTGGCCGGGTCGATGGTGGTCTACGGCGAGGGCCGCTACGACTGCCCGCGCCACGGCACGGTCCGGCCGGGCCCGCGCCCGGAGGCCGCGCTGCGGGCCGGGAGCTTCGAGCCGCACTGCCCGGAGTGCGGTACGGAGTTGGCGCCGGGCCTGGTCTCCGAGGACGCGCCCGCCGACCCGCGCAACGTGTACGCCACGACCAAGCTCGCCCAGGAGCACCTGGCCGCCGCGTGGGCGCGGGCGACGGGCGGCCGGGCGGTGTCACTGCGCTACCACAACGTGTACGGGCCGGGCATGCCGCGCGACACTCCGTACGCCGGAGTCGCCTCGTTCTTCCGCTCGGCCCTGGCGCGCGGCGAGGCGCCCCGCGTCTACGAGGACGGACGGCAGCGCCGCGACTTCGTCCACGTCCACGATGTCGCGGCGGCCAACGCGGTGGCCCTGGAGGCGGTCCGCGAGCGTCGGCCCGCCTCCTTCACCGCGTACAACTGCGGCAGCGGCGATCCGCACACGATCGGCGAGATGGCCACCGCGCTGGCCGCCGCGCACGGCGGTCCCGAGCCGGTGGTGACCGGCGAGTACCGCCTCGGCGACGTACGCCATGTCACGGCGGACTCGCGGCGGCTGCGCGAGGAGCTGGGCTGGCGGCCGGAGGTCGGCTTCGCGGAAGGGATGGTGGAGTTCGCGCGGGCGGGGCTGCGAGGGGCTGAGGCCGCACAGGTCACCGGGGGGCCTCAGCCTGTGGGGGCCGAGGCGCCGTAGGACGGGCCGCTTGAGCCTCGGTCAGCGCGGGCTGACACTCCGGCGTACGGAAAGGCTTCGCGCGGGCTCACACTCCGGCGGGCCGACAGGTACCGCTCCGGCTCACACTCCGGCGCACTGGCCCGTGCGCGGGCCGTGGACCTCGTTGGGCCGCTGTGTGGTGTCCGGCGCCGGAACGTTGGCGGAGCACGCCACCGGGCCGGTGACCTTGTTGGCGGCGAGGAGGACGCCTCCGGTGTTGCCGGTCAGGACGACGGCTCCGGTGACCGTGTTGGCGGTGCAGCCCGGGCCGCCGAGACGGACGGGTCCGGTCGTACGGCTGACAGCCAGCGGCCCGGTGACGCTGGACCCGCATGCGTGGATCGCGGCGGCGCGGTCGGACTGGAGCGGGCCCTGGAGCGTGGAGCCGGTCAGGACGAGGGACGCGCCGGCGCGCACGGTGACCGGGCCGCGCAGAGTGGCGCGGTCGGCGCAGGTGACGCCGTCCGTGACGGTCAGCGGGCCGTTGCGTACGCCGGTGACCGTCGTGGTGCACGCCGGCGCGCGCACCACTCGCGCCTTGTAGTCCAGCGCCTCGGCGAGCTTGCCGGGCTTGGCGTCCGTCAGCGGCTTGCCCAGCTTGGCGAACTCGCCACCGGTCTCCTTCTTGCCGCCGTTCCACTCCGCGATCCGGCCGAGCCGGCCGGCGGTCTTGCCGTCGTCGACGACCGCGTCCGGAGCGAGCGCGGCCATGGACTGCGAGGCGCGCTTGACGAGGTCGAGGTACGGACCCGGCGAGGTCAGGTCGTACGCGGCCGCGTCGTACTCGCCGCGCAGCCACGAGCCCCACGAGAACTCCAGGAACTCCGTCGCGCCGTCCGGGACTTCGTAGCCGATGTCCCGCGTGAAGTAGACGAGCCCGCGGTACGGGTCGTCGCGGAAGTTGGTGATCCCGAGGCGGTCCGGCAGCTGCTCGACGCTCAGCGGCCTGTTCTTCTCGTCGCGCAGCCACACCTTCTTCTCGGCCGCCATCCGCTGCCAGAAGGCGTTGGTGGAGAGCGAGCTGAAGTTGTCGGTGACGCGGAGGCGGATCGGCAGCCGGGTGGAGCCGTCGGGGCCTTCCAGGAAGGACGTCAGCGTGTGGTGCCCGTCGGTGAGGTAGAGCTTTCCGCCGGGGCCGATCACGGCCGTCTTCATCAGCGCGACCGACTCCGCGGTCTCCCGGCCGAGCGGCACGGTGCAGGTGAAGCTCGCCGGATCGTCCAGGCGTGCGCCGGAGCGCACCGAGGCCGCCTCGCCTTGGCCGTTGGTCTCGCACCAGTCGTCGAACCGCTTGTTGAAGCCGCCTGCCGCCTCGTCGCGGTCGCTGCCGTAGCGGCCGAGCTTGTAGAAGACCTGGTCGAAGCCGAGGACGGCCTGGGTCGGGTGGAGTTCGCCGAGGGTGACGTCGATCAGATCGCCCGGCTGCGCACAGCTGCGCGGCAACGGCCCGCTCCCGGCGCACGCTCCCGCACCACCCGCACCGCCCGGACTCGCCGCGACCGCTCCGGTGGAGGCGCCGACGACCACGGCGCCCGCGGCCAGCACTGCGGCCAGGAGCCGGGCCCCGCGCGGCGGCAGGCCGGTACTCGCTCTGTTCATGACGTCCTCTCCACACACCCGTACGCGTTCCTTCGCCGGAAAGATCGCAAGGCGTGGCGACGCCCGTACGGACGTGGCGTGAACGGCCGATGACGCTGTCATGCCACGGTGGGACCGGCCGCGCGTGGCACCTGGCGCGGGCACGCCGCCACCGCCATCCGGCCGACGCTGATGACCCGGAAGAACCTATACGCCGAAATGCCGGAGTTGTCTCCGTAGGGTGAGGCGGGTGACCGATTCCTCTGCCGCTCTTCCCGATGCCACCGTCCCGCCCACCGCGCCCCGGAGAGCCGTCCCGAGGGCCGACATCGTCCTGCCCTGCCTGGACGAGGCCGCCGCCCTGCCCTGGGTGCTCGGCCGGATTCCCGTCGGCTGGCGCGCGATCGTCGTCGACAACGGCTCGACCGACGGCTCCGCCGAGCTGGCCCGCTCCCTCGGCGCGTACGTCGTCACGGAGGAGCGGCGCGGGTTCGGCGCGGCCTGCCACGCCGGACTGCTCGCCGCCGAGGCCGAGTTCGTCTGCTTCTGCGACTGCGACGGCTCGCTGGATCCCGCGCTGCTGGCCGGGTTCGTCCGGCGGATCGCGGACGGCGAGTGCGATCTCCTGCTCGGCCGCCGCCGTCCCGAGGGCCGGGGCGCGTGGCCGCCGCACGCGCGCGCCGGCAACCTGGCGCTCGCCCGGATGCTCCGCCGCCGTACGGGCCTGCGCCTGCACGACCTCGGCCCACTGCGGGCGGCCCGCCGCGCCGACCTGCTGGCCCTGGACCTCACCGACCGGCGCAGCGGCTATCCGCTCCAGATGGTCGTCCGGGCCTCGGACGCCGGACTGCGGGTCGCCGAGAGCGACGTCCCGTACCGGCCGCGCACGGGAAAGTCGAAGGTGACCGGCACCTGGCGCGGCACCTGGCACGCGGTACGCGACATGCGCGGCGTCCTGCGCGAGCCACCGGCGGACCGCGCGCCGGCGCACGCCGCGACGACCGGGACGGAGGCCGCCCGATGAGCTCGTACAGGCCCGGCCCCATCCACCTCACCAGCCCGACCGGTCCCACCGAGGTGCTGGTCATCGCGAAGGAGCCGGTGGCCGGACGGGTCAAGACCCGGCTCTGTCCGCCCTTCTCTCCCGCCGAGGCCGCCGAACTCGCCGCCGCCGCGCTCGCCGACACCCTGGAGACCGCCCTCGCCCTCCCGGCCCGGCGGCGCGTCCTCGTCCTCGACGGGCGGCCGGGCGCCTGGGTGCCGCCGGGCGTCGAGGTGGTGGCGCAGAGCGACGGCGGGCTGGACGAGCGGCTCGCGGACGCCTTCGGGAGGTGTACCGGGCCGGCCCTCCTGGTCGGCATGGACACCCCGCAGATCACTCCGGCCCTCCTCGCGCCCGCGCTCGCGCCGGACGCCTGGGAGCGGTGCGACGCCTGGTTCGGCCCCGCCGAGGACGGCGGCTTCTGGGCGCTGGGCCTCGCGCGACCCGATCCGGACCTGCTGCGCGGAGTGCCGATGTCCGTTCCGGAGACCGGTGCGGTGCAGCGGCGCCGGCTGGTCGAGGCCGGTCTGGCGGTACGGGACCTGCCGGTCCTGCTCGACGTGGACACCGCGCCCGACGCCCACCGGGTCGCGGCCGAGGCGCCGGAGGGCCGGTTCGCGGCCGTGCTCGGCCGGTTGACCGGAGCGGGAGCCGGGACCGGGACCGCCGGGACCGAGGCGCGGATGGGGGCCCGATGAGCACGATGCTGCCGCCGTCGTCATCGTCCCGGACGCGCACAGGCACGGGAACGGCCTCGGGCACGGGAACGGCCACAGGCACGGCCACCCGGGATCCCCGAGGGACCACCGGCGCTCAGGAGGCCCGTACCGACGTCGGCGCCACCGTCGCCGGGGCGCGCGCGGAAGCCGAACCCCGCGCCGGAGCCGACCCCCACGGCGCCGAATCCCGTACCGCCGCCTGGTCCACCGACCCGTACGCCAACGCCCTGCGCAACGGCCGCGGCCCGCTCTTCCTGCGCCGCAGCGACGGCTGGCTGCTGCCGCTGGAGGTCGAGCGCTGGTGCTCCGAGGCCGGCGCCGCCGATCTCTCCGCGCTGAACCGGTGCGAGGGCCCGGTGCTGGACATCGGCTGCGGTCCCGGGCGGCTGGTCGCCGAGCTGACCGCGCTGGGCCACCGGGCGCTCGGCATCGACGTCAGCGAGGCGGCCGTCGCCCGCACCCGGCGCATCGGCGGCTCGGCCCTGCTCCGCAGCGTCTTCGATCCGCTGCCGGAAGAGGGCCGTTGGGGCACTCTGCTGCTGGTCGACGGCAACATCGGCATCGGCGGCGACCCGGCGGCCCTGCTCGACCGGGCGGCCGACCTCCTCTCCACCGGCGGACTCCTGATCGCGGAGACCTCACCGCTCGACATCGACGAACGCGTCCAGGTCCGCCTGGACGACGGCCTGCGCGCACCGGCGGAGAAGGCCGCGTCCGGACCGGCGGACCGGCCGTTCCCGTGGGCGCGGATCGGCACGCCGGCGCTGCTGCGGTACGCCGGCGCGTGCGGCTGGCGCCTGGCCGATCAGTGGAGCGCGGAGGGCCGCGCCTTCGTCGCGCTGCGCCGCCCGCGCCTTCCTCTGCGGGAGCGGAGCGCGCGGACCAGCAGCCAGAGCGCGGAGAGCGCGAACAGTACGCCGGTGATGAGCAGCCAGTTGGAGAGGTAGACGTCCGGCGTGGTGCCGGAGGCGGCCTCGTACCGTCGTGCGGTCCGCCGGGTGATCAGCGGGAACCAGATCAGCAGGAGCAGCACGGAGAGGAACACCGGTACGCGGACGAAGTTGACCAGGCCCCGCCGCGGACCGAGCGCCGCGCGCAGGGCCCGGTCGGCGCCCGCGTACACCGGGAGCAGCACCAGGTCGTGCAGCAGCGCCGAGCCGGCGAACCAGAGCAGGATGGCGAGCGTGTCGCCGTCCAGGAGGCGTACGCCCGCGTATCCGGCCAGGCAGAAGGTGGCCACCAGCAGAAGGAGGTGCAGCGGTCCCTCGCCGTACCACCGGCGTACGGAGAACCGTGCGCGCCGGGACGGTTCCTCTCTCGTGGACACCCTTGTGGACATCACAGCTCTCCGAACGTCAGCGATCCGACCCACTTGGTGTTCAGCACTCCGGGCGCCGCCGGCACGATGATCCGGGCCGGATGGCCGTGGTCGGCCGTCAGAGGCGCGCCGTTGACCTCCAGCGCGAGCAGCGACCGCCCGTCGCGGACCTGGTTGTCGCGCAAGGCGGCCTTACGGAAGGGCCCCCGGCGCTGGATCGACTCCACGAACACGCCCGGCGGCCGGTCCGGATATCCGGCGATCGCCGCCAGGTCCCGCAGCCGCACCCCGCGCCAGAGCTGGTCCGAGGTCGACCAGCCCTCCACACACGCGATCGGGAGCGCGGCCGTGTGCAGCTCCATGGCCAGCAACTCCTCGCGGGAGAACCGGAATTCACCGGCGGGCCCGCGCACTCTCAGCCGCCAGGCCTCGCCGCGGTCCGCCGCGGTGATCCGGACGGCGGCGGCCGTCTTGTTGATCTGGAAGCCGCCGGGCCCGGGTTCCGTACCGCCGCGCGGCGTGAGCAGCGCGGTCCGGCGCAAGGTTCCGTCGAAGCTCCGCCCGGCCGAGGTGAGCAGCAGGAGCAGCGACCCGGACCCGACCAGCGCAAGGGCCCCGCGCCGGGACAAGGTCGGCGGCAGCGGATCCGGTGAGGCCGGCTCGTCGGCCTCACCGCGCGGCATCCCATGCCTCAACACCCGTACCGCATGCGGCAGTTTGAGAACGGTGTGAGCGACGAACCCGGCGAGGAAAACCCACGCCCCGTAGAAGTGCAGCCGGTAGAACGACCCCGGGAACAGATAGTCCAGCTGGATGTTGAGCAGCCCGGTGAGGAACTGGAACAGCGCCCCGCCCACCAGGAGCAGCAGCGAGAGCCGCTCCAGAGCGTGCGCCACGGACCGTACCGGCGGCAGCGCGAAGAAGGTCGGGATCACCGACCAGAGCTTCGCGAGCAGGACCGGGACGAGCACGATCCCGAGCGTGACGTGGAGTCCCTGCGTCAGCCGGTAGAGCCAGTGCGGCCCGGTCGGCCAGGCGAACAGGTAGAAGCCGAGCCACCCTTTGTCCGGCGTCGAGTCGTTGGCCGCGTTCAGGTCCGGGTTGTAGGCGGCGTACGAGAGCAGACCGGTGCCGGCCACCACGGTGAGCCCGACGAGCAGGACGAGCCCCAGCACCGCCGTGAACCGCACCCCGCGGACCGGGCTGCGCCAGAAGCCGGGGTCGACGGGCGTGCGCGGGCGCGTGCTGCGCGAGCGGCGGAGGCAGGTCAGGGGCATGGTCCCGACGCTAGGCGCCGGAGCGCGTGCAGAAGCGGCCATGGCTCCGGCCCGGCGCCCGCGCCGCCCGTACGGCCCATCGGCCGGGCCCGGGCCCTGTCGTACCGCCGGAACGCGAGCCGGCGTGCATAGCGTGCCAGCGTGAAGACCGAGAACACCGAGAACACCGAGAACACCGAGGAATCCGAGCACACCGAGAACGCCGAGAGCACCGCGGCCACCGAACCCACGCACCAGGCCGCACAGTCGGAGGCGGAACGTAGGGGCGCCACGGAGCCGGCCGGAAGCCTCCCGCCACCGGACGACGTCCGCGCCCACCGCCACGACCTCACCGCCGCCGCTCTCGCGGCCCTGCTCGTCGCCGCCGCGATCCTCATCGGCCGGTACGTCCAGAACCGGACCGGCACGCTCCAGGTCCAGTGGCCGCCGCTCCTGGCCTCCTGGGACCCGCACCTCGGCCCCGGCACACCCGCCGCGCTGACCCTGGCCGTGCTGGTGATCGCGTACGGCCCGCCGCTCGCCGCCCGGCTGCCCTGGCGCGGCCTCCTCGCTGCGGCCTGGGCCGGGTCGAGCGCCTGGGTCTTCTCGATGGCGCTGATCGACGGCTGGTACCGGGGCGTGGAGCGGCGCCTGACCACCAAGCACGAGTACCTGCGGGTCATCGACCGCTTCGAGGACATCCCCGCCACCCTGCGCGACTTCACCGACCACATCGTGATCGGCGAGCCCGGCAACTGGCCCGCCCATGTCGCCGGACATCCGCCGGGCGCCACGCTGACCTTCGTCTGGCTGGACCGGATCGGCCTCGGCGGCGGCGCGTGGGCCGCCGTCTGGTGTGTCGTCGTGGGCAGTTCGGCGGTGCTGGCCGCGCTGATCACCGTACGCGTCCTGGCCGACGAGCGCCTGGCCCGGCGTGCGGCGCCGTTCCTCGTCCTCGCGCCGGCGGCGGTTTGGGCCGGCGTCTCGGCCGACGGGTACTTCGCCGCCGTCGCCGCCTGGTCGGTGGCGCTGCTCGCGCTGGCGGCGACGCGCCGGGTCCGCTTCCCGGTGGCGGCGGCGGTGGGCGGAGGCCTGCTGTTCGGGTGGACCTGCTACCTGAGTTACGGGCTGGGGCTGATGGCGGCGGTCCTGCTCGCGGTCCTGCTGCTCGCGCGGACGGCCCGCCCGGTGGTCCCGTTCCTGCTCGGCGCGCTGGTGGTCCCGGTGGCCTTCACGCTCGCCGGCTTCAACTGGTGGACCGCGTACCACCTGCTGGTCGAGCGGTACTACCAGGGCGCGGGAGGCGTACGCCCGTACGCGTACTGGGTCTGGGCCAACCTCGCCTGCGCCGTCCTCGCGGCGGGCCTGGCGGCGGTGGCCGGATTGCGCCGGAGTGCGCCGTACGTCTTCGGAGCCGTACGGGAGCTCCGTACGGGCAGCGGCGCACCGCGTACAGATGGCACCGTGGCTTCCGCTCAGCGGCTGGCGGTGCTCGTGGTCGGCGCGCTGGTGGCGCTGCTCGCGGCCGACCTCTCCGGCATGAGCAAGGCGGAGACCGAGCGCATCTGGCAGCCGTTCCTGCTCTGGCTGCTGCCCGCCACAGCCCTGCTGCCGGCCCGGACCGCGCGGTACTGGCTGGCCGCGTCGGTGATCCCGGCGCTGTTGATCAACCACCTGCTCTGGACAGGGTGGTGACCGGCCGGTCGCAGAGGCGGACCGTTTGCGGAGGCGGGTGCGTTTGCGGGGGCGCGGCGGAGCCGGTTACGTGGAACGGGTGAGTCCGGAACACCCCGCACCGCACCACGTGGAGGTACCTCCGATGGCGAAGAAGAACCGTTCCCTGCCCGCCAAGGGCCTGCGCGCCGGAAAGGCGGGGCTCGCGCTGAGCCTGGGCAGCAGCGCGCTCGCCGTCCTCAGGGCCTCGAAGCAGGTACGCCGGGCCAGGGGCTCGCACGACAAGCTGAACACCGCCGACGCGGTGGCCGGGATGCTGCCGCTGATCACCTCGGCCGCCTTGGTCCTGCGGCAGCTGCGCGGCCGGAAGCGGGAGAACGAGCCGGAGACCGCGTGAGCGCCGGGTATCACCCGTAGCCGGAGAACGGCCGGAGATCTCGTGAGCGCCGGGCGTCACCCGTAGCCGGAGAACGGCCGGAGATCTGGTGAGCGCCGGGCGTCACCCGTACGGGGTAACGACCGGCCATCTCATGCGCTCGACCGGCCACTTCACGCGCTGCCGCCAGGCCTCCGCAGCACCGGCGGTCCCTCCCTGATCCGGGAGGCCAGCACCGCGATGTCGTCCTCCGCGTCGCCGCCGAACCGGTCCAGCACCTGGTCCAGCAGCACTTCGAGGCTGCCGCCGGGCGGCAGGGTCAGTGAGGCCAGCCGCGCCACGGACACGTCGATGTCCTCGCCACGCCGCTCCACCAGTCCGTCGGTGTACATGAACAGCACCGTCCCCGGACCGCACGGCACGGTGGTGGTCCGGTAGCCGCCGAAGCCGGTGCCGAGCGGAGGCCCGGACTCCACCGGAATGATGTGGGCCCGGGACGCGCCCGGGTCGATGAAGACCGGCGGCAGATGGCCCGCGCTGGCCACCTCGCAGACTCCGCCGAACCGGTCCACCACGGCGAGCAGGCACGTCGCCGCCCGGTCCAGGCCCGACCGCTCCACCATCTCGTCCAGCCGCTCCAGGATCCGGTGCGGCGGCAGGTCCTCGGCCGCCAGCAGCCGCAGCAGCGAGCGGTAGTGGCTCATCGCCACGGCCGCCTCCACACCGTGGCCCATCACGTCGCCCATGGCCTTGAGGTGGCGGCCGTCCTGGAGCGGTACGACGTCGAACCAGTCGCCGCCCACCAGGACGCCGCGCTCCGCCGGAAGGTAGCGGGTGGCGATCTCCACGTGCGGGTGCGGGCCACGTGGTTCGGAGAGCAGGGAGCCCTGGAGTTCGAGGGCGATGCTGTGCTCGCGGTCGTAGCGGCGGGCGTGGTCGAGGTCGACTGCGGCCCGTCCTGCGAGCTCCCGCGCGACGATCACGTCCTGGTCGCTGAAGGCCGACGAGCCCTCGGCACGGACCAGGCTGAGCGTGCCGATCTGGCCGCTGCGGGCGATGAGCGGGACGACGAGCGCCTCGCGCAGGCCGAGCGCCTGGGAGGCGGTGATCCGCTCCGAGGTGAAGGCGGAGCGGCCGCGCAGGTGGTCCTCCCAGTCGTCGAGGACCGGCTCGTTCTCGGCCAGACAGCGGGTCACGGCGGAGTCGGCCGCGAAGTCGACGTACTCCCCCGGATGTCCGAACCGCTGCACCTGCTCGTCCAGCGGCCCGCGACCCCGCAGCGCGGCCCGCCGCAGCCGCAGGACACCGGGCTCGGCACGGCGTACGGGATGTCCCACCTCGGGCGGGAAGACGTCGACGGCCGCCACGTCGGCGAAGGCGGGCACGACGAACTCGGCCAGCTCCCGGCAGGTGGTGTCCATGTCGAGCGTGGTGCCGATCCGGACGGCGGCCGTGGAGAGCAGGGTCACATGGCCGCGCGCCTCTTCCAGCTCGGCCCGCTGCCGGGTGACGTCGCTGATCTCGACGACGATCACCATCAGCCCACAGACGGACCCGCCCGTCTCCAGCCGGTGGTAGGTGGCGCGCCAGAACCGGGGATCGTCGGCGTCCGCGACCCAGGTGCGTCCCCTGATCGTCTGTTCGCGCGGTTCGCCGTCGCGCAGGACGCCGCGGAGGACGGCGGCCTGGCCGCGGAGTTCGGGCAGCACCTCGGTGAAGGTGTGGCCGATGTGGGATCCGGCGGGGAGGCCGTTGAGCCGTTCCAGGGCGGGGTTGACGTAGGTGTAGCGGAGGTTGGCGTCGAGTACGGCCACTCCGGCGGGGTTTCCGTCGAGCAGCGCGGCCACGGTCGAGGGGTCGAAGGACGATGGCATACCGTCGCCGCACGCTTCGGCCTGCAAGGGGGTCTCCTCCGCCGTAGATCGGCCTCCGGACCTCCATGGTGTGCGGCGCCTGTCGGCACCGCATCCGCAGCGGCTCCGCAGGAGTACGGGCTCAGGAACTCGGCAGGAGTCCGGCCGGTCCTCGCTCGGCGCGCAGCCGGTCGAGGTCGAGCGTGCCCTCGGTCGGCTCGGCGGTCGGCGGCAGACCGAGAGCGGCGATGACGGGTGCCGGCAGACTGCCGGTACCCAGCAATCCGGTGACCAGCGTGGTGGTGAGCCGGTGCCAGGCCGGCGCGCGCCGGATCATCGCGTGGTCGCCACCGCGCACGGTGACCATGCAGGTACGGGCGCCGGCGCGGCGGGCCCGCGCGGTGAGCGACTGGGTGGCCTGCGGACTGGTGATCCGGTCCCGGCTGCTGTGGACGAGGACGATGTCGCGCCCGGCGAGCTGGGTCACCGGGTCGCCCGGCGGGCACCAGGGCGCGAGGCCGACGACTCCGCGTACGAGAGGGTGCCCGGCGGCGAGCAGAGCGGCGCGGGCGCCCATGGAGTGGCCGAGGAGGACCACCGGCACGTCTCCGGCCTCCTCGCCGAGGGCGTCGAGCGCGGATACGGCGTCGCGGAGGGCGTCGGCACGGTGGCCGTTCCAGCCACGGTGCTCGTACCGCACCTGCCGTACGAGGACCTCCGGACCGTCCTGGTGCGCGCGGGTGGCCCGGCGCAGGGCCCGGACGAAGGGGCGCATGCGGACGCCGGGCAGGTTGAGCGGGCCCCAGGGCGGCGGCTCGGTCCCGTTCTCGTGGCCTCCGTGCAGGACGAGAACCGCTGCCGTCGGCGGTCGTCGGTCCACGCGTACCTCCAGATCCGGGTGCGGGGCCGGTGAGCCCGCCTCTGTACGTATTCGGTGCGGACCCCGTTCCGGATGGGGCCGAATGTGTCAACGGCCGGAAAGTGCCGTTCACTGTACGGGCACGCCCTCATCCTTGTACGTACCACGAACGCATAAGAAGGAGTCGTCATGGCGGCAGGACCTCCCCTGCGCACCCCGGCACCGGACTTCACGCTCCCGGGCGGTGTCCTGTCCGGCGTGTCCGTGCCCGCGGACACCTTCGAGCGCCGCGACTACACGCTCTCCGCCGCTCGCGGCCGGGCCTTGGTGCTGGCCTTCTACCCCGGCGACAACACGAGCGTCTGCACGAAGCAGCTCTGCTCGTACTCCTCGGGCATGGAGACCTTCGAAGGGCTCGACGCGGAGGTCTGGGGCATCAGTCCACAGGGTGTGGACAGCCATGAGTCGTTCGCCCGCACCTACGGGCTCCGCATGCCGCTCCTGGCCGACGAGGGCCGGGAGATCGCCAAGGCGTACGGGGTCGCCGCACCCGGCATCGGCGTACGGCGGGCGGTCTTCCTCATCGGCCCGGACGGCGTCCTGCGCTGGAAGCACGTGGCGTTGCTGGGCGCCACCTTCCAGTCACTTTCCACTCTTGCCGATCAGCTGTCCGGCATTAAAACCGCGTAAAGACTGCCGGGTTCCGGCAGTGCCAGGAACCGGCCGTCCATGGGATCATCCAGCCAGATCGACGGAAATACCTCGGGGGAAGCCGAAAAACAGGGGAGTGATCACGTGACCTTCTTTCTCGGTCTCGGCATTGCGGGAATCGTCCTGCTGGCCCTTTCCCTGATCTTCGGCGGTGTCCTCGAAGGGATGCTCGACGGCGTGCTCGACGGGCTCTTCGACGGACTGCTCTCGCTTCCGGTGATCGCCGGCTTCATTTCGATGCTCGGTTTCGGCGGAGCGATCGTGCTCGGCACGACGGGTGCCGGGCCGTTCGTGGCCACGGTCGCGGGCGTCGGAGCCGGTGTGGTCGCGGGCTGGCTGACCTGGAAGTTCAGCAAGGCCCTCATGACGGACCAGACCTCGTCCACACCGCGCGGCGGCGACCTCGTCGGCACGTCCGGAATGGTCGTGACGGCCATCCCGGCCGACGGCTACGGCGAGGTGATGCTGCGACTGGCGGGCCAGCCGGTCAAGTACGCGGCCAAATCGCCGGCGCCGGTGGTGCGGGGCACCGAGATCTGGGTGGAGGCGGAGCTGTCGACGACGTCGGTGGCCGTCCGCCCGGTGGAGCGCTGACCACGCACCCCGGCCACCACCTCTTCCACGCACGTACTCACCTACGCACTACCTCCCTCACCCACTCACTGACCATCCACACCCCACCAGCACCTCGCACCACAACAATCTGCCGTCCCCCATCCGGGAGGCAGGGGGGACACCTCTCATGAGTCCAGTAGCTCTCGCCGTCATCGGCATCGTCGTACTTCTCGTCCTGCTCGGCCTGGTCGTCATCACGCGGTACAAGGTCGCCGGGCCCAGCGAGGCCTTCATCATCACCGGCCGGCGCGGCAAGAAGTCGACCGATCCGGTCACCGGCCTCGTCAGCGTCGACAACAGCGGCCAGAAGGTCGTCGTCGGTGGCGGCGTCTTCGTCGTGCCGTTCGTCCAGCAGAAGTTCACGCTGGACCTCTCCAGCCGGCACATCCCGATCGCCGTACGCGGCGCGGTCACGCTGCGCGGTGTGAAGTCGAACCTCGAAGGCGTCGCGATCGTCAAGGTCGGAGGCGGCGAGGACGCGATCCGCGCGGCCGCTCAGCGCTTCCTGCAGCAGCAGGACGGCATCGTCGGCTTCACGCAGGAAGTGCTCTCCGGCGCGCTCCGCGCGATCGTCGGCCGCATGTCGGTCGAGGACATCATCCGCGACCGGGCCGCGTTCGCCGGCCAGGTGGCGGAGGAGGCCGAGACCAGCCTCTCCGGCCAGGGCCTGATCCTGGACGCCTTCCAGATCCAGGACATCACCACCGAGGGCTCCTACCTGGAGGACCTCGGCCGTCCGGAGGCCGCCCGCGCCAAGCAGGAGGCGGACATCGCCGAGGCGATCGCCAAGCGCGCCTCGGAGCAGGCCCGGCTGAAGGCGGCCGAGGAGATCGCCATCGCCGAGCGGACGTACTACCTGAAGCAGGCCGAGATCAAGGCCGAGACCGAAGCTGCGGCCGCCAAGGCCAACGCCGCCGGTCCGCTCGCCGAGGCGGCCCGCCAGCAGGAAGTGCTCCAGGAGCAGGAGAAGGTCGCCGAGCGCCAGGCGGCGCTGACCGACCGCGAGCTGGACACCAAGGTACGTAAGCCCGCCGACGCCGCCCGCTACCAGGCCGAGCAGGAGGCGGAGGCCCGCCGCATCGCGCAGGTCAAGGAGGCCGAGGCGGACGCGGAGCGCTCGCGCCTGACCGGTCAGGGTGAGAAGCTCCACCGTTCGGCGCTGGCCGACGCGGTGCGCATCGAGGGTGAGGCCGAGGCCGCGTCGATCGCCGCGAAGGGTGCGGCGGAGGCGGAGGCCATGCAGAAGAAGGCCGACGCGTTCGCGCGGTACGGCGACGCGGCCGTCCTCCAGATGCTGGTCGAGGTCCTCCCGGACGTGGTCGCGAAGGCCTCCGAGCCGCTGAGCGCGATCGACAAGATGACGGTGATCTCGACGGACGGCGCCAGCCAGCTGGCCCGTACGGTCACCGACAACGTCGCGCAGGGCATGGAGCTGCTGAGCTCGACGACGGGCGTGGACGTGGCGGCGCTCCTGGAGAACCTGAAGAACCGCACGACGCTGCCGCAGCAGAGCGACACGCCCAAGGACGGCAACAAGTCCGGGAACGGGTCCGCGAACAGGTCCGAGGACAAGATCGAGATCACGGACTGACGCACACGCGCATCAGCTGCCCGGCCATGTGCCCGGCGACGTACGGACGTCCGACCGGTGTCCGTCCTGTCGCCGGGCACAGCCGCGTCCGCCGCCAAAACCGCTTCCCACCGCCTCCGGGACTGTGCGAGGTTCGCAGGATGAACGCGTCCCCGCCCCCGCCCTCACGCACCGCGCTCGACCTCCTCCGCTGGCAGTTCGACCTGACGTGGTCACTGTTCGAGTACCACCTGGAGCGCATCGAGCCGGACGACTTCCTGTGGGAGCCCGCCGCGAACTGCTGGACGGTACGCCGGTCCGGCGACGGCACCTGGACCCCGGACTGGGCGGACACCGAACCCGACCCCGTACCCGTGCCGACGATCGCCTGGCTGAGCTGGCACATGGGCTGGTGGTGGAGCGTGGCGCTGGACCACGCCGTGGGGAGGACGCCCCGGAACCGTACGGACATCACGTGGCCAGGCCCGGGAGCCCCGACCGTCGAGTGGCTGCGCGGCCTGCGGCAGGACTGGCTGACCGCCCTGGACGGGCTCACGACCGCCGACCTGGACGCTCCGGCAGGGTTTCCGGGGCCGGAGGACCCGCAGCACACCATCGCCCGCATGATCACGTGGGTGAACGCGGAACTGATGAAGAACGTTGCGGAAATCGGCCAACTCCGCCTGCAGCGGGCCGCACTCGACTGAGCATCGGCGGCACGCGTTACGGGCGGTCGGCGCCACCGACGCCGGAAGCGGGGTCGGACGCCGCCGCGCACGCGGAGCCGCGCGCGGTGGCGGCGGCGAGCCGACCCCGCCACCCGTCCGGATCCCGCCCGGCCTCCACGGCGGCCGCAGCGTCCTCGGCGAGATCGATGCCCAGATCGGCGGCCCTCCGCTCGGCCCACCGGGCCCAGGCGGCGGCCTGCTGACAGTCGGAGCACTCGGTCGCCCCGCCGAAGGACCGGAAGACGTGCTCGGTCCCGGGCCCCTGACAGGTGATGAGCGGAGCGACGACGGGAGGCGGCTCAGGCGCGGGGGCCGGGGCGGGTTCAGGTCCGGGGGCGGGCTCAGGCTCATGTGAGGGCTCGGGCGCGGGCGCTTCGGGCATCTTCTGTACGAGCCGATGCCGCAGGAACCCGACAGCGGACCGCACCCGACCGGCCGGCAGCCCACTGCTCAGCACCTGCCGAAGCTCAGCACCGGACACTCCGCGCCGCAACCACTCCACAGCCAGCGCCACCAGCGACCGCGCCTCGGCGACACCGAGCCGCAGATCACGCCGACACTCACGTAGAGACAACAACACCCGCTCCACCTGCGCCTCTTCAGCCGAAAGCACCTCCAACGCGCCTTCACCGCCGCTCGCTTGGGTGGGTGGGCGGAAAGAGTTCTCCCCCAGTTCTTCGTCTACCGGTAGTTGATGACCGACGGTCCGAGGACCCGGCTCACCGACGGTCGGAGACTGCGCACTCGGAGCCGCGTCAACTCCCACACCGGCGTCCCGCCATAGAGCACGAGCGTCGTCATCACTCAACGGCACATTGGAGAAGAGCTGATGGGTGGCCCACAACCCTCGCGCCCCAGGGACCTTCCGCTCATGCACGAACCCGTTCACGACCAACTGCTCCTTGGCCGTCTGATACCGCCGCCCCTTGATCCCGACCTCGCGAGCATGCTCGGAGAGAGCACGGTCGACCTGCCCTTCGGGCAACCCTTGGACGTAAGAGATCAAGACCTTCGCGTCACTGTTCAGACGCGGATGACGCATGACGTCGTGCGAGACCTTCGTGTAGCGCCGAACCGGCGCGATAGCATGCCAAAGCATCCCGGTGGAGTCCGTTCCACTAGTTGGGTGAAGGCCCTCGGCTAGGTGCTGTAACACCACCGGGGGCCGCCCCATGCGTACGCACAGAGCGTGATGACACGATCACCGTACAGCAGGCAAGAGCGTGTCGGCGCCCAAACCAACGCGAGACGGCCTCAAGTCCCCCTACAGGGGCACAAGATCACCCCAAACAGGGCTGTCTGTTGAACAGTCAATTTGACGAAATCTCGACGCCGCCCACCACCCCGGCTGAGACGCTGCCCCACATGACCACGCCACTGACCGCCGGCCAACGCCTCTCCGAGCTCCACCGCTACGCGGCCGTCAGCGGCGAGGACTTCACCGCCCAGAACCTCGCATCCACCCGCACCAACCAACTCCGCTTCGCCCGCTGCTCGTTCGCCGGCGCAGACCTCCGCTACGCCACGCTGGAAGGCTGCTGGTTCAAGTTCTGCGACTTCACCGGCGCAGACCTCCGCGGAGCCTCCCTACGCGGCGCGGTCCTGGCCGGCTGCAACCTACGAGACGCCGACCTCCGCGACACGGACCTGACGGGCGCCAGACTCAGCAGCGTCAACACAGGCATCCCGCGCCTGGGCCCCACAGACATCACAGGCGCCCGCTTCGAGGGAACGTCCCTGTGCAACGTCCAAGCGGAGGACGTCCTCGGCTGGCCGCCGGTACTCACCCGGAACGAGTAGCCCTATGCCGGCCGCTCTCCCCTCCCTCTGCGGTCCGGTCCTCGGAGCCTCCTCACAACGACAACGAGGTGGCCCGCACTTCTTCGACCGCGCGCTTCAGGATCGCGCCCACGGGCCGACCGACCATGATCAGGTCCTCCCCCTCCTCGTCGAGACGGTCGAGGTCATCATCGGTCAGTCCTCGGCGCAGCTCAGCGTCCTGCCTGGCTCTGTGCAGCAGCTGGATCTGCCAGCGTGTCGAGGCCGCCCGCAGGAGCTCACCACATCGGCCGTGGTGAGGTGAGGCCCCTGGTGAAAGTTCGGAGTGGGCCAGCAGCCGGGCGCACTCCGCCCAGATCGCCATCTTCTCGCCGGGCAGAGTCCAGCTCTCGTCATCCGGGAGCCGCCTCAGACAGCTCCTGACCCACGCCACGATCTCGGGCCGACTGCACTTCGCGGCGACCTCTTCGTAGATCAGGTCCGATGCGTCGGTCCAGGTGCCCGGCCCCGGGCGGGTGATCCGGATCAGCCAGCCCAGCTGGTGCCAGTGCTCCTCCGGATTGGGCACGTAACGTAGCCGCGATCTTTCCGCGATGACCTTCTGTGCGGCTTCGAGATGGGGCAGCGCTGCGTCGGGGAAGGTTTCTTCCAGTGTGAGCAGGAGATTCACGGCGACGTCGGTGCCGACCCGTGCCACCGCGTCCTGGGGAAGCGCATGGGCGATCCGCTCCGCGCTCCCATCCGGCCTCCAGAGGTCGAGGGCCTGGACGAGGCGAGGGGCGGATTCGATGTCGTGGGGCAGACCTCGCTCCAGCCTGCGTGCGAAGGCGTCGATGTTGAGAGCCAGCGCCCACAACCGCGCCATCTCCTCACCCTGTGGCCCTGATGCGGCAAAGCCGCAGATGATGCTGCCCGCGACGGCCGGAGAGCGGTGTCTGTACGCCCGATGCTGCCAGGCGCGGAAGAGCTTCTCCAGGACGTTCGGGGGAAGGGCGAGGTCTGCTTCCGCCATCATGCGCAGCAGGTTCCCGAGGTGCACCGGAGCGTCCATATCGCGCAGAATTTTGGCCTTCTTTTCCCAGTTGCCCCTGGCGGACAGGGCCGTGCCGATACTGCGCCCCGCGTCCTCGTCGATGGTTCGCGCCGCGTTGATGAGTTCGATGGCCTGGACCGGATTGATGAACTGCCTCTGGACGTGACGCAGCATGCCGGGGAGCTGCCGGGCCGTCACATCACGCTGCTGCTTCTTGCGCTGCTCGATCAGGGCGATCCTGGCAGGGGCCGGGATCGGCTTTCCCGCCGGGGCCGCCGCCGCCGGCTGAGCCGCGGGAAGGGCCGGAAGAGCCGCACCGACGCTCGCTCCTGGGCGGTACAGCACATCGAGCTCGCGCAGGATGAGGACGCTCATGGCCGGAGCGAGCCGGTTCAGCAGATGGAGTGCCTCGCTGAGCTGCGACGGGTGAAAGAGCTTCTTCAACCGCTTGGCCCACACCTTCGTATCGTCGCTGACGCTCTTGAGCAGCCCCTCCTCCTCAAGGGTCACGCAAGCGTCGCGCAGGAAGAGGCTGTAGGCGCGGAGCGCCTTGAGGGCGGAGAGCACGCTCCCGTCGCTGAGCGCCTTCAGGGAGTACGTGAGCCATTCGTCCTCCAGGAATGTCTCGAGGAACTCCATGTCCTGCGTTCGGCGCAGCGCCCGCGCGAGGTCCATGTACGCCGCGCTCGATTCCACGGACCGAGTCCTCGTCATCCGCTTCAACAGCAGGTCGTCGTCCAGCCGAGAATCGATCTTGGACAGGAACTCAGTCCCTACGGAGTCGAGTTGGCCGATCAGTAGCGCCAGCCGCGGTGCGTATTCCTTATCGCTGTCCTTCGCCTCCATCTCCACGACGTCGGCACAGCGCTCGAGGAGCGCGTTCAGCGTCGCGGTCGAGACATTGGCTTCCACGAGTGCATTCACGACGGCGAGGACGACGCTCCCCCGTCGCTCGGTGTCCAAGGCGTCATCGACGAATTGCTCGAACCGTGCACAGAGCAGAGAAGCCGCGTTGTCGGAACCACCCGGCCCCCATTGAATGTCGAACGAGGTGACAGCGGCCACGACCTGCCCCACCCCTTTGAGGTCTCCCATGTCCAGGACACAGACGACGATCGCGTCGATCACGGAAGTCTCCGCCGTGCTCCCGTCGGGAGAGTAGAGCGCCTCCATCAGGGCTCCGGGGTCGATCTTTCCCAGAGTGCGGATGAGCTGGGCCAACTGCCACGGCGTCACATCGGAGTTGCCGCTGTCCAGTACGACCTTCCGGAACCAGGAGGTGAACTTCGAATCGGGCAGGAACTTGCGTCCCCATCCGAGATCGATCCGCTCGATCAGCAGTAGCCCCTGCGCCACGCTGTACGGCGTGGAGGCGGGCAGAGCTGCGCCCAACTTCTTGAGCGCCCCGGATTCCGAGTCACCGGTGAGCGCGAGTTCCAGAGCGACGCGGGCGAGGATGAGCCCTGCGTCGTTCCGGTGTTCGGCCTCGACCAACCGCCGCACGCCGGGCGATCGGGCGAACTTTTCCCGGATCGTGGACCGGAGATCGTTGCCGTACTTATCTGCCGCGTCGAGCAGACCCATCGCGGCCCCGTAGTGCTCCACGAGACCGGGGTTGCAGCTGCTGGTGGCCTGGACGGCGAGCGGCACCACCTCGTCTGCTGTCCTGCGGTCGAACCGACGGCCGAGTTCGTGGACGAGCAGCATCCCCTGCGCGGGGTCGCCGCGCGACAGGACCGGCCTCATGTCCCGGCCGATACGTTCGATCACCTCGCCGTGGAGCGGAACGATCTGTCCGACGGCGTGGTCCTCGTTCGACCGGATGGCCCGCAGGCATGTCGTCGCCTGACGTGCGGTCATCCCGCCCCAGCCCGTCACGTAAATGCTGCGTATGAGCGTCTCGAAGAGCTGTTGCCGCTGCTCCGAACGGAAGGTGTCTCCGCCGGCCAGCAGAGCGTGGGCGACCAGGACGGGTGGAGCGTCCACGTGGATGTGGCCGGTCAGCATCGGAGAGACCAGTTCCAGCAGGCGTCGGTGGAGGCCGGCCTCGACGGTCTTGGCGGAGACCAGAAGCGTGGTGACGAAGCCCACCGCCTTTCGGTCGTAGCTGCGCAGATACGGCCGCAGCAGTGTCGCCAGCGCCATGTACTGCGCATCGGCGGTACGCATCCACTCCCTTCCCGTGGAGTCCGCGATGGCCTCGTTGGAGGCGAGCAGGGCCCGGCAGGTCGCGCTGCGCTCGATGTACCACCGTCCGGACCGGTCGCGCTGCGCTCCCGCCCGGTGGAGGGCCGAGGGCGACAGGCCGGTGAGCAAGGAGTCCGGCACACCGACCCGTAGCAGGCTGCTGGCGGCGACGGCCTTTATCCGGTCGAGCTGTGCCTGGCTGACCTGACCGCGCGCCCGGCGGACGTAGGCGGCTCGGATGGCGGCGGACGGATCGAGTTCCGCGGCCGGCCGCCGCCCGGTCGGGTAAGGGAAGGGTGCATCCTCCGCCTCCTCCCGCGGGCGGGTGTCCGTCGCCGTCGACGCAAGAGCGAGGGCGTCCTGCGCACCGGCGCCGTCCGGCAACGGAGCCCTGTCCATGAGGAGGTGCACGAGCCACCAGAAGTCGTCGTTCGCGGCATGTCGCGCCACGGCGAGCCGTCCGGCGTCCAGTCTGATGCCGTTGAGCCGTATGAACTCCTCGGAGAAGGCGCTCATCTCACCGGTCCGGGGGATGCTCGGTACAGTTGCGACACTGTTGGTCGCCCACCGCGTCCCTCCGGTGTACAGGCAGATGGCGATGATCCTGGTTCCGGTCGCCTCGGCAGCCTGGGGCAGCACGGCGTCGAGATCGGTCGCGTCGTCGTAGGGAAGCAGATCCTCCAGCACCACCACGGTCGGACTGCCCATGGGTGTCTGGGTGGCGTGCCGGGCCAGCTCGATGGTGTGCGTGAGGTCGGCCCGGTCCGGCAGGGCGCCGTCCTTCAGACGTAACTCCACCACGGCCGCGCCATTCGCACCGGACCACTCCAGTGCCGCCTGTTGCACCGAGGTCGTCCGGGCCGAGGCACGTGGACCGCCGACGACGACCGCCGAAGCGCCGGCGTTCATCCGCTGCAGGATTTCGTCCACCATCTTCAGCCTGACCAGGGAGAACGACTGGCCGGTGGCGGTGACGTCGGTGCTGACCTTTCCTACCAGGCGTGCCTCATGGGAAAGGTCGAGCAGGCCACTGCGTGCTGTCCGCTCCACCGCGAACGCCCAGGACTTCGGCCATACGTTCTCGCATACGTCGGACAGTGCCCGCTGCGGAACCAGGGGGAGCAGACCGAGGCCGTGGTCGCCGGCCGCCCGGCTCTTCACGGTGAAGTCGGCCGGTGACGGGAGCGACATCACCACGCCGTCACCGTTGACCTCACCCGAGACGAGTGTGACCGGGTCGGGCAGGTCGAGCAGGTGCCGGACCACCGCCACCGCGGTACCGACGCTGGCCGACGTGTCGTCGAGCCGGTAACTCGTCGGTATGCCGCGGAAGGTGAAGCCGCCCGTCTCCCACATGCGCAGGTCCCGCGCCGGGACGCCGAGCCGTGCGGCCAGCTTCAGTCCTGCCTGCCGCCCGGCGGAGAGGCCCGACTTGAACTTCGGCGTCAGAGCCTGACTCTCGGTGCCGGACGGCTCCTCCGGCTGATCGACGGCGTGCAGCGTCAACTCGACCAGGAAGCTGTTGCTGCTCGCCATGTGGATGACGGGGAACAGCATCTCGATACGGGTGGGGCGGCTTCCGGTCGCGCTCCCCGGCTCACCTCCCTCCTCCGGCTGCCTGACCGTCCGGACCGGGCCGCCGGTGGCCGCGGTGGTTCGCGTCGGCGCGGTGGCGCCCGTCCAGTCACTCGTCAGCGAGGCGAGGAGCTTCCCCGCAGGTTCTGCGGAGAGGCACGTGCGGACCTGGGCCCATACGCGGTCCTCGGAGGACAGACGTTCCTCAAGCAAGCGCAGCCCGGCAGACGACCCCGGAGTCCTGTCTCCGGACGCCACCGTCGCGGATCGCGGCCCGAGCCACGGGGGAACTCCGAAGAAGCCTGCGGTCCCCTTCTGCCGCAGCGCCTGGCGGGCGCTCCAGACTCTCCTGACATCAGTGGCCAGCATTCGGGCGTACGGGGCCGCCCGCCTCAGGACCTCCTCGTCCGTCGCGCCCTTCGGCGCCTCGGGAGCGTTCCGGACGCGCTGGTCCAGCGACAGCAACGCGCACTGCAACTTCAGCGCGAGTTCCCGTTGCCGCCGGTCGGCGGAGACCACCATCGCATCGTCAGCCATCGTTCTCCTCACTGAGACCGAAAAGGCGCCGGAGCAGGACGGACGGCGGCTGGCCGTCCGGGTTGGCGACCACCACCGGGTCGTCGCTCACCGGCAGGGGCTCCATGGACTCCAGGACGACGACGGTGTCAGGTCCGCCGCGCTGCCAGATCCAGAAGTCCTGGTCGTTCCGTGCCACCTCGACCTTCGCCCCGCCTCCGCCGTCGGACCGGCTGCCGGGCTCCGGCGACAGTTCGTACGTCACGATGAACTCATCGCTCTGTTCCTCGGCCGCGGTGGACGCGGCCACAACGTCACGCTCGTGAATGGGCAGGACGCGGGCGATCCGCCGCAGCCGCGTGCCGGACCGGTGGTTGCCCACGGCGGAGCCCTCCCCCTGCGCCTGCGTGTCCGCCAGCCGTTCCGCCGCCAGCCGGCCGCGTTCGGTCAGCCGCGGAGGGTCGCCGACATCCACCAAGCGCAGCGCTTCCAGAACGAGTCGCGATCCGGGCCCCAGCGCCTGCAGGGCGTGCTCCTGGCCGGACGGCGCGAGATACACCAGACTTGCCATGAAATCGGCAAGTCGTGCCGGTACGGCCTGGGCCAGTCCATCGATATCTGGCCTGATCAGCGGCTCATCCGTGTGGCCGACATTGTTAGGCATGCTGTCTGACCGCTCCATCGGGCACCTCTCTACCCCCACCATCGTTCGGGTTGGCTTACCTGGATCGGTTTCCACTACTCGTACGTACGAGGGCCGCCCCTTGGCCACCGCCGGAGGGCGAATCTCAATGTTGTTCACCCAGATACCGCCTGAACCGGAGAAGGGCGTTGGCCACGGTGGTCTTGCTGATGCCGACCTCTTGTGCGACGGCCCGGCTCGTGGGCTCCATACCGTTGCGGTGCGCGAGGTCGAGCCATGCGGCGATCACGTCGAGGACCATCTGGTCCCCCTCGGCATGGGCGAGCGCAAGCGCCCGCCGCACGGAGTCGGCCGACGCGAGCTCGTCGAGCAGCTTGGTGACCGGATTGACCTCGGCGTCGAACGCCGGAGCACGGCTGTCCAGAGGAATGGGGTCGGGCCCGCTACGAAGGGCGTCCCGCACGACGTTCATGGCGATGGTCATGAGATAGCCGGCCGGGGACCCGTCCGGATCCACGCGGCCGGTGCTCGCCGCGGTGATGAAGCGCTCCAGCGCTTCCTGGGAGACGTCCTGCGGATCTCGCCCCGCCTCCCGGACCCGCGCACTCAGCATGCGTGGCAGCGAAGCGGTGACGTGGGAGAGTGCCGCTGCCAGGTCCCGCTCTTCCGCCGGGCTCGGGGCTCCGCGGTCGTCCTGCTGCCTGAGAATTCTGACGATCGTGGCGCAGTGGGAGGAGAAGGCGTTCTGCTGGGGAGTGGTGTCGGTCACCGGCGCTCCTAGCGTCGAAGGTGTGCGGGCGGACGGTTCCATCGGCGGGTGGACATCTCCTCGGCTATCGACTCGGAGAGCTGGTGGGAGGCCCGCCGCTTTTCGCGTGGATCCGCGAAAGGGTCGACCGCGAGGTCCATCTGCTCCCGCAGGGTGTCCAGGCACTTCTGAAGGTCCTTGCGCGGGCCGGTCTTCTGGACGGACCTGAGCTCCTGGCTGATGACGCCTTCGATCTCCTCGGCCGTCTGCAGAAGCCGCTCCGAGTCACCCGGCGTCTCGTTCCTCAGCGACCGCAGGAACCGGTCGATGCCCGTCCGCGCCCGCGCGTCATAGCGTCGGCACACCTGCCGGTACATCCAGGAGAGCGCCGACGCGACCTGCATCTGGTCGTGGTCGGTTCCTCCGCTGCGAATCCTCGTGTGTCCCCGGGTGTCCGCACGCAGCAGCGCGGCTGCCGTCACCCCGGCCGCGGCCCCGACCATCATCTGTGCGGCGACGCTGGTCGTGTCGGGCGCCACCTGTAGCACGACCAGCGCGAGCACGGCGGGAACCGCCATCAGGAACAGACGGCGCCATGCGTAGCCGAACCACCCGAGCCACCGGCGCCAGTAGGCGATGTCGCGTGCGTCGAATGCCAGCTCACTCAGCAGAATTGCCGTCGCGATGGCGATCACGGTCGCTGTCAAGTTGCCTCTCCCACGGTCGTCCGAACAACACCTCGAAGATGACTACGGTGAGGAACGCCGATTTGGCCACGCAGCTTGGCACAGGGAGTCGGTGAGAGACCCTGACAAGGACAAATTCAGTGCTTAGTTACGCACAAGCAGACACATGGCCTCATGATCCGTGGCGATGGGACATGCGTCGGCACCTGTCTGCAGACCCCCGGCAGTACCGCACCGGTACGCCCGTCGGCCTCTGAAGCCGCCAGATAAGGTCATGGCCGAATAAAGAGATCACCAGGTGCGCCGGGACACGACGCACGTCTCGGGAGGCAGTCATGGGAACCCGTCGCACGTCCTTGCCCGGAGTAGGTGCTCAGTACGACTTCACCACCGAGTCCGGGCAGCACATCTCCGTCGTCGTCCACCACGACGGGCGGCGGTTCATCGGGTTCTACGAACAGGACGACCCTGATTCGTGCCGGTTGTCCGTGCCCCTGACGACGGCCGAGGCGACCGCGCTGGCCCACCTCATCGACCCCGCACCCATCGACGCCGTACGGACCGAAGGCATCGACCTGGTCACCGAGCACATTCCGCTCGGGTCCCGATCTCCTTACGGGGGACGGCTGTTGGGCGAGACGCGGGCGCGGACGCGGACCGGGGCGTCCATCGTGGCGGTGCTGCGTACGCACAGCGCTCACCCGTCGCCGGAGCCGGACTTTCGACTCGCCATCGGGGACACGCTCGTCGCCGTCGGTACGCGTGAGGGCGTCGACGCGCTCTCCGAGATCATTGCGGAGGGCTGACCGTGCATGACACGACTGCACTGCTGGTGGAGCTGGGCGCCGTCATCCTCGGGCTCGGGCTCATCGGGCGGGCCGCCGGGCGGATAGGGCTCTCGCCGATTCCGCTGTACCTGCTCGCGGGGCTCGCTTTCGGCCACGGCGGGCTCATCCCGCTCGACGCGAGCGAAGAGTTCACCATGGTCGGCGCCGAGATCGGCGTGATCCTGCTGCTGCTTCTGCTGGGACTTGAGTACAGCGCGTCCGAGTTGGTCACCAGCCTCAAGACGCAGTACCCGTCCGGCGCCGTCGACTTCGTGCTCAACGCGACGCCCGGTGCCGTCGCCGCGCTCATCCTCGGCTGGGGTCCGGTCGGTGCCGTCGCGCTCGCCGGGGTCACCTGGATCTCGTCGTCCGGCGTGATCGCGAAGGTGATGACCGACCTCGGCCGGCTCGGCAACCGCGAAACCCCGGTCGTCCTCGGCGTCCTCGTCATGGAGGACCTGGCGATGGCGGTCTACCTGCCGCTGCTCACCGCCATGCTCGCCGGTGTCAGCCTGGCGGGCGGCAGCCTCGCGCTGCTCATCGCGCTCGGCACGGTCGGCTTCGTGCTGTACCTGGCGCTGCGCCACGGCCGCCTCATCAGCCGCGCGGTCTCCTCCGACAACCCGGAGATGCTGCTCCTGGTCGTCCTCGGCCTCACCGTGCTCGTCGCCGGTGTCGCCCAGCAGCTCCAAGTCTCGGCGGCCGTCGGCGCGTTCCTCGTCGGCATCGCGCTCTCCGGTGAGGTCGCGGAAGGAGCGCGCAAGCTGCTCACGCCGCTGCGCGATCTGTTCGCCGCCGTGTTCTTCGTCTTCTTCGGGCTCTCCACCAACCCGGCCGACATCCCGCCGGTGCTGCTGCCCGCCGCCGTCCTGGCCGTCGTCACAATCCTCACCAAGATCGCCACCGGCTGGTACGCGGCCCGCCGCGCCGGCATCGGTTCGCGCGGGCGGTGGCGGGCCGGCGGCACGCTCGTGGCGCGCGGTGAGTTCTCCATCGTCATCGCCGGTCTGGCCGTGGCGACCGAGCCGCGCATCGGGCCGCTGGCCACCGCGTACGTCCTCATCCTCGTCATCGTCGGGCCGCTCACCGCCCGGTGGACGCAGCCTCTCGCCGAGAAGCTCCAGGCCGCACGCGGTGTGAAGCCCGGTGGTCCGGCGGTGGAAGCGCCGCCGAAGGCCGCTCCCGAGCGCCGGCTCGGCGACCACGACGAGCTCACTCCGGAGCCCGCCGGCGAGGCGCGCGGCGACTGACCGACCCGTACGAACCGCTCCGGCCGGTTCGGGCCGCCGTCACCACGGCTGCCTGGACCGGCCGTTGTGCTGTCCGGAACTCGCACCCGCACGTCGAGCCGACACCGCGAACCCGGGGCGGAGGGGTCACCGTCCCTGCTAGCTTCTACACGTCTGTAGAGTTTTCTTTTGTTCCGGCATTGCACCGCAACGTATGGAGATGTCATGGCCCTGTGGGATCGGATCAAGGAATCCGCTTCGTCTATGCAGACGCAGCTGGAAGCGAAGAAGAACGACCTGAAGTCGGGGGCGTTCCGGGACGCGAGCATGGCCATGTGTGCTCTGGTCGCCGCCGCCGACGGCTCCATCGACCCGTCCGAGCGCCAGCGTGTCGCCGCGCTCATCGCGAGCAACGACGTCCTGCAGAACTTCCCGGCGGACGACCTGCAGCGGCGCTTCAACGACTACGTCAACAAGCTCACCGCCGACTTCGCCTTCGGCAAGGTCAGCGTGCTCCAGGAGATCGCCAAGGCGAAGAAGAAGCCGGCCGAGGCGCGTGCCGTCATCCAGATCGGCATCATCATCGGCGGCGCCGACGGCGACTTCGACAAGACCGAGCAGGCCGTCGTGCGTGAGGCGTGTTTCGCCCTGGACCTGCCTCCGCACGAGTTCGACCTGTAGGGATACGAGTTCTCGGGCCGGCCGGGGGCCTCACAGCTCCTTGGCCGGCCAGTCCAGCAGCCGCGCGCCGATCACCGCCGTCTGCAGGCTGTAGCGGTGCATCGGGTCCGCCGGGTCGGAGCCGGTGAGCTGGTGGATGCGTTCCAGGCGGTACGTCAACGCCCGTACGCTCAAGGCCAGGCGGCGGGCCGTCTCGGCCGCCACGCAGCCCGCGTCGAAATAGACCGCCAGCGTCTTCAGCAGCGGCTCCGCGCCGCCGCGCGCCTTCTGCAGCGGGCCCAGCTCGCTGCGTACGAGATCCGCCATCGCCTGCCGGTCCCGGGTCAGCACCGGGTAGACCAGGAGGTCCGAGGCGTACAGCACGGGGTCGTCCATGCCCATCCGGTCCGCCAGGTCGAGCGCCTCCAGTGCCTCGTCGTACGAGTGGACCACGCCGCCGGGACCCTTGTGCGGGCGGCCGATCGCGACCTGGCCGCCGTCCGTCGCCGCGTGCGACTGCTTGGCGAAGTAGCGCAGGACGTCGGGCTGGCTGCCGGGCGCGATGCAGACGATCCGGCCGTCCTTCGTCGTCAGCAGGATCTTGCGGCCGCTGAACCGGGTCAGCAGCGCCGCCTCCACACTCCGCGGCACCGCGTCCGTCTCCGTGTACGCCTCCGGGCCCGTCGCCACCGCGACCGCGTGCGCCCGCGAAAGCCGCAGGCCGAAGCGGGTGGCGCGCTCCGCGAGGCGGACCAAGTCGCTCCGCCCGTACAGGAGATCGTCGATGAACTCGCGGCGCGCCGCCTCCTCCCGGCGGACCGTCAGCCGCTGCGCGCGCTCGAAACCTTCGGCGAACGCGTCCACCGCCTGCTCCACCGCGGCCAGCACCGCGTCCGCCACGTCAGGGCTGTTTCCGGCAGCCGCCTTCGGCCAGGCCTCTCGGGTCTGTGCCAGATGCATCGTCACCAGTGCGCGGAGCTGATGGCCCGCGTCGGCCGCCTCCCGGCCCAACGCGCGGCGCATCTCCAGTTCGTTACGCGTCAGACGGCGTCCCGTTGTGGCGACTTCACCCAGAATCTGGGCATAATTTCCCAGCATTTCCTCAGGGATCCTCGGCTCTGCCACGCACACTCCTTCAGCCTTGCAACAGTCCTGCCATTTCCCCAACGCACACCGGGCGGTGCCGGTGCCCGGCATCAGGAAAGCGTAAAGATTGCCGGAATCCGGCAATGCGGTGGGTGCGGGTCCGATGACAGGATCAGGTCAGCAACACAACGGGGGAACACACCGGGGAGCACGGGGGATAGCGGGGGAAACAGGCGGCCCGCCGGACGGTTCGCGGGGGATCCACGGGGGATCCGGGATCGACGGCGGGCACCTGAGGGGAACGACCCGGTGGCTGCGGCACGGTTCGCAGTGCCGCAGCGCCGGGCCCCGCCGCCGGGCCGGCCCTGATACCGAACGTGGTGAACGTCGTGACCCGGTGAGCTGTCACCACTCCCCCGTACCGGCTGAAGACCGCGCGCCGCCACACGGCCGGCGCGCAGAATCGCAGAGGGGGTGGGACCGATGGACGAGTTCCTGAACGCGGCGCTCGGCTTCCCCGCCGTCATCTTCGGCGCGGCACTCGTGGTCGTCGTCTGCTTCTGGCTGCTCGTGCTCGCCGGCGCCGCCGACCAGCACTCCTTCGACGCGGACCTCGACTCCGGCGCGGTCGGCTTCGGCGGCGTACCCGTCACCGTCTCCGTATCGCTGCTCGTCGTCATCGGCTGGTTCGGCAGCCTGACCGGCACGGTCCTGGTGCACCGGCTCCCGGCCACCGGCGCCACCCGCGCGGTGCTCGCCGTCGCCGTACTCGCCGGATCGCTGTTCCTCGCCTGGGGCACCGTCCGCCTTCTCGCACACCTCTTCCGCCGGTACTTCCCGGCGGAACCTCCGCCATCGCGCCGGGACTTCGTCGGACGCGTGTGCACCCTCCGCACCGGCTCCGTCAGCGCCGCATTCGGCCAGGCCGAGGTCGCCGCGGCCGACGGCTCGACGGCCATCGTCCAGGTCCGCCAGGCACCCCGCGTCGCGCACCTCGCCGAGCTGCACGCCGAGGAGCGCCTCGTCTCGGGCAGTACGGGACTCCTCTACGCGTACGACGAAGAGGGCGAGTTCTTCTGGGTGTCGCCGTACGACGCGGCTCTCGACCCGGGTCCGCACGCGAAATCTGGCGGCGCGGCGGGACTGCCGGAGGTCACGGGCGGCTGACGCCGGTCGTCTTGTGCCGGTATGCCGGTTTATGTGCCGGTGTGTGTAGTGCGTGTGCCGGTGTGTGGTGCCTGGTGCGGGGTCTGCTCCGGCTGTGGTGCCGGGTGCGGGATCTGCTCCGGTCCGGGCGCTCGCGGGTCGCTTGTGCGGCGCGGGCCTGACAGCACGCGTTCTTCCTTCTCCTCTTCTTCTTCGTTCTTCGCCTGCCTTCGAACTCCCAAGGACTCTTATGGATGCCATCTCCTTGGGCATCGGCGTGCTGATCGCCGTTGTCCTGCTCATCGTCGTCGCCATCGCCTTCGTCGTCACCCGGCTGTTCCGCAAGGTCGAGCAGGGCAAGGCGCTGATCATCTCCAAGACCAAGAAGGTCGACGTGACCTTCACCGGTGCCGTCGTCCTGCCGGTGCTCCACAAGGCCGAGACGATGGACATCTCGGTGAAGACCATCGAGATCCGCCGCGCCGGGCGCGAAGGCCTGATCTGCCAGGACAACATCCGCGCCGACATCCAGATCACCTTCTTCGTCCGCGTCAACAAGACCGTCGAGGACGTCATCAAGGTCGCGCAGTCCATCGGTACGCAGCGGGCCAGCGACAAGGTCGCCATCCAGGAGTTCTTCGCGGCGAAGTTCTCCGAGGCCCTCAAGACCGTCGGCAAGCAGCTCGACTTCGTCGACCTCTACACCAAGCGCGAGGAGTTCCGGGACCGGATCATCCAGGTCATCGGGACCGACCTGAACGGCTACCACCTCGACGACGCCGCGATCGACTTCCTTGAGCAGACCCCGATGTCGCAGCTCGACGGCGCCAACATCCTCGACGCCCAGGGCATCCGGAAGATCACCGAACTGACGGCGATCGAGCACGTGCGCACCAACGAGTTCCAGCGCACCGAGCAGAAGGAGATCACCCGGCAGGACGTCGACGCCCGCGAGACCATCCTGGAGCTGGAGCGCCGGCAGGCCGAGGCCGAGATCAAGCAGCGCCGCGAGGTCGAGACCCTGCGGGCCCGTGAGGAGGCGGCCACCGCGCGGGTCCAGGAGGAGGAGCGGCTCGGTTCGCAGAGCGCGTTCATCAGGACCGAGGAGCAGCTCGGCATCCAGCGCGAGAACCAGGCGCGCGAGATCGCCGTCGCGCAGAAGAACCGCGAGCGCGTCATCGCCGTCGAGAGCGAGCGCATCGAGAAGGACCGGATGCTGGAGGTCATCGGGCGCGAGCGCGAGACCGAGCTGAACCGGATCGCCGCCACGAAGGAGGTCGAAGCCGAGCGCCGCGAGGTCGCCGACGTCATCCGGGAGCGGATCGCGGTGGACCGTACGGTGGCCGAGCAGGAGGAGTCGATCCTGACCCTGCGGGCCGTCGAGGACGCGGAGCGGGCCCGCAAGTCGGTCATCATCGCCGCCGAGGCGGAGGCCCAGGAGAAGCTGGTCAAGGACATCAAGGCGGCCGAGGCGGCCGAGGCCGCCTCCACGCACCTGGCGGCCGAGCAGCTCACGCTCGCCGAGGCGCGGCTGAAGACCGCCGAGCTGGACGCGCAGGCCAAGCTGCGGCTGGCCGAAGGTGTGCAGGCCGAGTCGGCCGCGCCGGGGCTCGCGGCGGTGCAGGTCCGCGACGCGGAGGCCGAGGTCATCGAGAAGGCCGGTCTCGCGGAGGCCGAGGCCACGGCGGCCCGGCTCAAGGCCGAGGCGGAGGGCGCGCGGCTCAAGGCGCTGGCCACGGCGGAGGGTACGCAGGCCCAGGCGTCGGCGGACGCGGCCGTCATCGGCGAGAGGCTGAAGGCGGAGGCCGCGGGGCTCACGGAGAAGGCGGCCGCGATGGCGGCGCTGGACGAGGCGTCGCGCGGGCACGAGGAGTACCGCCTGCGGCTCGACGCGGAGAAGGAGATCCGGCTGGCCGGTCTCGAGGTGCAGCGGCAGGTGGCCGAGGCGCAGGCGACGGTGCTGGCTACCGGGCTGGAGAACGCCGACATCGACATCGTCGGCGGCGACTCGGTCTTCTTCGACCGGCT
Organism: Streptomyces sp. NPDC006174; assembly: GCF_040614075.1. Classification (NCBI taxonomy): domain Bacteria; kingdom Bacillati; phylum Actinomycetota; class Actinomycetes; order Kitasatosporales; family Streptomycetaceae; genus Streptomyces; species Streptomyces sp. NPDC006174. The sequence continues at coordinate 271,200 of NZ_JBEXTJ010000002.1, read as the reverse complement.
CGTCTCGTCGATCTCGCTCGGCAAGGCGGTGGACGGGTTCGTGGACAACTCGCAGACGGCGCGGGCGCTGGCGGGGCCGTGGCTGGACGGGTCGTCGTCCTTCACGGATGACCTGAGCCGGGTGCTGGGTTCGGTCTCCACCGGTGATGTGCAGAACCTGACGGTGTCGGCGCTGCTGATGCGGTTGATGGGGTCGTCGGGGGCGGCGTCGGGGCAGGTGGAGCAGTTGCTGGCTGCGGCGAAGGAGTTGGGGGTGGCGGATCTGGCGGTGTCTTCGGTGGCCGGTACGAAGGTTGCTCCTGCGGGGGATGTGGTGGGGCGGAACGGGGCGGCCACCGCCAGCCGTCCGGCGTGAGCCGGTTCCGGGGCGGCCACTTCTGGCCCGTCGGGCGCTGGAGGACGGAGCGCTTGGCCACCCTCAGCCCGTCCGGCGCTGCAGGACGGAACCCACAGCCTCCCCCAGCCCGTCCGGCGCTTAAGGACGGAGCGCTCGGCCACCCTCAGCCCGTCCGGCGTTTGAGGACGGAACGCTCGGCCACCCTCAGCCCGTCCGGCGTTTGAGGACGGAACCCTCTGTCGGAGGGGCCGGGCCGGCCGAGTGGGGTGCCCCACGGGGGTGGGCACCTTGCCGGCCGGGATCCTCTGGGACTGCCCTGCACGCCGGGGGCGGGACCACCGGGCCCTGGGTTCCGTCCTCAAACGCCGGACCGGCTGGATTGGGTGCCTGCTCTCACGCAAAGAGCGGGACCACCGGCCCCAGGGTTCCGTCCTCAAACGCCGGACCGGGTGGAAAAGGGCCCCGGCCCGGGTGAATAGGGCCCCGGACGGGCTGGGAGCAGGCCCCGGCTGGGCTGGGTGGGTGCCCAACGCGGGCTGGATAAGGGCCCCGCCGGACAAGACGAAGACACGTAAGGAGCGCCGTACGCATGGACAGCGACATCACCGGCACCGCCACCGCCACCACCGCACCGCAGGACAGGCAGGGCGTCGGAGGCGATGTGGATGCCGGTGCCTACGAGGTGTTGCGGCGGCGGCTCTCCGCTCAGGCCGACGAGCTCGTGCGGCGGGCCGAGGCGCTCAACGCGCGGCGGACCGAGGAGTTCGGGTCGACCGAGCTGCGGCTCCTCGCCACCGAGCAGGTCCGCACCGAGCAGCCCGCCGTCCCGCGCGACCTCATCGCCGTCGGCGGGCAGCTGCTCTTCGGGTTCGAGCGCGGGCCCGGCGCCCGAGGCGAGGCCGAGGTCGACGACGTACTCCTCGTCAAGCACGCCGAGGATGCCGAGAAGGACGACGACTCCACCCTCCTCCACCACGACGCCTTCCACCGCGAGTTCTCCTCCCTCCACCGCTACTTCCGCGACGCCCGTCTCCTCCGCCTCCGCCGCGTCAACGGCAAGCTGCTCGCCGTCTTCCGTACGGGCAAGGACGCCGAGGACATCCGCGTCCTGCGCTGGGCACTCGGCGCCGACGGGTCGCCCGGGGCCTTTCTCGACGCGCAGGGCGAGCGTGACCATGTGTTCCCCGCATCCCACGACTTCGACTGGACCGTCGCCGGGCGCGAGGCCCACATCACCGGGCGCCATCCGCACATCGTCATCGGCAAGGGCGGCAGGCTCTTCGTCGACGCGCTCGGCGGCACGCTCACCGTCAAGGTGACCGACGACACCGAGTCGCCGGACGGGATCTACGAGGAGCCCGTCGACGAGCCGTTGCAGTCGCTGGCGGACGCGGACGTGGAGTACGCCGAGGCCGGGCCGCTGGTGCTGCTGCGCGTGCGGCCGTACAAGGAGACACGCTGGCGGTACCTCGTCTTCAACTCGCTGCTCTCCACCGTCCAGCGCCTCGACTCCATCGGACTTGCCTGCCACCGGCTGCCCGAGGACCAAGGCATCATCTTTCCCGGCGGCTACTACCTCACCACCGGCACCGCCAAGACCTTCGACACCGCGGAGGAGCTGACCGAACCGGTCTTCGAAGGCGCTGTCCGCTCGCCGAACGGCGAGGACGTGCTGTACGTCTTCCGCTCCCGCGACGGCCTCCGCAGCCTCCTCCTCCCGTACAACCTGATCCGCCAGGAGGTCGCCACACCGCTCACCGGACGTGGCCACGCGCTTCTGGACGACGGCACGTTGATCCTGCTCCGCGACAACCCGGACGGCCCGGACGTTCCGGCGCGCGTCCATCCGTTGCAGCGGTGGCAGACGCCGTACGTCTCCGACACCTACGCCGCCGCCCGTCCGGCCGGCACCGGGCCGCTCGCGCGGACCGGCAACGCCGATCTCGTACGCGGGATTTCGGACTGTCTCGCGCTCGCGCACGGCGTACGGGACATGACGCCGACGACCGCCGTGTACGCGCAGCTCGCCGCCGACTGCGCGCGGGCGCAGGACCGCTACCACTGGCTTTCCGATTCCGCACTGGGCTTCCTCGGTGAGCCGTTGGCGGAGCTGCGGGCCACGGCACAACAGGTGCTGGCCGAGTTCACCGCCGTACAGGAGCTGACGCGGCGGTCCGCCGACGCGCTGGAGGAGACCGCCGGCCGCATCACCGCGCTGGTGCGGCGCGTGCGCGGCGAGGTGCCGGGATCGGCCGCCGCGTGGGTTGAGCGGTTGACCGAACTGCGGCAGGCGCACGGCCACTTGGCGACGATCAGCGAGATGCGGTACGCCGATGCCGAGCGGATCGCGGAGCTCTCGGCCCGGACCGAGGACGACATCGCGTCGGCCGCTCAGCGGGCCGTGTCGTTCCTGGCCCGCGAGGACGCCTTCGACGGGTACCGAGAGGAGATCACCAGGCTTGTCGAGGACGCCGGCGCGCTGGCGACCGTACGGGACGCGGCTACCGTGTCTGACCGGCTCGGCACGATGACGGACGGGCTCGCCACGGTCACGGACGTGGTGGCCGGTCTGGAGATCGGCGACGTGACCGTCCGTACGTCGATCCTGGAGCGGATCGCGGAAGTGCTCGGCGGCGCGAACCGGGCCCGCGCCACGCTGGACGCGCGGCGGCGGGAGCTGCTGTCGAAGGAGGGACGGGCCGAGTTCGCCGCCGAGTTCGCGCTGCTCGGGCAGGCGGTGACCGGTGCGCTGGCCGCCGCCGATACGCCGGAGACGTGTGACGACCAACTTGCGCGGCTGCTCCTTCAGTTGGAGAACCTGGAGTCGCGGTTCACGGAGTTCGACGACTTCCTCACCGAGCTGGCCGAGCGCCGGAGCGAGGTGTACGAGGCGTTCTCGGCCCGTAAGCAGACGCTCCAGGACGAGCGGGCGCGGCGGGCCGAGCGGCTGGCCGGGTCGGCGCAGCGGGTGCTGGAGACCATCGGCCGGCGGGTGGCCGCGCTCGACGATCTGGACGCCGTCCACACGTACTTCGCCTCCGATCCGATGGTCGCCAAGGTGCGCCGGACCGCTGACGAGTTGCGCGAACTCGGCGATACCGTAAGGGCCGAGGAGCTGGACGGGCGGCTGAAGGCGGCCCGGCAGGAGGCCGGACGAGCGCTGCGCGACCGGAGCGAGCTGTACGCGGACGGCGGGTCCGTGATCAAGCTGGGCCGCCACCGGTTCGCCGTCAACACACAGCCGTTCGACCTGACGCTCGTGCCTTCCGGCGACCGGCTCGCCTTCGCGCTGACCGGGACCGACTACCGGGCGCCGGTCACCGACCCGGCCTTCGAGACGACCCGGCCGTACTGGGAGCAACTGCTGCCTTCGGAGTCGGCCGCCGTCTACCGCGGCGAGTATCTGGCGGCCCGGCTGCTGGAGGAGCACGGCGCCTCGCGCCTCGTCGGACTGGCCGATGACGAACTCGTGTTGCTGGTAAGGGAGTCCGCAGCCGAGGCGTACGACGAGGGATACACCCGAGGCGTCCACGACGAGGACGCCACCGCCATCCTGCGCGCTCTGCTGCGCCTGCACGGGACCGCGGGGCTGCTGCGCCACGAGCCCGCCGTCCGCGCGGCCGCTCAGCTCTTCTGGGCGTACGGGACACAGGAGGCGCAACGAGTCTCGTGGACCCGGCGGGCCGCATCGCTGGCCCGCGCCCGTGACACGTTCGGACCGGCTCCGGCCATCGCGGTGCTCCAGGAGGAATGGGCCTTTGCCATCCGTGAGTTCGAGGACGACGCGCGGGCCGACGCCGTCGCCGCGTACCTCTTCGAGGAGGTGACGAGCGGGCCCGCCGGGTTCGTCGTGGGCGCCACGGTCGTGACGTTCCTGGACGCCTTCCACCGGGCCGCCGGGCCCGACGCGTACGCGGACGACCTCGCCGCTCTCGGCGGTGACCTGGCCGCCCGCAAGCAGCTCGTCGAGGGCTGGCTCGTCCCGTACGCGGAGGCCTCCGGCGCCGCGACCACCGACGGCGACCTCGCGGAGGCCGTGGCGGTGGAGCTGTGCCCGGAGCTGGAGCGGTACGCGTGCGACGCGCCGCTCGCCGAGCGTGTGGAGGGCCTCCTCGGGGACCACCCGCGCATCGGGAGCGGCGGGGCCATCACCGTACGGATCGATGAACTCCTGTCCCGGACGGGCGAGTTCCGGACCCGGACCGTACCCGGCTTCCGGGCCTACCAGCGGCTGCGCACCTCTCTGCTGGACGCCGAGCGCGGGCGGCTGCGGCTGGACGACCACCGGCCGCGCGTGATGTCGGCGTTCGTCCGCAACCGGCTGCTGGACGAGGTGTACCTGCCGCTGATCGGCGACAGCCTGGCCAAGCAGCTGGGCACCGCGGACGCCGACCGGCGCACCGACTCGCAAGGCCTGCTCCTGCTCGTCTCGCCGCCCGGCTACGGCAAGACGACGCTGATGGAGTATGTCGCGGACCGGCTCGGGATGGTCCTCGTCAAGATCAGCGGACCGAACCTGGGCCACGACGTGACCTCGCTCGACCCGGCCCAGGCGCCGAGCGCGACCGCGCGGCAGGAGATCGAGAAGATCAACTTCGCTCTGGAGGCAGGCAACAACACGCTGCTGTACCTGGACGACATCCAGCACACCTCGCCCGAACTCCTGCAGAAATTCATCCCGTTGTGCGACGCCACGCGCCGGATCGAAGGCGTACGGAACGGTGAGCCGCGCAGCTACGACCTGCGCGGGAAGCGGTTCGCGGTCTGCATGGCGGGCAACCCGTACACCGAGTCCGGCGAGCAGTTCCGGATCCCGGACATGCTGGCCAACCGGGCCGATGTGTGGAACCTCGGCGAGGTGCTGAGCGGGCGCGAGGACGTCTTCGCGCTGAGCTTCGTGGAGAACGCGCTGACCGCCAACCCGGTCCTCGCTCCGCTCGCCGCGCGCTCGCGCGACGACCTGGCACTGCTGGTGCGGCTGGCCGGCGGCGGCGATCCGGCGGCCCGCGCCGAGCACCTGGAACACTCTTACTCGGCAGCGGAGTTGGACGCCGTACTGGCAGTGCTGCGCCATCTGCTCGCCGCCCGGGACACCGTCGTCGCGGTCAACGCGGCGTACATCGCCTCGGCCGCGCAGACGGACGTGACGCGCACCGAGCCGCCGTTCCGGCTCCAGGGGTCGTACCGGAACATGAACAAGATCGCGGAGCGGATCGTGCCCGTCATGAACGGTGCCGAGCTCTCCGCCGTCGTGGACGACCACTACGCGGGCGAGGCGCAGACGCTCACCACGGGCGCCGAGGCCAACCTGCTGAAGCTGGCCGTCCTGCGTGGCACACTCACCGCCGAGCAGGCCGAGCGGTGGGCCGCGATCACCTCCTCGTACGTCCGCACACAGGCGCTCGGCGGGCCGGACGGCGACCCTTCCCCAAGCTCTCAGCTGCGTTCGAGCAGGGGAGACCCCATCTCCCGCGCCGTGGCCGCGCTCGGGCTGCTCGCGGACCGGATCGCGGCGGTGGAGACGGCGATCCAGCGGGCCGCCGATCCGCGCCGGCTGCTGGCGGAGCCGACGAGCCGGCCGTCCGCTCCCTCGGTGAATCAGCCACCCGGCGAGCAGAACCGGCCAGCGATCCAGAACCACCATGCGAAGATCACCAACATTCCACAGTGACCGGGAAGACCTGGCCGGAAGGATCACGGCATGCTGGGTTTCGTGCCCCCACTTCCTCAGCAGCCAGGACGCCCGCAGGCCGGACGTCCGCAGCCAGGACAGCCGTCGTCCACCGGTCACATGATCGTCTGCGGCGACGACGCGCTCGCGCGACGGCTCGCCGTGGAGCTGCGGTTCGTCTACGGGGAACGGGTCACGCTGCTCCTGCCGCCCGGCCGCGACGCCAACAGCCCGGAGACGCCGCTGACCCAACGCGGCCGCGCGGCGGCCCTGTTCGGCAGGATGTCGGCGGCGATGAACCGCACCGCCGCCAACGGAAGCGGGAACACGGGCGGCAACGACACCAACGCCGGGGTCGAGGCCGTCCGGATCATGGAGGCGCCCGAGCCCTCCGACGACGTGCTGGAGGAGGCGGGCGTCGACCGGGCGGCCGCTCTCGCACTCGTCTACGACGACGACGAGCGCAACATCCGCGCCGCGCTCACCGCCCGCCGCCTCAACCCCCGGCTGCGGCTGGTGATCCGGCTCTACAACCGCAAGCTCGGCCAGCACCTGGAGGAGCTGCTCGACCAGGCGGCCGCCGTCGCCATGCCCGGCATCGACCCGGCGCTGCTCGACGCCTCCACCACCGTCCTCTCCGACGCCGACACGGCCGCACCCGCGCTCGCCGCCACCGCGCTCACCGGCAGCAGCAAGGTCATCCAGGCCGAAGGACTGCTCCTGCGCGCCGCCGAGCGCCCGCCGCCGCGAGCCGGAGAGAGCCTCGACCCGGGGCTCTGCACGCTGGCGTTGCTCTCCTCCACCACCAACAACCCCGCAGGCTCGGAGGGTGCGGAAGGCAGCGGCGCCGAAGGCCCTCAACTCCTGCCGGACGAACAGACGGTGGCCGCCGCCGTAGGACGCGGCACCGTCGTGCTGGAGGCGATCAGCCGAGCCGACCCGGACCGCCCCGCGACCAGGATGGGCGGCAGAGGCGCGCCGCTCGCCCAGGTCTTCTCGCGCCGGCTGCGCTGGTCGGCCCTCGGTGTCGCGGTCGCGGCGCTCGCGCTGGTGATCGCCTCGGTCCTGACCACCGGGGACAGCGCGATCCACTCCACGTACCTCACACTGCTCGACCTGCTCGGCATGAACGATCCGGCGGAGGACGCACCGGCCGCCCGGCAGATCATCCAGCTCCTCTCCGGCGTCGCCGGCCTGCTTCTGCTCCCGCTGCTGATCGCCGCCGTCCTGGAGGCGTTCGGCACCCTGCGCACCGCCTCCTCGCTGCGCCGGCCGCCGCGCGGTCTGTCGGGACACGTGGTGCTGCTCGGGCTCGGCAAGATCGGTACGCGCGTCCTCGTACGCCTCCGCGAGCTGGACATCCCCGTGGTCGTCGTCGAGGAGGACCCGGACGCGCGCGGCATCCCGCTGGCCCGCTCCATGCACGTACCGACCGTCCTCGGCGACGTCACGCAGGAAGGCGTCCTCGAAGCCGCCAAGATCCGCCGCGCGCACGCTCTCCTCGCGCTCACCAGCATCGACACGACCAACCTGGAGGCGACGCTGTACGCGCGGTCGGTGAGGCCGGACCTGAGGGTGGCACTGCGGCTGTACGACGACGAGTTCGCCACCGCGGTCTACCGCACCCTGCGCACCGCGCACCCGCAGGCCCTGACCCGCTCCCGGTCCGTCTCGCACCTGGCCGCGCCGTCCTTCGCGGTCGCCATGATGGGCCGCCAGATCCTCGGCGCGGTGCCGGTCGAGCGGAAGGTGATGCTCTTCGCGGCCCTGGAGGTGGCCGGCCATCCGCAGCTGGAGGGCCGGACGGTGGAGCAGGCGTTCCAGGCCAGCTCGTGGCGGGTCCTGGCCATCGACGCGACCCCGCCCGCCGACCGCAACCCGGACCTCGCCGCACTCCCCCCGTACCCCGCGGCGGGTGGCCCTCCGCCGCCCTCCGGCCTGGTCTGGGACCTGGACCCCGAGTACGTCCTGCGCGCCCAGGACCGCGTGGTGATCGCCGCCACCCGGCGGGGGCTGGCGGAGCTGCTGCGGCGGCAGCGGACAGTGCTGCCGCGGCAGTGAGGCCGTTGCGCCGAGGCACCGTCACCTGGCTACCGGAACCTGCCCATCGCCTCGTGACGGCTCGCGCGTGGAGCTACCGGAACGTGCCCATCGCCTCCCGGACCTCCTCCAGGGTCCGTTCCGCGAGGGCGTTCGCCCGCTCGTTGCCTGAGCGCAGCACCGACCGTACGTACGTGAGGTCCGCCGCGTACTCCGCCCGCCGGGCCCGGAAGGGTGCCAGGTGGCTGTTGACCGCGTCGGTCACCGTCCGTTTGAGAGCAGCGGCACCGCCGTCGCCGATCTCCGCCGCGACCTCGTGCGGGTCCCGCTCCAGGCAGAGCGCGGCCAGCAGGACGAGCGAGGAGACGTTCGGGCGGGTGTCGGGGTCGTAGGTGATGTGCCGGTCCGCGTCCGTGGTCGCGCCCTTGATCAGGCGGGCCGTCTCGTCGGCGGTGGCGCCGAGCGGGACGGCGTTGGCGCGGCTCTTGCTCATCTTGGTGCCGTCGGTGCCGAGGAGGAGCGGCGCGGCGGAGAGCAGGGCGTCGGGTTCCGGGAAGAGGTTCCCGTACCGCTCGTTGAAGCGGCGGGCGATCGTCCGGGTGAGTTCGAGGTGCGGCAGCTGGTCGAGGCCGACCGGGACCACGTTGCCCTTGCAGGAGAGGATGTCGGCCGCCTGGTGGACCGGATAGGTGAGCATCAGCCCGCTGACCGCCGACTGCCGGGAGTGCGCGATCTCGTCCTTGACCGTGGGGTTGCGGCTCAGCTCCGCGACGGAGACGAGGCTGAGGAAGGGCAGCAGGAGCTGGTTGAGCGCGGGGACGGCGCTGTGGTTGAAGACGGTGGAGCGGGCGGGGTCGATGCCGAGGGCCAGGTAGTCCAGGAGCAGCCCGTCGGTGTACTCCGCCAGCCGCTCGGCGGTGTCCCGGTCGGTGAGGACCTGGTAGTCGGGGATGAGGATCATGACGTCGACGCCGAGGTCCTGGAGGCGGACCCGGTTGCGCAGGGTGCCGAAGTAGTGGCCGAGGTGGAGAGGGCCGGTGGGACGGTCGCCGGTGAGGACCCGGAAGCGGGCGGGTTCCTGGGCGATGCGGTGCTCCAGCTCGGCGCTGCGGAGCTCGGCGGGGGCTGGGGCGGTAGCGGTGGTGGTCATGGTCGGGCTCCTCGCGGTGGTGGATGGATGCGCGGAGGACGGCCCGAAGAAGGAGAAGAAGGCAACGAAAAGGGGCCGTCCATGGTGAACGGCCCTGAGTTCCGTGCAGACAGGTGCTGCGGCCGCTCCTTAAGAGGGGCGCCACCAGTTTCGGCACGGTACGGAGGTCATGCGGTCAGTGTATCCACCACGGGCGCATCCAGCAGGGGATTTCGCGGCAGCTGTGGGCGGGCGTGGGACGTGGCCGGCGTAACGGAACGGCGGCGTGTGGGACGTGACCGGCGCAAGGAAACGTCGGCGCGGGACGCGACCGGCGGCGCAAGGGAATAGGTCGCCGGGGCGTCCCGTTGTAGGGTGTAGTTCAACGTTCAACCAATTATGGATCATCTCGCGACCCTCAGGAGGCGGACGCCATGCAGTTCGGGATCTTCACCGTCGGAGACGTCACCACCGACCCGACCACCGGCCGGACGCCGACCGAGAACGAGCGGATCAAGGCGACCCTGGCCATCGCGCGGAAGGCCGAGGAGGTCGGCCTGGACGTCTTCGCGACCGGCGAGCACCACAACCCGCCGTTCGTCCCGTCCTCCCCGACGACGACCCTCGGCTACATCGCGGCCCGCACCGAGAACCTGATCCTGTCCACGTCCACCACGCTGATCACCACCAACGACCCGGTGAAGATCGCCGAGGACTACGCCACCCTCCAGCACCTCGCGGACGGCCGCGTCGACCTGATGATGGGCCGGGGCAACACCGGGCCGGTCTATCCGTGGTTCGGCAAGGACATCCGCCAGGGCATCCCGATGGCCATCGAGAACTACGCCCTGCTGCACAAGCTGTGGCGCGAGGACGTCGTGGACTGGGAGGGCAAGTTCCGCACGCCGCTCCAGTCCTTCACCGCCACCCCGCGCCCGCTGGACGGCGTCCCGCCGTTCGTCTGGCACGGCTCCATCCGCTCGCCGGAGATCGCGGAACAGGCCGCCTATTACGGTGACGGGTTCTTCCACAACAACATCTTCTGGCCGATGGAGCACACGAAGAAGATGGTGGCCCTCTATAGGCGCCGCTACGCCCACTACGGTCACGGCACCGCCGAACAGGCCGTCGTCGGGCTCGGCGGCCAGGTGTTCATGCGGAAGAACTCGCAGGACGCGGTACGGGAGTTCCGCCCGTACTTCGACAACGCGCCGGTCTACGGCCACGGCCCGTCCCTGGAGGACTTCACCCGCGAGACCCCGCTGACCGTGGGCTCTCCGCAGGAGGTCATCGAGCGGACGCTGACGTTCCGGGACGCGGTCGGCGACTACCAGCGGCAGCTGTTCCTGATGGACCACGCGGGGCTTCCGCTGAAGACGGTCCTGGAGCAGCTCGACATCCTCGGCGAGGAGGTCGTACCGGTGCTGCGCAAGGAGTTCGCCAACCTGCGGCCGGCCGGAGTGCCGGAGTCCGCGCCCGTCCACCCGGCGGTGACCGCCGCCCGTACGGCCCGGAAGGGAGCTTGACCAGCATGTTCGCCACCACGCCGCTGCGCGTCGTCGCCGTCTCGGCCGGGCTGAGCCAGCCGTCCTCCACCCGGCTGCTGGCCGACCGGCTGGCCGCCGCCACCCGTGAGCGCCTCGCGGCCGAGCAGGACAGAGACGGCAGGGATGTCGAGGTCCGCGTCATCGAGCTGCGCGACCTCGCCGTGGACATCGCGAACCACCTGGTCAGCGGGTTCCCGTCGGCCGGACTGCGGGAGGCGATCGACGCGGTGACGGAGGCGGACGGGCTGATCGCCGTGACGCCGGTGTTCACCGCCTCGTACAGCGGTCTGTTCAAGTCGTTCTTCGACCTGATCGACAACACCGCGCTGACCGGCAAGCCCGTCGTGATCGCCGCGACGGGCGGCACGGCCCGCCACTCGCTGGTCCTGGAGCACGCGCTGCGGCCGCTCTTCGCCTACCTGCGGGCCGTCACCGTACCGACCTCCGTCTACGCCGCGTCCGAGGACTGGGGCTCCTCCGGCGACGAGTACACCGAGGGCCTGCCGTCCCGGATCCGGCGCGCCGGCGGCGAGCTGGCCTCGGCGGTGCTGGGCCGCACGGTCTCCGGCGCCTCCCGTTCGCCGGGCCTGGACGACGGCGAGGACGCGGTCGTCCCGTTCGAGCAGCAACTCGCGGACCTGCGGCTGGACTGAGCCGGCCCGATTGTCCGTTTGATTACAGTGAGAGCGGATGCTGGAACGCATCTGTTCCGAGCCGGACCGAGCTGGAGGCAGATATGGGCAGGATCGTCGTGGGTGTGGACGGGTCCGATCCCTCGATCAAGGCGCTGCACTGGGCCGTACGCCAGGCCGAGCTGACCGGTGACACCGTGGAGGCCGTGAACAGCTGGGAGTATCCCGCGACCAGCTGGGCGTCCATGATGCCGGGCCTGCCGCAGGACTTCGATCCGCAGGCGCTGGCCCTGGTCTCTCTGAACGAGGCGCTGGAGGAGGCCCTCGGCGCCGAAGGAGCGGCCGCGATCAGCAAGATCGTGGTCATCGGCAACCCGGCCCAGTCCCTGCTGGACCGGGCCCAGGGCGCCAACCTGCTCGTCGTCGGCGCCCGTGGCCGCAGCGGCCTCAAGGCGACGCTGCTCGGCTCGGTCAGCCTCCACGTCACGCAGCACGCGCCGTGCCCGGTGACGGTCGTACGCGACTGAGCACCGGACGCCGGTCGCGCGTTGACCGTCGCTCCGCCGGTGGCCCTTCCTCGACCAGGTCGGAGGAGGGCCACCGGCTTGTCCTCGACCTGGTGGGCGAGGAGCCGCCGGCTTGCGTTCGGCCTGGTCGGAGGCCGTCCACCAGCTCGCCCCGGCAGAACGAGGAGCCGTTGTCAGTGGGTCCTCCTATCGTGTGGTCATGACCCCTGCTCTGTTCGGGCGCGACCATCCCGCAGGCATCCTCCGCTCGGAGATCGTCCGGGCCACGGACAGCCACGGCGGTCTTGTGCTGGTCACGGGTGAGGCCGGGATCGGGAAGACCACGCTCGTCACCGACGCCGCGCACGAAGCGCGGCGGCGCGGGGCGCTGGTGGTCGGCGGCTCCTGCTGGGACTCCGACAGCACTCCGGGCTACTGGCCGTGGGTGCAGATCCTGCGCGGCCTGCGCCGCTCGGCCACGGCGGCGGAGTGGGCGGCGGCCCAGGAGTCGGCGGACGGACGGCTCGGCGTCCTGCTCGGTGATCCGGGGAGCGATGGCGCGGCGGGCTCGGAAGACGTCGACGGGGACGCCGCTGCGGGTGGTGCGGCCGGCGCCTCGTCGGACGGTGCCTCCTCCGACGGTCCCGAGGCCTTCGGGTTGTACGACGCGGTGACCACGGCCCTCGTCACCGTCTCCCAGAGCCGCCCGCTGGTCGTGGTCCTGGACGACCTCCACAGCGCCGACCCGGCCTCGCTCCGGCTGCTCGAATTCGCCGCCCAGCACGCCTGGTTCGAGCGCCTGCTGCTCGTCGGCACCTACCGGGACGTCGAGGTGGAGGCCCACGGCCATCCGCTCCAGCAGCTGATCCTGCCTCTCGTCTCGCGCGCCTCGGCCACGCTCACGCTGACCGGCCTCGGCCGCGACGAGGTGGGCGCGCTGATGGCCGTGACCACGGGCCGCGAGCCCGCGCCGCACCTGGTCGACGAGGTCCACCGGCGCACCGGCGGCAACCCGTTCTTCGTCGAGCAGACGGCCCGGCTCTGGCACAGCGGCAGCCCCGTATCCACCATCCCGCCCGGCGTGCGGGAGGCGGTCCGGCAGCGGCTGAGCCTGCTGCCGGACGCGGTCGTCTCGCTGCTGACCACCGCCGCCGTGCTCGGCCGGGAGTTCCGCCGGCAGGTGCTGGCCGTGGTGCACGGTTCGCCGGTCCCTCAGGTGGAGCGGCTGCTGGAGTCGGCGGTCGTCGCCCGGGTCGTCGTCCCGCGGCCCTCCGGGAGTTACGCCTTCGCCCACGACCTGCTCCGCGAGACGCTGTACGCCTCCCTCGGCGACGCGGAGGCCCGCCACCACGCTGCCGTCGTCCGGGCGCTGGACGCGCACGGCGGCCTCGCCGACGCGGTGCGGCCCGGCGACCTCGCCCGCCACGCCCACCTCTCCGGAGGAGAGCTGGAGCGCGACCGCCGGATCGACCTGCTGCTGGCCGCCGCCCGGGACGCCTCGGGCCGCCTCGCCGACGAGGAGGCCATCGGCCACTACCGCCGGGCGCTCGCGGTGGCGTCGGGAGAAGCGGGCGGCGAGGCGGACCCGGAAGCGGGTGCGGAGTCACCAGGTACGGCGCAGGCTGCCGACCGCCGCCGGACCGCGCTCATCTGCCTCGACCTCGGCGAACAGCTGCGGCACGCCGGGGAGAGCGCCGAGGGCGGCCGTCTGCTGGACCGGGCGGTCGACCTGGCACGGGAGCTGGACGATCCCGAGCTGCTGGCCCGGGTCGCGATCACGCTGTACCGGCGAGGCACCCTGGGCGGCGGCGAGACGTTCATGGTGACGTTCCTGAGCGAGGCGCACCGCAGGGTCACCGGCAAGGACGGGCAGGACAGCCTCTCCGCCGACCGGCTCGCGCAGGAGCTGGCCATCCACATCATGGCCCTGGCCCGCGACGGCTCGGACGACGAGGCCCTCGCCTTCTCGCTCTGGGCGCGCCACGACTCCGTATGGGGCCTCGGCTCGGCGGTCGAGCGGCTCGGGCTGACCGACGAGATGGCCGTCGTCGGCCGGCGCACACAGAACCTGGACATGGAGCTGCACGCCACCTCCATGCGGTGGGTGGCGCTGCTGGAGCTCGGCGACCCTGCCTTCATCGATCAGTACCGCACGTTCATCCGAGCCGCCGAGCTCTCGGAGCTGCCTCGGTTCGCCTTGGCCATCGCCGTCGACGGCAGCCTGATCGCCTCGCTCCAGGGCCGGTTCACCGAGGCCGCCGACGCGCTCAGCGGTGAGGAGCTCGGCCTGGAGGGCGAGGACCACGAGGCGTTCGGCTTCATGGGCTGCCATCTGCAGTGGTCGCTGCATCTGCTGCGGGGCCGGTTCGCGGAGGCCGAGAAGGTGCTCGCCGCACTGCCGGCCGCCCGCTATCCGTATCCCGGGCTACTGGAGGCGCTCACCGCGGTGGAGCAGGGCGACGCGGCCCCGGCCCTCCGCCTGATCGCCGAGCAGTCCGACCGCGCGGCCCCTTATCCGCGGGCCTTCATGCCGCTCTGGCTCCGGCTGCTGGCCCAGGCGGCCGCGACCACCGGCGACCGGCGCCTGATCAGCCGCGCCGAGGACGAGCTGACCCCGTACACCGGCCAGTGGGTCGTCTCGCTGTACGGGTGCGACATCGGCGGCCCCGTCGACCTCTGGCTCGGGATGCTCGCCGCCGCGCGGGACGACCAGGACGCGGCGGTGGCCGCGCTCACCGAGGCCGCCGCCTCCGCGGACCGCCTCGGCGCCCGCCCCTGGGCCGTACGCGCGCGGCTGCACCTGGCACGCGCGCTCCTCACCCGCGCCGAGCCGGGCGACACCGGGCGGGCCCGCGCACTCCTCGCCGAAGTGGAGCGGGAGACGGGCGAGTTGGGCCTGTACCACCTGGCCGCCGAAGCCCCCGCACTCCGCGCGCCCGCGCCGGCCACCGACCACAGCACCACCGGACCCGGCCACCGGACTGCCGACACCGACACCGACCCGATCCCGGCGCCACCCGCTGCCGAGTTCCGCCGCGACGGTTCCGTCTGGCAGCTGTGCTGGGACGGGCGGACCGTGCATGTCCCCGACGCCAAGGGGCTGCGGGACCTGCACAGCCTGCTGGGACTCCCGGGCGCCGACGTCCCGGCCGTACAGCTGCTGGCTCCCGAAGGCGGCGCCGTCGTGGCCGCCGCCGGGCGGATGGGGGGCGATCCGGTGCTCGACGAGGAGGCCAAGCGCCGGTACAAGGAGCACCTGGACCGGCTGGACGCCGAGATAGACCGCGCGGCCGCACGGGACGACACCCGGCAGGTGGAGGCGTACGACCGGGAGCGCCAGGCCCTCCTCGACCAGCTGCGCACGGCGGCCGGGCTCGGCGGCCGGAGCCGACGCCTCGGCGACCAGACCGAGCGGGCCCGTAAGACGGTCACCGCCCGGATCCGCGACACCCTGCGCAAGCTGGACTCGCTCCACCCGGAGCTGGCGGCACACCTGCGGGAGTCCGTGACCACGGGAACCACCTGCGCCTACCGCCCGAGCCACGCCACCGACTGGCGGCTGTGACCCCGGGCCGACGTCCGCGACCCGGCGCCGATGCGGCGCCGGGTCACAGCTGCCGACTTCTCGCCGGTCACTTCCGGTTGTAGAGCCGCATCGTCACGGAACCGAAGACCACCATGATCACTCCGGCCCATCCCAGCGACCAGGCCAGCTCGGAGACCGGCCAGTTGCCTGCCATCAACTCGCGTACCGCCGTGGCCAGGTGGGTGATCGGGCTGTTGTTCACGAAGGCCTGCAGCCAGCCCGGCATCGTCTTCGGGTCGACGAAGACGTTGCTGAGGAAGGTGAGCGGGAAGATCACCATCATGCTGACGCCCATCACGGACTTCTCCGTGCGCAGCAGCAGCCCGAACATGGTCCAGATCCACGAGAAGGCGAAGGCGAAGACCAGCAGCAGGGCCACTCCCGCCAGCATCCCGAGCACTCCGCCGTCCGGACGGAAGCCGATGATCATGCCGACGGTGAGCATCACCACCGAGGCCAGCACATAGCGCAGGACGTCGCCGAGCAGATAGCCGACCATCGGCGCGGGCCGCCAGATCGGCAGCGTACGGAACCGGTCGAAGACGCCCTTGGTGATGTCGGTGTTGACCGAGACGCCCGTGTACATCGTGATCATCACGACGCTCATCACCAGGATGCCCGGCAGCAGGAACTGGATGTACTCCTCCGTGGAGCCGGCCAGCGCGCCACCGAAGAGGTACGTGTACATCAGGACGAGCATGATCGGGAAGGCCGTCACGTCGAAGAGCTGCTCCGGCACATGCTTGATCTTCAGCATGGCGCGCCAGCCGAAGGTGAGCGAGGCCGAGAGCGCGCTCGGCCTCGGCGGCCGGTCCAGGCCGACCAGGAGAGCGGAGAGGCGCTCCTTGTCCGGCGCGGCGAGCTCGACGTCTTCCAGATCCGTCTTGGTGGTCGCGGTGCTCATGCCGCCACTCCCTTCTTGTCCGTGAGGGCGAGGAAGACCTCGTCGAGGCTGGGCTGTCCCAGCGAGAAGTTGTCGACCGTGATGCCGGACCGGGCCAGCTCGGCCAGGGCCCGGGCCGCCTGCTCCGCCGCGCCCCGGTCGGAACCGTGCGCGTCGATCCGGGCGGTCAGCGCCACCGGGTCCGCGTCCAGCTGGACCGTGGCATCGAGCTCCAGCGACAGCACCCGCTCGGCCTCGGGCCGCTGGCCGGCGTCGCGCAGCCGCAGATGGACGGTGCCGGAGCCGACGGAGGCCTTGAGCTCGCCCTTGGTGCCCTCGGCGATCACCCGGCCGTGGTCGATCACGGCGATCCGGGAGGCCAGCTGGTCGGCCTCGTCCAGATACTGCGTGGTCAGCAGGACCGTGGTGCCGTGCGCGACGACGGCGCGCACGATGTCCCAGACCTGGTTGCGGCTGCGCGGGTCGAGTCCGGTGGTCGGCTCGTCCAGGAAGAGCAGGTCCGGGGTGTTGAGGATGGACGCGGCGATGTCGATACGGCGCCGCATACCTCCCGAGTAGTTCTTCACCTGCTTGCCGGCGGCCTCGGTCAACCCGAACCCTTCGAGCAGCTGGGCCGCCCGGTCGCGGGCCGCGGGCTTGGAGTGGCCGAGGAGGCGGGCGAGCAGGACCAGGTTCTCGGTGCCGGTCAGGTCCTCGTCGACCGAGGCGTACTGCCCGGTGAGACTGACCCGGCTGCGGACCGCGTCGGCTTCCTTCACCACGTCTCTGCCGAACACCCGTGCCGATCCGCCGTCCGGGCGCAGCAGCGTCGCGAGCATCCGTACGGTGGTGGTCTTCCCGGCGCCGTTGGGTCCGAGGACCCCGTAGACGGTGCCGGTCGGGACGGCGAGGTCGACACCGTCCACCGCGCGGTTCTCACCGAAGACCTTCACCAGCCCCGTGGTCTCGATGGCCAGTTCAGTACTCATGAATCCATTCCTTGTACGTCGTCGTCGAAGGTCGAGGGGTCGGGGATCCGGCCGTCAGGAGACATAGGGCCGGACCGCCCGCGCCTCGCGCAGGGCCCGGCCCCACCAGCCGAGCTGGTCGAGCATCAGCCGCACCGCCCGGTCCCGCGCACAGGCTCCGGCGCGGTCCTCCAGCGGTGTGCGCAGGAAGTCCAGAGCGACCCCGTTGCGCAGGGTCACCGTGTGCAGCTCCGTGAAGACCGAGCGCAGCTGCTCCACCGCGTACAGCCCGGTGGAGCCGTGGCCGTAGCTCACGAAGCCGACCGGTTTGGTCTGCCACTCCTCGTACGCGAAGTCGATGGCCTGCTTGAGGGAGGCCGGGAAGGAGCGGTTGTACTCCGGGGTCACCACGACGAAGGCCTCGGCCCTCGCGATCGCGCCGGTGAACTCCGTCATGTGCTCCGTCGCCCGCTCCGGATAGTGCACCGGAAAGTCGAAATCGGCGAGGTCCAGCACGACGAGGTCGAGCTCGCCCCGTACCCGAGCCCGCTCCACGAACCAGCGGCCGACCGCGTCGCCGATGCGTCCTTCGCGCGTACTGCCGATGATCACCGCGACCCGCAGCGGGTCACCGCCGTCACCGCCATCGCTCTCCTCGGCCTGCCCGCCGGTCCTGACGTCGTCCGACATCGCGTCTTCCTCCTCCCGCTCCCTCTCCGGCTTCCTCACCTCTGAGGCGCCAGACGCGGCGGCGCGGCCGCCAGATGCGATCTGGCGGCCGCGCCCCCGGTCGGTGTCCACGGCTGGATCGGTCCTCGCGGGAGGCGCCGGCGGTCAGGGTTCCCGCGAGTAGAAGAGATAGAACGTGGCCAGGAAGACACCCACGCCGACCACCAGCCCCAGCAAGGTCGACCGGAGCACGCCGGTATCCGTGAGGCTCACCAGGAAGCCGACCGCACAGGCGGTCAGAGCGCCGTACGCGATCGCCCGCGGCCCGTGCGGCAGCGTCCGCTGGATCCGGCCCAGCGCGAAGCAGAGGGCCGCCACCGCCGCGCCGGAGACGAGGCCCAGGACGACCTGCCCGCCGGTGCTGGGTCCGCCGTCGCGGCGGATGAACGCGGCGTAGAACCCGTAGATGATGCCGAGCGCCAGAGGCACCCCCACGCCGTACGGCGTGAGGCTGCGGGGCCGTGCGTGCGCGCGGGCCCCCTTCCGGCCGGGCATGGCTGCGTGTGTGGCCATCGCGGACAGCTCCTTCCCTCACCCCCGTCGCACGCTTCCGTCCCTCCAGAGCACACCCGCCCACGCGGCCCGGCAACTCGAACGGCGTACGGCCCTGAGCGGTCCGGCCCCGCACGGGATTCCCTGGAGGGGTGCGGACCTCATCTTCGGCGACTTCGGCGAATCCGGCGGCCTCGGCGGCCTTCAGGGACTCGGGCGTCTCGACGGTCCCGGCGGCCCTCTCGGCCGTCCTGATCGTCCTGCTCGCCGTCCTGGTGCCCTTCAGCGCGCTCTCCGCCTGGGTCGACCTGGAGATCGACGACACCGACCGGTACGTCGCCGCCGTCTCACCGCTCTCCTCCGACCCGGTGGTACAGAGCACCGTCACGGACCTGATCACCGAAGAGGCGATGCGGCAGATCGACCTCGGCCCGCTCCAGGACACGGTCCGGGACTTCCTGCGCGAGACGGTCCGGTCCTTCGCCACCACCGAGGCCTTCGCCAACGCCTGGGACACCGCGAACCGCACCGCCCACAAGGCCGTGACCGCCGCCCTGGACGGCGACAGCGGCGAGGCGGTCGCCATCGACCTGGGCCCGGTGATCGGGCAGGTCAAACAGGATCTGGTGAACCAGGGCGTGCCGTTCGCGGACCAGATCCCGGTCCAGCGGACGGAGATCACGGTGATCGGCGCGGACCGCGCGGACACGCTCCGGGACTCGTTCCACTGGCTGCGCTACTGCAGCATCTGGCCGGCCATCGCCACGCTGGTCCTGCTGGTGCTGGTGGTGGGCATCGCGACGGTACGGGGAGGGCTCCGGTCGGCCCTGAGCGCCACGGCGGCCGTCGGCGCCGGGTCGGTCCTCGGAGCGGTCGTGCTGCGGATCCTGATGGCGGTCGGGCGGAGCCGGGCGCTGGACGAGGTGCCGGGCAGCGACCGGGACGCGGCGGCCGCGGTGATCGACGCCCTCACCGCCTCACTGCGGACCACGGTGTGGGTGGTGCTGGTGGCCGGCGCGGTCCTGCTGGTGGGAGCGATGGTGGCCCGGATGCTGCTGGGACGCCGGAGAGCGGCAGCGCGGTGACCCTCCCGGTGTTTCACGTGAAACACCGGGACAGAACCCGCATGAGGGGCCGCCGGTCGGCTCAGAGCTCCGGCGGGCGTCCCTGGAGCCGGTCCATCTCGCGCCGGTCGCGCTTGGTCGGACGGCCCGCGCCCCGGTCCCGTACCGGAACCTGGATCGCGAGCTCGCGCGGCGGCGGAGGCGGGCTGTTGTCGACGAAGCACTCGGTGGCCACCGGCGGGCCGACCCGCTTCTTCACGATCTTCGAGACGACGACCACTCGGTCCCGCCCGGCGTGCCGGAGGCGCACCTCGTCACCGACCCGGACGGCCTGGGCGGGCTTGGCCCGCTCACCGCCGACCTTCACATGCCCGGCGCGGCAGGCGGCGGCCGCCTGGGCACGGGTCTTCGTCAGCCGGACCGACCAGATCCACACGTCGACCCGGACGCTTCCCTCCGCCTGCGGCACGTCACCGGAAACCATGGGTCCGACTCTAGTCCTGGTCGACGGAGCACCGGTCAGGAACGTCAGGAGCCGAAGTCTCCGATCACCTCGGCCATGTCGTAGCTGTACAGCTCCCGCTTGCATCCGGTGCGGGAGGAGCTCGGGGCGTGCTCGCTCAGCGACCACAGCTGAACTTCCAGGTGGCGGTCTGCGGCATCACGTACCGGTAGCCGAAGGCGTTCCAGACGTTGCTCTGCCGCCCGATCCGCTTCTTGTCCTTGACGTCGCTCTCCAGGCCGTCCGGCGTCAGGTCGTTCTGTCGGCGTCGTGGCGCCGCCGCGAGCCTGAAGTGGGCGGCCCGGCCCGGGACCGGTGCGGCCCGCGTCGCGGGCGCCCGGACCTCGCACATACCGCCAGGTCCGACGAGGTCGTCCTGCTCGCCTCGTACTCGTCGTGGAACCCGTCGTCCGGCATGTCGTCGGGCGGGACCGGGTCACCTGCGGCGGCCCGCGCCGTGGTCCCGGCCGGTGCGGCAGCGGCGCCCGAGCGCTTTTGATGGATGCACATCAGGCCCGCACCGGAACGGCACGGGCCTGATGGCCGGTCAGCCCCCGGGAGCGGACCCAGGGAAGGCGGGGCGGGCGCGGTCACACGCCGATGTCGCGTCCGTCCTTGCGCCAGACCGCGACGACCGAGGGACGGACGATCTTGCCGGGCCCGTCGGGCCAGGTGCTCGCCGGCTTCTCGACCGATGCGCCGTCGACCTCGCCCGGGTGCTGGACGGCGACCAGGACGCGACGGTCCTGGATGACCGGGCCACAGGTCTCCGCACCGGCCGGGACGGTCAGAAACTGCTTCAGCTCACCGCGCCGGTCACCATGGGTCGCGACACCGAAGAGGCCGTCGTGCGAACCGAGCTGGTTGCCGTCCGTGGAGATCCACAGATTGCCGTGGTCGTCGAACGCCACGTTGTCCGGGCAGGAGATGGGGCTGACGCGGTCCTTGGGGAAGCCGGCGAAGTACGTCGACGGGTCGTTCGGGTCGCCCGCGACGAGGAAGAGCCGCCAGGCGAACCCGTCGCTCGTCGGGTCGTCCCAGTTCTCCGCCAGCTCCAGGATCTGCCCGTGCTTGTTGGCGTTGCGCGGGTTGGCCTCGTCCGCCGGAGCCTTGCCCTCCTTTCCGCGGTCGGTGTTGTTGGTGAGCGCCACGTAGACGCGGCCGGTGCGCGGCGAGGGCTCGACGTCCTCGGGCCGGTCCATCTTGGTGGCGCCGACCTTGTCACCGGCCAGCCGCGTGTAGACGTACACCTCGTCGGCGGTCATGCCGGGCACGTGCGAGGTGGTGCCGGTGGCCAGCGGGATCCAGACGCCGCTGCCGTCGAACTCACCGTCGTTCGGGAGCTTTCCGCTGCCGTCGATCTCGGCGGCCGGCGAGTCGCCGGTGAGCTTCGCGACGTACAGCGTGCCCTCGTCCAGCAGCGTCAGGTTGTGCTCGCGGGCGGCGCGCGAGGTGCCCTTCTTCATCCGCTTGCTGGAGACGAACTTGTAGAGGTAGTCGAACCGCTCGTCGTCGCCCATGTAGACGACCGGGCGGCCGTCGGTCGTCAGCCGGGGTTCGGCCGCCTCGTGCTTGAACCGGCCCAGCGCGGTCCGCTTGCGCGGGGTGGAGTCGGGGTCGTACGGGTCGAGTTCGACGACCCAGCCGAAGCGGTTGGCCTCGTTGGGCTCCTTCGCCAGGTCGAACCGCCGGTCGAACCGCTCCCACTTGCGCTCGGTGGCGCCGGTACCGATCCCGTACCGCTTGTGCATGGCGGTGGTGCCGTTGGCGAAGTACTGGTTGAAGTTCTCCTCACCGTGCAGCGTGGTGCCCCAAGGCGTCGTGCCGCCCGCGCAGTTGTTGAGCGTGCCGAGCACCCTGCTGCCGGTGCGGTCGGCGGACGTACGGAGCAGATCGCTGCCCGCCGCCGGTCCGGTGACCCGGAATTCACTCGTGGCGGTGAGCCGGCGGTTCAGCGGGTGACGGCTGACCGCGCCGAGCTTTCCGGTGCGGCTCTCCTCCTGGACGACGACCACGGAGAGTCCGTGCGCGGCCCAGGCGATCTCCACCTGCTCGCGGGTGGGGTTGGCCGGATCGTAACCGCGGAACATGAGGATCTCGTCCGTGTACTCATGGTTGGCGACCAGGACCTGACGGCCGCGCTCGCCACGGAGCGGGAGGAGCGAGAGGAAGTCGTTGTTGTAACCGAACTGGCCCGCCTGCGCCTCGGCCGTCTGCTTCTCCGGATTGAAGGCGGGCGCGCCGCGCAGGATCGGCTCGCCCCAGCGGATCACCACGTTCTGGCCGTACCCGTCGGGGACGGTGACCTTGTCGTTCTTGTTGGGCGCGACGGGCGAGAACCGCAGGCCACGGGCGCCGGACGGGGCCGGTTTGTGGGGCGGGTGCGGTTTGTGGCCGTGGCCGGCGAGCGCGACGGCTTCCGCCTGCGGGACGCCCGGGCCGGTCAGCGCGGCGGTACCGGCCGCGGCGGCGACCGTCACGACGGCGGCTGCGCGCATCATCGAGCGGCGGGAGACGGCACGGGCGATGATGTCGCCGGCGTACTCGTTGTCGCTGGTGTTCGGGACTTCCTGGAAGCAGGCGTCTCCGCAGCGGTAGCGGCAGGTCAGCGCGGAACGCCCGCCCGGGTGGGAGCTGTGGGAGCTGATGAGCGGCAGCAGATTACGCACGTGGATTCCCTCCGTCGGTGTGTCGTGCGTGACGGTAGGTGCGGCCCCACGCGGTCCGAGGGACTCCCGGTGAACGGCGGGTGAAGTCCGGGCCACCGCTGTTCCCTTGACCTCGTACGTGAACACCGTGCCGGACACCGCAGGGGCTCGGTCCGGGATCGGTTTCGGCTCGGTTGGCACAGGGGTGGGCCGGACCGGCGAACGGCCGGATCCGGCCGCTAACCTTACGTATCCGTCCTGGCCAGGGTTGAAATCGCCCAGGTCGGACATTCCCCGCACCCAACTCATGCGAAAGGCCTCGCCCATGGGCATTCGGAGCTTGCTGCGTAAGGTGTTCGGCCGCACGGAGCAGGACGAGCCGACCACGGCCACCGTCCCGCCCCAGGCCGAGCGCACCCCGTCCACGGAGCCGGAGACCGCTTCGCCGACCGGTCCTGAGGTGTCCGAGCCGAAGGCGTCGGAGCCCAAGGCCTCGATTCCGGCGCCCTCTTCGCCCGTTGCGGAGAACACCGACAGTGACGCCGGTGCGGTGGACCTGGTGGCCGCGGCCTTCGACAAGGCGACCGCGCCGAAGCCGACGCCTTCCTCCACTGCCTCGCCGACGGTCCCGGCGCAGGGGACGGGGCCGGACGCGGAGCCGGTTGCGGAGGCTGCGGCGGAGCCGGTCGTTGAGCCGGTCGTTGAGCCTGTGGACGAGCCGAAGGCGGAGGCCGTCGCGGATCCGGTCGCTGAGACCGCCGTCGAGCCGAAAGCGGAGGCCGCTGCCGAGCCGGTCGTTGAGCCTGTGGACGAGCCGAAGGCGGAGGCCGTCGCGGAGCCGGTTGCCGAACCGCCGGCGGAGCCGGTCGCCGAGCCCGCCGCTGAGACCGTCGCGGAACCGAAGGCGGAGCCGGTCCCGGAGCCCGTCGTCGAGCCGGTCACGGTGGAGGAGCCCGCCGCGGAAGCGGTGGAGGCGGACGAGCCGGTCGTCGAACCCGTGAAGGCGGATGAGCCCGTCAAGGCCGAGGAGCCCGTACCGGTCGCGGTGCCGGCCCCGATCACGATCGACCTCGGCCTCGATCTCGCCCCGGAGCCGGCCGAGGAGCCGACCCCCGAGCCCGCACCCGCACCCGCACCCGCACCCGCACCCGCACCAGAAACGGAAGCCGAGCCGGTCGCGGCGACCAAGGCCGAGCCCGTCGCCCCCGCCACCACGCCGGAGGCAACTCCCGAGGCAGCCCCCGCAGCGGCGACGCCCCAGCCGGAAGCCGAAGCCACGCCCACCCCGGAAGCCGCCCCGAAGGCCCCCACCGAGGTCAACGAAGCAGCAGCCGAGCCCTCCGCCACCGCCATCGGAGCCCCGACCCCCGCTGCCAAGCCCGCCACCCCCCTGGCCCGCGTCACTTCCCGCGCGCCCCAGCTCGTCGCTCCGTACAAGGCGGCGCAGGCGGCGCTCAAGGCGTACGGGCTGACCGGGCTGCGCGCCCGCGTCTACCTGGTGCTCGACCGCTCGGGCTCCATGCGGCCGTTCTACAAGGACGGCAGCGCCCAGCACCTCGGCGACCGCGCCGTCGCGCTCGCCGCTCACCTGGACGCCGACGCCACCGTGTCCGTCGTCTTCTTCTCGACGGACATCGACGGCACCGGCACCATCGAGCTGGCCGGCCACGAGGGCCGCGTCGACGAACTCAACGCCGGTCTCGGCCGCCTGGGCCGGACGAACTACCACCGCGCGATCGAGGAGATCGTGGCGGACCACGAGAAGACGGAGGCGGCCGGTCCGGCGCTGGTGATCTTCCAGACGGACGGCCCGCCGGACGCCAAGCAGCTCGCGCGCCTGGCGCTGGCGGACGCGGCGCGGCTGCCGCTGTTCTTCCAGTTCGTCGGCTTCGGTGAGCAGGACGGCAAGGGCTTCGACTTCCTGCGGAAGCTGGGCGCGCCCAACGCCGCCTTCTTCCACGCCGGCCCGGCCCCGCGCGAGATGTCGGACGCCGAGCTCTACCGCGAGATCCTCGCCGGGCTCCCGGCCTGGCTCGCCACGCGCGAAGAGCGCTCCGAGGACTGAGCGACGGGCTGATCGACCGGCAGCCGTACGGTCACGGCGAGACCACCGCCCTCCGGGCCCGGTACCGCCGTGACCGTGCCGCCGTGGGCCACCGCGATCGACCGCACGATCGACAGCCCGAGGCCCGATCCCGGCCCCATCCGGTCACGGCCCTCGCCGCGCCGGAACGGCTCGAAGAACCCCGCGATGTCACCTTCGGAGACCACCGGCCCGGTATTGCGCACCACCAGCGCGCCGTCACCGGTCAGCGAGACGTCCACCGAACCGCCCGGCACGTTGTACGTGACCGCGTTGGCCAGCAGGTTCGACACCAGCTGGGACAGCAGCATCCGGTTGCCCCGCACCGGACAGGCCACCACCTCGACGCTCACCGGAGGACGGCCGTCCGTCCCCGGCCGCCGCGCCGTCTCCTCCGCCACCACCCGGTCGAACCGGACGTCCTCACGCTCGTCGGCGGCCAGCCCGCGTTCGCTGCGGGCCAGCACGAGCAGCCCCTCGATGAGCCGCTCGCTGCGCCGGTTGGTGTCCAGCAGCGTCTGCCGGGTGCGGACGAGGTCATCGGGCGTCGGGTCGTCCAGGCCGATCTGGATCGCCGCGCGCTGAGTGGCGAGCGGGGTCCGCAGCTCGTGCGAGGCGTTGGCGATGAACCGGCGCGGGAGGCCACGTTGACGGTGGCGAGCAGCGCGGTGCCGAGAACGAGGAAGACCCCGCCGTAGACGAGGGCGATGCGGGTTCTGATCGTCGAGTGCGGCAGCGTCGACGCCTCCACCAGCCGCCGCAACCGGAACCGGCCCGGGTCCTTCACAGGGCGTACCCGACGCCTTGGACGGTACGGATCAGCGCGGGCTCACCGAGCTTGGCGCGGAGTTTGCTCATGCGTAATCGTCGGCGCCGAGGTCGAGCCCGGCGACCCGGTCCTCCATGGTGCCGGAGGCGGTCAGCATCAGGATCCGCGTACGGGAACCGGAGGTGACCAGGCGGCGGGCCACGTCGTCGCCGTGGACGCGCGGGAGGTCGCGGTCGAGGACGACGACGTCGTAGTCGTGCAGCCCGAGGTAGGCGAGGGCCGCGTCCCCGCTGTAGACGGTGTCGACCGCGAAGCCGGCCCGGCGCAGCCCGGTCGCGACCAGTTCCGCGAGGATCTCCTCGTCCTCGGCGACCAGTACCCGCATGGTGATGTCCCCTGGCTCGTACACGCTTGTCCGCTCGCTCCCAGGATGCGACTTTCCAGGGGGAACCATTACGTGAAGGGATGTTTCGCAAAGCTCTCCACGTACGGCCCCACCGACGGGACCCGCTTTATCGATGTGAGTGGATCTTCGACGGACCGTTAGGATTTCGACCATGGCGGCCACTGGATCCGAGAAGCAGGGGGCGACGGCGTACTACGTCTCGACCCCCATTTACTACGTCAACGACGCTCCTCACCTGGGCCACGCCTACACGACCGTCGCAGGCGACGTGCTCACGCGCTGGCACCGCCAGCGCGGCGAGAAGGTGTGGTACCTCACCGGCACGGACGAGCACGGTCAGAAGATCATGCGCACGGCCGAGGCGAACAACGTGACTCCCCAGGCCTGGGCGGACAAGCTCGTCGAGGAGGCGTGGAAGCCCCTCTGGGAGCACCTGAACATCGCACACGACGACTTCATCCGGACGACGGAGAAGCGGCACACCGACCGTGTGCAGGAGTTCGTGCAGGACCTGTACGACAAGGACGAGATCTACAAGGGCGGGTACGAAGGCCCGTACTGCGTGGGCTGCGAGGAGTACAAGCTCCCCGGCGACCTGCTCGACGGCGAGGGCGAGTTCGCCGGTCAGAAGCTCTGCCCGATCCACAAGAAGCCGGTGGAGCTCCTCAAGGAGGAGAACTACTTCTTCAAGCTCAGCGCGTACGGCCCGAAGCTGTTGGAGTTCTACGCGGCGAACCCGGACTTCATCCAGCCCGAGTCGGCCCGCAACGAGATCGTGAACTTCGTCGAGCAGGGTCTGCAGGACCTGTCGATCTCGCGCTCGACGTTCGACTGGGGCGTCCCGGTGCCGTGGGACGACAAGCACGTCATCTACGTGTGGATCGACGCGCTCCTCAACTACGCGACGGCCGTGGGCTACGGTGCCAACCAGGAGAAGTTCGACGGTACGTTCCCGGCGAACGTGCACCTGATCGGCAAGGACATCCTCCGCTTCCACGCGGTGATCTGGCCCGCGATGCTGATGGCGCAGGGCCTGCCGCTCCCCGGCAAGGTCGTCGCCAACGGCTGGCTGATGGTCGGCGGCGAGAAGATGTCGAAGTCCAACCTGACCGGCATCAAGCCGCAGGACCTGACCTCGCACTTCGGCGTGGACGCGTACCGCTGGTACTTCCTGCGGGCCATCGCGTACGGCAGCGACGGCTCGTTCTCCTGGGAGGACTTCTCCGCCCGTTACACCTCCGAGCTGGCCAACGACTACGGCAACCTCGCCTCGCGTGTGGCGGCGATGGTCGGCAAGTACTTCGGCGGCGCGCTGCCGGAGGCCACGGCCGCCGGTGACGCCGAGCGGGCCGTGCGGGAGGGCCTGGCGAAGGCGGTGGCGACCGCCGATCGGAAGATCGGTGAGGAGCTGGACTTCCAGTCCGGCATCCTGGCGGTCTTCGACTTCGTGAAGCAGGTCAACGGCTACATCACGGAGCAGGAGCCGTGGAAGGTGGCCAAGGACACCACCCCGGAGGGCCAGGCCCGCCTGGCGACCATCCTGTACACGGCCGCCGAGTCGCTGCGCGGTGTCGCGGTCCTGCTGAACGCCGTGATGCCGGAGACCTCGCAGCGCCTCTGGGAGTCCCTGGGCGCCGAGGAGTCCCTGGGCGCGCTGGCCGACCAGAAGGTCCAGGACGCGGGCGTCTGGGGCACGCTGCCCGCCGGCGCCACGGTGACGAAGGGCGCGGTGCTGTTCCCGCGCCTGGAGGAGAAGCCGGCGTAGTACATACGCGAGGAGCCCGGGACCACCGCATGTGGTCCCGGGCTCCTCGCGTATCGCGTCGGGGTCAGCGCGTCCAGTTCTTGAGCGGCTCGGTGTCCAGCTCGATCCGGACCGGGTCGGGCAGCGTGACGGTCTTGCCGTACGGCACCGTCACGACCTGCTCGTAGCGCACACCGTCGGGCTGCGAGTGGACCTTGACCTCGCAGGTGCCCCGGTCGATCAGCAGGTAGACGGGGATGCCGGTCTCGGCGTACGCGCGGGGCTTCTCGACGCGGTCACGGCGGTCGGTGTCCTCGTCGTACGAGGTGACCTCGACGACCATGAGGACGTCGTCGGGGCTCGCCCATTCGCCCTGGCCTGCGAAGGTGCCGCTGCGGGCGAAGCTGCCGTCGGGGCGGGCATTGCCCTTGCGATACGCCTCGATGCGCAGACCTTGGTCGGGATAAAGCCACCGGTTCGGATCTGCTTGCATGCACAGGCGCGTCAGCCACTCGATGATCCGCCCCTGGTCCCCGTCCGGCACAGCCTTGACCCCCAGTTTCCCGTTCACGAACTCCAGCCGCAGCGCCTCCTCCGCGCGTATGGCGTGACGGGCCAGATCCTCGAAGACGTCCTGCGTCAGGACGCGGTCCTCGACCACGCTCACAACGACCTCCTCCTGCACCGGGCCACCGGGTCACTTGTGTCGGGGAACAGCTTCAGCGTACGGCCAAGGATCCCCACCCGTCAGCCAGATCACCGCCCCAGCGTCTCCGCGTCCCCCATCACGATCACCGGGTTCAGCTCCGGGTCCAGGGTCCGCAGGAGATCCTCCATGTGCTCCTCCGGGATGGAGACGCAGCCCTGGGTGGGGCCGCCGTGGTCGACGTGGATCCAGATGCCGCCGCCGCGTCCGAGGCCCAGAGGGCGGGTGCGGTCGAGCGGGGTGACGCCTGCCGTGCGGTTGTAGTTGATCGCGACGACGTAGTCGAAGGAGCCTTCCAGCGGCTCACCGAAGAAGCCCACGCCGTCCACCGCGAACCGTGGGTGCTCGTCGTACGGGAGGAGCGCGCCCGGGTCCGGGAGGCGGCCGCCCGCGTCGGTGAGCGTGTAGACGCCCCTGGGGGACCTCAGGTCGCCGGCCACGTGGTGGTCCGTCCAGCCCTCCATGCCGTTGTGCGCGTCCCACGGCCCGGCGACCGGCGCCCAGCCCGCCGCCGGGTCCTCGCGGCTGTAGAGCACCGCGCTGGACCGGTTGGCGTCCTCGTCCTCCCCGGTGACGACGAACGCCTGCCGGGCCTCCTCAGGGATCTCCGCCCGCGTCTGCGGCCCGAGGCCCGGGATCTCCGCGGGGCTCGGCGCCTCCGCCGCGGAGGGTGATGAGCGGCGTACGGAGGCGGCGTCGGACTCCGGGCCTGCGGCGCCCTGTCCAGGAGCGCCTACGGGGGCGGTGGCGGGAGTGGCGCCGGAGGAGGTGCAGCCGGTGAGGAGCAGGGCCAGGACGAGGAGTGGCGCGGCGAGCAGGGCGGGCGGGCGGAGCGGGACGGACACGGTGGCGGGCTCCTCGGGTGACGGCGGAACGGCGTGGCGGGACGGCACGCGGTGCGAGAGAGGTGTGTCGGGTACGAGAGAGGTGTCTCGGTGCCAGTCTTTGCCGGACGCGGCGCGACCGAATCCGAACCGGGGCCATCCGGCTGTACCGCGTCGCCCGCCGGTCACCGGCTCGCGCGCTCCCGCGACGAAACAGCCCCCGATCGGGTGATCGGGGGCTGTTTCACGTGAAACATCCGCAGAGCGGGACCGTACGGACTACTTGTCGGTGGGCTTCTCCTGAGTGGTCTTCTCCGACGCGCCCGCGCCCTTCGCGGCGACCGGCTTGCGCAGCTGGATGTTCAGCTCGCGCAGCCGGGACTCGTCCAGCTCGGTCGGCGCGCCCATCATCAGGTCCTGGGCGTTGCCGTTGAGCGGGAAGGCGATCGTCTCGCGGATGTTGGGCTCGTCGGCGAGCAGCATCACGATGCGGTCGACGCCCGGCGCGATGCCACCGTGCGGCGGAGCGCCGAGGCGGAACGCGCGGAGCATGCCCGCGAACTCGTGCTCGACGGTCTCGCGGTCGTACCCGGCGATCTCGAAGGCCTTGAGCATCAGCTCGGGCTCGTGGTTACGGATGGCGCCCGAGGAGAGCTCGATGCCGTTGCAGACGATGTCGTACTGCCAGGCGAGGATGTCGAGCGGGTCCTTCTCCTCCAGGTCGGCCAGGCCGCCCTGAGGCATCGAGAAGGGGTTGTGCGAGAAGTCGATCTTGCCGGTCTCCTCGTCCTTCTCGTACATCGGGAAGTCGACGATCCAGCAGAACCGGAAGACGCCTTCCTCGAAGTGGCCGGCGCGCTTGGCGGCCTCGACCCGGACGACCGACATGATCTTGGAGACCTCGTCGAACTCGCCCGCGCCGAAGAAGACCGCGTGGCCCGGGACCAGCGAGAGGCGCTCGGTGAGCGTCTTGACGTCGGTCTCGGTGAGGAACTTGGCGATCGGCCCTGCCAGCGTGCCGTCCTCGCCCACGCGCACCCAGGCCAGGCCCTTGGCGCCGTGCTCGACGGCGTACTCACCGAGACCGTCGAAGAACTTGCGGGACTGTCCGGCGGTGTCCGGGACCGGCAGCGCGCGGACGTGCTTGCCGGCGAACGCCTTGAACCCGGAGTCGGCGAAGACGTCCGAGATGTCGACGAGCTCCAGCTTGGCACGCAGGTCCGGCTTGTCGTTGCCGTACTTCAGCATCGACTCGCGGAACGGGATGCGCGGGAACGGCGAGGTGACCTCGCGGCCGTTGCCGAACTCGGTGAAGAGCTCGGTCATCAGCTTCTCGATCGGCTGGAAGACGTCCTCCTGCTCGACGAAGGACATCTCCACGTCGAGCTGGTAGAACTCGCCCGGCGAGCGGTCCGCGCGGGCGTCCTCGTCGCGGAAGCAGGGCGCGATCTGGAAGTAGCGGTCGAAGCCCGAGATCATCAGCAGCTGCTTGAACTGCTGCGGGGCCTGCGGCAGCGCGTAGAACTTGCCGGGGTTCAGCC
Organism: Streptomyces sp. NPDC006174; assembly: GCF_040614075.1. NCBI lineage: Bacteria > Bacillati > Actinomycetota > Actinomycetes > Kitasatosporales > Streptomycetaceae > Streptomyces > Streptomyces sp. NPDC006174. The sequence goes on along the minus strand of NZ_JBEXTJ010000002.1, from coordinate 240,393 downwards.
GGGACGGGACGACGAAGTCACGGGCGCCCTCGGGAGAGGTCGCGGTGAGGATCGGGGTCGCCATCTCGTTGAAGCCGAGCGCCACCATCTTGGAGCGGATGGAGGCGATCACGGCCGAGCGCAGCAGGATGTTGCGGTGCATGCGCTCGCGGCGCAGGTCGAGGAAGCGGTACTCCAGGCGCCGCTCCTCGTTGACGCCGTCCTCGGTGTTGATCGTGAACGGCAGCGGGCCGGCCTCGCCGAGCACCTCGACCTCGGTGACCTCGATCTCGATCTCACCGGTCGGCAGCTCCGGGTTAACGTTCTCGGCGCCGCGCGCGGAGACCTTGCCGTCGATGCGGACGACGGTCTCCTTGGTCAGCTTCGCCAGGGCCTCGTTGCCGGGCGTGCCGGGACGGGCGACGAGCTGCACCAGACCGTAGTGGTCGCGCAGATCGATGAAGAGGATGCCGCCCAGGTCTCGGCGATTGTGCAGCCAGCCGCTCAGCCGGACGTCGGTGCCGACGTCAGAGGCGCGGAGCTCGCCGCAGGTGTGGGACCTGTACCGATGCATCGTCGTTCATCCAGTCTTCGCGGTTGGGGGTGGAATGAGCCACCCCAGGCTACCGCCCGGCGCCGGGCCTCTTCATTTCGCTTTCCCGCCCGCCCTCGACGGCGGCCCGCACTCGGCCGCCTCTCGGTGGCGCGCGGAGAGCACATCTTCCTAAAGTGGGGCAATGCGCACCGAGGACGTCCTGGCCGCGATCGCGACGGGCCTGTGGCGCTGGGACAACGCAGCCGGCACGGTCACGCTCGACGCGGAGGCGGCCCGGCTGCTCGGCCTGCCCGCCGAGCCCGGCAGCTACCGGGAGGCGGCGGTGCGCTCCCGTTTCCACCCGGTCGACTGGAACGAGATCTACGGGGTCGTGAACCTGGCCGTCGCCGAGGGCACCCTGGCAGAAGCCCGGCTGCGGATCGTGGACGAGCGCGGGAAGGTGCTGCGTACCGTACGCAGTCGCTCCAAGCCGGTCGTCGCGACGGCCGGGGACCGGGAGAACTACGTGCTCATCGGCACCCTCCAGGAGGTGGCCGAGCCGCAGCCGGGCTCCACGGACGCCGTCCACACGCCGATCACCGGCGACTGGCGCAGGTCCCGGGAGGCGTTCCTGCTGGACGCCGGGCGGGCGCTGGCGGAGGCCCGGTCCACGGAGGAGGTGCTGCGGGTCGCCGCGTCGCTCTCCATGCCCGGCTTCTCGCCGGACGGCCTCGCGGTCTTCGGCTCGGCCGGCGAGCGGCTGACGATCATCGGCCACCACGGGCAGAGCGCGGCGGACGAGGACCCGTTCACCGACATGCCCCTGGACACCGACTACCCGGCCGCCGAGGTCGTCCGTACGGGCCGCGCGATCTACCTGCCCTCACCCGAGGAGTACCGCCGCCGCTACCCCGCCACCTGGCCGCTCGCCCGCCGCTTCGGCCGGCAGTCCTGGGCCTACCTGCCGCTGGTCTCCTCCGGCCGCACGATGGGCGCGTGGATGGCCGGGTTCCAGCACCCGGTCGGCTTCTCGCCGGACGAGCGCGCGGTGCTCACGACGGTCGCCCGGATGCTCGCGCAGGCGCTGGCCCGCGCCGGGGTCGCGGAGACCGAACGGGAACTGTCGCTCGGGCTCCAGCGGTCGATGATGCCGACGCTGGGGCCGGACATCCCGGGGATGACGGTGGCGGCGCGGTACGTGCCGACCGGCGGCGGGCTCCAGGTGGGCGGCGACTGGTACGACATGATCCCGCTGCCCAACGGCCGGATCGCGCTGGTCATCGGCGACGTGCAGGGCCATGACGTCCGGGCCGCCGGGCTGATGGGCCAGCTCCGCATCGCCTTGCGCGCGTACGCCTCCGAGGGCCACCGCCCGGACGCCGTGCTCGCGCGGGCCTCGCGCTTCCTCACCGGGCTGACCGACGCGTACGAGGGGGTGGCCGGCGACGACGAGCCCGCCGCGCCGCGCTTCGCGACCTGCCTGTACGCCGAGGTGGACCCGGACGCCGGAACGCTGGACATCGCGCGGGCGGGCCATCCGGACCCGGTGGTGGTGAGCGCCGACGGCACGGCGGTGATCCGGCAGACGGCCGGCGGGCTGCCGCTCGGCATCGAGACGGACTCCGACTACCCGACGACCCGGGTCGTCCTGGAGCCCGGAGAAACGATCATGCTCTGCACGGACGGCCTGATCGAGACCGGCGGCCACGACATGGCCACCGGCTGGGGCAGGCTGCGCCCGGTCCTGGAGGAGCCCACCGAGGACCTGGAGGAGATGGCGGACGCCCTGGTCCAGGCGGTGCACGGGCCGACCTCGCACTACACGACCGGGCCGCTGGCGGACCGCCGCGAGGACGACATCGCGGTGCTGGTGCTGCGGCGGGAGAGCGTACGGGCGCCGGAGACGCCGGCCCGGCGCAGCGTGCTGACGATCGCGCAGGCCGAGCCGGAGCGGATCTCGGTCGGCCGCCAGCTCGTACGGGAGCTGCTGCACGACTGGAAGGACCCGGAGCAGGTCGACTCGGCGGTCCTGATGGTCTCGGAGATGGCCACCAATGTGCTGGTCCACACGGACGGCGACGCGTTGATGGCGGCGGAGGTCTCCGGGGACCGGGGAGAGCGGCGGCTGCGGGTGGAGGTGGCCGACGCGAGCGACGAGCTGCCGCACAAACGGCGGCCCGGGGAGATGGCGTCCAGTGGGCGGGGGCTGGTGCTGATGGAGATGCTGGCTGATGCGTGGGGGGTGGATCCTCGGGGGGAGGGGAAGTCGATCTGGTTCGAGCTGTACGAGGAGGACGGGGCGGGGGTTTAGGCCCGGGTGGGTGCGGGACTCCGGGCGTGCGGGATCTCCCTAGTGAGGGTTGTGTCCTCAGGCGCCGGACGGGCTGGGACGGTCGCCGCCGGACGGGCTGGAGGCGTCTCCCGAGCGCCTGCGTAGTTCGCCCAGGACTCCGAACGCCGCTGCGCACATCGGTACCGCCAGCAGCATGCCCATCAGGCCTGCCACGCTCGCGCCCGCCGTCAGCGCGATCATGACCATCGCCGGGTGCATCTGCACCGTACGGCTCTGGATCACCGGCTGGAGCACATGGCCCTCCAGCACCTGGACCGCGAGCACCACGCCCAGCGCCCACAGCGCGATCACGAAGCCCCGGTCCGCCAGCGCGACCAGCACGGAGACGGCGCCGGAGAGGAAGGCGCCGAGGTACGGGATGTAGGCGCCGACGAAGACCAGCGCGCCCAGCCCCACCGCTCCCGGCACGTCCAGGATCAGCAGGCCCACCGTGATGCACAAGGCGTCGATCAGCGCGATGAACGTGGTGCCGCGCATGAAGCCCTCGACGGCCTCGAAGGCCCGGCGGCCCATCGCCTCCACCAGGTCACCGGTGCCGCGCGGGGCCACCGCGTGCGCGAGGTCCACCGCCCGGTCGGAGTCGCGGAGGAAGAAGAAGGTGAGCAGCAGCGCCAGGACGCCGGTCGCCACCAGCGTGCCGACCAGGCTGATCCCGCTGAGCAGGCCGCCGGCGGCGCTCGCGCCGAACTTCTCGACCAGGTTCCTGGCGTTCTCGGCGAGGCTGTCGACATCGGTGTTGCCGCCGATGTCCAGGTGGTCGATCACCCACTGTCCGGCGTCCTTCAGGGAGCGGACGATCTGGTCGCCGGAGTCGATGAGGGCGGTGACCACGATGTACCCGGCGCCGCCCACCACCGCGACGAGCGCCGCGCAGGTGAGCCCGGCGGCCAGCGACCGGTTGAGCCGGCGGGCGATGAGCCAGCGGTGTACGGGGCCCAGCAGCGCGGTGCCGAGGAGGGCCAGCAGCACCGGCGTGACCGCCGTCTTGAGGGCGACGACCAGCCAGATCCCGACGGCGGCGACCCCCACGACCAGCAGGACGACACCGCACCAGGCGGCCGTGCGGCGGGCGCCTTCGGGCAGGAGGGGCTTGGAAGCGGGCACCCTCCCACCCGATCACGGCCCGCGCCGCCGAGCCCGCCGACGCACACCGCACGGGTGACGAGCCGTCAGAGAAGGCCGCCCGAGGCGTCACGCGCCGCGCATGGCGAGACCTCGCCCGACGCGTCACATGGCGCACACGGCGAGGCCCCGCCCGACACCTCACATGCCGTGGACCGCCGGGACCGTGCCGAGGCGGCCGGCCTGGAAGTCCTCGAAGGCCTGCTTCAGCTCGGCCTGACTGTTCATCACGAACGGCCCGTAGTGCGCCATCGGCTCCCGGATCGGACGGCCGCCGAGGAGGACGACCTCCAGGTCCGGAGTGTTCCCGTCCTGCTTCTCGTCCGCGCGGACGGTCAGCGAGCCGCCGCTGCCGAACACCGCGGTCTGCCCGAGGCGGATCGGCCGGCGCTCCTCGCCGACCGTGCCGCGCCCGGCCAGGACGTACGCGAGTCCGTTGAAGTCCTCGCGCCACGGCAGGGTCACCTCGGCGCCGGGCCGGACGGTGGCGTGGATCATCGTGATCGGGGTGTGGGTGATGCCGGGGCCCTGGTGGCCGTCGAGCTCACCGGCGATGACCCGGAGCAGCGCGCCGCCGTCCGGCGAGGCGAGGAGCTGGACCTCGCCGCCGCGGATGTCCTGGTAGCGCGGGTTCATCATCTTGTCGGCCTTGGGCAGGTTCACCCAGAGCTGGAGGCCGTGGAAGAGCCCGCCGGACATCACGAGCGACTCCGGCGGCGCCTCGATGTGCAGCAGCCCCGACCCGGCGGTCATCCACTGGGTGTCGCCGTTCTCGATGGTGCCGCCACCACCGTTGGAGTCCTGGTGGATGAAGGTGCCGTCGATCAGGTACGTGACCGTCTCGAAGCCGCGGTGCGGGTGCCAGGGCGTGCCCTTCGGCTCGCCGGCGGCGTACTCCACCTCACCCATCTGGTCCATCATGATGAACGGGTCGAGGTGCTGGTAGTTGATCCCCGCGAACGCGCGGCGGACCGGGAAGCCCTCGCCTTCGAACCCCGTCGGCGCCGTGGTGACGGCGAGCACGGGACGGGCCACGGCGTCACCCGAGGCGGCCACCTTGGGCAGGGTCAGCGGGTTGTCGACGGTCACTGCGGGCATGGGAGCCACCTCCGGGCGAGTCTTGTGGAATGAATTTAGTTGAATGGTGAACATCCTGCAAGGCGTGCGGCATTCCCGGCCCGCCCGGGAGGGCGCACAAGCGCTGCTACGGACGACAGCAAGGGCCCGCGCCGGAAGTGGCGCAGGCCCTCACCCGTACAAGAAGACCGCAGGTCGGCGACCCGCGGACCCGGAACTTCTACCCGTACATCCGGCGCATCGCGAAGTCGACCATCTGCTCGACCGCCTTGGCGTCGAAGACCATCCGGTGATCGCCCTCCATGTCCAGGACGAAGCCGTATCCGGTGGGCAGCAGGTCGATCACCTCGGCGCCGGTGATCACGAAGTACTTGGACTCCTTGCCCGCGTAGAGCCGCAGCTCCTTGAGCGTGGTGAACATCGGGATCACGGGCTGCTGCGTGTTGTGCAGCGCCAGGAAGCCGGGGTTGTCGCCGCGCGGGCAGTAGACCTTCGACGTGGCGAAGATCTGCTGGAAGTCCTCGGCGGAGAGGGAGCCGGTGGTGAAGGCCCGTACCGCGTCGGCCAGGGAGGGCGGGGAGGGCTCGGGATACAGCGGCTGCTCGCCGTAGCCGCCGCCCATCTGCCCCATCTGGCCCATCTGACCCATCTGCTGCTGAGCACCAGGGTTCTGGTCGTAGCCGTACATGCTGCAAAGAGTAATCGGACACATCTACGGCTTGAGGGGTTGCGCCTTATTACTGACGGGTAGCATCATCGTAGAGGTCAGCTGATACACCCGCGTCTGTCTGTACCGAACGCCGTACCGCTCTACCGCCGCCTGCCTGTCGCCCGACCCGCATCACTCCCCGGGGCGCTGCGCGCCACTGCTATTGATTACGGAGCCTTCCCATGGGGCACTACAAGTCGAATCTCCGCGACATCGAGTTCAACCTCTTCGAGGTGCTCGGGCGCGACAAGCTGTACGGCACCGGTCCGTTCGCGGAGATGGACGTCGACACCGCGAAGAGCATCCTGGAGGAGATCGCCCGCCTCGCGGAGAACGAGCTCGCCGACTCCTTCGCCGACGCCGACCGCAACCCGCCGGTCTTCGACCCGGAGACCAACACCGCGCCGGTCCCGGAGAGCTTCAGGAAGTCGTACCAGTCCTTCATGGACTCGGAGTACTGGCGCCTGGGCCTGCCCGAGGAGATCGGCGGCACCACTTCGCCGCGCTCCCTGATCTGGGGCTACGCGGAGCTGCTGCTCGGCGCCAACCCGGCCGTGTGGATGTACTCCTCCGGTCCCGCCTTCGCGGGCATCCTCTTCGAGGAGGGCACCGAGGAGCAGAAGAAGGTCGCGGAGATCGCCGTCGAGAAGCAGTGGGGCTCGACGATGGTGCTGACCGAGCCGGACGCCGGCTCGGACGTCGGCGCCGGCCGGACGAAGGCCGTGCAGCAGGAGGACGGCTCCTGGCACATCGAGGGTGTGAAGCGCTTCATCACCTCGGGCGAGCACGACATGTCCGAGAACATCCTCCACTACGTGCTGGCGCGCCCCGAGGGCGCCGGCCCCGGCACCAAGGGCCTCTCGCTCTTCCTGGTCCCGAAGTACCACTTCGACTGGACCACCGGTGAGCTGGGCGAGCGCAACGGTGTGTACGCGACGAACGTCGAGCACAAGATGGGCCTCAAGGCCTCCAACACCTGCGAGATGACCTTCGGCGACCGCCACCCGGCCAAGGGCTGGCTCATCGGCGACAAGCACGACGGCATCCGCCAGATGTTCCGCATCATCGAGTTCGCCCGGATGATGGTCGGCACGAAGGCCATCGCCACGCTCTCCACGGGTTACCTGAACGCGCTGGAGTACGCCAAGGAGCGCGTCCAGGGCACGGACCTGTCGCAGTTCATGGACAAGACGGCGCCCAAGGTCACCATCACGCACCACCCGGACGTGCGCCGCTCGCTCATGACGCAGAAGGCGTACGCCGAGGGCATGCGCTCCCTCGTGCTGTACACGGCCACCGTCCAGGACGCGATCCAGGAGAAGGAGGCCGCGGGCGAGGACGCCAAGGCGCTCAACGGCCTCAACGACCTGCTGCTCCCGATCGTGAAGGGGTACGGCTCCGAGAAGTCCTACGAGCAGCTGGCGCAGTCGCTCCAGACGTTCGGCGGCTCGGGCTACCTCCAGGAGTACCCGGTCGAGCAGTACATCCGGGACGCCAAGATCGACACCCTCTACGAGGGCACGACAGCCATCCAGGGCCAGGACTTCTTCTTCCGGAAGATCGTCCGCGACCAGGGTGTCTCGCTCAACACGCTCTCCGAGGAGATCAAGAAGTTCCTCGCGGGCGCCCAGGGCAACGAGGAGCTGGCCCCCGCGCTGGACTCGCTCGCCAAGGCGGCCGTGGACCTGGAGGCGATCGTCGGCACGATGATCACCGACCTCACCGCGACCGGCGAGGACGTCAAGAACATCTACAAGGTGGGCCTCAACACGACCCGCCTCCTGATGGCCTCCGGCGACGTCGTCGTCGGCTACCTGCTCCTCAAGGGCGCGACCGTGGCGGCCGAGAAGCTGCCGACCGCCTCCGCCAAGGACGTGGCCTTCTACCAGGGCAAGATCGCCGCCGCGAAGTTCTTCGCCGCGAACATCCTGCCGGGCGTCTCGGCCGAGCGCGCGCTCGCCGAGAACGTCGACAACTCCCTGATGGAGCTGGACGAGGCCGCGTTCTAAGGAATCGCTCTCCTGTTTCATCAACACGCGCCGCCATCCGGAATTCGTTCGGGTGGCGGCGCTGTCGTATCAGCTGAGTGCGCGGGACGCTGGGCACACAATCCGGTTCATGGGAGAGACCATGACCGCCGAGGAACTGCCCGATCGCTCGCCGTACCGCCGGCCGAACGGCTCCAGCTGGCCGGTCCCGCCACCGGACGGCTACACAGAGGACGACTTCTTCACGCTCGACCTCCCGCCGCACACCGAGCTGATCGACGGGAGCCTGGTTTTCGTCAGCCCACAGCGCGCCTTCCACACGCTGTCGATGTACCTGCTGGAGCAGGGGCTGCGGCAACACGTCCCGAACGGTCTCCGCGTGCGTCGGGAAATGGCCGTGGTGCTGGGCAGGAGAAACGTCCCGGAGCCGGATGTCGTCGTGGTCAGGGCAAGACCTGACCGCGATCGACGAGCTGTAGCCCCGGGCAGCACCCAGCCGGTCACCGGATTCCGGACCCTGGTGCCTCGATACAGTGAAGACCATGAGTTCTCGCCACCGGTTCGACCGTGCGCACACCGATGATCTGATGTCCTTCCTGGCGGCGAGCCCGTCCCCGTACCACGCCGTGGCCAACGCGGCCGCCCGGCTAAGGGTGGCCGGATTCCGTCAGGTCGCGGAGACCGACGCCTGGGACGCGAGCGCCGGCGGGAAGTACGTGCTCCGCGGCGGCGCGATCATCGCCTGGTACGTGCCGGAGGGCGCGGCCGCGCACACGCCGTTCCGGATCGTCGGCGCGCACACCGACTCACCGAACCTGCGGGTGAAGCCGCTGCCGGACACCGAGTCGCACGGCTGGCGGCAGGTCGCCGTCGAGATCTACGGCGGCACGCTGCTGAACACCTGGCTCGACCGGGACCTGGGCCTGGCCGGGCGGATCTCGCTGCGGGACGGCACCGACCGGCTGGTCAACATCGACCGGGCGCTGCTGCGGGTGCCGCAGCTGGCCGTGCACCTGGACCGGTCGGCCAACACCGACGGCCTCAAGCTCGACCGGCAGCGCCACATGCAGCCGATCTGGGGCCTCGGCGAGGTGGCCGAGGGTGACCTGATCCGGTTCGTCGCCGAGGAGGCGGGCGTCGACTCGGAGGACGTCACCGGCTGGGACCTCATGCCGCACCCCATCGAGCCGCCGTCCTACCTGGGCCGTGACCGTGAGCTGGTCGCCGGGCCGCGGATGGACAACCTGCTCTCCGTGCACGCCGCGACCGCCGCGCTGGCCGCCGTCGCCGAACTGCCCGACGGCGAACTCCCGTACATCCCCGTGCTTGCTGCCTTCGACCACGAGGAGAACGGCTCCCAGTCCGACACCGGCGCCGACGGGCCGCTGCTGGGCACGGTGCTGGAGCGCTCGGTCTTCGCCCGGGGCGGTACGTACGAGGACCGCGCCCGCGCCTTCGCCGGGGCGGTCTGCCTCTCCTCCGACACCGGCCACGCCGTGCATCCCAACTACGCCGAGCGGCACGACCCGACGCACCACCCGGTCGCCAACGGCGGGCCGATCCTCAAGGTCAACGTCAACATGCGGTACGCCACCGACGGCAGCGGCCGCGCGGTGTTCGCCGCCGCCTGCGAGAAGGCGGGCGTGCCGTGGCAGACGTTCGTCTCCAACAACTCGATGCCGTGCGGTACGACGATCGGCCCGATCACCGCCGCCCGGCACGGCATCCGGACCGTGGACATCGGTGTCGCGATCCTCTCGATGCACAGCGCACGGGAACTGTGCGGGGCTGACGACCCGTATCTGCTGGCCAACGCACTCACGGCGTTCCTGACGGACTGAACCCTCCGCGTCTCAACGACCGGGCCGCACATGGTTGTTACCGGGGCGGGTACCCGAGTTCCTGAAACCGGTCCGGATACACCGGACCGTCGAGGAGGCGGGAATCATGGGGCTCGGAGGATGCATTCTTCTGATCGGTGGTGGAGCGATTCTGGCGTTCGCGACCGACTGGAAGGTGGACACCGTCAATGTCGACCTGGTCGGCTGGATCATGATGCTCGTCGGCCTCATCGGGGTCTTCGTCTACATGAGCATCGCGCGCCGTCGTCGCATGATCATGCCGCCCACCACGACGGTCGTCCAGGACGACGAGCAGCGCTACCACTGACCGAGGCGGGCAAGGCTCATGCCTTGCCCGCCCGTCGGTCGCTACGACGTCAGCCCTGCTCGTCCATGCCTGCCAGCACCAGCGGCAGCCGGGCCGCTCCCTGAGCCGTCACACGGACCGGGACGCCCCAGTCCTGCTGGTGGACATGGCAGGCCGGATACTCGTTGGCCGGGTCGTCGTCGCAGGACGCCGCCATCGCGGAGACGTGCAGCACGCCTTCGGTGACCCCGTCCGCGAGGACCAGGTCGCGCCCGAGGTCCGTGCCCGCGCCCGAACCCTCGGCCAGCAGCTCGGGCGGAGTGGCGGAGACCAGCAGGCGGGTGGACGGGCCGTACCGGGTGTCCAGCTTCTGGCCGGCCGGTGCCTGGAAGACCACGTCGAGGCGGAGCGTGCCCGGCGCGATCTCGGTGGCGGCGCGCTGAGTGCGGTGCGCCTGCTCGGCGACGCGTACCGCCTCCTCCGGCAGGCGGAGGCGGGTCAGGCGGTGGCGGGCCGACTCGACGACGACCAGGTCGCCGTCGACCAGCACGGCGTCACTGGGCTCGCGGACGTCGGTGGCGAGCGTGGTGACCTCGTCGGTGGCGGGGTCGTACCGGCGCAGCGCGTGGTTGTACGTGTCCGAGACCGCCACGGACCCGTCGGGCAGCGCGGTCACGCCGATCGGGTGCTGGAGGAGCGCCTGGGCGGCGGCGCCGTCGCGGTGGCCGAAGTCGAAGAGGCCGGTGCCGACGGCGGTGTGCACGTGCTCGTCCCGGTCGACCCAGCGCAGCGCGGAGGTCTCGGAGTCGGCGACCCAGAGCCGCTCACCGTCGGCGGAGACCGCGAGCCCGGACGGCTGCGCGAACCAGGCCTCGGCGGCCGGCCCGTCGACCAGGCCCTCGTTGGTGGTCCCGGCGGCGACGCGTACCGTCCCGTTCTCGGGGTCGTACGTCCACAGCTGGTGCACGCCCGCCATGGCGATCCAGAGCCGGTCGCCGAACCAGGCCAGGTCCCACGGTGAGGAGAGGTCCACCTCGCGGGCCGGACCGCTGGTCGGTGTTCCCTGCCACCATTGGCGGCCGGTGCCGGCGAGAGTCGTGACCACGCCGGTCGTGAGGTCCAGGGCGCGGATGGCGTGGTTGACGGTGTCCGCGACGGCGACGCGGCCGTCCGGAAGGACGGCGAGGCCCTGCGGTTCGCTGAACCGGGCCTCGTCCGGGCCGCCGTCGTGCAGGCCGCGCTCACCGGTGCCGAAGTGGCGGCGTACGGTCTCGCCGTCCGCGTCCAACTCGACCAGGCGGTGCCGGGTGGTGTCGGAGACCAGGAAGCCGCCGTCCGGCAGGAGCAGCGCCTTGCCCGGGAAGCGCAGATGCGTGGCGACCGGCTCCGGCGCCACGTACGGGCCGTCGCCACGGCGGAGCGTGCCCTTGGCGCCGTGCTCGGCCTCCAGCTCCGCGACCAGCTTCTCGATGGCGTGCGCATGGCCCTCGCCGGCGTGCTGAGCGACGACATAGCCCTCGGGATCGATGACCACGAGCGTCGGCCAGGCCCGTACGGCGTACTGCTTCCAGGTGGCCAGCTCAGGGTCGTCGAGCACCGGGTGGTGGACCTCGTACCGCTCGACGGCGTCGACGACGGCCTGGTGCTCGGCCTCGTGGACGAACTTCGGCGAGTGGACACCGATGATCACCACGGTGTCGCGGTGCTTCTCCTCCAGCTCCCGCAGCTCATCAAGGACATGCAGGCAGTTCACACAGCAGAAGGTCCAGAAATCGAGGATGACGATGCGTCCTCGCAGCTCGGAGAGGGTGTACTGCCGGTCGCCTGTGTTGAGCCAGCCGCCCTTGCCGATGAGTTCGGGAGCGCGGACGCGTGCACGTGTTGCCATGCCACCAGTCAACACCGCCACCGCCTGCGCGCATTCCGCCGGGGGCCGGGGGAACCTGTGTCGCATGAGACTCCTCGTACGTGAGCGCCTGTTCTCCATCGGTGACGACTACTGGATCGAGGACACCGAGGGCCGCAAGGTCTTCCTGGTCGACGGCAAGGCCATGCGGCTCCGCGACACCTTCGAGCTGAAGGACGCCGACGGCCGGGTCCTCGTAGAGCTGCGCCAGAAGCTGGTCAGCCTGCGCGACACGATGCTCATCGAGCGCGGCGGCGAGGAGCTGGCCAAGGTCAAGCGCAAGCGGCTCTCGCTGCTCCGCAACCACTACCGGGTGACCCTGGTGGACGGTACGGAGATGGATGTCAGCGGCAAGATCCTGGACCGCGAGTTCGCCATCGAGTACGACGGTGAGCTGCTGGCCCAGATCTCGCGGCGCTGGCTGACGCTCCGGGACACCTACGGCATCGACGTGGTCCGGGAGGACGCGGATGTCTCCTTGCTGCTCGCCGTGGCGATGTGCGTGATCGTGCTGGCGGACAAGGAGAGCGAGGACTGATCGCCTTGGCGGGTGCGGGAGTTCGTTGTTTCACGTGAAACAGGCTGTTTCACGTGAAACAGGGCCGACCGTGGGTCAGGTGCGTGCTGCCGCTCGCCGGTCCGCCTGGACGAAGGCGGCGGCGGAGAGGACGACGGTGGCCGCGAAGGTCACCGCGAGCGTGGGGTTGAGCCAGGACGGCACGCCACCGGTGAACTCCCGGCCGTCGGTGGTGCGGCACCGGACGCGCGGCGGCATGAACTGCACCTGTTGCGCGTCCACCCGAGCGCCTTCCGGCACGTCGCGGCACAGGTGCATCGGCGTGGAGTCCGTTCCCGATCCGACCTGGCCGGCCGCCAAACCGACGAGCAGGACGCCGAAGAGGTAGAGGACCACCGTGACCACGGCGGCGAAGATCGCCATGCCACGGAGCAACGTCGATTCGGCACTGCCCGGTTGGGTCATGGCGCTCACTGTAGGCAAACGCCCCGGCCCCCAAGCGCCCCAGCTCCGTACGCGACGGTCCCGGTGCGGGCGGCCCCATGCACGACGGCCCCCATGCGGGCGGACCTCAGACCGGCGGCGCGAGCCCCAGGCGGCGGTCCTTCAGCGCCGGGAACTGCTCCCTCGTCGCGCCGACCTTCGCCGGGTCGAACTCCACGGTGAGGATCTCCTCGTCCGCGCCGGCCTCGGCGAGCACCTCGCCCCAGGGGTCGACGACGATGCTGTGACCGGCCTGCGGGATGTCGGCGTGGGTGCCCGAGGTGCCGAGCGCGAGGACGTACGCCTGGTTCTCGACGGCGCGGGCCTGCGCGAGGAGCGTCCAGTGCGCGCGGCGGCGCTCGGGCCAGCCCGCCGACACGACGAGCGTCTCGGCGCCCGCGTCGACGAGCCCGCGGAACTGCTCCGGGAAGCGCAGGTCGTAGCAGGTGGCCAGACCCAGCGTGGTCTGCGGCAGAGCGACGGTCACCAGCTCGTCGCCGGCGCCCATCATCACCGCCTCGCCCTTGTCGAAGCCGAAGCGGTGGATCTTGCGGTAGACCGCCGCGCGCTCACCGTCCGGCGAGAAGACGAGCGCGGTGTTGTAGAGAGTGCCGTCCGCCGCGCGCTCCACGAACGATCCCGCGTGCAGCCAGACCCCGGCCTCGGCGGCCGCCTCGGCCATCACCTCGTGGGTCGGGCCCTGGAGCGGCTCGGCCTCCTGCTCGAACACGGTGTAGGCGAACGCGCCGACCGGCCAGAGTTCGGGAAGGACCACCAGGTCGGAGCCGCGCTGGCCGACCACCAGAGAGGCCGCTCGCTCGCGGCGGGACTCGACGGATTCGTCCGGGTCTACTGCGATCTGGATGAGGGAGGCGCGCACACTACCACCGTCCTGGCATTCGAGCCGTCAACACGGGCCTACGATCGTCACACGAAAGCACTGCCGGGGTGCCTGCTCGCAGCGTAACTTGGACCGACCGGAACATGGGGGGTGGGAGAAGGAGCGGGGCTGGACGCGTGCAGCTGCAAGGCGGAGGATTGAGGCATGGCGGAGCCATGGTGATTGACGACAACGCCGCAGATGCGCGTGACCAGCCCCGCGACGCCGCCCCCCATGTTCCGGTCGGTCCCAAGCGACTGAACCTCCACGTAGCCCGCAGCCCGCAGCCCGCGACAGCGTCGTCCGTGCCGGCCCGCCCGTCGGCACACCCTGCTCTCCAGCCCATGCACCGAAGAACCGCCGAGGGGTCCCGTGACCGTCCATCCCAGCCTCCAGACCTACGCCGACTCCGCGACTCACTCCATCGAAGCGATAGCCGACCTGGTCAAGCCACTCGCGGAGGGGGAGTGGAACCGCCGCACGCCGTGCCCCGGATGGTCGGTGCGGGACATCGTGTCGCACGTCATCGGCATGGAGTGCGAGATGCTCGGCGACCCGCGGCCCATCCATACGCTGCCGCGCGACCTCTACCACGTACAGAGCGACTTCGCGCGCTACATGGAGATGCAGGTCGACGTCCGGCGCCACCACACCGCTCCGGAGATGACGTCCGAGCTGGAGTACGTCCTCATCCGCCGCGCCCGCCAGCTCCGCAACGAGTCCCGCGCTCCCGAGACCACGGTCCGCGCGCCCCTCGGCGCCGAGCAGACCCTCGAAGTGGCGTACAACATGCGGGCCTTCGACGTCTGGGTGCATGAGCAGGACCTGCGGACGACGCTCGGTCAGCCGGGCAACCTCGACTCCCCCGGCGCGCACATCACCCGGGACGTCCTGCTCGCCGCGCTGCCGAAGGTGGTCGCCAAGGACGCGGGCGCGCCGGCCAACTCGGCGGTGGTGCTGGACGTGCACGGCCCGGTGGAGTTCCTGCGGACGGTGCGGGTCGACGCGGAGGGCCGCGGTTCGATAGACGGTTCGCCGTCGCTCGGCCCGGCCGTGACGCTCTCGATGGACTGGGAGACGTACGTACGCCTCGCCTGCGGCCGGGTCCGTCCGGCGGCCGTGGCCGACCGGATCAAGGCCGAAGGCGATCAGGAGCTGGCCGCCGCGATCCTGGACCACTTCGCCGTCACCCCGTAATTCCGGCTTTCTCGGCGGCGCCCGCCCCGGAGTTCACGGACGGGCGGGCGCGCCGCCGAGCACGACGTACCGCAGAGGCCTACGCCGGTACGTGCACGGCCTCCACCCGGCTCACCACATGGTGGTCGCGTTCCCTGACCGCCGCACGGCGGCGCAGCCGCAGGATCTGCGTGACGCCGAGCGCCTCCAGGACGAAGACCGAGGCGAAGGCGATCCGGTAGTTGCCGCCCGTGGTGTCCAGCAGCACGCCCACGGCGAACAGCGTCGTCATGGAGGCGATGAACCCGCCCATGTTGACGATCCCCGACGCGGTGCCCTGACGCTCCGGCGGATTGGCGGGCCTGGCGAAGTCGAAGCCGACCATGGAGGCGGGTCCGCAGGCGCCGAGCACCACGCACAGGACGGTCAGCAGCCAGAGCGGTGTGTGGTCGGCCGGATAGAAGATCGCACAGGCCCAGAGAAGCGCCGTCGTCGCGACCGTGCCCAGCGCGATGGGAGCCCGCGCCTCGTGGTGGCGGGCGATGATCTGCCCGTAGACGAGCCCCACCACCATGTTGGAGAGCACCACCAGCGTGAGCAGCGTGCCCGCCGTCCCCCGGCTCAGTCCCTGCGCCTCCACCAGGAACGGCATTCCCCAGAGCAGCAGGAACACCATCGCCGGGAACTGCGTGGTGAAGTGCACCCACATCCCGAGCCGCGTGCCCGGTTCCCGCCAGGCGGCCGCGATCTGCTTGCGCACATACGTACCGCCCGCGTGTTCGGCGGGCGGCGGCTCGTGGCCTTCGGGATGGTCCTTGAGGAACAGGAGCAGCGGGACGAGCACGGCGACCCCGGCCAGCGAGCTGCCGACGAAGGTCGTCGTCCAGCCGAAGCTGTGCAGGGCCCGCGCGATGAAGAGCGTGGAGACCAGGTTGCCCGCCATCCCGAAGAGCGCCGCGACCTGGCCGATCAGCGGCCCGCGCCGGGCCGGGAACCAGCGGCTGCCGAGCCGGAGCACGCTGATGAACGTCATCGCGTCACCGCAGCCGAGCAGAGCGCGTGCGGCGAGCGCCATGCCGTACGACGGTGAGAGCGCGAACCCGAGCTGGCCGACCGTGAACAGGACGGCCCCGATGGTGAGGACCCGCTTGGTGCCGAGCCGGTCGACCATCAGCCCCACGGGTATCTGCATGCCCGCGTAGACGAGGAGCTGGAGGATGGAGAAGGTCGAGAGGGCCGAGGCGTTGACGTCGAACCGGTCGGCGGCGTCGAGACCGGCCACACCCAGGCTCGTACGGAAGATGATGGCGACGAAGTAGACGGCGACGCCGATGCCCCACACCCAGGCGGCGCGCCGCCCTCCGGGTGGATCGCCGGGCAGCGGGAGGGATGGCGCGGCGGCCGAGCTCACCGGTCCTCACCCCGCACCAGCACCCGTACGCGGCTGACATGGCGCCGCACGACCTGCGCGGCCTCCTCGGCGTTGCCGCCGCGGATCGCCTCCAGCAGCTCGCTGTGCTCGGTGATGTTGGCCTCGATCCTGCCCGGATGCGCCTCCATCACCGCGACGCCCATCCGCAACTGGCGGTCGCGCAACTGGTCGTAGAGGCGCGAGAGGATCTCGTTGCCGGCGTTCTTGACGATCTCGGCGTGGAAACACCGGTCCTTGACGGCGACCTCCGCCAGATCTCCGACCTCCGCCAGCTGCCGCTGCTCCTCCAGGAGCTGTTCGAGCCGCGCGATCAACTGAGGTGACGCGGGAACAGCTTTACGCGCCGCGAACTCCTCGACCAGCAGCCGGGTCTCCACCACGTCCTTGATCTCCTGCGCGGAGACGGCGAGCACAAGGGCGCCCTTCTTGGGATAGAGCTTGATCAGCCCCTCGACCTCCAGCCGCAGCAACGCCTCCCGTACCGGCGTCCGCGACACCCCTACCGCATCCGCGAGCCCTCCTTCGGTGAGCAGCGTCCCGCCCTCGTAGCGACGGTCCAGAACCGCCTCCTTGATGTGCGCGTAGACACGCTCGGCGGCGGGCGGCTGCTTGAGAGAGGTGGTCGTCGGCTGTGCGGGAGCGGTGGCTGCGGCAGGCATGCGCACAGCATAGATACAACATGCACGCATGAAGGAGGAGCGTCCGGATTCTGGACCCGGGCAAGGCCGAGCCAGAACTCGACGATCCATGATCCCCTGAATTCATGATGAGCTGTACTGTCCACTTCATGATGACTGTCGCTCCCGACATCGAGGTGCTCGCACGGTTCGGCCGTGCGCTCGCCGATCCGATCCGCTGCCGCCTGCTGCTCGCGCTCCGCGAGGCTCCCGCGTACCCCTCCGATCTCGCCGACGCCCTGGGCATCTCGCGCACCCGGCTCTCCAACCACCTGGCCTGCCTGCGCGACTGCGGACTCGTCGTCACCGTTCCGGACGGCCGCCGGACGCGCTACGAGCTGGCCGACGAACGCCTCGGCGACGCCCTGGACAACCTGCGCACCGCCGTGGTGGCCGTGGAGACCGAGCGCACCTGCGCGGACGCCGCGACGGAAGGGTGCTGCTGACCGATGACCGCGACACCCCTGACCCTCGCCCCGACCCGCCGCGACGCACTGGCCCGCCGCATACGGCTGCTGGTCGCCGCGACCATCGCGTACAACGCCATCGAGGCGGTCGTCGCCCTCACCGCCGGAACGATCGCCTCCTCCAGCGCCCTGGTCGGCTTCGGTCTGGACTCCGTCATCGAGGTCTCCTCGGCCACCGCCGTCGCCTGGCAGTTCTCCGCCCGCGACCACGCGGTGCGCGAGGCCCGCGAGAAGGCCGCCCTGCGGATCATCGCCGTCTCGTTCTTCGCGCTCGCCGCATACGTCTCCGTCGACGCGGTCCGGGCGCTGGCGGGCGACGGCGAAGCGGATCGCTCCCTCACCGGCATCGTGATCGCGGCCCTCTCCCTGGCGGTCATGCCGTTCCTGTCGGCCGCGCAGCGTCGGGCGGGCCGCGAACTCGGCTCCGCCTCCGCCGTCGCGGACTCCCGGCAGACCCTGCTCTGCACGTACCTCTCCGCCGTCCTCCTCGTCGGCCTCCTCCTCAACGCCGCACTCGGCTGGTCGTGGGCCGATCCGGTCGCCGCCCTCGCCATCGCCGTCATCGCGCTCAAGGAGGGCCGCGACGCCTGGCAAGGCAAGGGCTGTTGCGCGCCGGCCGCCGCGATGGTGGACTCCGCCGGCCTTTCGGAAGCCGAGGCGGAGGCGTGCAGTTGCCGGCCCGGCTGTACGTGCCGCACCCCCGCGGAAACCGGTGGCTGTTGACCGGTCGTCAGACGGCGTAGCCGTACGAACGGGCCCAGGGTCAAGGCTGCGCAAATTCACCCGTCCGGCACGCATCCATTGGCCCGTCCCAGGAGTCTCACCACCGAGCGGCACCCATATGTGGCCGCACATCAGGGGCATTTGGAGCGTTCAGTTGAAAATCGGGATCAAGCGCATCAATCGCGTGACCATCACGAGCACCGTGGCTCTCACCGCGGGTGCGGTGCTGGCGAGTAGCGCCTTCGCTTCGACGGCGCAGGCCGCCACGGCGCCGCCGGCTCCGACGATCGTCGCCAAGGGCGGCTTCGTGATGAACAGCGGCACCGGCACGTCGCTCTACGGCAAGGCCGCGGACACCCGCCGCTCCACCGGATCCACCACGAAGATCATGACCGCGCTCGTGGTGCTCCAGCAGAAGAATGTGAACCTCAACACCAAGGTCACGGTCCAGAAGGCGTACAGCGACTACATCGTCTCGAAGAACGCCTCGTCCGCCCGGCTCATCGTCGGCGACAAGGTCACCGTCCGCCAGCTCCTCTACGGCCTGATGCTCCCGTCCGGCTGCGACGCCGCGTACGCGCTGGCCGACAAGTTCGGCACCGGCTCCACGCGTGCGACCCGCGTGAAGTCGTTCATCGGCAAGATGAACACCACGGCCAAGAGCCTCAAGCTGAAGAACACCAACTTCGACTCGTTCGACGGTATAAGCAGTGGGAAGAACTACTCGACCCCGCGCGACCTGACGCTCATCGCCCGCCAGGCGATGAAGAACGCCACGTTCCGGGCGCTCGTCAAGACCAAGTCGACGAAGCAGAAGGTCACCACGAAGAGCGGTGGCTACCGCTACATGTCGTGGACCAACACCAACAAGATGCTCAGCACCTACAGCGGCGCGCTCGGCGTGAAGACGGGTTCCGGCCCGACCGCGAAGTACTGCCTGGTCTTCGCCGCGACGCGCAACGGCAAGACGGTCATCG
The DNA here is from genome assembly GCF_040614075.1 of Streptomyces sp. NPDC006174. NCBI lineage: Bacteria > Bacillati > Actinomycetota > Actinomycetes > Kitasatosporales > Streptomycetaceae > Streptomyces > Streptomyces sp. NPDC006174. The sequence goes on along the minus strand of NZ_JBEXTJ010000002.1, from coordinate 221,244 downwards.
GTACGGTGCTCACGTCGTCCTCCGAGGCGAACCGCATGGCCGACGCGAAGAAGCTCATGGATTACGGGTTCAAGAAGTAACCCGCAGGCGTTGTACGGCTAAGGGGCCCGGCCCGCACGGTGTGTGCGGGCCGGGCCCCTTGCCGTGCGTACGGCGTACCGGCCTACGGCTGCTGTCGGCGCAGGTCGGCCGTGAAGGCGCCCCAGGCGGCGGGCGCGAGGGTGACGACAGGGCCACCGGGGCGCTTGGAGTCGCGGACGGCTACGGTGCGGGGGATGTTGCGGGCAACTTCCACGCACTCCTGTCCAGCGTTGCCGCCGCTGTAGCTGGACTTGACGAATTTGTACGCGGGCACAGGGCCTACAACTCCTTGAGAATGCCATCGACCAGTCTGACCGAGTTGCGCTGCGCCAGGCTCAGCCGCGTGATGCGGTCGAAGAGTCTGACGTGGTGGTCGGCATCATTATCGCTCTCCAGCCAGAGCGTGCTCGATGTCGTATCCATGTGGACCACATCAAGCGCTCCGGGGTCAGCGAACGACACGATGGTGAAGGCGCTCGTCATTCCGGGGTGAGCACCCGCCAGGTAGGGCACGACCTGCAGCTTCACGTTCGGCTGCCGAGCCATGTCCAGCAGGTGGCCGAGTTGCTCTCTCATCACCTGACGCCCTCCCACCAGTTGGCGCAGAGCACTTTCATGGATCACCGCCCACAGCTCCAGCGGACGGTCACCGGTCAATCGAACCTGTCGTGCCATCCGAGCCTCGACGAAGGGTTCGATCTCGTCAGGATCCTCCCAGGAGCCGTTCCCCACCGCCAAGGCCCTCGCATAGTCGGGCGTCTGCAACAAGCCAGGCACAATGGCGAGTTGCCAAGTTCGCAGACTGCTGGCGATGTCCTCCAACGCCACATACTCGACCATGGACTCAAGCCCCGGGTACTGGTTCCACCAGCCACTCGCTTTGCGGCGCTCGCGATCTGCCTTCGCCAGAGCCAAGAGCCTGTCGATGGCACCGGCATCAACCTCACCGTACAGATGACACAGGGCCCGGATATCAGGGTCCCGTATCGGTACGAGGCCCCGCTCGATCTTGGCAACCTTGGCGACCGACGCCGTCAACGCATCCGCCGCGTGCGACTGACGCATGTCGTGCGCCTCCCGCATCCGGAGCAACTCACCGCCGAGACGGCGTCCCAGCACCGTAGAGACTGTCCGGCCTCGATCAGGACTGTTGCCTGCCACGCTGCATTCCCTCCGCCGAGTGGCCCAAGTCTGGGACCTCTCCCCTTCGAACACCAACTAGCGCAGAGAATTTTCTGCCCGAACTTATTGCTGCACATGCGATCGTGCCGCTACCGTCAGTGTTCCGCCGCTAGCACAGCGGAGCCGTCACGGCGGAAGCGCACCGCCCTGCCCAGGCGCAGCCGCGGCACAGCCACCGCCCATCCCACCCCGGAGGCACGCGACCATGACCGCAGCCCAGGAGACCTCAGCCCCCGCCCCCGAGCCCGTCCTCCGCGAGGATCGGGTCGACTACACGCCCACCGCTCGTGCCGTCTCGCTCAGCCGGCATCGGGCCGCTCGGATGGTTCTGCAGTGGGGGCACCCGGGAATGGCCGGTGACGCGGCCCTGATCGTCAGCGAGTTGGCCACCAACGCCCTGCTCCACGGCGCCATCCGGGGACGCCTCTTCCGGGTCCACCTCACGCTTACCGAGTTCATCCTCCGGGTTGCCGTCAGCGATCCGCGCGGGGAGCGGTTGCCCTGCCTCCGGCAGCCCGACTCCGATGACTGCTACGGGCGCGGGCTCCTGATCGTCGCTCAGCTCGCCGACCGGTGGGGCGTCGAGCCCCGGACCGTCGGCAAGAGCGTGTTCGCCGAGCTCTCCGTACGGTGAGCAGGCCGTGGACATGGCGGTGGGCCCGTACGCGACCGCGTACGGGCCCACCGGCAAAACGCTACGCCCAGGTGATCAGGCGCTTCGGCTGTTCCAGGATCGCCGCCACATCCGCCAGCACCTTGGAGCCGAGCTCGCCGTCGACCAGGCGGTGGTCGAACGACAGGGCCAGTGTGGTGACCTGCCGCGGCTTCACCTTGCCCTTGTGCACCCACGGCTGGAGCTTGATCGCGCCGACCGCCAGGATCGCGGACTCGCCCGGGTTCAGGATCGGCGTACCGGTGTCGACGCCGAAGACGCCGACGTTGGTGATCGTCACCGTGCCGCCGGCCATCGCCGCCGGAGACGTCTTGCCGTCCCGCGCCGTGGTCACCAGCTCGCCGAGCGCCGTCGCGAGCTGCGGCAGCGTCTTGTCGTGCGCGTCCTTGATGTTCGGCACGATCAGACCGCGCGGCGTGGCCGCCGCGATGCCCAGGTTCACGTAGTGCTTCTGCACGATCTCCTGGTTGGCCTCGTCCCAGGCCGCGTTGACCTCGGGGTTCCGCTTGATCGCGACCAGGAGGGCCTTGGCGATGATCAGGAGCGGGTTGACCCGCACCCCCGCCATCTCCTTGTCCTCCTTCAGCTCCGCCACCAGCTTCATCGTGCGCGTCACGTCGACCGTCACGAACTCGGTGACGTGCGGCGCGGTGAAGGCCGAGCCGACCATCGCCTGCGCGATCGCCTTGCGGACGCCCTTGACCGGGATGCGGGTCTCGCGCGCGGAGGCAGTGACCTCCACAGCGGCCGCCACCGGCTCGGACACGGAAGGAGCCGGAGCCGCCGCAGCCACGGCCTCCGCCGGAGCCGCCGCCGCGTGCACGTCCTCGCGGGTGATGATGCCGTCCTTGCCGGTCGGCACCACCGTCGCCAGGTCGATCCCCAGGTCCTTCGCCAGCTTCCGTACCGGCGGCTTCGCCAGCGGGCGGCCGACCGGAGCCTCCGGAACAGCAGGCGCCGGCGACGCGTGGCCGTTCAGCTCCGCCTGGACCGCCGCCGCCACCGCAGCCGCCTCCGGAGCAGCGGCCCCCTTGCGCGGGCGGCGCTTGGTCGAGGACTCCGCGACCCCGTAGCCGACCAGGACCGGCGTACGGCCCTTCGGCTCGTCGGACGAAGCGGGCTCCTCCACCGGCTCCTGGACCGGAGCCGGAACCGGAGCCTCCTCATCGCTGCCAGGCGCCACATCCACCGTGATGATCACCTGGCCGACATCGACCGTCGTACCTTCGCCGAACCGCAGCTCGTGCACCACGCCGTCGAACGGGATCGGCAGCTCCACCGCCGCCTTCGCCGTCTCGACCTCGCACACGACCTGGCCGTCGGTGACCGTGTCACCGGGCTGGACGAACCACTTGAGGATCTCGGCCTCGGTGAGCCCCTCGCCCACGTCGGGCATCTTGAACTCGCGGAAGCGAGCGGACGTCTGTGTCATCGTCGTCACGATCCCTGTCCCTCAGTACGCGAGCGAGCGGTCGACGGCGTCGAGCACCCGGTCCAGGCCCGGCAGATACTCGTCCTCCAGCCGGGCCGGCGGATACGGCACGTGGTAGCCGCCGACCCTGAGCACCGGCGCTTCCAGGTGGTAGAAGCTGCGCTCGGTGATGCGTGCGGCGATCTCCGCGCCGGAGCCGTAGAAGACGGGCGCCTCGTGGACGACGACGAGCCGGCCGGTCTTCTCGACCGACGTCTGGATGGCGTCGAAGTCGATCGGCGACATCGAACGCAGGTCCAGGACCTCCACCGACTTGCCCTCCTCCTGCGCGGCCGCGGCCGCTTCCAGACAGACCTTGACCATCGGCCCGTACGCGACGAGCGTCAGGTCGCCGCCCTCGCGGACGGTGACGGCCTTGTGGAGCGGTCCGGGGATGGACTCGGTGTCGACCTCGCCCTTGTCCCAGTAACGCCGCTTCGGCTCGAAGAAGATGATCGGGTCATCGCTCTGCACGGCCTGCTGCATCATCCAGTAGGCGTCGCTCGCGTTGGACGGAGAGACCACCTTGAGTCCTGCCACGTGCGCGAAGAGCGCCTCGGGCGACTCGCTGTGGTGCTCGACCGCGCCGATGCCACCGCCGTACGGGATACGGACGACGACCGGCAGCTTGATCTTGCCGAGCGCGCGGGCGTGCATCTTGGCGAGCTGCGTGACGATCTGGTCGTACGCCGGGAAGACGAAGCCGTCGAACTGGATCTCGACGATCGGGCGGTAGCCGCGCAGGGCCAGGCCGATCGCGGTGCCGACGATGCCGGACTCGGCGAGCGGCGTGTCGATCACCCGCTCCTCGCCGAAGTCCTTCTGGAGGCCGTCGGTGATCCGGAAGACACCGCCGAGCTTTCCGACGTCCTCACCCATGATGAGGACCTTGGGGTCGGTATCGAGGGCCAGACGCAGCGACTCGTTGAGCGCCTTCGCGATGGACATCTTTTCCACGGCCATGGCTACTTGCCCTCCTCGGCGGAGTCTGCGAACGATGCCTGGTAGGCGGCGAACTGGGCGCGCTCCTCGTCGACGAGGGAGTTGCCGTCGGCGTACCCGTGCTCGAACAGGGACAGCGGCTCCGGGTCCGGCATCGCGCGCACCACCTCGCGCACGCGCTTGCCGAGGGTCTCGCTCTCCGTCTCCAGCGCGGTGAAGAAGGCCTCGTCGGCGAGGTTCTCGTTCTCCAGGTACGTGCGCAGCCGCAGGATCGGGTCCTTGGCCTCCCACGCGGCGCGCTCGTCGTCGGCCCGGTACTTCGTCGGGTCGTCGGAGGTGGTGTGGGCGCCCATGCGGTACGTGAACGCCTCGACCAGGGTCGGGCCCTCGCCGCGGCGGGCGCGCTCCAGCGCGGAGCGGGTGACGGCGAGGCACGCGAGGACGTCGTTGCCGTCGACCCGGACGCCCGGGAAGCCGTAGCCCTGCGCGCGCTGGTAGAGCGGCACGCGGGTCTGGCGCTCGGTGGGCTCGGAGATGGCCCACTGGTTGTTCTGGCAGAAGAACACGACCGGTGCGTTGTAGACGGCGGAGAAGGTGAACGACTCCGCGACATCGCCCTGGCTGGAGGCACCGTCACCGAAGTACGCGATCACGGCCGAGTCCGCGCCGTCCTTGGCGACGCCCATGGCGTAGCCGGTGGCGTGCAGCGTCTGCGAGCCGATGACGATCGTGTACAGGTGGAAGTTGTTGGCCGTCGGGTCCCAGCCACCGTGGTTGACCCCGCGGAACATGCCCAGCAGGTTGGTGGGGTCGACCCCGCGACACCACGCCACGCCGTGCTCACGGTAGGTCGGGAAGACGTAGTCGTCGTCGTTCAGCGCCCGGCCGCTGCCGATCTGCGCGGCCTCCTGGCCCAGCAGCGAGGCCCACAGGCCCAGCTCGCCTTGCCGCTGCAGTGCGGTCGCCTCGGCGTCGAAGCGGCGGGTCAGCACCATGTCCCGGTACAGACCGCGCAGCTCTTCGGCGCTCAGGTCGATGCTGTAGTCCGGGTGCTCGACGCGCTCGCCCTCGGGCGTCAGCAGCTGCACGAGCTGGGGCTCGGAACTCTGCGGCTTCTTCGCGGCGCTGGTCCGCTTACTGGCGCGTCGCGGTTTACGCGCGGCGGCAGTGCTCTCCACGGTCACGTGCGTGCTCCTCCGTCGGTCCGGCCCCCGGGGTCTGCCGGGAGACCAGTGCGGCTCGCCTGTGTCCGGACCCGTGCACGGGGTGGGTGCCGCTCGGCCGGGATACAGGCGTGACAGGTGCCCCGGCGAACGCCCTGTCATAGGCACGTTACCCAGTGCGTCGCATAACTGCGAAACCCTATCTGACCTGCGATTTTGCTTGGATTTCCAAGTAAATCGAAAAAATCGGGAAGGTCTGCTGGTCACAGCACTGGTAACAGCCTCGCAGGCCGCCGGAACAACGGCACGTTATCCCGCGGATCAGCGGCTGGGAAGAGCGGAGAGGAGGCGAGTATGTGAGACTGCGACCGTGCGCGAAGATGGAAAAATCACGGTATTTCTGCTCGACGATCATGAGGTCGTCCGGCGTGGCGTCCATGAGCTGCTCTCCGTCGAGTCCGACATCGAGGTGGTCGGCGAGGCGGGTACGGCCGCCGACGCCCTGGTCAGGATCCCGGCGACGCGTCCCGATGTGGCGGTGCTCGACGTGCGGCTGCCGGACGGCAGCGGCGTGGAGGTGTGCCGGGAGGTCCGTTCGCTGGACGAGAACATCAAATGCCTGATGCTCACCTCGTACGCCGATGACGAGGCCCTTTTCGACGCGATCATGGCCGGCGCGTCGGGTTATGTGCTCAAGGCGATCCGCGGCGACGAACTGCTCAACGCGGTACGGGACGTCGCCGCCGGGAAGTCGCTGCTGGATCCCGTGGCCACCGCCCGCGTGCTGGCGCGGCTCCGCGACGGCGGCACCGCCAAGGGCGACGAGCGGCTCGCCAACCTCACCGAACAGGAGCGCAGGATCCTGGACCTGATCGGTGAGGGACTGACCAACCGGGTCATCGGCGAGCGGCTGCACCTCGCCGAGAAGACGATCAAGAACTACGTCTCCAGCCTGCTGTCCAAGCTCGGCATGGAGCGCCGCTCGCAGGCGGCCGCGTACGTCGCGCGGATGCAGGCCGAGCGCCGCTGAGGCCGCCGGTCACGGGACTTTGGTCCCGGACCGCCCGGGGCCGGGGACTCTTACCCGGTCCCTACGTGTGCCGGAGAGTGGACCGTATGCCCTCCGACGAACACCGTGCGCCCGCACCGGCGGCCGCGATCGAGCTGCTCCGCCGGGTCCCTTACGGCCGCCTCGCCACCAGCATGCGCGCCCTGCCGTTCCTGGCGGTGGCCCGGCACGTGGTGTGCGACGGCCGCATCCTGCTGCGGATGCACAGCGGCTTCGGCTACCACGAGGCGTGCGACGGCAGCGTCGTCGCCTACGGAGCCGACAACTACAACGCGGCTCCCGCCGGTGCGACCGATGACCTGTGGTCGGTGCAGTTCACCGGGCCCGCCGAGATCGTCCATCCCTGTCCCGAGCAGGAAGAACTCTTCGGCTCCGCACCCGTCCGCGCCAACGGTGAACCCTTCGCTCCGGCCTACCTCCGGGTCGACCCGCACTTCGTCACGGAGCACACTCTTGACTTCGGCGCAAGTCAGCTTGTCCGCCACGCAGCGTGATCTACCATTTGGTAAGTGCCGCGCTCATATGTCACCCGCCCACCAGTTCCGCCGGTCGGCGAGGTGCTGCGCCGCTACCCGGACGTCGGTGAACCGCTCGCCTGCGAGCCGATCACCAAGGGCCTGCTCAACCACGGATACCGCGTGTCCACCACCCGCGGCTCCTACTTCCTCAAGCACCACCTCGACAAGAAGCACATCGACGACGCCACCGGTGAGCGCGCCACGATCGTGCGCCAGCACCGCGCCACCCAGCGGCTGGCCTCGCTCGGCGTGCCCGTCGTCCCGCCGCTGACCGATACGGACGGCACCACCGTCACCGTGATCGGCGGCCGCTGCTACGCCCTGCACCCGTGGGTCGACGGCCTGCACCGGGTCGGATCCCAGCTCACGCCCCACCAGTCCCGGCGTCTCGGGACGCTCCTCGGAGCCGTACACACCGCTCTTGAGCAGGTCATGCCGACGGACGGTGAACCCGGGCCGTCGGACGGGCCGTTACCCGCCGGCTACGGGAGTCCGCATGCCGCCGACACCTTCGCGCTGATCGACGAACTGCTCGCCGTCGCCCGTGGTCAGCGGCCCCGGGACGCGCCGCGTGACGCCTTCGACGAGCTGGCCGTGCACCGGCTCGTGGAGCGCCGGGCGCTGCTGGAGCTCCATGCGCACCGCCGGCCGCCGACGCCGGACGGGCCCGCCACCGGGTGGGTGCACGGCGACTTCCATCCGCTCAACCTGCTCTACCGGGGCGCCGATCCGGTCGCGATCGTGGACTGGGACCGGCTCGGTGTGCAGCCGCGCGCGGAGGAGGCGGTCCGGGCGGCGGCCATCTTCTTCGTGCAGCCGGGCGGTGAGCTGGACCTGGCGAAGGTACGGGCGTACGCCCGCGCCTACCGGCGTGCGGCGGGCGCGGGCCCGGCCGAACTGGCCGCCGCCGTGCACCGGGTGTGGTGGGAGCGGCTCAACGACTTCTGGATACTCCGCTGGCGCTACCGCCTGGACGACCGAAGGGCCGACCCGCAGTTTCCCGCGGTGTCGGCCCTGGCGGTGTGGTGGACCCGTGAGTACGAGGCGGTGTGCGCGGCGTTCACGGAGTGAGCGGGGTCAGGGGGTGGTGCCTCCGGCTGCCGGGCCGGCCGTGTCGCCCGTGCCGCTGTTGCCGGCGCTGCCGGCGTTGCCCGCGTTGCCGCCGCCGTTCGCGCCCTCCGAGCCGCCGGGCTCGCCGCCGTTGCCGCCCGGCGTGCCCGGGTCGGTGGTCGGGTCGGTCGGGTCGTCGCTCGGCTCGCCCGTGGTGCCCTCGTTGGTGTTGCCGTCCGTCGTCCCGGTGTCCGTGTTGTCGGACGGGGTCGGCGACGGCGTGAACGAGGGCTGGGTCTCGGTCGGCGGCGGGTTGTACGGCGGCGGCTCGGGCTGTGTCTGACCGCCCGTGGAGTCGCTCGGCTGCTCCGGCTCCTCCTCCGTCGGCTCCTCCTCGGACGGCTTCTCCGACGGCTCCTCCTCGGAAGAGCTCACCGAGGTGGACGGCGTGACCGGCTCCTTCTTGTCGCCGCCGTCCTTCGCCGCGCTGATGGCGAAGGCGACGCCGGCGCCGATCGCGACCAGGGCCAGCAGCACGAAGAGCCACATCCTGCTGCGCCGGCCACCGCCGCGCCGACCGCCGTCGTAGCCGCCGTCGTCCGGGTTCATCGGCGGCAGGATCGGACCCTGCGAGGTGTCCCCGTGCGTCGGGTGGCCCATGGCCCGGGTCGAGCCCGTCATCCCGTGCGGCGGGGTCTGACCGCCTTCGCCCAGCGCGACCGGACCGGTGTTCCACGTGCCGGTGTGGCCGCCCTGCACCTGGAGCATCTGCAGGCTGTACTGGACCAGTCCGCGCATCTCCTCGGCGCTCTGGAACCGGTCGTCCGGGTCCTTCGCCAGCGAGCGCATCACCAGCCCGTCCAGCTCCGGCGGCACCACGTCCGAGACCTCGGACGGCTGCACCGGAGTGTCCTGGACATGCTGGTAGACCACCGAGAGCGGCGTCTCGCCGGTGAACGGAGGCCGCAGCGCCAGCAGTTCGTAGAGCAGGCAGCCGGTGGCGTACAGGTCGGAGCGGTGGTCGACGGCCTTGCCGAGCGCCTGCTCGGGCGAGAGGTACTGCGGCGTACCCATGACCATGCCGGTCTGGGTCATCGTCGACTGGGCGCCGTGCAGCGCCCGCGCGATGCCGAAGTCCATCACCTTGACCGCGCCTGAGTCCGTGATGATCACGTTGGCGGGCTTGATGTCCCGGTGCACGATGCCGTGCTGGTGCGAGTAGGCCAGCGCCTCCAGCACACCGGAGACGATGATCAGCGCCTGCTCGGGCGGCGGCGCCTCGGCGGTGAGGAGGAGGTCGCGGATGGTGCGGCCCTCGACCAGCTCCATCACGATGTACGGGACGGTCTGGCCGCCCACGGTGTCCTCGCCGGAGTCGTACACGGCGACGATCGCGTGGTGGTTGAGGCCGGCGACGGACTGCGCCTCGCGCGTGAAGCGGGCCTTGGAGACCGGGTCCTCGGCCAGGTCGGAGCGGAGGAGCTTGACCGCGACCGTACGTCCGAGCCGGACGTCCTCCGCCGCGTACACCTCCGCCATACCGCCCCGGCCGAGCCGGTAGGTCATCCGGTAGCGTCCGTCACCGACGACGCCACCGACACCCCAGGCGTCGGAGCCATCCGAAACTCCGCCGCCGTTTGCTTCGGAATCGGGTGCCATCAGTCCTCGCCGTCGTTTCTGTCCGCGCGTCCGCGGGTTCTCACGGTGCCTTGCTGCATTGCCACGTCACGCTACAGCCTCCGCCGGACACCCAGGTTCCGCACCGGACCGATCATCCGATCGCCCGGCGCGCCTCACACCACGATCTCCTGTTTTTCCTGTAACGCTTCCGCGACGCTTGCTGTGCACAGGGTCACGGAACGGATACCCGGCTTGACGTGTCGGACCCCTCGGGCAGACTTGGCGCGTAATCGCGTTGTAGGGAGTCGTACGGAACCGGTTCGCAGGGGACCGCGTCCTACAGAAACATCGCTTGTGCAGCACAGCGCGTGCCAGAGCACGCGCCGCCGAGGGGGAAAGCAAGTCATGAGCCAGGACGGCGCACAGGGCCGCTACGCGGGCGGAGCGGTGGCGGGCGGCCGCTACCAGCTGCGCGACCTGCTCGGCGAAGGCGGGATGGCCTCCGTCTACCTGGCCTACGACTCCGCCCTCGACCGCCAGGTCGCGATCAAGACCCTCCACACCGAGCTGGGCCGCGAGCAGTCGTTCCGCGAGCGGTTCCGGCGCGAGGCGCAGGCCGTCGCCAAGCTCCAGCACACCAACATCGTCTCGGTCTTCGACACCGGCGAGGACGAGCTCGGTGGCGCGCTGATGCCGTACATCGTCATGGAGTACGTCGAGGGTCAGCCGCTCGGTTCGGTGCTGGCCGACGACATCCGCCAGTACGGCGCGATGCCCGCCGACAAGGCGCTCAAGGTGACGGCCGACGTGCTCGCCGCGCTGGAGACCAGCCACGAGATGGGCCTGGTCCACCGCGACATCAAGCCCGGCAACGTCATGATGACCAAGCGCGGCGTCGTCAAGGTCATGGACTTCGGCATCGCCCGCGCCATGCAGTCCGGTGTCACCTCGATGACGCAGACCGGCATGGTCGTCGGCACCCCGCAGTACCTCTCCCCCGAGCAGGCCCTCGGCCGCGGTGTGGACGCCCGCTCCGACCTCTACTCGGTCGGCATCATGCTCTTCCAGCTCCTCACCGGCCGGATCCCGTTCGACGCGGACTCGCCGCTCGCCATCGCGTACGCGCATGTGCAGGAGGAGCCGGTCGCGCCCTCCACCATCAACCGCTCGGTCACTCCGGCGATGGACGCGCTGGTGGCCCGCGCCCTCAAGAAGAACCCGAACGAACGCTTCCCGAGCGCCGCCGCGATGCGCGACGAGATCGCGCGGGTGCTGAACGCCTCGGGCGGCCGGACCGGCGCCCCGGTGATCGTGGCCGGCGGCGGTCCCGCCAACAGCGGCTCCGGCGTCGGCTCGGCGGTGTTCCCGCCCGTCGACCAGGCGACCCCGGCCCCGCAGAGCGTCCAGACGCCGTACCAGCCGCACGCGCAGCAGCCGTACCCGTCGGGCCCTTCGGGTCCGTACAACCAGCCGGCCCCGACGCCCGCGCCGAGCTACGGCTACCCGCAGGCGGCCCAGGGCTACCCGGGCCCGCTCGCCCACCGGACGCCGCCGCCGTACACGATCAACCCGCAGCACCAGACGGCCGTCGGGACCACGGGCGGCTCCTCCGGCAAGCGGAACATGCCGGTCATCGTCGGCTCGATCGTCGTCGCGCTCCTCGCCGTCGGCGGCCTGATCACCGCGCTCTCCCTCCAGGACAAGGGCAAGGACGACGAGGCGGGCAAGGGCGGCGACCCCGGCACCAGCGAGACCTCCACCGAGGACGGCTACCGGCCGCCGGAGCGCAACCGGACGATGAAGACGACGGCCTGCACGGACGCCACCGAGGACTCCGACGACCCGAAGAAGGTCCAGGCGCCCAACTTCGTCTACAAGGACATCCTCTCGGCGAAGGAGTGCGCGGCGGCCGCGGGCTGGACGATCAAGGAGATCGAGGAGCCCGGCAACACGTACGCGGAGGGCCAGATCGTCGGCCAGTTCCCGTCGTCGGGAGCGGCGGTCTCCGAGCAGGGCGCCCACTTCGAGCTGAAGATCTCGACGGGTCGGCCTTCCTGACTCGGTGGGTCGGTTTTCCTGTCCCGACGGGCCGGCGTGACTGACTCGACCGGCCCTCCTGGCTGACTCGACCGGTCGGCCTTCCTGACTCGGTGGGCCGGCCTGGCTGATCGTTCCTGTTCGACGGGTGATCACTGCGGGTCTCGGACGTCCGTTCCGGCTCTGTTTCGTGGTGGCCATCGACGCCTTACGGCCGGTTATCTCCTCCTGGGCCGTCCGGGATGCCGGATGGAAGAGCGCGTGTGACGCTGATCTCATGGCTCCAGGACGTCCGGCCGTGTGGTCGTCGAGGTGCGCGGTCTGTCTGCTGGTGACGGCCGGCGCGGTGCTGGGGCCGTGCGGCGGGGCCGCTGTCGGGTCGTCGGTGAACGACGGGCCGTCCAAGCGGGCTGTGCCTCCGGGGGCTTCGAGTCCTGCTGCTCCGCCGTCTTCCTCGGGCTCTTCGTCCGGTGCTTCGCCTGGTGTTTCCGGTGGCAAGCCGGCCGTCGGTGCTTCGTCGGGCGGTACGTCCTCCTCCTCGGCGCATCCCTCCGCGCTGCCGCTGCCCGTGCCCCTGCTGCCGTCGTCCGGCGGGCCCGGTGCCGGCCTGGAACCCGTCGGCATTCCTCCTGCGGACGCCGAGGCCGTGCACGGCGCCGAGGCTCCCATGGGCTCCGCCTCGCCGTCTCCCAGCCGTTCCGTTTCCGTCGAGGTGTCGGGATCGACCGCGCCGATGGCCGGGCGGGAGGCCGGGGCCGGGAAGGCTCGTCCCGGGCGTTCGCTGAGCCCGCTGGAGTTGGCGCGGGCCGACGCTCCGGGCGAGCCTGAGCCGTCGGAGGAGGCCGAGGCGACCGCCGCCGACCTGCCGGTCTTCACGCCGCCGCCCGACGCGTTCAGCGATCCCGGGTCGCCGTCCGCACGCGCTCTGGACGCCGCCGCCGTACGGCAGGTTCAGCAGGTCTCGCTCGGTACGGGCATCGCGCTGGTCGGGCTCGGACTCGCCTTCCTGGCCTTCCGCTTGCGCCGCGTGAACTGACCGCTCCACCCCGTGGCCGTGCCACTTTCGGGACTTGCCAGGACCAACATACTCGGTATACATACTCAGTATGTCGATCCGTCACGGGCTACTGGCCCTTCTGGAGCAGGGCCCTCGGTACGGCTCCCAGCTCCGCACCGAGTTCGAGTCACGCACCGGCTCCACCTGGCCGCTCAACGTCGGCCAGGTCTATACGACGCTCAGCCGCCTGGAGCGCGACGGCATGGTCGTGCAGGACGGGGCCGACGAGGCCGGGCACGACCTCTACGCGATCACCGGCGACGGCCGCTCCGAGCTGCGCAGCTGGTTCGAGACGCCGGTGGACCGCACCAACCCGCCACGCGACGAACTGGCCATCAAGCTGGCCATGGCCGTGGGAGCGCCAGGTGTCGACATCCGTGATGTCATCCAGTCCCAGCGCCACCACACCCTCAAGGCCATGCAGGACTACACCCGGCTCAAGGCCCAGGCCCTGGCCGACGTCCCGGCCAACCGGGACGAGGTCGCCTGGCTCCTCGTGGTGGAGCAGCTGATCTTCCAGGCGGAGGCCGAGGCCCGCTGGCTCGACCACTGCGAGTCGCGCCTCGTCCGCCTCGCCGAAGCCGCCGCCACCGAGCCCTCGCCCGAACCCGGCCCGACGGCCACCCGCGGCCCGGCCCGCGCCCTGGCCGGGCGCACGAAGAGCCGGCGCTGAGCTACCTGTAGCTGAGAGGCCCGTAGCCGACCTGCCCGTCTCCTGTTCCGCACTCCACGACCAGCGCATTCTTTCCAGGGGGAACCACCCGCCATGTCATCGCCCGCCGCCACACCGCCGCCGCCGTCCTCCGGGACGCCCGCAGGCGACCCCGTACTCGAACTGCGGGACCTGACCCGCACCCATGGCTCCGGCATCGCCGAAGTGCACGCCCTGCGCGGGATCAGCCTCTCCGTGTATCCGGGTGAACTGGTCGCCGTGATGGGCCCCTCCGGCTCCGGCAAGTCGACCCTGCTGACCCTGGCCGGCGGGCTCGACGACGCCACCAGCGGCCAGGTGATCATCGAGGGCCAGGACATCGCCTCGCTCGGCCGCAAGGGCGTCGCCGCACTGCGCCGCCGGAGCGTCGGTTACGTCTTCCAGGACTACAACCTCATCCCGGCCCTGACCGCCGCCGAGAACATCGCACTGCCGCGCGAACTCGACGGCGTCTCCGTGCGCAAGGCCCGCAAGGAGGCCCTCGCCACGCTGGCCGAGATGAAGCTGACCGAGATAGCCGACCGCTTCCCGGACGAGATGTCCGGCGGCCAGCAGCAGCGCGTCGCCATCGCCCGCGCACTCGTCGGCGACCGGCGCCTCGTTCTCGCCGACGAGCCGACCGGAGCGCTCGACTCCGAGACCGGCGAGGCCGTCCTCGCCCTGCTCCGCACCCGCTGCGACCAGGGCGCGGCAGGCGTCATGGTGACCCATGAGCCCCGGTACGCGGCCTGGGCCGACCGGGTCGTCTTCCTCCGCGACGGTTCGATCGTCGACCAGACGCTGACCGCGGGCGCCGACTCGCTGCTGACGGCGGGAGCGGCCGGAGCCACCGCTTCCTCCGTCGCCGACGGATCCACCGAGGGCGCCAAGTGAGCCTCTTCACCGGGTGGCGCGCCGCCTTCCGCATAGCCAGGCGCGACGCCGTACGGGCCAAGGGCCGCAGCGCCCTCGTCGTCGCCATGATCGCGCTGCCGGTCCTCGGTGTGACCGCCGCCGACCTGACGTACCGCAGCGCCCTGCCCACCCTCGCGGAGGATCTGACGGCGGATCTGGGAGCGGCGGACGCCCTCTTCATCGACCAGGGCATGGGCCCGGTCCGGCTGGAGCAGATGCCCGACGGCATCATGTGGGGCACGCCCGAGGACGCACCGGAGACGCTGCCCGAGGACGAGCGCAAGCCCGTCGACGTACCGGCGACCTTCCCGAAGGGCTCGCGGTACCTCACCGAGCAGTCCCTGCCCGCGTCCGTGACGACCCGCCACGGCATCACCGACACCCAGATCACCGAACTGGCCGTCGCCGACCCGCTGCTGCGCGGCCGGGTCGAGCTGACCGAAGGCGCCTACCCGCGGGCCAAGGACGAGATCGCGGCGACCGAGGCCTTCCTCGACGCGTCCGGGCTCTCCGTCGGCGACCGCGTCACCGTGCGCGGCCCCGAGCAGGTCTACACCCTCACCGGCTCGGTGGAACTGCCCGCCGACCTGAAGTCCGAGTCGCTCTTCGCCGTCCCCGGCGCGGTCATCGCGCCGTGGCAGAAGACCGCCGACGGCGACAAGGAGATCCTCCCGCCGCAGGCCGGCGACCTGAAGTGGCTGGTCCAGGGCCCGTCCGATGCGGGTGTGACCTGGTCGGACGTGCGCGCCGCCAACGAGAAGGGCGTGGTGGTACGGGCCCGGCAGGTCGTCCTGGACCCGCCGCCGGACTCCGAGGTCCCCCTGGCCGCGCAGATGGGAGGCTCGGAGACCGGCAACGCGGAGATGACCGCGGCCGCCCTCACCGTGGCCGCCATGGCCGTCCTGGAGATCGTGCTGCTGGCCGGACCGGCGTTCGCCGTGGGCGCCCGCCGTTCGCGCCGGCAGCTGGGCCTGGTCGGCTCGTGCGGCGGCACCCGTGGCCAGGTCCGGGCCGTGGTGCTCGCGGGCGGTGCGGTGCTCGGCGGAGTCGGCGCGGTCGTCGGCGTCGGCGCCGGATTCGGCCTCACCGCCCTGTTCCGCCCGATGATCGAGGACTTCACCGGCCGCCGCTTCGGCGAACTGACCGTGCAGCCCTGGGAGATCCTCGCCATCGCCGTACTCGGCCTGGTCACCGGTGTCCTCGCCGCACTCGCGCCGGCGATCGTGGCGGGCCGCCAGTCCGTCCTGGAGTCGCTCACCGGCCGCCGCGGCTCCCGCCGCGGCTCCCGGGTGCTGTCGGCCGTCGGCTCCCTCGTGCTCGCGGGCGGCACCGCCCTCGCCGTGTACGGAGGCGTCAGCGGAAGCATCAATCTGGTCGCGGGCGGTTCCGTCCTCGCCGAGCTGGGCCTCCTCGGCTGCATCCCGGTCATCGTCGGGTTCCTCGGTCGGCTCGGCCGCGGGCTGCCGCTGACGCCCCGCATCGCCCTGCGCGACGCGGCCCGCAACCGGGGCCGTACCGCGCCGGCCGTCGCCGCCGTGATGGCCGCCGTCGCGGGCAGCGTCGCCATCGCCACGTACACCAGCAGCAGCGCCGCCGAGCAGGCGTACGACCACGTGCCGGACCTGACCTCGGGCACCGCGGCGGTGATGGCCTTCGACACCTCCCAGAAGGCCAACCTGCCCCGCGCACGGGCCGCCGTCGAGCAGAACTACCCGGTCAGCGGTGGGCGCGCCGACGTCGGACGAGTGTGGGCCGGCAGCGACTGCTCGGTGTACTACGAGGAGGAGAACGACTGCGGAACCATCGGGCTCGTCAAGCCCACCGGAGAGGGCCACTCCTGCCCGCTGAAGGGCAGGGGTGCCAAGGAACTCGCGCTGCGGATCTCGGCGGACGAGCACAAGCGGCTGATGAACTCTCCCGCCTGCGTGGACGAGCGGTGGACCTCGGTCTCCCTCGGCAACGACGACAGCAAGGTCGTCATCGGTGACGCCGGGCTGCTCACGTCGTACGTGAAGCTCGACGACCCGGCGGCGGCGAAGGCCCTGGCCGCCGGCACACCCGTGCTGCTCAACCCGGCGTACGCCGAGAACGGCGAGGTCACCCTCAAGGCCGTCCACACCTACAGCGAGCGCGACAAGAAGAACCGGGCCCTCCACCCCGGCAAGGCCCGCACCACCACGGACCGGCTGAAGGTGTACGTCGCTCCCGACCGGTACGCGGCGACCCCGGGCATCCGGATGATCCTGCCGCGGCGGACCGCGGACGAGCTCGGCCTGCACACCGAGGAGCACGCCAGCATCTACACGCTGAGCCGCGAGCCGAACGACGCCGAGCGGCAGGCGGCCGACGCGGCGATCGAGCAGGCCGGAAACCGCGCGTACGTGATGACCGCGAGCCCCGCGCAGCAGGGAGAGGACGAAGCGATCCTGCTGATCCTGGCCATCTTCGCCGGGGTCGTGACCCTGGGTGCGGCGGCCATCACCACCGGGCTCTCCAAGGCCGACGCGGAGGCCGACCTCACCACGCTCAGCGCGGTGGGCGCGCCGCCGGGCGTACGGCGCTCGCTCTCCGGCTTCCAGTGCCTGGTCGTCGCGCTGACCGGCGTACTGCTGGGAACGGCGGCGGGGATCGTGCCGGCGGTCGCACTGCGCCTGACCGACCTGCGCGCGGCGGTGGCGGAGATGCGGACGGATCCGATGGAGTCGGCGTACACACCGATCGTGATGCCGTGGCCGACCATCGCGCTGCTGGCCCTGGTCGTGCCGGTGCTGGCCGGGCTGCTCGCCGCCGGCCTCACCAGCTCCCGGCTGAAGCTGGCCCGCCGCGCGGGCTGACCGGCTCTTCCGGTGCCCGCAAGACCCTCCCGGTGCCCCTGGAGACGGTGGATCATCCGTTTCCGGGGGCACCAATGTGGGTGTACGGCATGTGTGCGAGACAATGGCGGCATGGAAATGCCGAGGAATGACCGGTCGCAGGAGCACCCGCAGGTCCTTGTCGTGGGCCAGGACGGAATGGCTGTCGGCGGCGGTGCCAATGACGACGAGTCGCGCGAGGTCCCGGTGACGGAAATGGTCGAACAGCCCGCGAAAGTCATGCGCATCGGCAGCATGATCAAACAGCTTCTGGAGGAGGTCCGGGCGGCTCCTCTCGACGAGGCGAGCCGGGTCCGGCTCAAGGAGATCCACGCCAGCTCCGTGAAGGAGCTGGAGGACGGTCTCGCGCCGGAGCTGGTGGAGGAGCTGGAGCGGCTCTCGCTGCCGTTCACCGAGGAGTCGGTGCCCTCCGAGGCCGAGCTGCGGATCGCGCAGGCCCAGCTGGTGGGCTGGCTGGAGGGCCTCTTCCACGGCATCCAGACGGCGCTGTTCGCCCAGCAGATGGCGGCCCGCGCGCAGCTGGAGCAGATGCGCCGCGCGCTGCCGCCCGGGATGGCCCACGAGGACGAGGAAGGCGGCGGCGCGGACCCGCACGGTCCGATCCGCTCGGGACCGTACCTGTAGAGCGCGTGAAACCCGCGGGGCCCGGCACACACCGTGTGTGCCGGGCCCCGCGGTCTTTCTACGCGCCCGGTGCGGCCAGCAGCACCTTGCCGATGTGGGCGCTGGATTCGAGCACCCGGTGCGCCTCGGCGGCGTCCTCCATCGGCACCGTACGATCCACCACGGGCCGGACCACGCCGTCCGCGATCAGCGGCCAGACATGCTCGCGTACGGCGGCGATGACGGCGGCCTTCTCGGCGAGCGGGCGGCCCCGCAGCGAGGTCGCGGTGACGGCGGCCCGCTTGCTCAGCAGCGCGCCGAGGTTCAGCTCGCCCTTCGCGCCGCCCTGGAGGCCGATGATCGCCAGGCGGCCGTTGACGGCGAGCGCCTTCACGTTCCGCTCCAGGTACTTGGCGCCGACGATGTCCAGGATGACATCGGCCCCGGCACCGTCGGTCGCCTTCGTCAGCTCCTCGACGAAGTCCTGCTCGCGGTAGTCGATGAGGATGTCGGCGCCGAGCGCGGCGCACTCGGCGAGCTTCTGCGGGCTGCCCGCCGTGACCGCGACCCGGGCGCCGACCGCCTTCGCCAGCTGGATCGCCATCGTGCCGATCCCGCTGGAGCCGCCGTGGACGAGCAGGGTCTCGCCGGGGCGCAGGTGGGCAATCATGAACACGTTCGACCAGACCGTACTGGTGACCTCGGGCAGCGCGGCCGCCGTCGTCAGGTCCACACCGTCCGGTACGGGGAGGAGCTGGCCCGCCGGTACGGCGACCTTCTCCGCGTAGCCGCCGCCCGACAGCAGCGCGCACACCTCGTCGCCGACCGCCCAGCCGGTCACTCCGGGGCCGAGCGCCGCGATACGGCCGGAGCACTCCAGGCCCGGGTACGGGGAGGCACCGGTCGGCGGGTTGTAGAAGCCCTGCCGCTGGAGCACATCGGCACGGTTGACGGCACCGGCGACGACCTCGACGAGGACCTCGCCGTCGCCGGGTACGGGATCGGGCACCTCGGCCCAGACGAGCGCTTCGGGGCCACCGGGTTCGGGGATCGTGATCGCATGCATGGCCGCGAGGCTACTCCCGCCGCTGTCCGTACGCCGGTTCCACCAGGGCTCGTACGCCGGTTCCGGCGGGACTCGTGCGCCGGTTCCGCCGGGTTCAGGGGCGGTGCGGCGGCAGATGAGGCAAGGAGGGGCCGGACGGGCCGGAACCGGACGGCGGGCTGGCGCGCACGATGGTGATGACCCGGTCCGTCAGCTGCAACGGGCTGGCCGCCGGATCGTCGTAACCGAGCAGCCGGTGACCGCGCAGCACACTGACGACCAGGTCGTCGGTCTCCCGGACGCTCTTGCCCACCTCGGCCTTTATCACCGGACGTTCGATGAGATCGAGGCCGCTGCCCTGCTGGATCAGGTCCTCCATCACCGTGCCCGCGCTCGGGCTCAGGACGGAGAGGCCGAGCAGCCGTCCGGCCGCGCCGCTGCTGGTGATCACCGCGTCGGCACCGGACTGCCGCAGCAGCGGTGCGTTCTCCTCCTCGCGGACCGCCGCCACGATCTTGGCGCCGCGGTTCAGCTGACGTGCGGTCAGCGCCACCAGCACGGCGGTGTCGTCGCGCTGGGTGGCGATGATGATCTGACGCGCCTTCTGCAGCTCGGCCCGCAGCAGGACATCGCTGCGGGTGGCGTCGCCGAGCACGCCGGTGAAGCCTTCGGCGTTGGCGGCCTCGATCACCTTGGAGGCCGGATCGACGATGACGATCTGCTCCTTCGGCAGGCCGGTGGCGCAGAGGGTCTGGATCGCCGAACGGCCCTTGGTACCGAAGCCGACGACGACGGTGTGGTCACGCAAGTTGGCTCTCCAACGCTTCAGCCGGAAGTCCTCACGGGTCCGTTCCGTGAGGACCTCCAGTGTGGTGCCGACCAGGATGATCAGGAACATCACGCGCAGCGGTGTCACGAGCACCACGTTGATCAGCCGGGCTCCGGCGCTGTACGGAGTGATGTCGCCGTACCCGGTGGTGGAGAGCGTGACCGTCGCGTAGTAGACCGCGTCCAGCAGATCGACCTTGCCGTCCGCGTTGTCGTTGTAGCCCGCACGGTCGAGCCAGACGATCAGCACCGTCGCGGCCAGCACCAGCAGCGCCATCAGCAGCCGCTTGCCGACCTGCCGTGCCGGACCGTGGGTGACCCGGCGCGGGAGCATCACCCGTGTCGATACGACGTGTTCGTCGGCCCGCCGGGCCATCGCGTCCTGGCCGGGAAGTTTCACGTGAAACACCCTTCCGTCCACGGCGTCGCCGGGGCCCATGGGAGATCCAGAATCTCCACCTCGGTGCCGGACCGTACCCCGCCGGCGGGCACCACGGCCAACCCGTCCGCCGCCGCGATCCCGCGCAGCATGGCCGGACCGTTGTACCGCAGCGGCGCCACATGGTCCCGGCCGCCCGTACGGCCCGCGCGGTGGACCACGGGGACGAGGCGGGTGTCGTGCGGATGACCAGGCACGTCGGCGTGGACCAGCGCCCGGTACACGTCCTGAGCCGGGCGGCCCGCGAGCCCGGCGAGCAGCGGTTCGGCAAGGGTCAGCAGCCCGGATACGGCCGCGAGCGGATTGCCGGGCAGCCCGACCAGGTACGGCCCGTCCGGCGCGAGGAGCGCCAGCAGCATCGGGTGTCCGGGACGCACGGCGACGCCGTCCACGAGCAACTCGGCTCCGATGGCGGCCAGGACCGGATGCACATGGTCGACCGGGCCCGAGGCGGTGCCACCGGTGGTGATGATCACATCGGCGTCGGAGGAGGTGAGGGCCGTACGCAGCGCCTCGGCGTCGTCGCCGAGGCGGCGGAGCGGGGAGACCTCGGCGCCGAGAGCCCGCAGCCAGGGGGCGAGCATGGGGCCGAGGGCGTCGCGGATGAGGCCGTCGCGCGGGAGGCCTGCGGCGAGGAGCTCGTCACCGAGGACGAGGACGTCGACGCGGGGACGCGGGACGGCGGGCAGCGCGTCGTACCCGGCGGCCGCGGCGAGCCCGAGCACCGCCGGCGTGACCACCGTGCCGGCCGGCACCAACTGGTCGCCCGCGCGGCACTCCTGGCCCCGCGGCCGGATGTCCTGGCCGGTGACGACGGGCCGCCGGGCGGAGAGCAGCCGCCGGGCCTCGTCGACGTGGGCGTGCTCGCTGCGGATGACCGCGGTGGTGTCGGCGGGCGTACGGGCGCCGGTGGCGATGCGTACGGCGGTGCCGTCGGGAAGGGGCGCGGTGGCGGGGCCGTCACCTGCTCGCAGCCCGGTGCCCTCCTCGTACGCCCAGGGTCCGGGCCCGGCGACGGCCCAGCCGTCCATGGCCGAGGTGTCGAAGGACGGCAGGTCGGTGAGTGCGGCGAGCGGCTCGGCGAGCACGTGGCCCAGGGCCCGGTCGAGCGGCAGCCGCACCACGGCAAACGGCCCACCACGCCCGGCCCGCGCGGCGATGGCCCGGGCACGGTTCCAGGGGAGAGCGGGAGAGGCGGGGCGCGAGGGGGCCGCGTGCGGGACGGCGGGCTCACCGGGGGTGGGGTCACGCGGCACCTGATCATCCGCCTGGTTCTCAGCTCGGTTGCGCGGCTGTCGGCTCTCCTGGGTGCGTGGCTGGCTGGTCGCCCGGTTGGACGCCTGGTCGTCAGCTCGATTGCGCCGCTGCTCGTTCGCCCGGTCACGCGGACGCTCGTCCGCCTGGTCACGCATCCGGTTCCGGCCGCCGACCAGCGCCAGGGCCTGCTCGACGGCCAGCTCCTCGGCGTCGGCTTCGGCCGTGGTGCGCTGTACGGCGCCGTCGGCCGTGCCGGACCGTCCGGGCAGGTCGCCGCCGGTCATGGCGTTCCGGCCTGGTCGCCGCTCGCCTCCGGCGGAGTCGCCTTCTCCGCTCCGCCGGCCTCCGCCTCCCAGCGCAGGGCGAGCGCTGTGGCCTTGCGGGCGGCCTCGGCAACCGCCGCCGCGGCTTCCTCCGGGCTCGCGCCGGCGCTCGCCCGGGCCGCCGCGTACCCGACCAGGAAGGTCGTGAGCGGAGCGGCGGGCCGCGCGACCCCGTGCGCGGCGTCGCGGGCGAGGTCGAGCAGGACGTCGGTGTCGACGTCGAGTTCGATGCCCAGTTCGTTCTTGACCGAGGTGATCCATTCGTCCAGCACGGCCCCATGCTCCCTGATCCGTGCGCGGGCGGTGGCGATGTCGTCCCAAGTGTCGCAGTCGAACGCGGCGTCGGGCCCGGCGTCGACCCGGGCCAGATCCAGCTCGCCGGTCAGCAACCGGAGCGGCAGCCCGGCGAGCGAGCCGTGCTCGGTGGCGACGAGAGCCAGCTCCCGGCGGAGCGATTCGGCGCGGTAGACGGCGACGAGCGGCTGGTCGCGGCCGTCGGGATCGGTGCAGAGCGCGCCGTCCCGGCCGTCCTCACCGGCGGCGGCGAGCAGCGCGCCGACCGTGGCGGGGCCGAGGAACGGCAGGTCGGCGGAGAGGACGAGCACCTGCTCCGCCGTCGTCAGCCGCATCCCGGCGCCGAGCGCCGCTAACGGACCGCCGCCCTCCGGGACTTCGCGGGTCCAGGCGACCGGCCGGAAGGTGGGCCTGCGGTCGCCGACCACCACGGTGGCACCCGCACCGGAGCAGGCCGCCAGCACCCGGTCGAGCAGCGCACGGCCACCGACCCGTACGGCCGGTTTGTCGGCGCCGCCGAGCCGCTTGGCGGCCCCGCCGGCCAGGACGATCACGTCGTAGGCGGTCATACGTCGAGTATGGGCGGCGCCTCACACCGACGCCCCCTCCGGGTGGCCGCGAGGCCGGGTCCGGAGGGGGCGTGCACGTGACGGCGTGCTCTACAGGGTGCGCAGCAGCACCGCGGGCTGCTCCACGCAGTCGGCCACGTACCGGAGGAAGCCGCCGGCCGTTCCGCCGTCGCACACCCGGTGGTCGAAGGTGAGCGAGAGCTGGACGACCTGACGTACAGCCAGCTCACCGTTGTGCACCCAGGGCTTGGGCATGATCCGGCCGACGCCGAGCATCGCCGCTTCCGGGTGGTTGATGATCGGAGTGGAGCCGTCGACCCCGAACACCCCGTAGTTGTTCAGCGTGAACGTGCCGCCGGTCAGCTGGGCCGGGCTGAGCTTCCCGGTCCGCGCCAGCTCGGTCAGCCGGGCGATCTCGGCCCCGATCGATTCCGCGTTACGGGTGTGCGCGTCGCGGACGACCGGGACGACGAGGCCCCGCTCCGTCTGCGCCGCGAACCCGAGGTGCACGCCGGGCAGGCGCACGATCTCCCGCGCGGCCGTGTCCACGGTGGAGTTGAGCTCCGGATACCGCGCGAGCGCCGCCGCGCAGATCCGCGCCAGCAGCGCCAGGACCGACACCTTGGGCCCGCCGGACGGACCCGACGCGGCGTTCATCGCGGCGCGGGCGGCCATCAGCTCGGTGGCGTCCGCGTCCACCCAGCAGGTGGCGTCCGGGATCTCGCTGCGGCTGCGCGTCAGCTTGTCCGCGACCGCGCCACGCACTCCGCGCAGCGGAATCCGCTCGGCGGTCGCCGATGCGGCCGCACTCGCGACGGCCGTGCTCGCCACGGCCGTGCTCGCCACGGCGGCCGTGGGCGCCTCCGCCACGACGGGTTCGGCAGCCGGACGCGCCGCCGTCTCCGTGGCCTCGTCCGCCACCCGCCGGATCGCGGAATCCACGTCGGCCCGCAGGATCAGCCCGTCGGGCCCCGATCCCGTCAGCCGCCGCAGATCGATCTCGTGCTGCCGGGCCAGCCGGCGTACGAGCGGAGAGACCACGGCCACGGGCCCCTGCCGACCGTTCACTTCACCGATCGCGGCAGGCACGGCCACCGGCTCGGCCACCGACACGGGAGCGGGCGTAGGAGTGGGAGCCGCAGGAGCACCGACCCGCTCCGGCCGGATACGCCGACGCCGGGCGGCCGGCGCCCCGGTCCCGTACCCCACGAGCACGTTCCCGGACCCGGAGTCACCGGAAGGCTCA
Source organism: Streptomyces sp. NPDC006174 (assembly GCF_040614075.1). Classification (NCBI taxonomy): domain Bacteria; kingdom Bacillati; phylum Actinomycetota; class Actinomycetes; order Kitasatosporales; family Streptomycetaceae; genus Streptomyces; species Streptomyces sp. NPDC006174. The sequence continues at coordinate 197,298 of NZ_JBEXTJ010000002.1, read as the reverse complement.
ACGGCAGCGGGTCCGTCGTCCTCAGGAGAAGCGGAAGAGGCCTCCGTCGCGCCCACCGCGACCGTCAGCAGCGGTGCGCCGACCGGGAGTTCGGAACCCCCCTCGCCGAACCGCGCGGTCACCACACCTCCGTACGGGCACGGCACCTCCACCATCGCCTTGGCCGTCTCGACCTCGACGACGGGCTGGTCGATGGCGACGACATCGCCGACCTCCACCAGCCAGCGCACGATCTCCGCCTCCGTCAGCCCCTCACCGAGGTCCGGCAGCTTGAATTCGAGGACCTGGACCATCAGCTGTCCGCCTCCCACTGCAACCGGGCCACCGCGTCGAGCACCCGGTCAACTCCCGGCAGATGGTGCCGCTCCAGCATGGGCGGCGGATACGGGATGTCGAAGCCGGCCACCCGCAGCACCGGAGCCTCCAGGTGGTGGAAGCACCGCTCGGTGATCCGGGCCGCGATCTCGCCGCCGGGGCCACCGAAGCCGGGCGACTCGTGGACGACGACCGCGCGTCCGGTGCGCCGCACCGAGGCGGCGACCGTCTCGTCGTCGAACGGCACCAGCGAGCGCAGGTCCACGACTTCGAGGTCCCAGCCCTCCGCGACCGCCGCCTCGGCGGCCTCCATGCAGACCGGCAGGGACGGCCCGTACGTGATCAGCGTGGCGCTGCGTCCGGTCCTCCGGACCACGGCCTTGCCGATCGGCTCGACGGCGGCCGGGGCCTCGGGCGACCAGTCGGCCTTGGACCAGTAGAGCCGCTTGGGCTCCAGGAAGACCACCGGGTCATCGGAGGCGATGGAGGCTCGCAGCAGGCCGTACGCGTCGTCCACCGTGGCCGGTGTGACGACGTGGAGGCCCGGCGTGGCCATGTAGTACGCCTCGGAGGAGTCGCTGTGGTGCTCGACGCCGCCGATGCCACCGCCGTACGGAACGCGCACGGTGATCGGGAGCGGCATGGCTCCACCGGTGCGGTTGCGCATCTTGGCGACATGGCTCATGAGCTGCTCGAACGCCGGATAGGCGAACGCGTCGAACTGCATCTCCACCACGGGCCGCAGCCCGTACATCGCCATGCCGACGGCCGCGCCGAGGATGCCCGCCTCTGCGAGCGGCGTGTCGGTGCACCGCTCGTCGCCGAACTCCTTGGCCAGCCCGTCGGTGATCCGGAAGACCCCGCCCAGGGTGCCGACGTCCTCGCCGAGCACGTGCACGGTCGGATCCTCGGCCATCGCATCGCGCAGCGCCCGTCCGAGGGCCTGCGCCATCGTGGCCGGTTTCGCCTTCGCCGTACGTCCACCGGCTTTCGTCGCCGCCGTGGTCATCGGCCTGCCTCCGCGCTGTGCTCGTGGTCCTGCTCGGCGTCCAGCTCGGCACGCAGGGCGGCGGCCTGCTCGCGGAGCTGGCTGGTCTGTTCCGCGTACACGTGGGTGAAGAGGTCCATCGGGGTCAGCTCCGGATCGGCGTTCATCCGGTCGCGGAGAGCGGCGGCCATGCGCTCGGCGGCCTCCTTCGCCTGCGCGATGCCCTCGTCGTCCAGGAGCCCGCGGCCGGTCAGCTCGCGCTCCAGGAGCTGGACCGGGTCGTGCGCCCGCCATGCCTCGACCTCGCTGTCCACCCGGTAGCGCGTGGCGTCGTCGGCGTTGGTGTGGGCCTCCATGCGGTAGGTGACGGCCTCGATCAGCGTCGGCCCTCCGCCCCGCCGGGCCCGGGCCACGGCCTCGCCGAGCACCTGGTGCACGGCGGCCGCGTCGTTGCCGTCGACCAGCCGGCCCGGCATCCCGTATCCCACGGCCTTGTGCGCGAGGGAGGGAGCGGCGGTCTGCTTGGCCAGCGGTACGGAGATGGCGAAGCCGTTGTTCTGCACGAGGAAGACCACCGGGGCCTTCCAGACGGCCGCGAAGTTCAGCGCCTCGTGGAAGTCGCCCTCGCTGGTGCCGCCGTCGCCGACCATGGCGAGCGCCACCACGTCGTCGCCCTTGAGCCGGGCCGCGTGCGCCAGGCCCACCGCGTGCGGCAGTTGGGTGGCGAGCGGGGTGCAGAGCGGGGCGATGCGGTGGACACGCGGGTCGTAGCCGGTGTGCCGGTCGCCGCGCAGCAGCGTCAGCGCCTCGACCGGGTCGAGTCCGCGCGCCACGGCCGCCAGCGTGTCCCGGTAGCTGGGGAAGAGCCAGTCGCGCTCCTCCAGCACCAGGGCCGCGGCGATCTCACACGCCTCCTGGCCGGTGCTGGACGGATAGACCGCCAGCCGGCCCTGCTTGGTCAGCGCGGTGGCCTGCGTGTTGTACCGGCGGCCGCGGACCAGCTCGGCGTGGAGCCGGAGCAGCAGCTCGGGGTCGACGTCGGCGACCGCGTCCGTACCGAGCACCCGGTAGGGCTCCGGGTCCGGGAGCAGCGGGGCGGGGTCGGTGATCGGCTTCCAGGCCGGGGGCGGCGTGGGCCGGTAGGTGGCCGCGCCGGGCAGCTCTTGGACCGTCATGGAAGGCACCTCCAGGCATCGATGGAGATCGGGGTGGCGATCGGGCGATCGGCGATCGTGGGTGTGATCGAGGGTGTCGATATGGGGCGGGATGACAAGAGATGTCGCGAGGGTGTCGCGGGGCGTGCGAGGCACCGGTGTGGTGTGCCTCACCTACCGATTGTTCGGTCGCGAGCGCATTTTGGCTACAGGCACCTTCAGCCTGTGGACAAACGGTTCTCCACAGCTTGGGATGGAGACAGGTCGTCCACAACAGGGAGGCGCGGGCAGATGGCAGCTGAACAAATGGCCGGAACGGGCGAGGACCCCGGCCGCGCCGCGCTCCCGGCGACGACACCACCGCCCGCCTCGCCGGGCCCGGAGCCGGTCGCGCCTCCGCCCGCACGTCCCTTGGACGCCATCGACCGGGACATCCTGCGCATCCTCCAGACCGACGGCCGCGCCTCGATACGTTCGGTGGCCGAGCGGGTCCATGTCTCGCGCGCCAACGCCTACGCCCGGATCAACCGGCTCGTCGAGGACGGCGTGATCCGTGGATTCGGCGCCCGGGTCGACCACGAGCGGGCCGGCCAGGGGGCGTCGGCGTACATCACGCTCAAGATCGTGCAGAACTCGTGGCGCACCGTGCGCGAGCAGCTCCAGGCGCTGCCCGGGGCCACGCACATCGCGCTGGTGAGCGGCGATTTCGACGTCCTGCTGCTGGTGCACACGCCGGACAACCGGGCGCTGCGGGAGCTGGTCCTGACCCGGATCCAGTCGATTCCCGAGGTGCTGTCGACGCGGACGCTGCTGGTCTTCGAGGAGACGGACCTCGGCCCGCACCCGGACCGCCCGGCCGAGCTGGCCTGACAGGGGCCGGAATCAGCCGTTGCGGTCGCCGGTCGCCCGCATCCCTTCGAAGGCGAGCTGGACCACCGTCTCGGCGAGCTGTTCCTCGCCCGGGAAGCCGCCGGGCTGCGGCCGGTACCACTCGACCAGCGAGTTGACCATGCCGAAGAGCAGCCGGGTGGCCAGCCGTATGTCCACATCGGCCCGGAGATCCCCGTCGGCCACGGCGGCCTTCAGCAGCTCCGCCACCCGGTGGTCGAACTCGCGCCGCCGCTCCAGCGCCCACCGCTCGGTCTGGGTGTTGCCGCGCACCCGCAGCAGCAGCGTGACGTACGGAACCTCCGCCATCAGCACTTCCACGGTCCGGCGCGTGACGTACTCGACGCGCTCGATCGCGCGCCCGCGCACCGCTCCCGGCTCGTCCAGGACGGCGAAGAGCCCGTCGAGCGCCCGGCTCACGGCCCGGCGCAGCAGCTCCTCCTTGCCCGCCACATGGTGGTAGATCGAGGACTTGGAGATGCCCGCCGCCTTGGAGAGGTGCTCCATGGAGGTGCCGTCGTAACCGCGCTCGTTGAAGACACGGACGGCGATGGTGAGCAGAGTCTCCGGGGTGTACGTGTCCCGCTTGGCCGTGGTCATGTCCGCGATCCTCCCCCATGGGGGGCCTTCTCCGCGCAGGCGGGGACCTCCGAAGTTGTCCACAGGTTCGCCGGGACCCCTTGTCCCGACCGATCGTTCGGTTACTCTGACTCCGTCCGTACGTCCCTGCCCGGCTCGATGAGGAGTTGGTCCGCCATGGCCGCCGCGCTCACCCCCCAGCAGCTGTCCGAGACCCACCGGCCCACGCTCGACCGGGCCCTCGACACGATCGGTACGCGCGCGTACTGGTCACCGCACCCCGAGCACCCGAAGGCGTACGGCGAGGGCGGCGCGCCGGGCAGTCTCGGGGCCACCGAGGGCAAGGCCGCGTTCGACGCGGTGCTGAACAGCCGGCTCGACCTGGACCAGCCCGGCACCGACGGCTGGACGGGCGGCGAGACCTCGCCGTACGGGCCGGAGCTCGGCGTCGAGTATCCGCACGCCGACCTCGACGTCCTGCTCCCGGCGATGAAGGCCGGCACGGCTGCCTGGCGGGCGGCGGGCCCCGAGACCCGGGCCCTGGTCTGTCTGGAGATCCTGGCGCGGATCAGCGCCCGGACCCATGAGCTGGCCCACGCCGTGATGCACACGAGCGGCCAGGCCTTCATGATGGCGTTCCAGGCGGGCGGCCCGCACGCACAGGACCGTGGCCTGGAAGCCGTCGCGTACGCCTATCAGGAGCAGGTCCGCACGCCGGAGAACGCCGACTGGTCCAAGCCGCAGGGCAAGCGCGATCCGCTGAAGCTGACGAAGACGTTCACCACGACCGGCCGCGGGATCGCGCTGGTCATCGGCTGCAACACCTTCCCGACGTGGAACGGCTACCCGGGCCTGTTCGCCTCGCTCGCCACCGGCAACCCGGTGCTGGTGAAGCCGCACCCCAGGGCCGTGCTGCCGCTCGCGCTGACCGTCCGGATCGCCCGTGAGGTGCTGGCCGAGGCGGGCTTCGACGCCAACCTGGTCGCGCTCGCGGCCGAGCGTCCGGGTGAGGGCATCGCGAAGACCCTCGCCGTCCGTCCCGAGATCCGCATCATCGACTACACCGGCTCCACCGCCTTCGGCGACTGGCTGGAGGCCAACGCCCGCCAGGCGCAGGTCTACACGGAGAAGGCCGGCGTCAACACGATCGTCGTCGACTCCACCGACGACTACCGGGGCATGCTCGCCAACGTGGCGTTCTCGCTCTCGCTCTACAGCGGCCAGATGTGCACCACTCCGCAGAACCTGCTGATCCCGAGGGACGGCATCGCCACGGACGACGGCGCCAAGTCGTACGACGAGGTGACCGCCGACATCGCGGCGGCCGTCGACGGACTCCTCGGCGACGACGCCCGCGCGGCGGCCCTGCTCGGCGCGCTGGTCAACCCGGACGTCAAGGCCCGGGTCGAGGCGGCCGGTGAGCTGGGCGAGGTGGCTCTCGCCTCGCGTACGGTCGCCAACGCCGAATTCCCGGACGCCGTCGTCCGTACGCCGGTCGTCGTCAAGCTCGACGGCACGAAGAGTGACGAGGACGCGGCGTACCTCTCGGAGTGCTTCGGTCCGGTCTCCTTCGCGGTGGCCGTCGAGTCGACGGACGCGGCCCTGGAGCTGCTGCGCCGCACGATCCGCGAGAAGGGCGCGATGACGGTCGGCGCCTACACCACCTCCGCCGAGGTGGAGCAGGCGATCGAGGAGGTCTGCCTGGAGGAGTCGGCCCAGCTCTCGCTGAACCTGACCGGCGGGGTCTACGTCAACCAGACGGCGGCCTTCTCCGACTTCCACGGCTCCGGCGGCAACCCGGCGGCCAACGCGGCCCTGTGCGACGCGGCCTTCGTCGCCAACCGCTTCCGCGTGGTGGAGGTCCGCCGCCAGGCCTAGGCGCTACCGACGAGGGTCGGGGACATCGGCGTAGCGCTGCACCCAGGCGTGCATCGCGATGGCCGCCGCGGCCCCCGCGTTGATGGACCGGGTCGAGCCGAACTGCGCGATCGAGCACACCAGCGAGGCGTGCTTCCGCGCCTCCTCGGTCAGGCCGGGACCCTCCTGTCCGAACAGCAGCACACACCGGCGCGGCAGCTCGGTCCGCTCCAGCGGTACAGCGCCGGGGAGGTTGTCGATCCCGATGATCGGCAGGTCCTCGGCCGCCGCCCAGGCGGTCAGGTCCGCCGTGTCCGGGTGGTGGCGCACATGCTGGTAGCGGTCGGTGACCATGGCGCCGCGCCGGTTCCAGCGCCGCCGGCCGACGATGTGGATCTCCTTGGCCAGGAAGGCGTTGGCGGTCCGGACGACCGAGCCGATGTTGAAGTCGTGGCTCCAGTTCTCCACGGCCACATGGAAGTCGTGGCGCCGCAGGTCGAGGTCGGCGACGATCGCCTCCCGCGTCCAGTAGCGGTAGGCGTCACCGACGTTGCGCCGGTCGCCGTGGGCCAGCAGCTCGGGGTCGTACCGCTCGTCCTCGGGCCACGGCAGCGGGTGCGGGCCGACGCCGACCTCCTGGCCGTAGCCGTCGTCGTACTGGAGGGGCTCTGGGGTGCCGCCGGTGCTGCCGGTCTCGCTGCTCACCCGACGAGCGTATGGCCCCCGCCACCACCGTGCGGCGGGGCCTCCCCCGTACCGCCGCGTTCCTCCGGCGCCGAGCGCGTGGCGGGCACCTCCTGCGGGCCGCCGTCCTCAAGCGAGCGCGACCGCCGCGGCAGCCATCCGAGCAGCCGCTGCCGGCCCAGCGCGGCCCGGCCGCCCAGCCAGACGAGGAAGACCGTCGGCAGGAACACCGCGTCCGCCGCGATCATCGCCATCGAGAAGAACGGCAGCCCGAGCAGCACGGCGATCCCGGCGTGCTCGCCGATCATGATGACCAGCAGGACGTTCTTGAGCCGCCGGTTGAACAGGGTGAACGGGAACGCGACCTGGACGATGACCGTCGCGTACGTCAGCACCATGACCATCAGCCCGCTGGAGGCGAGCACGTCAGAGAGGGCGGGCCACGGCGAGAAGTAGTCGAGCTTGAGCGGGTAGTAGAGCGCGGTGCCGTCCTGCCAGCGGGAGCCCTGGATCTTGTACCAGCCGGCCGTCGCGTAGATCAGGCAGACCTCGATCATGATCACGACGAGCGTGGCGTTGTGGGCGAGGTTGGCCAGTACGTCGAGCAGGGCGCGCGGCTGTCCGTGCGGCGCGAAGCGGTTCGCGGCCCACCAGGCGGCGGCGGAGAGCCAGAGGATCCACAGCAGGACCGGCAGCCACCAGGTCCCGCCGAGGCCGTCCACCAGCGTGGCCCCCAGCAGGACCGGGCCGAGGACCGCCCAGAGCACCGGGCCCACGACGTCCCGCCGGGGCGGCAGGCCGAGCGCGTCGCGCTCCGTCTCGCGGGCCGCGCGGCGGGCGTCCAGCGACCAGACCTGGGCGCAGCGCGTGAGCACCAGGTAGATCGCCATCAGGTGGATGACGTTGTCGCCGCCGTCGCCCATGAAGACGCTGCGGTTCTGGACGGAGAGCACGCCGACCATGAAGAGGACCGACATCGTCCGGGTGCGCCAGCCCAGCAGCAGACCGGCGGCGGAGAGGACGGTGAGCGCGTACACCACCTCGAACCAGAGCGCGCTGTCCGACCAGAGGAGGACGGAGAAGGCGTCGTTGCCCGCCGTGAGCTGCCGCGCCAGGTCCCAGTGCCACGGGCTGCCGGGGCCGTACAGCTCATGGCGGTGCGGCAGCTCGCGCACCAGGAAGAACAGGTAGGTGGCGGCGACGCCGATCCGGATGACGGCGCTCTGGTACGGGCCGAGGGCCGATGCGGTGATGCGCTGGAGGGCGCGGGCCAGGGCGGTGCCGGCGGCGGTGATCCGGTCGGGTGCGGGCCGGCCGGCCGGCGGTGCGGTGGGCGGCGTGGTGGTCACTTGGTCCCCTCCTCGGCGCGCGCCGCGTCGCGCGGTGCGGGCAGATCGTCGGGGGTCACGGGCCACCAGGGGAGTTCGCGGTAGCTCGGGCGGGTGTTGGCCTTCTCGGTGGACCACGGAGGCGGGGAGATCGTGCTGCTGGCCGACCGCATCTGGATCCGCTCGACCGTGCCGCCGAGGTCGCGCTCGCTGAGCCGCAGCATCGCGATGCGCCGGATGTAGCGCTCGGAGAGGTCGCCGCGCAGCCCGTTGGGCTTGTTCCGGTCGTCGTGCGAGTTCAGGTAGAAGTCCCAGCCCCGGCGGAGCTCGTTCTGGTGCACATGGCTGGGGAAGAGGCTGCCGCGTATCGCGTCGCCGTCCTCCTGCGTGAGGCTGATCCAGCCGGTGGTGCGGCGCCCTTCCGCCCCGGACACCTCGGCCCGGACGTGGACCGCGATGTTCTGCTGGAGCGGGTTGGGAGCGAAGAGCTTCCAGTTCTGTTCGAACTCCGGGTAGATCCAGTCGTCGACCGTCTTGCCGTGCTGCTTGGTCAGTGTGTTGGACGGGGCGACGTGCAGGAAGACCATCGCCACCTGTGCGCAGGCCAGGAGCCCGATGAGGGAGAGGGAGAGGGCGGCGACGAGCTGGTAGCCGAAGGAGAGACCGGCTATGCCTACGCCGGTTCCGGGCGGGTTCGGCGCGGAGAGCGGAGCTTCCGCTTCGGAGGCCGGGGCGTCCGGTCCGGGTGCCGGAGCGTCCGGTTCGGGACAGGTCCGGCTCACGGCCTGCGGCCGGACGTCCTCGTGCACGCTGCCGGAATCTCCACTGCCGGAGTTCCCGTCGTGGTCCGCATCCATCCCGCCCCGCTCACCATCGATCACCACTCGGTTATCCACAGGGTTGACACCCTACGGGCCTCCGACCGACCATTGAAGTCAATGAACCGAACGATCGGTCGGTAGGGAGCCCGGGATGGCGGCAGTGACTGCGGACCAGAAGACGCAGAGCACCTCAGGCACGGCGAAAGCGGCAGGAAGGGCGCCCGGCGCGGCCGAGGACCCGGCGGACGCGGCACGTCTCGCGGTCTTCGACGCGGCGGTGGCCGCCGACGAGCGCATCGAGCCGCGCGACTGGATGCCCGAGGCCTATCGCGCCACGCTGGTCCGCCAGATGGCCCAGCACGCCCACTCGGAAATCATCGGCATGCAGCCCGAGGCCAACTGGATCACCCGCGCGCCCTCACTGCGCCGCAAGGCGATCCTGATGGCCAAGGTCCAGGACGAGGCCGGACACGGCCTGTATCTCTACAGCGCCGCCGAGACGCTGGGCACCAGCCGCGAGGAGCTGCTCGACAAGCTGCACGCCGGCCGCCAGCGCTATTCGTCGATCTTCAACTACCCGACCCTGACCTGGGCCGACGTCGGGGCGATCGGCTGGCTGGTGGACGGCGCGGCCATCACCAACCAGGTGCCGCTCTGCCGCTGCTCCTACGGCCCGTACGCCCGCGCGATGGTCCGCATCTGCAAGGAGGAGTCCTTCCACCAGCGCCAGGGGTACGAGCTGCTCCTCGCCCTCAGCCGCGGCACCGAGGCCCAGCACGCGATGGCCCAGGACGCGGTGGACCGCTGGTGGTGGCCGTCCCTGATGATGTTCGGCCCGCCGGACGACGCCTCGTCCCACTCCGAGCAGTCGATGGCCTGGAAGATCAAGCGGCACTCCAACGACGAGCTGCGGCAGCGCTTCGTGGACATCTGCGTGCCGCAGGCGCAGACGCTGGGCCTGGCCCTGCCGGACCCCGACATCCGGTGGAACGAGGAGCGCGGACAGCACGACTTCGGCGCGATCGACTGGACGGAGTTCCAGGAGGTCCTCAAGGGCAACGGCCCGTGCAACGAGCAGCGGATCACCCAGCGGCGCAGGGCCCACGAAGAGGGCGCCTGGGTCCGGGACGCGGCCGCGGCGTACGCCGCCAAGCACACCACCCCGTCCACCCGGACAGCACAGCCCGCACAGCATGTGGAGGAGACGGCATGAGCAGCTCGACCGACTGGCCGCTGTGGGAGGTGTTCGTGCGCTCGCGGCGCGGGCTCTCCCACACCCACGCGGGCAGCCTCCACGCGCCCGACGCCGAGATGGCCCTGCGCAACGCGCGCGATCTCTACACCCGCCGCTCCGAAGGCGTCTCGATCTGGGTCGTCCCGTCCACGGAGATCACCGCCTCCTCGCCCGACGAGAAGGACTCCTTCTTCGAGCCGGCCGGCGACAAGCCCTACCGCCACCCGACCTTCTACGAGATCCCGGACGGGGTGAAGCACCTGTGAGCGCCGCCCTCGCCCTCGGCGACGACGCGCTGGTGCTCTCGCACCGGCTGGGGGAGTGGGCGGGCCACGCTCCCGTCCTGGAGGAGGACGTGGCCCTCGCCAACATCGCCCTGGACCTGCTGGGCCAGGCGCGGGTGCTGCTCTCGCTCGTCGGTGACGAGGACGAGCTGGCCTACCTCCGCGAGGAGCGGGCCTTCCGCAACCTCCAGCTGGTCGAGCAGCCCAACGGGGACTTCGCCCACACCATCGCCCGCCAGCTCTACTTCTCGGTCTACCAGCACCTGCTGTACGAGCGGCTGGCGGCCGGGGACGGCGAGTTCGCGGGCCTGGCGGCGAAGGCCGTCAAGGAGGTCGCCTACCACCGGGACCACGCCGAGCAGTGGGTCCTGAGGCTCGGCGACGGCACCGCCGAGAGCCATGAGCGGATGCGGGCCGGCCTGGAGGCGCTCTGGCGCTTCACCGGCGAGATGTTCCAGCCGGTGGAGGGCCTGGACGCCACTGGCACCACGGGCGCTACGGACACCACCGGCACCACGGACACCACCGGCACGACTGGCACCACCGGCTCCGGCGTCGACTGGCAGGATTTGGAGCGCAGTTGGCTGGCTTCCGTCACCGGCACCGTGGAGCGGGCCACGCTGACGCTGCCGAGCGGGCCGCGCACCGGAGCCTGGGCGGCGGGCGCGGGACGGCAGGGCCTGCACACCGAGCCGTTCGGCCGGATGCTCGCCGAGATGCAGCACCTGCACCGCAGCCACCCGGGGGCGTCATGGTGACCGACACCCCGCTGGAGGCGGAGCTGCGCTCCCTCGCCGGTTCCGTCCCGGACCCCGAGCTGCCGGTGCTGACCCTGGCCGAGCTCGGCGTCCTGCGCGGCGTGGACGTGGAGGGCCCGGGCCGGGTGACGGTGCGGCTCACTCCGACGTACACCGGCTGTCCGGCGATCGAGGCCATGTCCGCCGACATCGAGCGGGTGCTCCACGAGAACGGTGTGCCCGAGGTCTCCGTGGTCACGGTGCTCGCACCGGCCTGGTCGACCGACGACATCAGCGCCGAGGGCCGCCGCAAGCTCGCCGAGTTCGGCATAGCGCCGCCGCGCGTCCACAGCGCCGACGGCGGCCCGGTGCCGTTGACGCTCTCGGTGCGCTGCCCGCACTGCGGCTCCACGGAGACGGAGCTGCTCAGCCGGTTCTCCTCCACGGCGTGCAAGGCCCTGCGCCGCTGCGTCGCCTGCCGCGAACCGTTCGACCACTTCAAGGAGTTGTAGATGTTCCATCCGCTCCGGGTCAGCGCGATCGAACGGATCACGGACGATGCGGTGGCCGTGACCTTCGCCGTGCCGGCCGAGCTGCGTGAGATCTTCCGCCACCAGCCGGGCCAGCATCTGAACGTGCGCTTCACCGTGGAGGGCAAGGAGATCCGCCGTTCGTACTCGATCTGCGCACCGGCCACCGAGCAGCCGGCCGAGCCGGTGGTCCGGGTCGGTATTCGCGGGGTCGAGGGCGGAGCGTTCTCCACCTACGCCTTGAAGGAGCTGGCCGTCGGAGACCAGGTGGAGGCCATGCCTCCGATGGGCCGCTTCGTGCTGGAGCCGCGTCCGGGCCTCTTCGCGGCGGTGGTCGGCGGCAGCGGGATCACGCCGGTGCTGTCGATGGCGGCCACACTGCTGGCGCGGGAGGAGAAGGCGCGGTTCTGTCTGATCCGCAGCGACCGCACGGCGGCCTCGACGATGTTCCTGGACGAGGTGGCTGACCTCAAGGACCGTTATCCGGACCGCTTCCAGCTGATCACCGCCCTCTCCCGTGAGGAGCAGTCGGCCGGTCTTCCCTCCGGCCGCCTGGACACCGAGCGGCTCACCGCGCTGCTGCCTGCGGTGCTGCCGGTGGCGGAGGTGGACGGCTGGTTCCTGTGCGGGCCGCTCGGTCTCGTACGCGGGGCGGAGAAGGCGCTGCGCGGGCTGGACGTCGACCGGACCCGGATCCACCAGGAGATCTTCCACGTCGACGACGGCCCGTCCGATGTCACGGTGGTCAAGGTCACCGCACCCTCCGACGCCACGCTGACGGCCACCCTGCACGGCCGCTCGGGCAGCTGGCCCGTGAAGGACGCGGAGTCGCTGCTGGAGACGGTGTTGCGGAGCCGCGCGGACGCTCCGTACGCCTGCAAGGGCGGGGTGTGCGGGACCTGCCGGGCGTTCCTCGTCTCGGGCGAGGTCCGGATGGAGCGGAACTTCGCGCTGGAGCCGGAGGAGACGGACGCCGGGTTCGTGCTGGCCTGCCAGTCGCATCCGCTCACCCCGGAGGTGGAGCTGGACTTCGACCGCTGACGGCGCTCCTGTTCCGCTGCCGACAGGCCGTTCCTTCCCGTAGAACCTGTTCCCTTCTCCTAGAACCTGTTCTATCTTGACGGCCCGCCAGGGACCGCCAACGGGAGGCCGGGGCAGTGGACTTCACCTTCACCGAGGAACAGCAGGCAGCCGTGGAGGCGGCCCGGGCGGTCTTCTCCGGGGTCGCGCCCGACAGCGTGCCCAGTCCCGCGCTCACGCCGGGCGCCGTGGCCGAGGACATCGACCGGCGGCTGTGGGGCGAGCTTGCGGGGTCGGATCTGCTCGGTCTGACGCTCGCGGAGGAGTACGGCGGCGCCGGGCTCGACCCGGTCGCGCTCTGCCTGGTCCTGCGTGAGTCGGCCAAGGTGCTGGCCCGGGTCCCGCTGCTGGAGAGCTGCGCGGTCGCGATGGCCGTCGAGCGGTACGGCGAGCGCGGCCTCGCGGCGGAGCTGCTGCCCAGGGCCGCGCGCGGCGAGCTGGTCCTGACCGCCGCGGCCAACGGACGCACCGGCCACGACCCCGCCGAACGCGCCGTCACCGTACGGCCGGAGGGTTCCGCGGCCGTCCCTCCGGACTCAGCCGCTCCGGGCTCAGCGCCTTCCGGGTCAGCCCCTCCAGCCTGGATGCTCGACGGCGTGCAGTCGGCGGTCCCCTGGGCTCAGGCGGCCGACCGGATAGCCGTTCCCGCGCACACCGGCGACGGCCGGTCCGTCCTGGCCCTCGTGGACCCCGCCCGCGCGGGCGTCACCCTCGCGGACCAGGTCTCCACCAGCGGTGAGCGTCTGGCGGAGGTCCGGCTCGACTCCGTACGCGTGGAGGCGCATGAACTGATCGACGCGCCCGGGGCCTGGGAGTGGCTGCGGAACCTGCTGACCACCGGGACCTGCGCGCTGGCGCTCGGTCTCGGCGAGCGGGTGCTCGCGATGACGGCCGAATACACCGGCAAGCGCGAGCAGTTCGGGTTTCCCGTCGCCACGTTCCAGGCGGTGGCCGTGCAGGCCGCCGACCGGTACATCGACCTGCGGGCGATGGAGGTGACGCTCTGGCAGGCGGCCTGGCGGATCTCCACCGACGCCGGCGGCCCGCTGCCGGCCGAAGGCGACATCGCGGTGGCGAAGATCTGGGCCTCGGACGGGGTCCGCCGCATCGTGCAGACCGCGCAGCACCTGCACGGCGGCTTCGGCGCGGACACCGACTACCCGCTGCACCGCTTCCACGCCTGGGCGAAGCAGATCGAGCTCTCCCTCGGCCCGGCGGCCGCCCACGAGGAGGCCCTGGGCGACCTGCTGGCCGCCCACCCGCCGGCCTGACGCGGAGAGCCCACAGGAAGATCAGAGGACGAAGGCCGAGGCTCCGTCGTCCGTGACCATCGGACGCCCGGCCCCGTCCCAGGCGAGCATGCCGCCGTCAATGTTCACGGCGTCGATCCCCTGCTGGACCAGATACTGCGTGACCTGGGCGGACCGGCCGCCGACCCGGCACATCACATGGACGCGCCGACCGTCCTCGGCGGCCTCCGTCAGCTCACCGAACCGGCCCACGAAATCGCTCATCGGAATGTGCAGCGCACCCTCCACATGACCGGCCGCCCACTCGTCGTTCTCGCGGACGTCCAGAACCAGGCCGTCCGACGGCACCGCAGCGACGTCCACCGAGGGCAGCGGGGCGAAATTCATGGGTCATGCCTTCTCTCGTACGTACGTGGCCACGTCACCCGGAACGCTACTGCACCATCTCCGCGAGCTCGGCCTCGCGCCGGGACACCTCGCCGAGCAGCTGCTCACCGATGTCCTCCAGCAGCTGGTCCGGGTCGTCCGGGGCCATCTTGAGCATCGAGCCGATCGCGCTCTCCTCCAGCTCGCCTGCGAGCACCGTGAGCAGCTCCTTGCGCCTGCTGAGCCACTCAAGCCGGGCGTAGAGCTCCTCGCTCTCGCTCAGCGGCGTGAGCGGCTCGGCCGGGCCCGCCGCCCACTCCGCCGCCAGCTCCTTGAGCAGCTCGACGTCACCGCGCCCGTACGCGGCGTTGACGCGGGTGATGAACTCGTCCCGGCGCTCCCGCTCCGGCTCGTCCTGGGCCAGGTCCGGGTGGGCCTTGCGGGCCAGCTCGCGGTAGAGCTTGCGGGCCTCCTCGCTCGGCCTGACCCGCTTCGGCGGCCGTACCGGCTGCTCGGTGAGCATGGCGGAGGCCTCCGGCGAGAGGCCGTCGGAGTCCATCCAGTCGTGGAAGAGCTCGTCGACGCCGGGCATCGGCATGACGATGTCCCGCGCCTCCTTGGCCTTGCGCAGGTCCTCGGGGTCACCGGACTTCGCGGCCCGCGCCTCGGCGATCTGCGCGTCCAGCTCGTCGAGGCGCGCGTACATCGGGCCGAGCTTCTGGTGGTGCAGCCGGGAGAAGTTCTCGACCTCCACGCGGAAGGTCTCCACCGCGATCTCGAACTCGATCAGCGCCTGCTCGGCCACCCGCACGGCCTTGGCCAGCCGCGCCTCGGGACGCGGCGCTTCCTCTGCCGAAGAGGCAGCGGTCTCCGGTGCGGGGTGCGGCTCGGCGGGCCGGTCGTCGTCCTGCCGGTCATCATCGTTCCGGGTGGGAGGCACTCCGGCGGCTTCGTGGGTCACCCGTCCAGCGTATGGCCCCCGCCGCACACCCCGTACCGCACGGTCCCGGCCCCGCGCGCCCGGCCGTCCTCAGATACCGCGCTCGGCGGCCATCCGACCCGTCTTGATCGCCCGCTCCAGCTCCGCGTGGTCCGCCTCCGTACGGTCGGCGTAGGTCACCGCGAAGTCGGCGATCGCCGCGTCGAGTTCGTCGTTCTTGCCGCAGTAGCCGGCCAGCAGCCGGGGGTCGGCGCTGTGGGAGTGGGCGCGGGCCAGCAGGGCCCCGGTCATCCGGCCGTAGTCGTCGACCTGTTCGACGGTGAGCGCGGCCGGGTCGACGCTGCCCTTGCGGTTGCGGAACTGGCGTACCTGGTACGGCCTGCCGTCCACGTCCGTCCAGCCGAGCAGGATGTCGCTGACCACCTGCATCCGCTTCTGGCCGAGCACCACCCGGCGGCCCTCGTGGTCCTCCTGCGGCGCCTCGAAGCCGACGGCCGGCAGATACGGCGCCAGCACCGACTCACGCGCCTCCTTCACCTGGAGGACCAGCGGCTCCCCGCGGTGGTCGAGCAGCAGGACGACGTACGAGCGGGTCCCGACGCTGCCGGTACCGACCACCCGGAACGCCACGTCGTGGATCGCGTACCGCTCCAGCAGCGGCACCCGGTCCTCGGCGACCGTGGCCAGATAGCCGCCGAGCCCGGCCGCCACCGCCGCGGCCTCCGCGTCCGGCACGCGGCGCAGCACCGGCAGCGCGTCGACGAAGCGCCGGCCGCCGTCGAGGCAGTCCTCCGTGGACCGGGCCGCGAACCGGGCGCTGGTGTTCCTGCGGGCCTTCTCGGAGACCTTCTCCAACGTGCCGACCAGGTCACGGGCGTCGGTGTGCGAGACGAGCTCCTCGTCCGCGATGGCGTTCCAGGCGTCGAGCGCGGGCAGCCGGGCCAGGAGCCGCATGGTGCGGCGGTAGGCGCCGACGGTGTCGTACGCGCCTTTGCGGCAGGTGTCCTCGTCCGCGCCGACGGCCCGGCCCGCCAGGACGAGTGAGGTGGCGAGCCGCTTGAGGTCCCACTCCCAGGGGCCGAAGACGGTCTCGTCGAAGTCGTTGAGGTCGATGACCAGGTTGCCGCGGACGTCACCGTAGAGGCCGAAGTTGGCCGCGTGGGCGTCGCCGCAGAGCTGCGCGCCCACACCGGTGACCGGAGTGCCCATCAGGTCGTGGGCCATCAGTCCGGCCGAGCCGCGCAGAAAGGCGAAGGGCGAGGCGGCCATCCGGCCCACCCGGATCGGCGTGAGCCCCGGCACGCGGCCCCGGTTGGACTCCTCGACGGCCCGTACGGCGTCGGGACGGCCCGACGGCAGGATCAGCGACGCGTGCGCGGAGCGCGGTACCTGGCCGCGCAGCGCCTTGCCGGCCGCCTTCGGTGATCCGGCCTCTCCGTGCCGCGCGAACCCGGCCACGACCGGAATACGAGCCTTTGCCCCGGTCCCGGCCGGTGTACGGGTGTCCGGGACCGGGCGCTCCGCAGCCGCGCCCTCGTCCACACCCACGCCTGCGATGACGCCCATGGAGCGTCGCCTCCCCTGCCTCGTCAGCTCTCCGACCGCCACGAACCGTACCGCCGTTCCCGCACGGCCGTCAGTACCGGTCGGCGGCGCTCAGCAGCCGGTGCCCGGTTCCGGTTTCGCGAGGTACGTGTCGGCCCACTGGCCGAGCTCCTTGAGCGCCGGTTCCATCGCGGCGCCGGCCTCGGTGAGGCGGTACGCGACGCGCAGCGGCGGACCCTCGTCGACCTCGCGGATCACCAGGCCGGCCGCACCCAGCTCGGCCAGCCGGTCCGAGAGCATGCGCTCGCTGATCCCGGGGATGGCGCGGCGCAACTCCGCGAAGTGCACCGGCCTCTGCAGCAGCACCGAGACGATCGGCCCGGTCCAGCGCTTGCCGAAGAGCTCGAAGACACGGCTGATGCCCACATCGACCCGCCGACAGGCCTGCTCGCTGTGATCTGCCATGCCCCTAGAGTACTGCGCCACCGTAGGGCGCTTATGAAAAGTAAGCAGCTATGCTATTAGTAGTTACGTACGGAAAGGAGCGACGCGCGGACCTCCGCCGCCGCCCCGTCCCCTTCGCTCTCTGTGGAGATCCCCATGGCCACGCTGCTGCACCTCGACTCCGCCGTCCTTCCTCAGGGTTCCGCGTCCCGCGACGTCACCGCCGCGTTCGTCGAGGCCTGGCTCGACCAGAACCCGGACGGGACCGTCGTCCACCGCGATCTCGCCGCCGACCCGGTGCCCCACCTGGCCGCGGCGGCGGTCGTCGCCGGGGCCGACGACCCGCTGCGCCGGGAGCTGGCCGAGGAGCTGGCCGCGGCGGACGCCGTCCTGATCGGCGCTCCGATGTACAACTTCACGATCCCGTCGACCCTCAAGGCCTGGCTGGACCAGGTGATCATCGTCGGTCACAACGCGGGACCGGACTCCCCCATCGCCGGGACCCCGGTGACCGTCGTCGCCAGCCGCGGCGGCTCGTACGCTCCGGGTACGCCGCGCGAGGACTTCGAGTTTGTCCAGAATTACTTGGAGAAGCTGCTCACGAGCATGTTCTCCGTCGAGGTGGACTTCATCGTTCCGGAGCTGACCCTCGCCCACTCGCAGCCGTCGATGGCCGAGCTGATCCCGCTCGCCGAGGCTTCTCGCGCCAAGGCGTTCGAGGAGGCCCGGGAGAAGGCCAAGGCCCTCACCGCCCGTCTGGCCGCCTGACCGACGGGCGAGGCGCCGCCAGAAAGCGGAAAGAAAACAGGGCCGCGGAACTCCGTCGAGTTCCGCGGCCCTGCGCTGTCATCAACCGGATGTTTCACGTGAAACACCGCACGGCACGCCCACGCTCAGATCCGCCCACCAGCCGACGCCCCGGGACCGGCACCGGCCCCGGCCCCGGCAGGCTCGTCGGCGCCTTCGCTCTCGGACCGGTCTCCCGTACCGCGACCGGCCGCCCCGCCGCCGCGCGGAGCGCTCCCGCCGCTCCGGCCGGCCGTGGCGGCGCCACGGGCCGCCTCCGCCGCCGCGGCTATCTCCTGGGCCTCCCGCTCGGCCTGCTCGGCCTTCTCACGCGCCTGGGCCGCGAGGTCCACCCGGCCCTCGGGCTTGATGTGGGCGATGACCCCGGGATGGGCGATCGACGGCAGGAGGTGGCGCCACATCTCGGCCACCTGCTCGCGCAGATCGGCGCGGCCGGTGTCGGCTTCCGATATCAGCTGGATACCGGTGAAGGACGCCACGATGACCTTGGCCGAGACCATCGGATCGACATGCGGCAGCACCTCACCCCGCTCCTTGCCGAGCTCCAGCATCCGGGCCGTCGCGTCGATCCAGTCGCCCCACGGGTGCGGCCCGCCGAGGAAGACGCCTTCGATGGAGAGGCGGGTCCCGGCGCGCGCCATCGCGTTGTGGCGCAGGGCGTAGGCGAACTGCTGGCCGCCGTCCACCAGCGACTGGAGCGGCGATCCCTCCTGGGCGAAGTCGACCGTGGAGGTCTGCTCGTCCATGATCGCCTGGGCGATGGCCTCCTTGGACGCGAAGTGGAAGTACAACGCGCCCTTGGTCACCTTGGCGCGACGGAGGATCTCCGAGATGGCGGCGCGC
Organism: Streptomyces sp. NPDC006174; assembly: GCF_040614075.1. Classification (NCBI taxonomy): domain Bacteria; kingdom Bacillati; phylum Actinomycetota; class Actinomycetes; order Kitasatosporales; family Streptomycetaceae; genus Streptomyces; species Streptomyces sp. NPDC006174. The sequence continues at coordinate 178,624 of NZ_JBEXTJ010000002.1, read as the reverse complement.
TCGTAGCCGTAGTCGTCGAAGACACTCGCCGCGGCGTCCACGATCGACCGCCACGTCTGCACCGCGCGAGCCTGCTTCGCCATTCCTGCCTCCGGGACGTTCTGTGCGCTCAGCCCTTCACTGCCGAGCGGCCGTCGATCCAGCCTGTGCAGCCAGCGTATGCATGTATGCCACCTCATAGACCGTCGGGCTGTCCGGAAACCGCTCCAGTGACCGCGCTGGAGAGCCCCGCCGCCCGCCTGGGCCACCGCCGGGCCCTCCCGACCGCCCTGCCTGTTTACCCCACCACTGCCGTGCCGACACAGCCGACGGACCAGCCAAGAATCCGGGTCCGGCTCGGCCATCCGCTCAGACGGCGACCACGCAGTTGTCGGAGCTGTGGGTGCCGAGGACGGTGACGACCCCGGCCGTGCCGTCGCCGAAGAAGCGGGCCAGGATGCCCGCAGGACGGCCGCCGAAGAGCAGCGGGCCGAAGACCGGTGCGATGTCGGCCTCATGGGTCGCGTCCGCGCCGTCGGCGGCCAGCGAGAGGCGGCAGGTGCGCGGGGAGACGAAGTCCTGGACGATGCTGGTGCCGGTCCCGGCGGCCGAGACCACCGCCTCCTCCCACTCCGCCGGGTCCGTCTCGCGCCCGATGGCGACCTGCTTGCCGCTCATCCCGATGCTCGCCTTGAGCACCAGCGTCTCCCGGTTCTCCACGGCGTACGGGACGAGGTCCAGCTTGCGGTCGCCCCGGTGCGTGAACCGGTGGGACAGCACCCGCGTCCACGGCAGGTACCGGTCGACCAGGGCCTGCTCGGCGGCGCTCATCCACGGGCGGCCCTCCGACAGCAGGCCCAGCGTCAGCTTGCTGGAGAGGAAGGTGGAGGTCTGCGTGCCCACGAGCAGACAGCCGTGGTCCAGCGCGTCCTGGACGGGCGCGGTGTCGATGCCGAGTTCGGCCCAGTCCGGGATGGTGAAGTCCCGCAGGCCCACGCCGTAGCGCAGGTGCGGCGGACAGTCCCAGGCCTCGTGGAGATCCTCCGGCTCGAAGAAGCGCGCGGTCAGACCCTGGCTCGCGAAGTACTCGGTCTGCAGGTCGAAGTACCGGGTCGCACCTCCCTGGTCACGCGCGCTGCCCAGTACCGCCACACGTGGTGCCACGTTCAGCTCGGCGCACAGGTCGTGGAACATCCTGGCGCGTACGGCGAAGGGATGGTGGCTGCTGAACGGCAGCCGGCCCTGCTCGTCGGCGTACAGCTCGCGCCAGACCGCCAGCCTGGAGCGCACCTCCACCGGACCGCCGAGCGCCCCGCTGACGTTGAACTCCAGGAACTGCGGGCCGTTCGGGCCGATCACGATGTCGGGCCGCGTCACGCAGTCCGCGTACCGCTCCTCGGTGAACTGGTCGGCCACGAAGAGCTGGTGCTCGCTCTCCGGCATGCCGTACGCCGCGAGCCGGCCCTCCGTGGTGGGCGCCGTCTCCAGTGCCGTACGCCGCACCAGGTCGAGCAGGGCCGCGGTCACCCGGAACAGCTCCGCGTACGCCGTGCGCGGCAGCGCGATCGGTGCGGCGGGCAGCAGCCGCTGGTACGGCCAGCCGGTTTCCCGTATCTCGTGGTCCAGCATCCGGCGGATCGTCGCCGGCGGGACGGGCGGCGGTGCGATGCGCCGGTCGCCGAACCACGGATGACCCGACGCGGCCTGTGGACCGGCCTCCACGAGCGCACTCTCCGGCTTCATCATGAGCCTTTCGGTAGGGATGGCGTACGGTCGCACCGCACGGCAACTGCCTGTCGCAGGAGGGGGAACGGCACATGACGCTGCGCCGCGTCGGGGACAACGAGTACGTCGAGGAACACGGCGGGGACTACGAGGACTTCACGGACGGGATGCTGATCAAGCACTGGCCGGGCCGGACCATCACCGAGACCGACAACACCTGGCTGACCCTGCTCACCATGAACCAGCACCCGCTGCACTTCGACCGCGCCTATGGTGAGGGTGCCGAGTACGGGCGGGTCCTCGTCAACAGCGGGATCACCCTCTGCCTGGTCGGCGGCATGACCGTGCAGGCGCTCTCCGCGCGGGCGGTGGCCAACCTGGGCTGGGACAAGGTCCGCCTGAAGGATCCGGTGTACGTCGGCGACACGCTGTACGCCGAGAGCCGGATCCTCCACAAACGGCTGTCCCGGTCCCGCCCCGGGCAGGGCATCGTCACGGTGGAGACGACGGGCAGGAAGTCGACCGGAGAGCCCGTCATCGTGTTCGAGCGCTCCTTCATGGTCCGCTGCCGCGAGACGCCGGACGAGGCACCTCAACCGCCCACGGCCCCGTAGAGCGCCGCGGCGGCGGCCGTGTCCTCGATGGCCATACCGACGCCTCGGAACACCGAGATCCGGCCAGCCGCCGCGCCTTCCCGGCCCTTGGCGGCCGACCCGTCGACCAGCGCGCCCAGTTCGACCAGCTGATGCTCGCCGATCAGCCCGGCGGCGAGCGCGGCCCGTACCTCGGCGGCCTCCTCGACCGCCGCCGCGCGCTCCTCCACGACCACGAGCGCCTCCGCGAGCAGCTCCGGCGCGACCTCGATCGCGTACTCGTCGGTGCCGCCGATCACGTTGACGTGCGCTCCGGGTGCCACCCACTCGGCCGCCACCAGCGGCACGGGGTCGCTGGTGGAGGTGGTCGTGCAGATGATCTCGGCGCCCACCACGGCGTCCTTCGCCGTGCCGCACACCGTGACCTCCACCGCCGGGCCCGAGGTCTCCCTGACCCACCGCGCGAACTCCTCCGTACGGGCACGGGTACGGGAGAACACCCGCACCGAGCGGACCGGCCGCACCGCCGACACGGCCCGCACCAGCGCCCGCGCCTGGACCCCGGCGCCGATGACGGCGAGGTCCCCGGCGTCCTCGGGCGCGCACAGACGGGTCGCGAGCGCGGCGACCGCACCGGTGCGTACGGCGGTCAGTTCGGCGCCCTCCAGCAGCGCCGTGATCCGGCCGGTCTCCAGGTCCGTCAGGACCACCGTGCCGTGGATCAGCGGAAGGCCGCGGTCCGGGTTGTCCGGCGTGAGCGTGGTGATCTTGACGCTGCCCACACCGCGCCGCTCCCAGACCGCCGTCGCCGCCAGCAGCTCCCGTCGCGGACCGTGCTGGACGACGGTCCGCGACGGCGAGGAGGTCCGGCCAGCCGAGAGATCGGCGAAGGCCTCGGCCAGCGCCTCGACCACGGCTAGCAGACGCTCCTCGCCGGCCATGTCCGCGGCGGAGATCATCCGTGGTCCCGTCAGGCCCGCGGCGCCGGCCGTCTCCGGTCCCGGCAGGCCGTCCTCGCCGCCGGTCATCCGTGGTTCCGTCATGCGCTCCCGCCGTTCCCGCGTGCGCTCAGCTCGGCGACGACGTCGACGATCAGGTCCTCCTGCCCGGCGATGGCCTGGCGCCTGCCGAGCTCGAAGAACACATCACGCGGATCGACCCCGCCCCGGGCCGCGTGGTCGAGCACCTGATGCTTGAACCCGGAGAAGACTCCGGCCAGTCCGCTGACGATGCTCAGCGAGCCGATCACCGGTGGTGCCGGCATCAGTTCCCGCTCCGCGAACTCGGCCGCGTCGAGCAGCGCGTACAGGTCGATCCCGGTGCGGAACCCGGTCCGCTCCAGGACCGGTACGAGGGCCTCCAGCTGGGTGTTGCCGGCTCCGGCGCCGAAGCCGCGTGCGCAGCCGTCGATGATCGTGGCGCCCGCGCCGGCGGCGGCCACCGAGTTGGCGACGGCCATGCCGAGGTTGTTGTGCCCGTGGAAGATGACGGGCACGTCGACGGCCCCGGCGATCGCGCCGATCCGCTCGGTGACGTCCTCGGGCAGGAAGTGGCCGGCGGAGTCCATGATCCCGACGGCCTGCGCCCCGTAACCCACCGCGTTCGCCGCGTGCTCGGCCAGCTCGGCCGGAGTGGCCATGTGGCTCATCATCAGCACGCAGTGCGCCTCGGCGCCCTCCGTGCGCAGGAATTCGAGGTGGCGCTCGGCCAGCGACGTCTCGGTGCAGTGCACACCGATACGGAGGATGTCCGCGCCGTGCCCGACCGCCTTGCGCAGGTCGGCGGAGGTGCCCCAGCCGGGCAGCATGAAGACGCCCATCCGGCTGGTGGTCAGCGCCTCCCGTACGGTCGCCAGCATCACGTCGTCGCTCACCGCGGCCCGCCCGACCTGGAGCGAGGAGGCGCCGAGCCCGTTGCCGTGGCCCACCTCCACCACCGGGATCCCGGCGGCGTTCGCGGCGCGCGCGTAGCCGCCGATCGCGGCGGCGCCGAGCTGGTGCCGGACCGCGTGCTGGCCGTCGCGCAGCGTCGGGTCGTGGATCGTCACGGCGTTCATCGGCCCGCCCTCGTCCGGGCGGCCGGGAAGAGCCGGGCCGCGTGCTGCTCGGCGACCATGATGGCCGCCGCGTTGATGATGTCCAGGTTCCCGGCGTACGGCGGCAGCACATCGCTGTCCGCCACCACCTCCACGGAGACGGTGATCCGGTCGCCGCTCACCGCGCACGCGACGACCTCGTAGCCGGGCTGGACGGCGCGGACCCGGTCGGCCGCCTCGGCGACCACGGCACGCACCGCCTCGGCGTCGGCTCCCGGGACGATCGCGTGCACGGCCGTCCGGAACGGCGCCGGAGGGACGGCGGGGCTGATGTTGAGGACCGCCTTGGTGTCGCGTACGCCGGAGAACGCGGTGACGGCGTACGCGGTCGTCGCCACGTACTCGTCCAGGTTCAGCCGGGTCGCGCGTCCCGCGATGGTCGAGGCCACGGTGGAGACGACCTCGATGTACTCCACGGCGAACCGGTCGGCGAGCGCGTGCGCGATCGGGACCGACGCCTGGCCGCCGCAGCTGATCAGGTTGACGTTGCGCACCGCCGGCGGCTGCATGCCGGTGACGGTCGGGACCACCATCTGGCCGACCTTGCTCGGCGTCATGTCGATCACCAGCGGGCCCAGCGGTTCGAGCAGCCGCCAGTGTTCGACGTGCGACATGGCATTGGTGGCGTCGAGGACGATGTCGACCGCCGGCGAGGCGGCGAGGACCGCGTCGATGCCGTCCGCCGACGTGGGACAGCCGAGCTCGGCGGCGTGCCGGAGGCCGGCGGAGCCGGGGCTGCGTCCGGCCACCAGCGCGCACTCCAGGAGCTTCGAGCGGAGCACCTTGCCGACCAGGTCGCGGCCGATCGCACCGGTGCCGATGACGGCCACGGACGCGCGGCGTGCGGTCCCGGGCGGGACGTCGGTGAGGTCGTCAACGACGCTCATGGGCCACCTCCTCACCGTCGCGCCGGGCACCTGAGGCGCGGTCGCCGAAACGTTCCGCCCACGCGTCACCCAGCGCCACCGTCGTACGGGCCATGCGGGCGAACGGAGGGCCGACCATGTTCCCGTCCAGCAGCGCGATCCCGTCGCCTGCCGCCCGTACGGCCTCGACGACCCGGCGGGCCTGGCGCAGCCGCTCCGGATGGGGCCGCAAGGCGCTGTTGATCGCTGCCAGTTCGGACGGGTGCACGGTCGCCTTGCCGTGGAAACCCAGCTCCTGGACGCGGGCGAGCTCCTCGGCCAGTGCATTGGGCTCGCCGAGCCGGTAGTTGGCGGTGTCGATGCAGGCCGCGCCGTGCCGGGCGCAGGCCATGGCCATCGCCTGGCGGGCCGGGAGCATGTTCGCCCAGCCGATCTCGACGCCCATGGTGGCGGCCAGGTCCGCCGAGCCGAAGACCAGGCCGTCGGCGGCATCCGCGATGGCGTCGACACCGGCGACGGCAGTCGGCGTCTCCAGGGTCACGTAGATCTGCGGACGCAGTCCCGCCGAGGCGAGCGTGTCCCGCATGAGGGCCACTTCGACGGCGGAGTCGACCATGGTCATCAGGACGAAGCCGGGCCCGACCGCGCACTCGGTGAGCATCACCAGGTCGTGCACGGCCTCCATGGTGCCCAGTTCGTTGACCCGTACGGCGATGTTCTCCGGCGCCGGGGATCTCTCCAGCGCCGTACGGCACACCTTCCGCGCCGCCTCCTTCTCCGGTCGCGGAACCGAGTCCTCCAGGTCGATGAGGTGGAGGTCCGCGTCGTACGTCCAGGCCTTGACGACCCGGTCGAGCGCCAGCGCCGGTGTGTACAGGATGCTGCGCGGAACAGCTCTGGCCGCGCCCGTCACCGGTCCGCCTCGCCGGTGAGCGGTACGGCGGCCTGCGCGCCCACCTCGACCAGGACCTTGCCCAGGTCGCGGATCTGCCGCTCGGTCTGGCCCGACCGCATCATGACCCGCAACCCCGCCGTACCGCGCGCGACGATCGGGAAGAAGACCGGGGACACGTAGAAACCGGCCTCGATGACACGGCGGCCCGCCTCGATCACGGTCTCGTCGCTCATCGGCACCAGCCGGATCGGGAAGGTGCTGCCGGCCTGGTCGGTGTGGACCAGCGAGTCGAAGAGCGCGATGTTTCCGTAGAGCTGGTTCTGGCGCGCGGTCAGTTCCGCGGTCCGGTGGATCTCCGCCGAGGCGAGCCCGGCGCCGACCGAGGCGGTGTCCAGGAGCTGCGAGTAGTTCAGGGCGCCGCCGAAGCGCTCGATGACGCGCAGCGTCTCCTTGGACTGACCGTCGAGGACGACCGCCGCGCCGCTGGTGCCGAACGCCTTGTTGAGGGTGACCACCGTGATGGTGCGCTCGTCCTGGATCGGGTTGTGCGTACGGACGTAGCCGATGCCCCGCTCGCCGTACGCCGACAGCGAGTGCGAGTCGTCGTAGTAGACGAGCATGCCGTAGCGGTCCTGGAGCGCGGAGAGCTCCTTGACCGGCGCGTAACCGCCCAGACTGTCACTGCCGTCGCAGACGTAGGCGACCCGTTCGTACTTCTTGCACATGTCCTCGATGAAGTCGAGGTCGTGGTGGCGGGAAGTGACGACCTCGGTCTCGTCCGCGCAGACCGGCTTGACGTTGGCCATCGACACATGCGCGTTCTTGTCGAAGATCATCAACGGCCGGACACCGTTGCCCAGATGGCCGGAGGCGATGAGCGGCAGCAGGCCGAAGGTCGCGGTGCTGGCGGCGATGGAGGCGACGACCTGGCCGCCGAAGAGCTCGCCGAGCGAGGTCTCCAGCTCCTGCATGGCGGGTATCTGGACCCGGCTGCGGGCGATGCAGTGGTCGAGCACGCCGTAGCGGCGCAGTGCGGCGATGCCGCCTTCGATCACGTCCGGGTGCGAGTCGAGGTCCAGGTAGGAACAGCAGCTGAAGTTGACGAACTCATGGCCGTCCGGGATGAATTCGTGGCCCTCGGTGGCCCGCAGGAGGCCCGTCCCGGCGTCGTAGTCGGCGACGATCCCGGCCAGGCCGTGCCGCTCCGACAGGTCCCAGAACGCGTTGCCGATGCCGATGAGCTTGTCGTTGTTCCGGTACCGGTGGGCGGGGGTGATGCTCTGGCGCTCGGTCATGAGGTGGTATCCGCCGGTTCGTAGTTGTAGACGCCCTTGAGCTTCCGGTAGACCGCGGTGTAGATCGCCACGCCGAGCACGTAGGGACGGCGGAAGATCTTCGGGTCGCGCAGCCAGAAGTTCATGTTGATGTTCATCTCGTCCAGCGACTCGGCCTGGTGCCACCAGCCGAGCGGAAGGTAGAGCATCTCGCCGGGTTCCAGGACCAGTTCACGGCGCTGGACGAGCTTGGAAGCGAGCTTCGGGTAGCGCGCCCAGTCCACGTCGTCGAAGTCGAAGACCTGCGACTTGTCGCCGAACCCGTGGCGCAGGGACCTCGGGTAGTACTCCCAGAAGCCCGGCGGAGCCAGGACGAACCGCTTGCGGCCCTCCAGGCAGATGTTGAAGTTCTCCAGCTCGTCGAAGTGACTCTGGGTGAAAACGCCCTTGTGGCTGATCCACAGGTTCGCGGCGTTCATGGGGCCGCGGTAGTCGAAGAGCTTCCCGGCGTCGAAGCCGAGGATCGCGTTGACGTCGGCCGGGCTGTTGCGGAAGTTCGAGACGATGCGATTCCAGGTACCGGGATCGTCCATGTACCGGTCGTCCTCGAAGAACTCGCGGAGCCTGATCTCCTTGGTGGTCCACCGCTCCGAGTTCTGCTTGTTGCCCCGCTCGGTGAACAGGGTGACCATCATGTCGCCGAGGCGCTCCGCGACACCGTCGCGGCCCAGCCCCTGCGTGCCTTTCGGCAGGGTGATGACCACGGGCACATCGGCTCGGATGAGAGCCTCCCGCCCGAAGGCCATGAATTCGTCGAAGGATATCCGGGGAACCGGTAGGCCCCCGATGCCGTCCCGACCGGACACGGAATGCGATGTGTTCATCATTCTGCCCTCGCTGTTGTTCACTGTTCCGCCGTTGTCAATTCAGGATTCACCGCCGAGACCGGCCTCCCCTTCCGCAGCGCGGGCTGTCCGACGAGGCTGACCACCAGCGCGACCAGCCCGCCGACGGCTCCCGCCCAGGCGGCGTGCGCCGAGGTGCCCTGCTCGCCCAGGTGTCCGCCGACGGCGATACCCGACGCGATACCGAGGGCGCCGCAGCTGTTGAGCCAGGAGAACGCCTCGGACAGGGAGCCCTTGGGGGCCACCGATTCGAGGAGGGTGCTCCCGGCGATCAGGGCCGGCGAGATCGCGATGCCCGCGAGGACCGCGAAGAGGGCCATCACCGGGAAGGTGTCCGCGAAGGCCAGCGGAATCGCGCTGAGTGTCAGCACACAGGAGGTGACCACGAGCAGACCGGACTGCGGCACGCGCCAGTCGACGGCGCCGTACGCCAGTCCGGCGACGAGGCTGCCGACCGCGATCAACGCCAGCAGCACGCCGCCCAGTCCGGGCTCCGACCGCTCCTGTGCGAACGCGATCATCGAGACGTCGACCGCGCCGAACAGGAAGCCCATGCCCGCGTAGGCCGCCATCAGCACCCAGACGCCGGGCACCGCGATCGCCCGCTGCGGGCTGCCGCCCGGCTCGCGGGCACGCATCGGCTCGGAGCTCCGGTGCAGCGCCACCACGACCGATCCGGTCACGGTCAGGACCGCGCAGGCGATCAGTCCGCCGGCCGGGAAGGCCGCCGGGCTCAACACCGTGACCAGCAGCGGCCCCAGGAGGAAGATCGTGTCGTCGAGGATCGACTCCATGGCGTACGCGGTACGCAGCGAACCCTGATCGACGAACGCCGCCCACCGCGCCCGCATGAAGCCGGTGAACGACACCGAGGTGCATCCGGTGACGAGGGCCGCGGCGATCATCGCCCAGAGCGGCAGCTCCAGGCCGATCGCCGTCAGCAGCAGCGCCATGCCGACGGCGTGGCCCGCACACGTGGTCAGCAGGACCTTGCGCTGGCTGTGCCGGTCGGCGAGACGCCCGAGGAACGGCGCCGCCACACCTTGTGAAATGAGCATGGCCGCCGCCACCACACCGGCCTCACCCAGAGATCCGGTGACGGCCGAAATAAGCATCAGACAGCCGATGGAACGCATGGCGATCGGAAAGCGGCCGACCATGCCCCAGAAGGCCAGCGTGCCCGCGCCGGGCGATCTCAGCAATCGCAGGTAGGACCCGAGCCCGAAATTCGACGGCGGCGCACTCTCGGACACCATTCTCCTGTCGGCACAGAGACGAATGAATCGAATAACCTCGTGGTCCCGAGGTCGAGAACAACGCGATCAGCCGCACGTTCGGAAACCCGCATTCCGCGTCCGTCAGCGATCCGAACTCCTTTGCCACACTCCCCATGTGGCGGATCGTCATGCTAGGCAGGCCACCACGGGGTGTCAATACCCCGAATGGAGACAAAGGAGTTACCGACCAGGCAGTTCACCGCTGCCGACGACCGTACGCAGGCACCGCTGTTGACCGTACGGAGTCGCCTACAGGAATCCACGCGGCTCGCCGCACACGATCAACTGGTCGTCGGCCAAAGTATCTCACTCGGCATGATCAGAATATTCCGGGCGGAGTAATATTCGTGTTTTCCCATACGATGGCGGCAGACCGTACGTGCCGGAGCCAGTCATAAGCGGCAATCAGGAGGCAGCGTGACCGAGGTCAAGGTCGAGATCCAGGAGATCGACCAGGAGATCGGCCGGCAAGCCCTCGCCCCGGAGACCCCGGTGGACGAGGAGAGCGAAGCCACGAAACAGCGGAAGAACGGCCTGGAGCAGGGCGTGAGCGACGAGCTCGCCGCGAACATGAAGGACGGCTGGGCGGACACCGAGCGGCATGACCTGCTGCCGATCCCTCAGGCCCGGCACACCGCACGCCGCCGCGCCGGCCTCTCGGCCCGCTTCCCGGGCGAGCGTCTGGTGATCCCGGCCGGCAATCTGAAGGTCCGCGCCAACGACACCTTCTACCGGTTCCGTCCGTCGTCCGACTACACGTATCTGACGGGTGACCAGACCGAGGACGCGGTGCTGGTCCTGGAGCCCGCGGCGGACGGCGGCCACAAGGCGACCGCGTACCTGCTGCCCCGGTCCGACCGGGAGAACGGCGAGTTCTGGCTCTCCGGCCAGGGCGAGCTGTGGGACGGCCGGCGCAACAGCCTCACCGAGAACGAGCGGCTCCTCGGCCTGCCCTGCCAGGACGTCCGGCCGCTCGCCGAAGCGCTCGGGTCGGGCACCGGGCCGGTCCGCCTGCTGCGCGGTTACGACGCGGGCATCGAGGAGGCCCTCGCCGACAAGGTCACCGCGGAGCGGGACGAGGAGTTCCGCGTCTTCCTCTCCGAAATGCGCCGGATCAAGGACGAGTTCGAGATCGCCGATCTCCGCTTCGCCTGCGAGGCCACGGCCCGCGGCTTCGAGGACGTCGTCCGCTCGCTCGACCGGGCGCAGGAGACGTCGGAGCGGTACATCGAAGGCACGTTCTTCCTGCGGGCCCGCGTGGAGGGCAACGACGTCGGCTACAGCACGATCGCCGCCGCCGGACCGCACGCCACCACCATCCACTGGGTCCGCAACGACGGCGCGGTCCGCGACGGCGAACTGCTGCTGCTCGACGCCGGCGTCGAGACCCGCAACCTCTACACCGCCGACGTGACCCGCACCCTGCCGGTCAACGGCCGGTTCACGCCCCTCCAGCGCAAGATCTACGACGCGGTGTACGAGGCCCAGTCGGCCGGCATCGCGGCGGTGAGGCCGGGCGCTCCGTACCGCGACTTCCACCGGGCCGCACAGCGCGTGCTGGCCACCAAGCTCGTCGAGTGGGGCCTGTTCGACGACGGCCTGGACGTGGAGAAGGTCCTGGAGCTCGGCCTCCAGCGCCGCTGGACCATGCACGGAACCGGCCACATGCTCGGCCTGGACGTGCACGACTGCGCCGCGGCCCGGACCGAGGCGTACGTCGAGGGCCCGCTGGAGCCGGGCATGTGCCTGACCGTGGAGCCGGGCCTCTACTTCCAGGAGGACGACCTGACGGTGCCCGAGGAGTACCGGGGCATCGGCGTACGCATCGAGGACGACATCCTCGTCACCGAGGACGGCAACGAGAACCTCTCGGCCGGCCTGCCCCGGGAGGCCGACGAGATCGAGGCATGGATGGCCCGCCTCAAGGCCTGATCCCCGGAAGGTGCCGTCCCGGCCCCGGGGCGGCACCACCGCGAGGCACCCCACCGTGAGGACAGACACGGGCCACTCCACCACGAGGACATAACAGAACGGTCGGCACCGTGATCACGATGCCGACCGTTCGTCGTTGCCCGCAGGACACTTTTTCGGTGTCCCACTTTGTGCGCGAGGGGGGATTTGAACCCCCACGTCCCTAAGGACACTGGCACCTGAAGCCAGCGCGTCTGCCGTTCCGCCACTCGCGCAAGAGTGGTGTTCCCAGACCCTCTCTCACCTGTGTGGTGCGAGCGCCTGGCGACATCCGGAAGATTAGCACGGTGGACAGGGTGGATTCACATCCGTTGTTTCGCGGACCCCGGGACGGGAAACGGGAACGCGGAGCCGCCGCCCCCACTCCTCCAGAGAGCATCCGGTGTGCGGGACACTGTGAGGAGGCCACCTCTACGATCCGTGTGAGGGGTGACACTCATCCACAGGGCAGAGAAGGGGAACCAGCCGATTTCCCGACGCGTGGATACGATCAGTAAGCAGTACAGGGACGATGACACCGGAGGAGGTGCCCCATGGGGGTCATGAAGCGTTTCGAGCAGCGCCTCGAAGGGCTGGTCAACGGCACCTTCGCCAAGGTCTTCAAGTCCGAGGTGCAGCCGGTCGAGATCGCCGGCGCGCTCCAGCGGGAGTGCGACAACAACGCGACGATCTGGAACCGCGAGCGGACCGTCGTCCCCAACGACTTCATCGTCGAGCTCAGCACACCCGACTACGAGCGGCTCAGCCCGTACTCGGGCCAGCTGGGCGACGAGCTGTCGGGCCTGGTGCGCGACTACGCCAAGCAGCAGCGCTACACGTTCATGGGGCCGATCAAGGTCCACCTGGAGAAGGCCGACGACCTGGACACCGGTCTCTACCGGGTGCGCAGCCGCACTCTGGCGTCGAGTTCGTCACAGCAGGACCAGTTCGACGAGCCCCAGCGGCCCGCTCCCGGGCGGCCCGCCGCGCAGGCCCCCGGTGGCTACGGCTACCCGCCGGCCGCCGCTCCGCCGATGCCCGCGGCCCCGCCGCCCGGCGGTGGACGGCCCGCGGCGCCCGTGGGCGACCGGCGCCCGCCGGCCGGGCCCGGCGCGCTGCCGGACGCCCAGGTGCGGCGCTGGATCGAGATCAACGGCACCCGCCATCAGATTTCCCGCCCGACGTTGGTGATGGGACGATCCACCGACGCCGACGTGCGGATCGACGACCCCGGCGTATCGCGCCGGCACTGTGAGATCCGGACCGGAACGCCCTCGACGATCCAGGATCTCGGGTCCACCAACGGCATCGTGGTGGACGGGCAGCACACCACCCGCGCTACGCTCCGCGACGGCTCGCGGATCGTCGTGGGCAGCACCACCATCGTTTACCGGCAAGCCGAAGGGTGAAGCGGGGGCAATGTCAGAGCTGACCCTGACGGTCATGCGGCTAGGTTTCCTGGCTGTTCTGTGGCTGTTCGTGATCGTGGCCGTCCAGGTCATCCGCAGCGACCTGTTCGGAACGCGCGTCACGCAGCGCGGCTCACGCCGCACTGCCGCCGACGCGCGCCCGCAACAGGGCCGCCAACAACAACAAGCGGCGCCGCCCCAGCAGCGCCAGCAGCCCGGGCGCCAGCGCCGCGGGGCACCCACCAAGCTGGTCGTGTCCGAAGGCACCCTCACGGGCACCACGGTCGCGCTCCAGGGCCAGACCATCACGCTGGGCCGGGCCCACGATTCGACGATCGTGCTGGACGACGACTACGCGTCCAGCCGGCATGCCAGGATCTACCCCGACCGGGACGGCCAGTGGATCGTGGAGGATCTCGGGTCCACCAACGGCACGTATCTGGAACGGACCCGGCTCACCACCCCGACGCCTGTTCCGCTGGGCGCGCCGATCCGTATCGGCAAGACCGTCATCGAGCTGCGGAAGTAGTACGACAATGAGCGAGCGGAGCGAGCGAGCCGCGGCGGTCCGGACGACGGACGCGGCCCGGTTCCCGACCGGAGGGTGGGCAGTGTGGCTCGAGACAGGCTGTACCCCGACGGAGCGTCGAGCGGGCAGGTGCGCATGAGTCTGTCCCTGCGCTTCGCCGCCGGATCGCACAAAGGCATGATCCGGGAGGGGAACGAGGACTCCGGCTACGCCGGCCCGCGTCTCCTCGCCATCGCCGACGGCATGGGCGGACAGGCGGCCGGTGAGGTCGCCAGCTCCGAGGTGATCTCCACGCTCGTCCAGCTCGACGACGACGTCCCGGGCTCGGACATCCTGACCTCGCTGGCCACGGCGGTGCAGCAGGCCAACGACCAGCTGCGCGTCATGGTCGAGGAGGACCCCCAGCTGGAGGGCATGGGCACCACGCTCACCGCCCTGCTCTGGACCGGCCAGCGGCTCGGTCTGGTGCACGTCGGCGACTCCCGCGCGTACCTGCTGCGCGACGGCGTCCTGACCCAGATCACGCAGGACCACACCTGGGTGCAGCGCCTCGTCGACGAGGGCCGCATCACCGAGGAAGAGGCCACCACCCATCCGCAGCGCTCGCTGCTGATGCGGGCGCTGGGCAGCGGCGACCACGTGGAGCCGGATCTCTCCATCCGCGAGGTCCGTGCCGGTGACCGCTATCTGATCTGCTCCGACGGCCTCTCCGGCGTGGTCTCGCACCAGACCATGGAAGAGACCCTGGCCAGCTACCAGGGCCCGCAGGAGACCATCCAGGAGCTCATCCAGCTCGCTCTGCGCGGCGGCGGCCCCGACAACATCACCTGCATCGTGGCCGACGTCCTGGACGTCGACAACAACGACACCCTGGCCGGCCGGCTCAACGACACCCCGGTCGTCGTCGGAGCGGTCGCCGAGAACCAGGCGGTGCTGAACGACGGCGGGGCCATGCAGACGCCCGCCGGCCGCGCGGCCGGTCTCGGCCGCCCGGTCCCACCGCCCTCGGGCGGCTTCGGCCCGCCCGGCAGCGGTGACTCCGGTTACGGCTCCGTGCCGGACGGCTCGTACGACGCGTACGCCGACGACGACCTCGACAAGCCGCGCGGCGGCCGCAAGTGGCTCAAGCGGTCCTTCTTCACCGTGCTGGCCCTGGCCGTGATCGGCGGCGGCCTCTACGGCGGCTACCGCTGGACGCAGACCCAGTTCTACGTCGGCGCGCAGAACGAGAACGTGGCGCTGTTCCGCGGCATCAGCCAGGACCTCGCCTGGATCTCGCTCTCCGAGGTCGAGAAGAACCACCCCGAGATCGAGCTCAAGTACCTGCCGCCGTACCAGCGCAAGCAGGTCGAGGCCACGATCGCCGAGGGCAGCATGACCGACGCCCGCAAGAAGGTCGACGAACTCGCCGCCCAGGCATCCGCCTGCAAGAAGGACGCGCAGCGCCGCGCCGCCGAAGCCGAGACTTCCGCCACTCCCCCCACCACGGGGACCAAGCCGAACACCGCGACTCCCACTCCCGGCCCCAGCCTCTCGGAGGAAGAGAAGAAGCTGGTCCCGCAGTGCGGTAAGCAGTAAGCCGTAGGGGGCCTTCAGCACCATGAGCGTTGTCACCAACACGACCACCATCGGCGCGATCGACGCACCGAGCCGCCGCAACACCGAGCTGGCGCTCGTCATCTTCGCCGTCGCCATCTCGGTGTTCGCCTACGCCAACGTGGGCCTCGCCCTCAACGGCGAACTGCCCTCGGGCATGCTCGGTTACGGAGCGGGGCTCGCCCTGCTCGGCGGCGTCGCCCACCTCGCGGTGCGCCGGTTCGCCAAGCACGCCGACCCGCTGCTGCTGCCCCTGGCCGTCCTCCTGAACGGCCTCGGCCTGGCGATCATCTGGCGCCTGGACCAGTCCGAACGGTTCCAGGCCCTGAAGACCTTCGCCCCAGCCGCTTCGAAGCAGTTGCTGTTCTCCGCGATCGGCGTGGGCATGCTCGTCGCGGTGCTGGCCATCCTGAAGGACCACCGCATCCTCCAGCGCTACACGTACATCTCCATGCTCGTGGCGCTGTTCCTGCTGATCCTGCCGATGTTCTTCCCGGCGGTGAACGGCGCCAAGATCTGGATCAAGATCCCCGGGGTCGGTACGCTCCAGCCCGGCGAGTTCGCCAAGATCATCATCGCGGTGTTCTTCGCGGGTTACCTGATGGTCAAGCGGGACGCGCTGGCTCTGGCCAGCCGCCGGTTCATGGGCCTGTACCTGCCTCGCGGCCGTGACCTGGGCCCGATCCTGATGGTCTGGGCGTTCTCGATCCTGATCCTGGTCTTCGAGACCGACCTCGGTTCCTCGCTGCTCTTCTTCGGCATGTTCGTCGTGATGCTGTACGTCGCCACCGAGCGCACCAGCTGGATCGTCTTCGGTCTGCTGATGTCCGCGATCGGTGCTGTCGGTGTCGCCTCGTTCGAACCGCACGTCCAGCAGCGCGTCACCGCGTGGCTGGACCCGTTCGCGGGCTGGGGTGTGGAGCCGGCGAGCGAGCAGATGGCCAAGTCGCTGATGGCGTTCGGCTCCGGAGGCACCCTCGGGACCGGTCTCGGACAGGGTCACTCCGACCTGATCGGCTTCGCCGCCAACTCCGACTTCATCCTCGCCACCGTCGGCGAGGAGCTGGGGCTCGCCGGGATGATGGGTGTGCTCCTGGTCTACGGCCTGATCGTGGAGCGCGGCGTGCGCACCGCGCTGGCGGCCCGCGACCCGTTCGGCAAGCTCCTCGCGATCGGCCTCTCGGGATCGTTCGCGATCCAGGTGTTCGTCGTCGCCGGCGGTGTGATGGGGCTCATCCCGCTCACCGGTATGACCATGCCGTTCCTGGCGGCGGGCGGTTCCTCCGTACTGGCCAACTGGGCCCTGATCGCCATCCTCATCCGGATCAGCGACACCGCACGCCGCCCCGCCCCGGCGCCCGCACCCTCGACCGACGCAGAGATGACGCAGGTGGTCCGACCGTGAACAAGCCACTGCGCCGGATCGCGGTCTTCTGCGGGATCCTCGTCCTGGCCCTCCTGATCCGGGACAACTGGCTCCAGTACGTCCGTGCGGACGAGCTGAACAGCCACAAGTACAACCGCCGCGTCCAGATCGAGCGCTACGCCCACGAGCGCGGCGACATCATCGTGGACGGCAAGGCCATCACCGGCTCCGCCGAGACCGAGGACGGCGACTTCACGTACAAGCGGGTCTGGAAGGACGGGCCTCTCTGGGCCCCCGTGACCGGCTACTCCTCGCAGGCCTTCGACTCCTCGCAGCTGGAGAACCTCGAGGACGGCATCCTCACCGGCAACAGCGACCAGCTGTTCTTCGACCGGACGATGTCGATGTTCACCGGCGAGAAGAAGCAGGGCGGCAACGTCGTCACCACCCTCAACGGGGCCGCGCAGAAGGCCGCGTTCAAGGGGCTCGGCGAGAAGAAGGGTGCCGTCGTCGCCCTGGACCCGCAGACCGGTGCCATCCTCGCGCTCGCGAGCACGCCGTCGTACGACCCCTCGGTCTTCGCCGGGAACTCGCTCAAGGACTCGGACGCCCGGCAGCAGCTCCTGAAGGACAAGGACAAGCCGATGCTCAACCGGGCACTGCGCGAGACCTACCCGCCCGGCTCCACGTTCAAGGTCGTCACCGCCGCCGCGGCCCTGGAGAACGGGCTCTACGACGACATCGACGCCAAGACGAACTCCCCGCTGCCCTGGACGCTGCCGCAGACGCAGATCCCGCTGCAGAACGAGGGCGACATCCCCTGTGAGAACGCGTCGTTGCGCGAGGCCCTGCGGGTGTCGTGCAACTCCGTCTTCGGGAAGGTGAGCGACGACCTCGGCAACAAGAAGATGATCGAGCAGACGGACAAGTTCGGCTTCAACAAGGAAGTCTTCACGCCCGTCCGCGCCGACGCGAGCATCTATCCCGAGGACAACCGGCCGCAGAACGCGATGGCCGGCATCGGCCAGGCGTCCAACCGGACCACGCCGCTCCAGATGGCCATGGTGGCCTCCGCCATCGCCAACGACGGCAAGCTGATGCAGCCGTACATGGTCGCCAAGCGCCAGGCGCCCAACCTGGACGACATCTACACCGCCGAGCCCGAGGAGCTCAGCCGGGCACTGTCCGGCGAGAACGCCCAGAAGGTCCAGCAGATGATGGAGACCGTCGTCGAGAAGGGCACGGGAACCAACGCGCAGATCCCCGGCGTCACAGTGGGCGGCAAGACCGGTACCGCCCAGCACGGTCTGAACAACAGCGAGAAGCCGTACGCCTGGTTCATCTCGTACGCGAAGACCGACAACGGCTCCCCGGTCGCCGTCGCCGTCGTGGTCGAGGACGGCAACGCCAACCGGGACGACATCTCCGGTGGCGGCCTGGCCGCCCCGATCGCGCGCGACGTGATGAAGGCGGTCGTCGACAGCAAGCAGTGAGGCCCGTCACGGCGGCCGTCCGCCCATACCGGACATCGGATACCGGTCGGATATCGGCTGCCGGGTGCGGGCGGATCACGTCACCCGTGCCCGGTAGCGTATGCGCGAACAGCGCACCGCCGGACCACACACACGGGTGCGGTCAGGACTGACGGAGAGGGCTGGAACAGTTATGGAAGAGCCGCGTCGCCTCGGCGGCCGGTACGAGCTGGGCTCGGTGCTCGGCCGTGGTGGCATGGCCGAGGTCTACCTCGCCCACGACACCCGGCTCGGCCGCACCGTAGCTGTGAAGACGCTCCGGGCCGACCTGGCCCGCGATCCGTCCTTCCAGGCCCGGTTCCGCCGTGAGGCCCAGTCGGCCGCCTCGCTCAACCACCCCGCGATCGTCGCCGTCTACGACACCGGCGAGGACTACGTCGACGGGGTCTCCATCCCGTACATCGTGATGGAGTACGTCGACGGGTCGACCCTGCGGGAGCTCCTGCACTCCGGCCGCCGGCTGCTGCCCGAGCGCACGCTGGAGATGACGGTCGGCATCCTCCAGGCGCTGGAGTACTCGCACCGCGCCCAGATCGTCCACCGCGACATCAAGCCGGCCAACGTCATGCTGACGCGCACCGGCCAGGTCAAGGTCATGGACTTCGGCATCGCCCGGGCCATGGGCGACTCCGGCATGACCATGACGCAGACCGCCGCGGTCATCGGCACCGCGCAGTACCTCTCCCCGGAGCAGGCCAAGGGCGAGCAGGTCGACGCACGGTCCGACCTGTACTCCACCGGCTGTCTGCTCTACGAGCTGCTCGCGGTCCGGCCGCCGTTCGTCGGGGACTCGCCCGTCGCCGTGGCCTACCAGCACGTGCGCGAGGAGCCGCAGCCGCCGAGCAACTTCGACCCCGAGATCACGCCCGAGATGGACGCGATCGTGCTGAAGGCGCTCACCAAGGACCCGGACTACCGCTACCAGTCCGCCGACGAGATGCGGGCCGACATCGAGGCCTGCCTCGACGGCCGGCCGGTCGCGGCAGCGGCGGCGATGGGCGCCGTGGGGTACGGAGGCTACGACGGCTACAACGCCGACCAGCCCACCGCCGCCCTGCGCCCGACCGACCCCAACAACGCGCAGACGTCGATGCTGCCGCCGGTCAACCCGGACGACGGCGGCTACGGCTACGACGACCGCGCGAGCCGTCGGCGCCAGCCGCAGAAGAAGAGCAACACCTCGACGATCCTGCTGGTCGTCGCGGGCATCCTGGTGCTCATCGGCGCGATACTGATCGGCCGGGCCGTCTTCAGCGACAGTGGCAACGACGCCCGGGTACCCGTGCCGAACCTGGTCGGCTCCACCGTCCAGGAGGCGGAGCAACTCGTCGAACGGGCCGGGGTCGTCCTCAAGGTCACCGGCGAGGAGCCGTGCGAACAGCAGGAGAAGGGCGACATCTGCTCGCAGTCCCCGGAGAACGGCGAGATGGACGAGAACGGGACCGTCGAGGTCATGGTCTCCTCCGGCGCTCCGAAGATCGAGGTGCCCGACGTCCTGGAGAAGTCCGAGGACGGCGCCCGCAAGGCCCTGGAGGACAAGGGCTTCACGGTCAACGTGACCGCGGTCGAGTCCGAGAAGACCGAGGGCACGGTGATCAAGCAGAAGCCCGACGGCGGCAGCGAGGCGGAGGACGGCTCCGAGGTGACCATCACGGTCGCCAAGAAGGAGACCCTGGACCTGCCCGACATGCGCACCCGCACCTTCGCGGCCGCGGAACAGCAGCTGCGGGACATCGGCTTCAGCAACATCTCGCGGGCCGACGTCGACTCGGAGGAGCCGAAGGACACCGTCGTCGAGCAGACGCCGCAGCCCGGCAAGCACGCCAAGGACGCGCAGATCGTCCTCAAGGTCTCCAAGGGCCCGCCGGAGCCGCCGGAGCCGGAGAAGACCCAGGTCCCGCAGATCCAGGGCATGACGCTCGGCGAGGCCAAGGCGAAGCTCCAGGAGGCGGGCCTCCAGGTCGGCAACGTCCAGGGGTCGCAGGAGGACAACGCCATCGTGGCCGTCGTGCAGCCGGGGGTCGGTGAGACCGTGGACAAGAACTCGGCGGTCAACATCTTCGCCACGCCGGGCGGCGGCGGGGACCAGGGCGGCGGCGGCATCTTCGGAGGCCCGTCGGGCGAGTAGCGCCGGCGTAGCCGTACGTACGGGAAAGGGCCCCGGTCACCGTGGATGGTGACCGGGGCCCTTCGCCGTACCCCCTAGAGCAGCTCCACCGGCTTCGTACGGTCCTTGTCGACCTTCTCCGTACGCTCCAGCTCGCCCCAGACGATGTACCGGTACTTCGACGTGTAGACCGGGGTGCAGGTCGTCAGCGTGATGTAGCGGCCGGGCTTCTTGACGCCCGACTCCTCCGGGACCGGCTCGATGACCTCGACGTTGAACTTCGAGGTCTCGGGGAGCGACTTGTAGACCCTGTAGACGTACCAGGTGTCCTTGGTCTCGAAGACGATCGCGTCGCCGTTCTTCAGCTTGTCGATGTTGTGGAACTTGGCGCCGTGCCCGTCCCGGTGCGCGGCCAGCGTGAAGTTGCCCTTGTCGTCCCAGGGAAGCGCGGAGGGGACCGGGTCGGTGTAGTAGCCCGCGATGCCGTTGTTCAGGGTCTTGGGGTCGGTGCCCTTCTTGACCAGCACCTCGCCGTTCTTCATGGCGGGTACGTGGAGGAAGCCGACGCCGTCCTTGGTGTCCAGGGCTCCCGGCCCGTCCGCCCACTTGCTGCGGACCGTGTCGCCCTGCTTGCCGGCCTCGCGGTCGGCGAGCACGTTGGTCCACCAGAGCGAGTACGCGACGAAGAGCGCGAGCACCAGGCCCGCGGTGATCAGCAGTTCGCCGAAGACGCTGACGGCCGTGGCGATGGGGTGCCGGCTAGGCCGGGGCGCGGGAGGCGCGGGCACGTCGGTCCGCTCGTCGTGCTCGGTCCTCGCTGCCACCGCACCGTCCCTGTCGTGATGATGTTCAGCCCACGAGCGCCTTGGGCTTCCCCTCGCCGCGCGGCCGTTCGTCGACCATCTTGCCCCAGACGATCAGCCGGTAGGTACTCGTGAACTCCGGGGTGCAGGTCGTCAGCGTGATGTACCGGCCCGGCTCGGTGAACCCGGATCCGACCGGGATCGGTTCGATGACCGAGATGTTCGACGGCGAGGTCTGCGGCAGGATGCTGGTCATCTCGTACGTGTAGTACGCGTCCCTCGTCTCGACCACGATCGGGTCGCCGGGGCTGAGCTTGTTGACGTAGCGGAACGGTTCTCCGTGGGTGTTGCGGTGGCCCGCCACCGCGAAGTTGCCCTGCTCGTCCTCGGGCATCGCCGTCTTCAGCTTGCCTTCGCCGTAGTGGCCGAGCAGGCCCCGGTCGAGGACCTTCTCCTTGTTGATGCCCTCGGCTACGGGGACGACGACGTCGAGCTTGGGGATGTGCATGATCGCGAAGCCCTGGCCCGGCGCGAACACCCCGGGCTTGCCGGCCCCGGTGGCCCACTCCTCCTGGATCTTGTTCGTCTCCTTGCCGGCGATCTGCTCGGCCCGGACGTTGGTCCACCAGAGCTGGTAGGTGACGAACAGCAGCATCAGGACGCCCAGCGAGATGAAGATCTCGCCGACGGCCCGGCTGGCGACCACGGCGGGACTGTCCTTGGCCGCCTTCGCCGCGCGCCGCGCCTCCATCCGGGACATGGGAGCGGCCGGCGCGGTGGCGTTCGCGGCCGCCGGAGCGGGACGGCGGCCGCCACGGCCCTTGGCCGCCCGCCGCCGCTCGGCCCGTCCGCCGATGGCCGGTTCGGCCGGTTCGGACCGTTCGGCCGGCTCGTACGACGCGTACGGCTCGGGTCCTTCGGACGGCTCCGCGACTATTCGCCGGGTCTCCGCGGTCCGCAGCCCCAGCGTCTCGTCGGCCGGAGGCACCACGGGCAAGGGAGCAGGCGCGGGCGAGGGAGCAGGCGTGGGAGCCGGCACCGGAGAGGGCCCGGGAGAGGGCGCAGGGGGCTGCTGGGAGCCGTACCAGTCCCGCCGGTATCCCTCGGGGTCGTACCACTCGCTCGGGGCGCCCTGAGGCTCCTGAGGCCCCTGAGGCCCTCCGTACGCCTGCGGCTCTCCCTGCGGGCCCTCGCTCCGGAACCACGGAGAAGCGTGCTGCCCCGGCAACGGACCGGCGAGCGGGTCCGGCAGCGGGTCGTCGAGCGGGTCCGGCAGCGGGTCGTTGAGCGGGTCCGCGAGCCCGCCCACCGCCGCGACGAACGCCCCGTCGGCCCCGTACGCTCCACGCGCGTACGGGCCCTGGAGCCCGGGGCCGTCATCGGGACGGGGTGCGGTCACGCCGCGGCCTTGCCCACCACCGGCGCGAGACCCGCCGACCGCGCCACGGCCCCCTGGTCGCCGCACTGCTCCAGCCAGTTGGCGAGCATCAGGTGGCCGTACTCGGTGAGCACCGACTCGGGGTGGAACTGCACGCCTTCCACCGCCCGGTCCCGGTGACGCAGCCCCATGATGATGCCGTCCGCCGTACGCGCGGTGACCTCCAACTCAGGCGGCAGCGCGGCCGGTTCGGCGGCGAGCGAATGGTAGCGGGTGGCGGTGAAGGGGGACGGCAGCCCGGCGAAGACGCCCTTGCCCTCGTGGTCCACCGGCGAGGTCTTGCCGTGCAGCAGCTCAGGAGCCCGGTCGACGACACCGCCGTACGCCACGGCCATCGACTGCATCCCCAGGCAGACGCCGAAGACCGGGACGCCGGTGTCCGCGCAGTGGCGCACCATCTCGACACAGACCCCGGCCTGCTCGGGCGTGCCGGGGCCGGGGGAGAGCAGGACGCCGTCGAAGCCGTCCTGGGCGTGGGCGGTGGTCACCTCGTCGTTGCGCAGCACCTCGCACTCGGCGCCGAGCTGGTAGAGGTACTGGACGAGGTTGAAGACGAAGCTGTCGTAGTTGTCCACGACGAGGATGCGTGCGCTCACTGCCCGGCTCCTGCCCCACCGGCGCTCGCGCCGTCGACGGTCACATCACCGAACGGGAGCAGCGGCTCCGCCCACGGGAAGACGTACTGGAACAGCGCGTAGACGACCGCGAGAACCAGCACGAGCGCGATGACACTCCGCACCCATGCGTTGCCCGGCAGATGCCGCCAGATCCAGCCGTACATGCTGACCCCTCCGTTCGGTACTCGCACCAGATTAGAGTGCCGCGGCCGGAGAGTGGGTCAGCCTGTGGAAAACCCCGGCCGGTCCCGGGTCAGCCGGTGAGGTCCGGCGGCCTTCCCTCGCTCACCGGCCGCGTCGCGTCCAGGTGCGCCCAGGCGATCAGCCGGTGGCTGCTGCCCCACTCGGGCTCGCAGGTGGTGAGCGTCAGATAGCGGCCGGGGCCCTCGAAGCCGGAGCGGCGGGGCACCGGGTCGACGACGGCGGTGTCGGTCGGCACGGTCCGGTACGGCTTCTTCGCGATGCGGTACGTGAACCAGGTCGTGCCGTCGTTGACGATCACCGCGTCCCCGGGGCGCAGGCGGGGAAAGTCCTTGAAGGGGTCTCCGTACGTCCGGCGGTGGCCGGCCACCGCGAAGTTCCCGCGCTCTCCGGGCCGGGCGGTGCCGCTGTAGTGGCCGAGGCCCTTCTGCAAGGTCCTGGCCTCGGTGTTCTCCAGGACGGGCCACTCCCAGTCGACGCCGAAGCGCGGGATGTGCAGCGTCGCGAAGGGCTTTCCGTCGCGGTACGGGGCCGGAGCGGAGGCGGCGGTTCCCGGTGGAGCGGCCACCGGCTCCTGGGCCCAGCCGCTGCGGAGTGTCTCGATCTCGCCTTCGGCCGCGTCGGCCGCCTTGACGCCTGTCCACAGCAGGACGTAGGCGACGAACAGGACGGTCAAGGCGCCGACGGTGATGCACAGTTCGCTGAAGGTCCGGACGACGAGGCGTACCGATCGCACCGACGGTCGTGACGACACCGGACGGCCTCCCGGGGGATCAGCTCGGGTTCACTCCACAGGCTTCGCGTGCTGGAGATCCACTGTGCCCGAGTAACCGGGAAGAGTCACCGCGTCGTCCTCGTCGACTTTCCAGCCCAGCCCGTACGCCTTCACGTACAGCTGGTAGTTCTGGATCGCCGTGGAGTCGTTGAGCGCCTGCTTGAGCTTGCCGGGGTCGCCCACGGCGGTGACCTTGTACGGCGGGGAGTAGACGCGGCCCTGCAGGATCAGGGTGTTGCCGACGCAGCGGACCGCGCTGGTGGAGATCAGCCGCTGGTCCATCACCTGGATCCCGCGCGCCCCGCCCTGCCAGAGGGCGTTCACCACGGCCTGGAGGTCCTGCTGGTGGATGACCAGGTCGTTGGGTTGCGGCTCGGGATAGCCGGGGTTGGCGGTGGCGTCCGGCGGGGCGTCGTTGAGGGTGACGCTGACGGCGTCACCGGTGATCTTCGTGGTGCCGGCCGCCTTCTCCAGGGCCTTGAGCTTGGCGTCCTCGGCCTCGGTGGAGCCGTCGTCGCGCTGGGCGAGTGCGTCGATGTCCGCCCGCGCGGAGGCGACCGAATCGTTCAGCTCGGCGTTGTGCTCGCTGCGTTCCTTGATCAGGTCGGAGAGCTTGAGCAGGGAGGAGTCGCTGCGCAGATTGGTGCCCTTGGCCGTGTTGGCGCTGGTGACGAAGATCAGTCCGGCCAGGGCGAAGACGGCAGCGGTGAGTCCCCGGGCCGCCCACGTGGAGGTGTGCCGGACCGGCTCTTCGGGAGAGTCGGCAGAATTGCTCAACGTACCCTTATCTCATCGGGCGCCATGGAAGCACTACGCTAACGGACGCCCGGGGGAGCCAGCATGCCCCCTCTGGCCATCCCCGCCCCGGCGCCCGCCACAGATCCCTGCGCGGTCACGCAGCGCATCGACAGGAGAGTCCCTCGTGCCGAAGTCACGTATCCGCAAGAAGGCCGACTTCACGCCGCCCTCGGCGAAGCAGGCAACGGCCATAAAGCTGACCAACCGCAGTTGGGTCGCTCCGGTGATGCTGGCCCTGTTCCTCATCGGGCTGGCCTGGATCGTGGTGTTCTACGTGACCGAGGGCGATCTGCCGATCGACGCCCTGGGCAACTGGAACATCGTCGTGGGCTTCGGCTTCATCGCCGGTGGCTTCGCCGTCTCCACGCAGTGGAAGTAGCGCGTCCCCACGGCACACAGCGGGCTCGAGCACAAGCCCTGCCCTGAGTTACCCACAGAGTTATCCACAGCTGGGGGAAAAGGTCAGACGATCTGTGGATAACCTCCACTCACGTTGACGCCGGTGTGACTGCAGCCTCCCTCACCAAGGGGGGCTGCATCTCGTATTTCAGCGGGAAAAACCCAGCTCAGCGACGGTGGGCACAGATGTTCCCCTTGCCATGCACAAGGCCGACCACTCACTGTGGACAACTGAGCTCTGTCCTGGGGGCGGAGCCCTCTTCTCAGCGACTCAGCTCAGCGCCATCGTGCGGGCGACGATGATCGCCACCGACGCCAGCAGCACCAGCGCACAGGTCCCGGCCTGCACCGCCGTACGGCGCTCGCGCGGCGCGTGCACCAGTCCTACGGCGATCAGGACACCCGCGACGAGACCGCCCACATGGGCCTCCCACGCGATGCCGCCCAGGGTGAAGGTGAAGACCAGGTTCAGCGCCAGCAGGATCAGCACCGGCCGCATGTCGTAGTTCATCCGGCGCATCAGCACCGCGGTGGCGCCCAGCAGACCGAAGATCGCGCCGGAGGCGCCGAGCGACGGCTGGTTCGGCGCGGCGATCAGATAGGTCAGCGCGCTGCCGGCCAGCCCGGAGAGCAGATAGAGCGCGAGATAGCGGACGCGGCCGAGCGCGGCCTCCAGCGGTCCGCCGAGCCACCACAGACCCAGCATGTTGAACCCGATGTGCCACACCTCCTGGTGCAGGAACATCGAGGTCACCAGGCGATACCACTGACCCTCGGCGACGCCTTCGACCGAGCCCGGCAGCGGCGTCGGGTCCCAGGCGCGGCCGAGCAGCACCAGATCGTCGAGCAGGGACGGCGGAGCGGCCGCGACCACGACGAAGACCACGAGGTTGATCCCGAGCAGGATCTTGGTGACCAGCCGCGGATCGGCGGCCACCGTGCCGCCGGCCACCGTGCGGGGCCTGTTCGCTGTGGGATGGTGGCCGGTGCCCGAGCCCTGGCGTACGCAGTCGGGGCACTGGAAGCCGACGGAGGCGCTGACCATGCACTCGGTGCAGATCGGCCGCTCGCAGCGCGTGCAGCTGATCCCGGTCTCGCGGCCGGGGTGCCGGTAGCAGGTCGGCACGGCCTGACCGCCCTCCGGTGCGCCCCGGTCCGCCGGCGGCTGCTGGTCCATCGGTCCTGGCCTGCCTCTCGGTCTCACCCCGGGCGCCGCGACACACGGCCGCCCCGCTGGTCCGCTATGTAACAGTACGGACGGGCGGGGCGGTTGGTTCCCGGTGGAGCGGGACGTCAGCGGGTCTCGACGACGACCGACTCGATCACGATGTCCTGGAGCGGGCGGTTGGTGCGCGGGTTGGTCCCGGTCGCCGCGATGGCGTCGACGACCTTGCGGCTCGCGTCGGCCACGACCTCGCCGAAGATGGTGTGCTTGTTGGTCAGCCAGGCGGTGGGCGAGACCGTCACGAAGAACTGCGAGCCGTTGGTGGCCGGTCCCGCGTTGGCCATGGCCAGCAGATACGGCTGGGTGAAGGCCAGGTCCGGGTGGAACTCGTCCGCGAACGTGTAGCCCGGCCCGCCGGTGCCGTTGCCCAGCGGGTCGCCGCCCTGGATCATGAACCCGCCGATGACCCGGTGGAAGACGGTCCCGTCGTACAGCGGGTTCGTGGACTTCTCACCGGTCGCGGGGTTGGTCCACTCGCGCTGCCCGGCGGCCAGCTCGACGAAGTTCCTGACCGTCTTGGGGGCGTGGTTCGGCAGCAGCCGGATCTCGATGTCGCCCCGGTTGGTCTTCAAGGTGGCGTAAAGCTGCTCGGCCACGGTCTGCCTTCCCTCATCCTTCGCTGACGTCCGCCGATCCTCCCACGGACCGGGAAACGTACGGCCGGATGCCTGCTGGAACGGCGCGTTCACCGCCGAACCATGGCATTGTCGTCGGCACACTTCACGCGCACCTTTTTACCGGCTTGAACCGTTTTGACGAAGACAGCGATCATGACCCGGATGCCCGTCCCGAGTGCCGGTCATGGCCGCGACAGGCATGATTTCGAATTGGGCGGAAAGGCGGAGTACCTACCCGCCACCAAGGAGGAGGATCCCGTGACCCGCATCGACAGCGTGCGCGCCGCAACCGACTCGGCCAGGGACAGCGCGCAGCACGCCGCGGAAGTGGTGGCGCCGTACGCCGACACGGCCAAGAAGCAGGCTGCACTGTACGCGCACGAGGCCCGTGTCCAGCTCGCGCCCAAGGTGACGAAGGCCGCCAAGCAGGCCCGCGTCCAGTACGAGTCCCACCTCGCACCGCGCCTCGAACAGGCGCTGGCTCACGTGCCGCCGAAGGTCGACGAGGCCGCGCAGCGTGCGGCGCACTCGACCCGCAAGGCCGCCAGGACCGCCGCCGACTACACCGCGCCGCGCGTCGAGCACGCCAAGGCGATGGCCGTGCCGGTCGCCGAGCAGGCGACCGCCCGGAGCGCCGCCGCGCTGGCCGCACTGCGGAGCAACGTGACGGCCAAGGAGATCCAGAAGCTGGCACGTAAGCACGAGCGGCGGGCCAAGGCCGGCCGGGCGACCAAGGGCCTCCTGGTTCTGGGTGTCCTCGCCGGTGGCGCCTACGCCGCCTGGCGCTGGTGGGACAAGCAGGCCAACCCGGACTGGCTGGTCGAGCCGCCGGCCGCCACCGAGGTGGGCGACGAGCACGATCCGCTGAGCTCGGTGGACGGCAGCGGCCAGGCCGTGCTCGACCCGGAGGTCAAGGCCAAGCAGGCCGAGGCCGAGGCCAACGGCGACACCCTGGGCCTCGACGACCGCCCCTGAGGCTGTCGGCCCGTAACCGCACGCAGGAGAAGAGAGCGCCGGTTCCCACAGCCTTCACGGGCCTTGTGGGAACCGGCGCTCTCTTCTTTCCACGAGCGGCCCTTCACGGCTGCCGCCCTCGCCCGCGGTCGACCGCCGTCCGGGTGACACACTGATCCGCGAGGGGCCGGCGTGAGCGCGGTCCGTCCCCGTCCTCACGAAAGGTCCTTCCTGTGGTGCGCATTCCCCGGCCGCGCAGGGCCGTCGTCGCGGCGGCGGTCTGTGCCCTGACCGCCGGTGTCCTGGTGTCGTGCGGCGCGGACTCGCCGGGCGAAGGCGTCACCGCCGCACCGCACGCCGGCGACGCGGCCTGCAAGCAGCTCGCCGACCGTTACCCGGACCGCCTCGGCGGCCAGGACCTGACGTTCACCGACCGGCCAGGGGTCGCGGTCTGGGGCGAGAACGCGATCGTGCTGCGCTGCGGCGTCGAGCTGCCCGTCCCGACCACCGACCCGTGCGCGACCGTCGACGGCGTGGACTGGGTCTTCCGCGAGGACCGCTCGGAGGACGACGAGAAGATGGTCGTCACCTACGGCCGCGACCCTGCCGTGGAGGCCGTGGTCTCCGACGACATCGCCACCGTGGACGACGTCCTGGTCGACCTGTCCGTGCTGGTCAAGCCGGTGAAGACGTACACGAAGTGCATCAGCCTGGACGACGTGCAGCCGCCGACGCCCTCCGGCTGACGCCGCGGCGGGCCGCTTTGCTTGTGCTCAGCATCGAGCCCCAAGCACCGAGCCGCCCCCGGATGAACCGAAAAAACGGAACACCCTCCGACCTACATGACGTAGGTCGGAGGGTGTTCATCGATGTGGAGCCTAGGAGATTCGAACTCCTGACATCTGCCTTGCAAAGGCAGCGCTCTACCAACTGAGCTAAGGCCCCGAAACACAGCAAACAAGGACATCGCCGAACACGTCCGTGCCGCGGCAACCGTCGCAGACCAGAGTACCG
The DNA here is from genome assembly GCF_040614075.1 of Streptomyces sp. NPDC006174. NCBI lineage: Bacteria > Bacillati > Actinomycetota > Actinomycetes > Kitasatosporales > Streptomycetaceae > Streptomyces > Streptomyces sp. NPDC006174. The sequence goes on along the minus strand of NZ_JBEXTJ010000002.1, from coordinate 149,685 downwards.
GGTGCTCCGCCCAATCTTGCAAAAGGATAGGACTCCCGGTGGACGACCACGCTCCGTAAGATGCTCGACGAGGTTCGCAGCAGCGAAGCCGCAGCGAAGGGGAGACGCAATGGACGCAGCGCAACAAGAGGCGACGGCAAGAGCCAGGGAGCTTCAGCGCAGTTGGTACGGGGAGCCGTTGGGGGCGCTCTTCCGTCGGCTGATCGATGATCTCGGCCTGAACCAGGCACGGCTCGCCGCGGTTCTGGGGCTCTCCGCCCCGATGCTTTCGCAGCTGATGAGCGGCCAGCGCGCCAAGATCGGGAACCCGGCGGTCGTCCAGCGCGTCCAGGCACTTCAGGAGCTGGCGAGCCAGGTGGCGGACGGCAGCGTCAGCGCGGGCGAGGCCACCGACCGGATGGAGGAGATCAAGAAGTCGCAGGGCGGGTCCGTCCTGACCGGCACCGGCCAGACCACCTCGACCGGCGGCGCCCCCACCGTCCGCCGCGTGGTGCGCGAGATCCAGTCCCTCCTCAGGTCGGTCTCGGCGGCCGGCGACATCATCGATGCCGCCGACGCCCTCGCCCCGACCCACCCGGAACTGGCAGAGTTCCTCCGGGTGTACGGGGCCGGCCGCACCGCGGACGCGGTCGCGCACTACGAGGGACACCAGAGCTAGCGGTTCGGCAGCACAACGGAGCCAGGGCCTCGCACGGCCGGGGTCCCTGGTCCCCGCAGGATCGCGGGCGATGAACACGAACTGGGAGCGGGCACAGCGCAATGGGTGAGGTCTTCGCCGGTCGGTACGAGCTGATCGATCCGATCGGACGTGGTGGGGTCGGCGCCGTCTGGCGGGCCTGGGACCACCGGCGCCGCAGGTACGTCGCGGCCAAGGTCCTGCAGCAGAGCGACGCGCACACGCTGCTGCGCTTCGTCCGCGAGCAGGCGCTGCGCATCGAGCACCCGCACGTCCTGGCACCGGCCAGCTGGGCCGCCGACGACGACAAGGTCCTGTTCACCATGGACCTGGTGAGCGGCGGTTCGCTCGCCCATGTCATAGGCGACTACGGCCCGTTGCCGCCGCGCTTCGTCTGCCTGCTCCTGGACCAGCTGCTCTCCGGACTCTCCACGGTGCACGCCGAAGGGGTGGTGCACCGCGACATCAAACCGGCCAACATCCTTATGGAGGCCACCGGAACGGGCCGTCCGCATCTGCGCCTCTCCGACTTCGGCATCTCGATGCGCAAGGGCGAGCCCCGGCTGACCGAGACCAACTACGTGGTCGGTACGCCCGGTTACTTCGCTCCCGAGCAGATGATGGGCGCCGAGCCCGACTTCCCGGCGGACCTCTTCGCGGTCGGCCTCGTCGCCCTCTACCTCCTCCAGGGCCAGAAGCCCGACTCCCAGGCGCTGGTCGAGCACTTCGCCGCCCACGGCACCCCGAGCGCACCCGAAGGCATCCCCGAGCCGCTCTGGCAGGTGCTGGCCGGGCTGCTGCAGCCGGACCCGCAGGCCCGGTTCCGTACGGCGACGGGAGCACGCAAGGCCCTCACCGCGGCGGTCGAGATGCTGCCCGAGCCCGGCCTCGACGACGAGCCGGTGGAGGTCTTCGACCAGATCGGCCCGCTGCCCGCGGGGTTCGGCCCCGACGGCCCCGTAAAGGCCGCTCAACCGTCCCAGGAGCCTCAGCCGTCCCAGGAGCCTCAGCTCTCCCAGGCGCCTCAGCCGCCTGCCTCGCCGCCGCCCGTCTCCATGTCGGAGACCGGCAGCTTCCACCTGGCGCCTCCGCCGCAGCGGCAACAGGCCCAGCCGCAGCCCCGGTTCCACCAGCCCACGCCCACCCAGGCGCCCCCCGCATCACCTCCGTACGCCGTCGGCGCCCCGCACCCCTCCCAGGCGCCGACCTCCGGCGTACCGCACGACGCTTCGGCCACCCGCCCCTACACCACCCAGCAACACCACCAGCACCAGCCCCTCGCGGCCCACGCCCCTGCTCCCGCACCCGCACGGCAGACGCGGCCGGGACCGCCCCCGAAGGTGGCGGTCCCGGTGCTGGTGGTGGCGCTGATCTGCTTCGCGGTCGGCATCTGGGCGCTCACCCAGATGTAAGAGCGGCCCGCTACCAGCCCTGCTGCGGCGGCCCACCGAACGGCGACTGCTGCTGTACGGGACCACCTGCGGCGGCCGCGCGGCGGCGAGCCAGCAGCGTCCAGGCGCCGAGGCCGAGCACCAGCACGGCGCCCGTCCCGAGCGCTCCCGCCGCGACGACCTGCATCGTCGCGCTCTTCGCGGCCTTCGGAGCGCTGTCGCCGCTCTGGGCCAGCTCCTTGTCCTTCTCCGTCACGGCGAAGATGCCGGGGTCACCCCCGTACGGCGACGGGCCGGCCTCGTTCTTCACCTGGACCGACATCGTCAGCGCGATCGGGTTCTTGCCGTAGCTCTCGGCGACCTTCGGGCTGAGCGTCACCGACAGGTAGTACCAGCCGGCGAAGCGCAGCGTGCTGACCTGCGTGCTGTAGTCGTACCGGTTGCGGTACGCCACCGGCGGCAGCGGCTTCAGCGCCGTGCTCGCGGACTTGCCGGAATACGAGAGGGAGGTGTCGGTGATGTGTCCCTGGGCCGGGTTGTCCAGCGACAGGGTGAGCGCGTTGCCGATGAACTCCGTCGATTCGACGGTGGTGTTGCTGAGCACGGCGGAAACGTAGAGCTGCTGCCCCCAGTCCACCGGCACCCGGTAGAAGCGGGTCTGGCCGGGCGCGATCTCGTCGATCCACTCACCGGTCTTCAGGCTGGTGGCGTCGTAGTAACTGCTGCCGCCCGTACGCTTCTGCGCCTCGACGTCCAGCGGTGCGGGCGTGGCGGAGGGCCAGTCCTTCGGCGCGGTGGTCTCCGTCGGGCCACCGCTCCTCAGCGCGGGCTCCTCGACGAAGCGGAGCTCCAGATTCCAGGCCTCGGGGCTGGAGGTGGGCTTGCTCTCGCGCTCGACCAGGACGTCGTACGTCCCGGCCTCCTTGCAGGTGGTGCTCGACCCCTTGCCGATGGTCCGGTGCGCGTACGCGGCGATCGGCCGCGGTGTCTCGCCCGAGCCGAAGGTGGTCTGATTCGAGCTGCACCGCGAGTCGTTGAGGTCCCGGATGCTGACGGTGATGCCGTCGCCGTACGCCACCGAGCCCTCGCTCCTGGGGACCGCGACCGCCGAGACATAGGCGTCGGTGGCGCTGTCGAGCTTCACCCGGTAATAGAGCTTCTCGCCCGGCGAGATGGAGCTGCGGTACACGGTGCCCGGCTGCAGGACCGAGGCTTCGGCGTTGCGCTCCGCGCCTTGTACGTTCTTCGCGTCGGGATCGAAGTCGTACGCCGGCGGGCCGTCCGCGTACGCCTGTCCGGGCAGCGCCGCCACGGCGCACATCGCGGCGAATGCCGCCAGCATCGCCCGCCCCCTGTTGCGCTGCCTCTTCACGCGCTCCCTCTCGTCGTCGCCACGGCCGCAATGCCGGTCCATCCTGCCCCGGCCGCACCACTGCTGTCTCCGGCCGGAGCCGGATTGCCCTGCTCGTCCCGGTATCGGCTGCATGTACCGCCCTTCAGGAGACCGCTCAGCGCATTTGCTCCAGCAAGCTACTAATTTGCTCAGGTGAACTCAAGACAGATGCCGTTACGGTCCCGCAACAGCGCACCCACGCGCACGAACACCCCACGGCCGCCCCGACCCGCCCCCGGACAGCACGAAGCCCCGGCCGCTCAGCGACCGGGGCCCGTAACAGACTGTGCCGTCTCACACACCCGAACCTGCGGGCACGGAGTCGGTCGCCTCCGTCCACAGGTCCTGCTCGGCGCGATCCGCCTGGATCTGGCGGTACACGAGGAGCCCGCCGATGGCAGCCAGTGCGACCAGGAGAAGCTTCTTCACCGCGCGACCTCGTCTTTCCTTGGAATAGGGGCCTTCTGTCGCCGACTATACACACCGGCCGATACCGATCGGTGACCTGCCTGGAACCCAAATGCGGCCCGCCCCCGGCACCCCGACAGGGCCCGCGCCGACCCTCGTAACGCGTTCCGGACGGCCCGTCAGCCCCGGTTGCACCATACGAGTGGTGTTAATCCGAAGATCGGCGCAGAGCGGGCGTCGCTCCCTGAAAACGCGGCCCGGATCCACATGATCGGAGAAGTCAGCAACCGGACCACCCGAAAGCGAGGGGCCATGAGCACCTTCCAGCCCAAGAGCATCTGGACCGCCTTCATCACCGCCTTCTTCGCCCTCCTGGCGTCGCTGGGCCTCGCCACCGCCGCGGCGAGCACCGCGAACGCCACGAACGCCGCCGCGCAGCCGAGCGCCACGACCCACGAGCACACGGGTGCCACCACGGCAACCCCGCTCACTCCCTCGGTGCGATGGACCCTTCCGCGTGACCGGGCCCTGCCGCCCACGATGAAGCAGCGCATCCGGGCCGAGGCCCACGGCTCCTCCCCTGCCACCCGCCACCTCGCGGCCGACCCGGCGTCCGCGACCCGCACCACCGCCGCCCACCACACAGCACCGGAGAGCGACACCCCGGCCCCGCCTCCCTGATCCCCCCGGCCCACCGCACTCCGGGGCCCCTGGTCGGTACACACCGGCCGGGGGCCTTTTCGTGTGCCCGGGACCAGGGCGCCGCCCTTCCGTACGACGGAAGACCTGCGCCCGTACGAGGAGGGGAGCCACCGACGTACAGGACGGGCCTCCGGTACGCCCGGCGCCGGGCACACCCCGTACCGCCGTCGGACGGCTCCCGCGTCCGGCCGGCTCAGCCTCCGCCACCCGCCCAACGCGAAGACCCCCAGCCACAGATGGCTGGGGGTCTTCGTTCTGTGGGGCTAACAGGATTTGAACCTGTGGCCTCATCCTTATCAGGTCGATCAAGAAAGACCGGATACGCGGGTTGGCTCCTGGTGACCCACACACGAAGGTCCGCCGAAGTCCTCCTGCGTCCGCCTTCGGTCGCAGTCGTTGGTGTCAGGTGCTGATGTCAGACATCAGATAGCACCTTGACAGCTCGGACTGCGTCTCACTGACTCCCAGCAGCCCCCTGCGCCTGATGAACAGCCGCAGGGGGCTCGCGCGCTCAGCTTTCGTCGCGCTCGATAAGGAAGGCAGACTCCTTACGGATGCTCAGCACCTTCAGCTTCGCACCGTTGTAGAAGTTGACGTAGTCACCCTCGACGCCGTACGACTCCGCGGTGACCTTCTGCTCACGCGCCCCCGGGACGCCCCTGTTGATCCAGAAGTGAGCCATGCCCGTCAGCCCTTCGGGGGGTACGGGTCGTTTCCGGGAGCGATGGTGCGCTTGTCCTTGATGGTCCCGTCACGTCCGTGACGGATGACTTCGCCGCCACCGTTGTTACGGGAGATCTCAGCGACACGCTTATCTGCCGCCGCCTGGGTGTCAGCCACGGTCGAGGCGCGAGACGCACCTTCGGCCTTGCCCTGCCACTTTCCGTCCTGCCGTTTCGTGACGTGATACGTCTTCGGCCTGGCCACGATTCCTCGAATCCGAGTGGGCCTCCGTCACCCCCTCTTGGGCTTCTTAGCCACCGGAGGTAGGGTCCTAAGGCGCGCCAACGCATCAGGCCCCTGGTTTGGGAAGGCACAACTCTGTGTCAACCCCGAGTAGGGGTCTGCTCGCTTTGAGCACCCCTAGTACACCACCCGCCCTCACTCTCCGCAATCATCTGCGATCACTAGATGTGGGGCCAATTCATCCACAGGGCCACTACATGTGGCCCCACAGGGTTGATCAGCGCATTCCCCAGGCTCTTCCGAGTTACCCACAAGGTGATCCACAGGCGGGCAAGGGTTGCTTTGTCATCTCTTGTACACATTTAGTCACGATGTGATCTGCGTCACACTCAACCCTGCACCACCACTTACCCCGGCTCCCATCCCGTCCGCCTTCGACCCACACACCGTGGAGCGGTCGCGGTTCAGGGCGTCAAGGTGGAGCGCGCCACTGTACGAACGACCTTGACGCCCTGGGCCGCGACTGCTCGGCTCTGCCTGGGTCGAAGGTGGTCGGGATGGGAGCCCCACGACGCTCGCCCCGCTCCGGCCGGCACTCGCGAACGGCGCCCCTCCCATCCCGGAGTCTGAGCGCCCCCGCCGGAGGCATCCTCTTGAACCCACGGGCTTGGTTCACGTCTCATGCCCAACGGGCCTATCCACTGCGGGCGCGCGTCGGCGGCGGCAGCGCCGAGCGGGCCGAAGGCAGGAGCGCGGGCGCAGCCAGAGCCGGGAAGCGCGCCCGGCGGAGCGGAGCGCAGCCGGGTGCCTTGATGAAGTAGGGAAACCTCTAACGCCCGGGTCGCGCTCAGGCGTCGAAGTCGTACTCCAGGACGTAGGCGGCCGCGTCCAAGACCATCTCGTTGACCTCGACGGGGCGGCCCTCCTCCGCGAACGCGGTCCGGCAAATGATCATCACGGGCGTGCCAGCCGGAAGGCTCAACTTCGCCGACTCCTCTGGAAAAGGCATGCGCGAACGGATCTCTTCGCGGAAGTGGACCGGCTTATGGCCCAGTTCAGCCAGTCGCGCGTAGGTCCCTCCAGGACCCGTGTCCTGCTGAGTGATCGCCGAGCCTGCGACCAGAGTTGCGGGAAGGTACGAAGTTGCCAGCAACACCGGCTTGCCGTCCAAGACGAACCGCCGACTCCTGATGCATGCGTTCTCCCCCTCCCCCATGGCCAGCACCCGCGATGCGATCTCCGACGCGGGCCCCTCTGTCACCTCAACCTGATCCACCACCAGGTCTCGGCCTCCGAGGTCCGCCTCCCAGACTGAGCGCCCGGATCCCCACTGCTCCCGCGCCAGTCGCTGAATACCTCGACGCCTCAACGGCTGGAAGGAACGGACGAAGACACCTGCGCCCTTCCGTGCCTCGGTGAGGCCCTCGCTCTGGAGCACGCCCAAAGCCTGCCGGGCCGTCATTCGCGCCACGTCGTAATTCGCCATGAGGTCGTTCTCGCCAGGCAGGCGGTCCCCCGGAGCGAACTCGCCTGAACGGATCTTCGCCTTCAGTTCGTTGGCGATCCGCTGGTACTTGGGCTCGCGGCCGCTGGCTTGGGTGGCCATCAATGGGGTCCTCTCCTCTCTAGACAGCTTAGGCCCGCTAGGCACTCACGGGACAACTAGGTGCGTGAGTCGCCTCGCACCTCTTACCAGCCGATTCCGTGCCCCGCGTGAGTCGACTCGCGGTGCGCCTTCCCACTCCGCGCGGCTCAAACGGGGGAGTGGAACGACAAGACCGTTGACATCTCTATACATCTCTAGTTCTCTAGAGATGTCAAGTGAAGGGTCTGGTCATGCCGGGAGCGGCACCCCTACCGCCAAGCAGATGTGCCGCTCCCGTCCCAGTGAAGGGAAGTTCCATCATGCCTGCGACGCTCATCCCCACGCACCTTGGTGCGAAGCCCACGCTCACTGCCCATGACGAGCACGTCTGCCAGGACTGCAAGGGCACCGCCGTTGATATCGACTCGGACGGTTCGCAGACCGGTTTCGTAGGCACCCTGATCCCCTGCATCTGCACGGGAGCCGAGCACGGGACCAGCCCGGTATGTGACTGCCACATCGACGGATGGCCCTTGGACGGCGGCCTGACCGGATGGGTCGTAGCCACGTACGAGGACGACGACTGCCCCTTCTACGCCCCGTGCCCCACTCACGCCCCTGCTCGCGCGTCCGGGATCCAGGGGGTGGCCGCGTGACACGTCTGCCGATCGCCCCGGCTGCTGTCGCTGATGTGGCGGCAGTGGTCGGGGTCGCCCCGCTGACACTGGCGGACATGCTGCGGGTGGCAAACACTCCGGGCTTCGACCGCTGGCAGGAACAGGTCCGCCGTACCGGTGGGTGCTCCGACCCGATCCATCTCCAGGGTTGGACGATCACCAAGGATAAGGCGACCACCGAGACCCTCTACTCCTACTCGACCGAGGCGGAGCCAGGGGGCCGCTTACGCGTGGCCTGCGGCAACCGTCGCGCCTCGCGCTGTCCGGCCTGCGCCTGGACCTACGCGGGAGATACCTTCCACCTGATCCGTGCCGGGATCACGGGGGACGATCACAAGAAGATCCCCGCTACGGTCCGGAACCACCCCCGCGTCTTCGCAACGCTCACCGCCCCCAGCTTCGGCCCGGTCCATAACCGTCCTGATACCGGCCGCTGCCGCTGCGGTGCCCAGCACTCCGAGAACGACCCCGCCCTCGGCACAGCCCTGACCCCGGACCGCTACGACTACGCGGGGGCGGTGCTCTGGAACAACTACGCCGGTCAGCTCTGGCAGCGCTTCACCATCTACCTGCGCCGGGAGATCGCCTCTCGCGTGGGACTCTCCCAGCGGGCCCTGGCCGACGTGTGCCGGGTCTCCTTCGGCAAGGTCGCAGAGTTTCAGAAGCGCGGCGCAGTCCACTTCCACGCGGTCCTGCGCCTGGACGGCCCAGAGGGCCCCAATACCTCGCCCCCTGCCTGGGCGATCGTGCCGCTCCTGGACGACAGCATCCGCGCCGCAGCCGCACGGGTCGCGGTCACCGTCCCGCCCGCCGGCGCTTTCCCCGAACGCGAACTTCGCTGGGGCACCCAGGTCGATGTGCAGCCTATCGGCGCACTCGGCCACGAGGACCTGACCGAACAGGCCGTCGCCTCCTACGTGGCGAAGTACGCGACTAAGGCCGCCGAGACCACCGGCACCATCGACCGTCGGATCGGAGAACGCGCCGAACTCGACAAGCTCCCCGCCCTGCCCGACCACACCCGCCGCCTCATCGAGGCCTGCTGGAACCTCGACGCGGCCTACCCCGAACGCCTCCTCGCCCGCTGGTCGCACATGCTCGGCTTCCGCGGCCACTTCTCCACCAAGTCGCGCCGCTACTCCACCACCCTCGGCGCGCTGCGCAAGGTGAGGGCCGACTACCGGGCCCGTCAGGACCGCGAGGTGAACGGGCTCCCCGAGGATCTGGAGGACGCGGAGAACTCCACCCTCGTGATCGCTCACTGGACCTACGCCGGGCACGGCCACACCCCAGGGGAGTCCTGGTTGGCCTCGACCATCGCCCGCGATATCCAGACCAGCCGCGAGACGGCCCGTGAAGCACGCGCGGACCTCGAAGCCCTCGACGGAGGTGACTGGGATGTCTGACGAGCTGCTGACGGTGCCTGAGGTGATGGCCCGCCTCAAGGTTGGCCGGACCACGGTCTACGACCTGATCCGTACGCGTCGCCTGCCCTCGCTGACGATCGGCTCCAGCCGCCGTATCCCGGCTGACGGTCTGCGGACGTTCCTCGCGTCTCGTCTTGAGGAGGCTGCCTGATGGCGAAGCGTCGTCCCAATGGCGGGGGCACCGTCACGAGGCGGAAGGACGGGCGCTATCAGGGCGCCGCGTACGTGACCAACACGGACGGGCACCGGGTGCGGAAGTTCGTCTACGGCTCGACGTACGACGAGGCGGCCGAGAAGCTGGGCAAGCTCCAGGAGCAGGAGCGCAACGGGGTGCCGGTGCCGTCGCGGACCTGGTCGCTCGGTGAGTGGCTGGCCTACTGGCTTGAGCACATCGTGAGGCCGAACCGGGAGCACAACACGTACGTGAAGTACGAGTCCAAGGTGCGGCTGTACCTGGTCCCCCATCTGGGCAAGAAGCCGCTGGTTCGGCTGACCCCGGCTCAGCTCCGCTCGTTCATGGCCGAGCTGAAGCGCACGGAGGTTCCGCCGGCCGCCCGCTTCGAGGTGCTGCGGGTCCTGCGGAACGCGTTGAACCGGGCCGTTCGCGAGGAGCTGCTGACGCGGAACGTGGCTGAGCTGGTGGACATGCCGAAGGTGACGAAGAAGGAGGCGAAGCCGTGGAACGCGCGGGAGGCCATCACGTTCCTTCGGTCCGCTCGGGCCCACCGGCTGTACGCGGCCTGCGTCCTGGTGCTCGTCCTCGGCCTGCGTCGCAGTGAGGTGCTGGGGCTGCGCTGGCAGGACATCGACTTTGATCAGCGTCAGTTCACGCCGCTCAAGCAGGTGCAGCGGGTGAAGGGTGTCGGCCTGGTCCTCAAGGATCTCAAGACGGAGTCGTCGCACGCCGTGCTCCCGCTGCCGGAGTTCTGCGCCCGCGCCCTGAAGGAGCGTCGGGAGCTCCAAAACCTCGAACGGCGGATCGTGGGCGAAGGCTGGAGCCAGGAGCCGGGGCAGGACCTGATCTTCTCGTCGGAGCGTGGCGGGCTGATCGACCCCGTGGGCTTCTCCAGGAGCTTCAACGCGCTCGTGAAGCGGGCCGGGGTCCGCCGGATCACGGTGCGGCTCGCTCGGCACACCTGCGGCACCCTGCTGGCGTTCCTGAAGGTGCATCCCAAGGTCGCCCAGGCGATCCTCCGGCACAGCCAGATCAGCATGACGATGGACGTCTACACCCACGTGGTGGGCGACGGTGAGCGGGAGGCCGTGACGATGCTCGCGGAACTCCTGGAAGATCCACTGATCGGCTGATGTCAGCCGTAGATGTCAAAGGCCCCCCACCGTTCCCGGTGAGGGGCCTTCGTGCTGGTGGGGCTAACAGGATTTGAACCTGTGGCCTCATCCTTATCAGGGATGCGCTCTAACCAACTGAGCTATAGCCCCGCCGCGCTCTCGCGCTGACTTCTGAAGATTAGCGCACGTCGGGGCCAGTCCCAAAATCGATACTCGGCGCGCTACTCGTCCTCGGCCAGCGTGAGCTCGACGCCGCCCACGAAGCCCGCGGACAGGTTGTAGATGAAGGCGCCCAGCGTCGCCAGCGCGGTGGCCAGGACCACGTCGATCACGGCGATGACCGAGGTGAAGATGAGCACGCGCGGCAGCGAGAGGAACGACTGCAGGTCGAAGCCGTTGCTCTCGTTCGAGCCGGTCGCCTCGCTGATCGTGCCGCCCACCGTGGTGAAGACGCCCATCGCGTCCATCACCATCCACAGGATCGCCGCCGCCACCACCGTGCAGATGCCCAGCGCGATCGACAGCAGGAAGCTGACCTTCATCACCGACCACGGGTCGGCCTTGGCCACCCGCAGACGGGCCTTGCGGGTACGCGGAGTGGTCCGCGCCCCCGTGCGCGGCTTGCGCGTCGCCTGCGCGCCGCCCAGCGTGCCCCCGTCCTGCCCGGGGCGCTGCTGGCCGCCCTGGGTGCCACCGCCGGGCGCCTGGTACGCCTGAGGCGGGTGGTACGGCCCCGACGGCCCCGGTGCGGGCTCACGCTCGCCGGGCAGGGGCCCGGTCGCGTAACCCTCGTACTGGGGCTGAGGCCCTCGTGTGTCTGTCACAGTGCCCCCTTGGGAGTCCGTGGCAGGGCCACGGGCACCGTTCGCTCCTGCTCCGGAAGCGGCCGAACCGGCGCCCGTGGCTCCACTCACGCTCTTACTCCTCGTGCTCCCCGGTCGAAGGCTCCGTGCCCTCGACAGTGCCCTCTACCACGCTCGCGGCGTGGACCGCGGCCGTCTCGCCCTCGGCATCATCGGCCCCATCGACCTCTTCCGCCTCACGACCGGCCTCGGCATTGCGCGCGATGCCGACGACGGCATCCCGCTTGCCCAGATTGATCAGTTGGACGCCCATGGTGTCACGGCCCGTCTCCCTGACTTCATTGACTCGCGTACGAATCACACCACCGCCGAGCGTGATGGCGAGGATCTCATCCGTCTCCTCGACCACCAGCGCACCGACGAGCGAACCCCGGTCCTCGACGATCTTGGCAGCCTTGATGCCGAGGCCGCCGCGGCCCTGGACGCGGTACTCGTCGACGGGGGTGCGCTTGGCGTACCCGCCGTCGGTAGCGGTGAAGACGAACGTACCGGGCCGGACGACATTCATCGAGAGCAGTTCGTCTCCCTCGCGGAAACTCATGCCCTTGACACCCGAGGTGGCACGGCCCATCGGCCGCAGCGCGTCGTCCGTCGCGGTGAACCTGATCGACTGCGCCTTCTTGCTGATGAGCAGCAGATCGTCCTCCGCCGACACCAGCTCGGCGCCGATCAGCTCGTCGTCGCCGCCCGCCGGCATCTCGCGCAGGTTGATCGCGATGACACCGCCCGAGCGAGGCGAATCGTAATCCTTGAGCGCGGTCTTCTTCACCAGACCGCCCTTCGTCGCGAGGATCAGATACGGCACGGCCTCGTAGTCGCGGATCGCCAGGATCTGCGCGATCTTCTCGTCCGGCTGGAAGGCCAGCAGATTGGCGACGTGCTGGCCGCGCGCGTCCCGGCCGGCGTCCGGGAGCTCGTACGCCTTCGCCCGGTAGACGCGGCCCTTGTTCGTGAAGAACAGCAGCCAGTGGTGCGTCGTGGAGACGAAGAAGTGGTCGACGATGTCGTCCTCCTTCAGCTTCGTTCCGCGCACCCCCTTGCCGCCGCGCTTCTGCGAGCGGTAGTCGTCCGTCTTCGTGCGCTTCACATAGCCGCTGCGGGAGATCGTGACGACGATGTCCTCCTCGGCGATCAGGTCCTCGATGGACATGTCACCGTCGAAGGGCACCAGCTTGGAGCGCCGGTCGTCGCCGAACTTCTCGACGATCGCGGCCAGTTCCTCGCTGACGATCTGGCGCTGCCGCTCGGGCGAGGCAAGGATCGCGTTGTACTCGTTGATCTTCGCCTGGAGCTCGTCGTGCTCGGCGGTGATCTTCTGGTGCTCCAGCGCCGCCAGTCGGCGCAGCTGCATCTCCAGGATCGCGTTCGCCTGGATCTCGTCGATCTCCAGCAGGCCCATCAGGCCCTCACGCGCGATCTCCACGGTGTTGGAGCGCCGGATGAGGGCGATGACCTCGTCGATGGCGTCCAGGGCCTTCAGGAGGCCGCGCAGGATGTGCGCCCGCTCCTCGGCCTTGCGCAGCCGGAACCGCGTACGCCGGACGATGACCTCGATCTGGTGCGTCACCCAGTGGCGGATGAACGCGTCGATCGACAGCGTGCGCGGGACCCCGTCGACGAGCGCCAGCATGTTGGCGCCGAAGTTCGACTGGAGGTCGGTGTGCTTGTACAGGTTGTTCAGGACGACCTTGGCGACCGCGTCGCGCTTGAGCACGACGACCAGGCGCTGCCCCGTACGCGAGGAGGTCTCGTCGCGGACGTCCGCGATGCCGCCGACCCTGCCGTCCTTGACCAGGTCGGCGATCTTCTGCGCCAGGTTGTCCGGGTTGGTCTGGTACGGAAGCTCCGTGACGACCAGGCACTGGCGGCCCTGGATCTCCTCGACCGCGACGACCGCGCGCATCGTGATGGAGCCGCGCCCGGTGCGGTACGCCTCCTCGATGCCCTTACGGCCCACGACCAGCGCGCCGGTCGGGAAGTCGGGGCCCTTGATGCGCTCGATCAGCGCGTCCAGCAGCTCCTCGTGCGAGGCCTCGGGGTGCTCCAGGTACCACTGGGCACCGGCGGCGACCTCGCGCAGGTTGTGCGGCGGGATGTTGGTCGCCATGCCGACCGCGATGCCGGCGGAGCCGTTGACCAGCAGGTTCGGGAAGCGCGCCGGCAGGACCGTCGGCTCCTGGTTGCGGCCGTCGTAGTTGTCCTGGAAGTCGACGGTCTCCTCGTCGATGTCCCGGACCATCTCCATGGACAGCGGCATCATCTTGCACTCGGTGTACCGCATGGCGGCGGCCGGGTCGTTGCCCGGGGAACCGAAGTTGCCGTTGGAGTCCACCAGCGGCATGCGCATCGACCAGTGCTGCGCGAGGCGCACCAGGGCGTCGTAGATGGAGGAGTCGCCGTGCGGGTGGTACGTACCCATGACGTCACCGACGACGCGGGCGCACTTGTAGAACCCCTTCTCGGGGCGGTAGCCGCCGTCGTACATCGCGTACAGCACCCGGCGGTGGACGGGCTTGAGGCCGTCCCGTACGTCGGGCAGCGCACGCGAGACGATGACGGACATCGCGTAATCGAGATAGGAGCGCTGCATCTCCGTCTCGAGCCCCACGGGCTCGACACGCATGCCCACACCGGGGACGGTGACTTCCTCGGGCGTCGCGGGTTCAGGTGTCACAGGGGTGTTCTCGTCGGCCATTGCTGGTCAAAGTCCTTTCGAGCTGCGGCGTCGCTGGTACGGCCGACTCAGATGTCGAGGAAGCGGACGTCCTTGGCATTGCGCTGGATGAACGAGCGCCGTGCCTCGACGTCCTCACCCATGAGCACCGAGAACAGATCGTCGGCCTGCGCCGCGTCGTCCAGCGTGACCTGGCCGAGGACCCGGTGGTCGACGTCCATGGTCGTGACGCGCAGCTCTTCGGCGTTCATCTCGCCGAGGCCCTTGAAGCGCTGGATCGAGTCTTCCTTGATCCGCTTGCCGTTCTGCTTGCCGAGCGCCACGAGCGCGTCGCGCTCCCGGTCCGAGTACGCGTACTCGAAGTCGTCCCGGCCCCACTTGATCTTGTAGAGCGGCGGGCGCGACAGGTAGACGTTGCCCTGCTCGACCAGCGGCCGCATGAAGCGGAAGAGGAACGTCAGTAGCAGGGTGTTGATGTGCTGGCCGTCGACGTCGGCGTCCGCCATCAGAATGATCTTGTGATAGCGGAGCTTCTCGATGTCGAAGTCCTCGTGGACCCCGGTGCCGAAGGCCGAGATCAGCGCCTGGACCTCGGTGTTCTGCAGGATCTTGTCGATCCGGGCCTTCTCGACGTTCAGGATCTTGCCGCGGATGGGCAGGATCGCCTGGTACATCGGGTTGCGGCCGGACTTGGCCGAACCACCGGCGGAGTCACCCTCGACGATGAAGATCTCGCACTTGGTGGGGTCGTTCGACTGGCAATCGCTCAGCTTGCCCGGCAGCGAGGCGCTCTCCAGGAGCCCCTTGCGCCGCGTCAGGTCACGCGCCTTGCGCGCCGCCACACGGGCGGTCGAGGCGGCGATGCCCTTGCGGATGATGTCGGCGGCCTCGTTCGGGTTGCGGTCGAACCAGTCCGTCAGCTGCTCGTGGACGACCTTCTGCACGAAGGTCTTGGCCTCCGTGTTGCCCAGCTTGGTCTTCGTCTGGCCCTCGAACTGCGGCTCGCCCAGCTTCACCGAGATGATCGCGGTGAGACCCTCGCGTACATCCTCGCCGGTGAGGTTGTCGTCCTTCTCGCGCAGCAGCTTCTTCTCGCGCGCGTACCGGTTGACCAGGGAGGTCAGCGCGGCGCGAAAGCCCTCCTCGTGCGTACCGCCCTCATGCGTGTGGATCGCGTTGGCGAAGGAGTAGACCCCCTCGGTGTACTGCGTGTTCCACTGCATGGCGATCTCGGCCGAGAGGAGACGGTCCTTGTCCTCGGCCTCGATGTCGATCACCGACTGGTGGATGACGTCGCCCTTGCGGGAGTTGAGGTACTTGACGAAGTCGACGATGCCGTTCTCGTAGTGGTACGTGACCGTGCGGGTCGACTCCTCCTCGGGCACCTCGACGGCCTCGGCGCTGTCGGCGCCCGCCGTGGCCTTCGCCGACTCGCGCTCGTCGGTCAGCTTGAGGGTGAGGCCCTTGTTGAGGAACGCCATCTCCTGGAAGCGGCGCGAGAGGGTCTCGAAGCTGTACTCGGTGGTCTCGAAGATGTCCCCGTCGGCCCAGAAGGTGACCGACGTACCGGTCTCGTCCGTGGCCTCGTGCTGGGCCAGCGGGGCGGTGGGGACACCGAGCTTGTAGTCCTGGGTCCAGCGGTATCCGTCCGTCTTGACCTCGACGGCGACCCGGGTGGACAGGGCGTTGACGACGGAGACACCGACGCCGTGCAGACCGCCGGAGACGGCGTAACCGCCTCCGCCGAACTTGCCGCCCGCGTGCAGCACGGTGAGCACGACCTCGACGGCCGGCTTGCCCTCGGACGGCACGATGCCGACCGGGATGCCACGGCCGTTGTCGATCACGCGCACGCCGCCGTCGGCGAGGATCGTGACGTCGATGGAGTCCGCGTGACCCGCCATCGCCTCGTCGACCGAGTTGTCGACGACCTCCTGCACGAGGTGGTGCAGGCCGCGCTCACCGGTCGAGCCGATGTACATACCAGGCCGCTTGCGGACCGCGTCCAGCCCTTCCAGCACGGTGATCGCGCTGGCGTCGTACGAGGCCGTGGCCTCGCCCGGCTCACCGGCTGTGGACGGAATGTTCTCGTTGGGGTTGCCGGAATCGGCCACGAAGCGCCCTTTCTGGCACAGCACAGGCCGTCTTCCGGACAGGCGGGAGCGGCTGCGTCGTTCGGCTTGTATCGACGACTCCCGCCTCAGCGGCGGGATTACTCACCAGTCTACCGGTAGCACTGACATGAATGGGGGTTTGCCGGTACCTGAGTACGCATGTGCCGCCCTGAATCAGCGGTTGACGACTCCCCATATTCAGGGAGGGGCTCCAAGAGGCCCTGACGGGCATTGAGCGCTTCGGCCTGTCAACCTCCCGCTACGGTGAGGGACGCTCCGGCCGCACCTCCCGGTTTCCGCCGGTACGAACCCCGCCGAACCGGGGTCACCGGACGGCCCCGGGCCCCTTGCCCAGGCATCAGGAACACGACAATTTTCGGCCAGAAGCGCAGCTCAGAGCCGGGCAGCAGTCCGTACGGTATCCAGCCGGGCCTTCACCCGTAGGTGTCGCCGGGGCCCTTGCTGCCGGGCGCCCGCAGCGGCCCGAACCGGCGCTCCGGGCCTCCAGGACCGACCACCTTGATCATCCGTACGGTGCCCTGCCCCAGATCCGCGTTGAGCCGGGCCACCAGTTGCGGGGCCAGCAGCCGCAGCTGGGTCGCCCACGCCGTGGAGTCGCAGCTCACAGTGAGCACCCGCGCCGCCGGGTCCTCGTCGTACCGCAGCGGCACGCAGTGGTTGGCCAGATCGTCGCCCACGATCTGCGGCCACCGCCCCATCACACCGCCCACCGCCGCCGGGGTCTCCCAGCCGCGCTCGGTGATCAGCCGGTTGATGGCCGAGCCCAGCGGCTGCGGATCGCGGCCGTCCGAGCGGGCCCCGGACCGCAGTCCGCCGCCGCGCCTGGCCTGCTTCTTCTGCTGGGCCGCCGCGCCTCGCGCCTTGGCCTGCTCCTTCGCCGCGCGCAGCGCGACCCGGGCGAGGTCGACGCCGGAGACCTCGGGCTGCTTGGGGCTCCCGGCGGCCGCCGGCGTACCACCGGATCCGTCGGCACCGCGGGCCGCAGGCTCCGTACCGCTCGCAGTCCCGTCCGCGCCGGGCGCGCGCCCCGTACCGCCGGAAGCGCCCCCGGGCTCCTCGCCGCGGCCGGTCATACGCGCTCCACCTCGCCCGCCGTCACCGCGTACCGCGCGCCCGCCAGCACGGCCGGTACGTCCTCCGCCACCGCGGCCGTCACCAGCACCTGCTCGCCCGGCGCCACCAGCTCCGCCAGCCGTTCGCGGCGGCGCGCGTCCAGCTCGGCGAAGACGTCGTCCAGGACCAGAACCGGCTCGTTGCCCTCGGCGCGCAGCAGCTCGTAACTGGCCAGCCGCAGCGCCAGCGCGTAGCTCCAGGACTCGCCGTGGCTCGCGTACCCCTTCGCCGGCATGGACCGCAGGCCGAGCAGCAGGTCGTCCCGGTGCGGACCCACCAGCGTCACGCCGCGCTCGATCTCCTGCTTGCGGACCCCGGCGAGCGCCGCGATCAGCTGTTCGTACAGCTCGTCGCGGGTCCGGCCCGCCGCCACGTCCTCGCCGACCGAGCTGCGGTACTCCAGCGTCACCGGTCCGCCGCCCGGCGCCACGTCCCCGTACGCCTTGTCGGCCAGCGGCTGGAGCGTGGCGATCAGGTCGAGGCGCTGCGCGAGCAGCTCGGCGCCGACCCGGCCCAGGTGCTGGTCCCAGACGTCGAGCGTGGACAGGTCAATGGAGCGGCCGCCGTGGCGCCGGGCCATCGCGGCGGACTTCAGGAGGGTGTTGCGCTGCTTGAGGACGCGCTCGTAGTCGGAGCGGACCCCGGCCATCCGCGGCGAGCGCGCGGTGACCAGCTCGTCCAGGAACCGCCGCCGCTCCCCGGGGTCGCCCTTGACCAGCGCCAAGTCCTCCGGCGCGAACAGCACCGTCCGTACGATTCCGAGCACGTCACGCGGTCTGACCTGCGAGGACCTGTTGATACGGGCCCGGTTGGCGCGGCCGGGATTCAGCTCCAGCTCGATCAGCTGCGAGCGCTCGCCCTGTGTCACCGCCGCCCGGATCACGGCCCGCTCGGCGCCCATCCGCACCAGCGGAGCGTCCGAGGAGACGCGGTGGCTGCCGAGGGTGGCGAGATAGCCGATCGCCTCGACGAGATTGGTCTTGCCCTGTCCGTTGGGCCCCACGAACGCGGTGACGCCCGGGTCGAGAGGGACCTCGACCCGGGCGTACGAGCGGAAGTCGGCCAGCGAGAGATGGGTGACGTGCATGGTGGCCGACCTCTCCCGGTGGTGCTTCGCTGGTTGTCACACTGCCGACGCGCCGCCGGCGGTCCGATCAGTTCTCGGACTTGGACTCGACAGCGTGGCCGCCGAACTGGTTGCGCAGCGCGGCGATCATCTTCATCTGCGGCGAATCGTCCTGGCGCGAGGCGAACCGCGCGAACAGGGACGCCGTGATGGCGGGCAGCGGCACCGCGTTGTCGATCGCGGCCTCCACCGTCCAGCGGCCCTCGCCGGAGTCGGCGGCGAAGCCCCGGAGCTTCTCCAGGTGCTCGTCGTCGTCCAGGGCGTTGACCGCGAGGTCGAGCAGCCAGGAACGGATGACCGTGCCCTCCTGCCAGGAGCGGAAGACCTCGCGTACGTCGGTGACGGAGTCGACCTTCTCCAGCAGCTCCCAGCCCTCGGCGTAGGCCTGCATCATGGCGTACTCGATGCCGTTGTGGACCATCTTCGCGAAGTGGCCGGCGCCGACCTTGCCCGCGTGGACGGAGCCGAAGTCGCCCTCGGGCTTGAGCGCGTCGAAGATCGGCTGGACCTTCGCCACGTTCTCCTCGGTGCCGCCGTACATCAGGGCGTAGCCGTTCTGCAGGCCCCAGACACCGCCGGAGACGCCGCAGTCGACGAAGCCGATGTCCTTGAGGCCCAGCTCGACCCCGTGCTTCTCGTCGTCGGTCCAGCGCGAGTTCCCGCCGTCGACGACGACATCGCCGGGCGAGAGCAGTGCGGCGAGCTCGTCGATCGTGGACTGGGTCGCGGCTCCGGCCGGAACCATGACCCAGACGACCCGCGGGCCCTTCAGCTTGCCCACAAGCTCTTCGAGACTGTGGACATCGGCGACATCCGGGTTGCGGTCGTAACCGATGACGGTGTGGCCTGCGCGGCGGATGCGCTCGCGCATGTTGCCGCCCATCTTGCCGAGGCCGACGAGACCGAGCTCCATCAGAGATTCCTTAAGCGTCGTGGCGATAGCGTCGGGGCGTTCTCCGCCCAGGACCGAGCCTACGCCCGGCGGGGCCCAGCACGGCCGGGACAGCGCGGTGGGCCCGCTCCGCGCCGAACGGGCCCACCGGTGACAACTCGATCAGCCGGAGAGGCGCACCGGCATGATCAGGTACTTGTACGCGTCGTCCGCCTCGGCGTCCACGGCCGGGCGCCCGCTGAGCAGCGCGGGCTTGGTGGACGTGGTGAAGGAGAGCTGGGCGACCGGGGAGTCGATCGCGCCCAGGCCGTCCAGCAGGAACGTCGGGTTGAAGGCGATCGAGATGTCGTCGCCCTCCAGCACCGCGTCGACGCGCTCCACAGCCTGTGCGTCGTCGCTGGAACCGGCTTCCAGGATCAGCACGCCCTGCTCGAAGCTGAGCCGGACGGGGGTGTTGCGCTCGGCGACCAGGGCCACCCGCTTGACGGCCTCGACGAAGGGAGCCGTCTCGATGACCGCGACCGAGTTGAACTCGGTGGGGAAGAGCGTGCGGTACTTCGGCAGGTCGCCTTCGAGCAGCCGGGTGGTCGTCGTGCGTCCCGCGCCCTCGAAACCGATCAGACCCTCACCGGCACCGGAGCCGGAGAGCGCCAGGGTGACCGTGTCACCGCTGGTGAGCGCCTTGGCGGTGTCCAGGAGCGTCTTGGCGGGCACCAGAGCGACCGCGGAGGCCTCCGGGTCCTCCGGCTTCCAGAGGAACTCGCGGACCGCGAAGCGGTAGCGGTCGGTGGAGGCGAGGGTGACGGTGTCGCCCTCGATCTCGATGCGGACACCGGTCAGCACGGGCAGCGTGTCGTCGCGGCCCGCGGCGATGGCGACCTGGGCGGCGGCCGAGGCGAAGACCTCACCGGGGACGGTGCCGGTGGCGGTCGGCATCTGCGGCAGCGCCGGGTACTCCTCCACAGGCAGTGTGTGGAGGGTGAAGCGCGAGGAGCCGCAGACCACCGTGGCCCGTACACCGTCTGTGGAGATCTCCACCGGGCGGTTGGGCAGGGCGCGGCAGATGTCGGCGAGCAGCCGGCCGGAGACGAGCACCGTGCCGTCCTCGTCGACCTCCGCGTCCACGGAGACCTTGGCCGAGACCTCGTAGTCGAAGCTGGAGAAGGAGAGGGCTCCGTCCTCGGCCTTCAGCAGAAGGCCCGCGAGAACGGGCGCCGGCGGACGGGCCGGGAGGCTGCGGGCCACCCAGGCCACCGCCTCCGCGAGTACATCGCGCTCCACCCGGATCTTCACCGGAACCGCCTCCTGCTGTTGCTCGCTCGCCCTGCTGGCCTTCGTCGTCTGGACCGGAGCTCCCTGCCGACGGCCGGGGTGGCTCCTGGGTCCAGTCTGACGCACGGCACCGACAGTCGTTGCTGCTCGGGGTCAAGTCGAGCAGAACGCGGCGAGGCGGTCGCCGGTCGAGTTGTACACAGGCCCCACTTCGAAGCTGATTCCTGGCTAACTCTGAGTGGTAGTAGTAGTAGGCCCTGTGGAAACCGTGGATAACGTCGTTTGCGCAGGTCAGCATCGGTTTTTTGTCCACCGGTCCTGTGGGCGACACCCGTGGACAACCGGGGCTTTCTGTGGACGGGCGGAAGTTCTGCACACCCGGTGCACAGGAGGGGGTCACTTCTCCCCAGGCCTGTCCCCAGCTTTACCCGCGTTCCCCACAGCCCAATCAGGCAGCTTGGTGTGACGCCTTTCACTCCGGGCGGTGAGAGCGGGTGTTGTGTTGCCGAACAGTGGACGAAGGTGTGGAGAAGCCGGGCCGAGCTGGGGACAACACCGTCCAGCCTGTGGGCCGACGGTGGACAACCTGGAGCGCCTCCTGTGGACGAAGATTCTGTCCACAGGCTGTGGATCACGGTTGGCCACAAATCCCCAACCATGTGACCTGGCCTGATGGAGTATCGGCAGTCGGCCCTGTGGACGCAATATGGACAACTTCCCGGTCCCCAGGCTGTGGACGGAAGAAAGTTCGCACATCTGTGGAGAAGGGCCTCTGAGCAGCCCGTATTCGAACAGTGCCGGGGTGCCGGAGGCCGCTGCGGCGGCTCTCGGCCCTCCTCAGGAACGACGAAAGGCGCCTCGCGCGGACCGTGGGAGGTCGTCGCGAGGCGCCTTATGAGGCTGTGAGGAGCCTTTCGTCAGCCGTTCTTGATGCGGTTGGTGAGCTCGGTGACCTGGTTGTAGATGGAGCGGCGCTCCGCCATCAGCGCCCGGATCTTCCGGTCCGCGTGCATCACCGTCGTATGGTCGCGGCCGCCGAACTGCGCGCCGATCTTCGGCAGCGAGAGATCGGTGAGCTCGCGGCACAGGTACATCGCGATCTGGCGTGCCGTCACCAGGACCCGGCTGCGCGAGGATCCGCAGAGATCCTCCACGGTCAGACCGAAGTAGTCCGCGGTGGCCGCCATGATGGCCGGCGCGGTGATCTCCGGCGCCGACTCCTCGCCACCGGGGATCAGATCCTTCAGCACGATCTCGGTCAGCCCGAGGTCCACCGGCTGCCGGTTGAGCGAGGCGAAGGCCGTCACCCGGATCAGCGCGCCCTCCAGCTCACGGATGTTGCGCGAGATCCGCGAGGCGATGAACTCCAGGACCTCCGGCGGCGCGTTCAGCTGCTCCTGCACCGCCTTCTTACGGAGGATGGCGATCCGGGTCTCCAGCTCGGGCGGCTGGACGTCGGTGGTCAGACCCCACTCGAAGCGGTTGCGCAGCCGGTCCTCCAGCGTCACCAGCTGCTTGGGCGGCCGGTCCGAGGAGAGCACGATCTGCTTGTTCGCGTTGTGCAGCGTATTGAAGGTGTGGAAGAACTCCTCCTGCGTCGACTCCTTGCTCGCCAGGAACTGGATGTCGTCGACGAGAAGGATGTCGACATCGCGGTACCGCTTGCGGAAGGTGTCGCCCTTGCCGTCGCGGATCGAGTTGATGAACTCGTTGGTGAACTCCTCCGAGCTCACGTACCGCACCCGGGTACCCGGGTAGAGGCTCCGCGCGTAGTGCCCGATCGCGTGCAGCAGATGGGTCTTGCCGAGCCCCGACTCCCCGTAGATGAAGAGCGGGTTGTACGCCTTGGCGGGTGCCTCGGCGACGGCCACCGCTGCGGCGTGCGCGAACCGGTTGGAGGCGCCGATGACGAAGGTGTCGAAGAGGTACTTCGGGTTCAGCCGGGCGTGCGGCTCACCGGGGCCCGGCGCGGGCGCCGGCTGGGCGCCCATCGGACCGGGGACCGAGCCGCCGGTGCGGCCGGGGCCGGTGGGGCGGTGCTGCTGGTCGTGCCGGTCACGCTGCTGCTCGTACCCCTGGCGCTCGGGCGGCTGCGAGCGGTAGTCGTGCTGCGGCTGCTGCGGCCGGCCGGTGCCGTACGGCTCGCGCCACTGCTCGGAGGGCTGGTCGCGGTACGACTCGGTCTCGCGGTAGGAGTCGGAGGCGGGCTGCTCGCGGTCCTGGTAGCCGCCGTGGCGCGGCTGCTGCCAGGAGAGGTCCTCCTGGGTGCGCGGCCAGGCGCCCGGCTCGGGCCGCTGCTGCTGGTAGTCGGGGTAGGCCGGGCGGGCCGTCGGCATGCCGTCGTCGGAGGGCCGGTGGCCGTAGCCGTCGTACCCGTCGTCACGGCCGTCGTCGCGGGGCTGGCCCTGGTAGCGGCGGCCCTGCTGACTCTGGTGGGACTGGTGCATCGGCGGCGCCGGCGGGGAAGGCGGTTCGCCCGCGGAGTCGTCGACGGTGATCGCGATCCGGATGGGGCGGCCGCACTCCCGGGTCAGCGTCTCGCTGATGAGCGGTGCGAGGCGGCCTTCGAGGACGCGCTTGCCCCATTCGTTGGGGACGGCCAGGAGTGCGGTGTCCGCGACGAGTGCCAGCGGCTGGCAGCGCTCGATCCACTGCTTGTCCTTCGGCTCGATGCCCTGCTGGCCCTCCCCGAGGAGTTGTTCCAGCACTCGTGGCCACACTGCGGCAAGATCGGCAGGTACGTCAGCCACAAGGCACGCTCTCTCGCATGTCCCACGAATGTGTGGTTCTCGGGACGGGATGGGTCGGGACGGGTGAGGCCCGGCAGTCGGGAAGGAAAAGAACCGGAGTTCAGCCACGGTAGTCAGGCCGGGCCGCGCGGTTCAAGTTGTTGTCCACAGGCTGTGCACAATGAGGGGTCGCGCGGAGCCGGTTTGACCGGATGGCGTAGCCGCGCGTACCGTGACCAGGTCGAGTTGTCGATGGCTGCTGCCGCCTGCCTCCGATGGGCAAAGATCACGATCTGTGATTGTGAAGCGGTGCACTAAGGCGTTTACGCGAGTTCCTCGTGGGCGCACGGTGACAGCCAGGCGATGTCCCGCCAAGACACGAATCATTTCTGGAGCCCCCGAGTGAGCAAGCGCACCTTCCAGCCGAACAACCGCCGTCGCGCCAAGACCCACGGCTTCCGTCTGCGCATGCGTACCCGTGCCGGCCGTGCGATCCTCGCGAACCGCCGCGGCAAGGGCCGCAGCAGCCTGTCCGCCTGATCGCTCACAGGTCCATGACGTGCTGCCTACCGAGAATCGGCTGAGGCGGCGCGAGGACTTCGCGACCGCGGTACGACGAGGACGTCGAGCCGGACGTCCACTGCTCGTCGTCCATCTACGCAGCGGTGAAACGGACCCGCACGTGACGGGGGAGACTCTCCCCGCGCCGCGTGCGGGTTTCGTTGTCAGCAAAGCGGTGGGAGGCGCGGTCGTCCGCACCGCGGTGAAGCGCAGGCTTCGCCATCTGGTCCGCGACCGGCTGGCACTGCTGCCCCCCGGTAGCCTTGTTGTCGTACGAGCGCTGCCCGGTGCGGGCGACGCCGACCATGCACAGCTGGCCCGAGACCTGGATGCCGCCCTTCAGCGGTTGCTGGGAGGGGGCGCGAGATGAAGTACCCGCTGCTTGCCCTCATCAAGCTGTACCAGTGGACGATCAGCCCACTCCTCGGGCCTGTCTGCCGTTACTACCCGTCGTGTTCCCACTATGGATATACGGCTATCGACCGGCACGGTGCGATCAAGGGAACAGCGCTGACCGCCTGGCGCATCCTGCGATGCAATCCGTGGTCACCCGGCGGTGTGGACCATGTCCCGCAACGTAAGCGTCCGCGGTGGCACGAGCTGCTGCGCGGCGGCAAGGGCGGGGAGTCCGCCGCTGATGTGCCGTCCGGGGGGTCGGTCTCCGAACCTCCGAGCCCGGCCACAGAGACCTCGCCCAATGCTCAAGGAGCCTGATTAGTGGACACGATTGCCAGTCTGTTCAGCTTTATCACCACGCCTGTCTCGTGGATCATCGTCCAGTTCCACAAGATCTACGGAGCGCTCTTCGGCGATGACTCCGGGTGGGCCTGGGGCCTGTCCATCGTGTCCCTGGTGGTGCTGATCCGGATCTGCCTGATCCCGCTCTTCGTGAAGCAGATCAAGTCGACCCGCAACATGCAGGTGCTCCAGCCGAAGATGAAGGCGATCCAGGAGCGCTACAAGAACGACAAGCAGCGTCAGTCCGAAGAGATGATGAAGCTGTACAAGGAGACGGGCACCAACCCGCTCTCCTCGTGCCTTCCGATCCTGGCGCAGTCCCCGTTCTTCTTCGCCCTGTACCACGTGCTGTCGTCCATCGCCTCGGGCAAGAAGATCGGCGCGATCGACCAGCAGCTGCTCGACAGCGCGCGTGAGGCGCACATCTTCGGTGCCCCGCTGGCCTCCAAGTTCATGGACAGCGCCGACAAGGTCGCCTCGCTCAACGCGTCCCTGGGTGACGTCCGCGTCGTCACCGCGCTGATGATCGTGCTGATGTCCGCGTCGCAGTTCTTCACCCAGCGCCAGCTGATGACGAAGAACGTCGACCTGACGGTGAAGACCCCGTACATGCAGCAGCAGAAGATGCTGATGTACATCTTCCCCGTCATCTTCGCCGTGATGGGCGTCAACTTCCCCGTCGGTGTCCTCGTCTACTGGCTGACCACGAACGTCTGGACCATGGGTCAGCAGATGTACGTGATCAACCAGAACCCGACGCCGGGCAGCAAGGCGCAGGACGCCTACCTCCAGCGGGTGCTCAAGACTGTGACCTCACGCGGCCAGGTCCGCGGCCGGACGCAGCGCAGGACCGTCAAGGCGATCGTCGCCAAGGGCCCCGACCGCAACGACATCGAGCGCAAGTTCATCACCGGACTGGGCAAGCTGGATCTCGTCGCCCAGGAGGACGGCACCGTCAAGAAGGGCGAGGTCCTTCCCGAGGGAGAGGGCGCCGCGCCCAAGCGCCAGCAGCCCAAGCGCCAGACCAAGGCGAAGCGCCAGACGCACACCACCGCCGGGGCCAAGGACGAGACCGAGGCCGGCTCCAAGACCTCGCTCCAGAAGCAGGACGCACCGCAGGACGACAAGCCGACGTCGGCGGACAGGTCCGCCTCCGGCTCCTCACGCCAAGCCAAGTCCGGACAGCGCAAGGGCCCGCAGCGGCCCAAGCACCCGTCCAAGAAGTAAGAAGGAGTCCACCCGTGACGGAAGGCACCACCTCCGAGGCCGCCGCCGAGGGAAGCGACACTCTGACCCGCCTGGAGCAGGAGGGGGAGATCGCAGCCGACTACCTCGAAGGCCTGCTCGACATCGCCGACCTCGACGGCGACATCGACATGGACGTCGAGGCGGACCGGGCCGCGGTTTCGATCATCAGCGACTCGCCGCGTGAGCTCCAGAAACTGGTCGGGCGCGACGGTGAGGTGCTGGAGGCGCTCCAGGAGCTGACCCGGCTGGCGGTCCACCGGGAGACCGGCGACCGCAGCCGTCTGATGCTGGACATCGGCGGTTTCCGGGCCCAGAAGCGCGAGATCCTCGCCGAGCTGGGTGCCAAGGCCGCCAACGACGTCAAGACCTCGGGTCAGCCGGTCAAGCTGGACCCGATGACGCCGTTCGAGCGGAAGGTCGTGCACGACGCGATCGCCGCAGCCGGTCTCCGGAGCGAGTCGGAGGGCGAGGAGCCGCAGCGCTTCGTCGTCGTTCTCCCGGCCTGACCGGATCCTTGTACTGTCGGCCCCGTCTGTTCGCAGGCGGGGCCGATCTTTGTCAGCCTGATAGTCAGCCACCCACAGTGCGCTAGTGCGGTACGGAAGGACGGTCCCCGTGACGGACGCTGCAGAGCTCCCCCAGGCACCTGAAGAGGCGCAGGCGGTGTTCGGAGAGCTCTTCCCGGAGGCTGTCCGGTACGCGGAGCTCCTGGCCGATGCCGGGGTGAAGCGGGGTCTGATCGGGCCGCGCGAGGTGCCGCGGCTGTGGGAGCGGCACCTGCTGAACTGTGCGGTGCTTTCCGAGGTGGTGCCGGAAGGCGTCACGGTCTGCGATGTGGGTTCGGGCGCCGGCCTGCCCGGTATCCCGCTGGCCCTGGTCCGTCCCGATCTCAAGATCACGCTGCTGGAGCCGCTGCTCCGCCGGACGAACTTCCTCCAGGAGGTCGTCGAACTGCTCGGCCTGGACCATGTGACGGTGGTGCGCGGGAGGGCCGAGGAGGTCCTGGGGACGCTCCAGCCTGTCCATGTGGTGACCGCTCGCGCCGTGGCACCGCTGGACCGGCTGGCCGGCTGGGGTGTGCCTCTGCTGCGTCCTTACGGCGAGATGCTCGCACTGAAGGGCGATACCGCCGAGGAGGAGATCACCGGTGCCAGGGCGGCTCTGAGCAAGCTCGGTGTGGTGGAGACCGAGGTGCTCCAGGTCGGTGAGGGCCTGGTCGATCCGCTGTCCACGGTGGTGCGTGTGGTGGTGGGCGAGAGTCCGGGCGGTGTGAGGTTCGCCGCAAAGAGGGCCAAGGCCGCGCGAGTGGGACGCACCCGGCGACGCCGCTGAGGACTGTCGGCCGACGTACGTACGGGCCGGTCGAAGACTGGTCCGGAATGGGCTCTTGCAGGCGATCTCTGCCGACTAGCAGGGAAAAGCCGGGAAAGCGGCCATCCGTAACCCCTGCGGAGTGTCGTGGCCTGGTAGTTGCGACGCGGGGGCATCGTGTTTCACGTGAAACGTCGCTCTCTGCTGCAGGGAATCATCGGCCGCGGTCGTGCGGCTGCCACACCGCGCGACCGGAAGCCCGTACGGGTTACCGAGTTGTCCACACGCCCGGATTCATCCACAGATCAGCGGGCCTCGCTGGTTCACGACCCCGAAAGCATGGCAGGCTCTGCTCATTGCGAGCCTGAAGTCGAGGAGAGTGAACCGTTGCGGTCCGACGCCAACATCGCGGGACCGATGACCGATCCGGTCCCCGGTCCCCGAACCGAGTCCGTGGGGGAGGATGTTTCACGTGAAACACCGCCGCCGATGGACGACACACCCATCGGTCGCGCCGCCCAGCTGGCCGTCGAGGCCCTCGGCCGCGCCGGTGAGGGGCTGCCTCGCCCGGACCGCACACGCGTCATCGTGGTGGCCAACCAGAAGGGCGGGGTCGGTAAGACGACCACGACGGTCAACCTCGCTGCCTCGCTGGCCTTGCACGGTGCGCGGGTCCTGGTGGTCGACCTCGACCCGCAGGGCAATGCCTCCACGGCGCTGGGGATCGACCACCACTCCGATGTCCCCTCGATCTATGACGTCCTGGTGGAGAGCCGTCCGCTCTCCGAGGTGGTCCAGCCCGTTCCGGACGTCGAAGGTCTCTTCTGCGCTCCCGCCACGATCGATCTCGCCGGTGCGGAGATCGAGCTCGTGTCGCTGGTGGCGCGGGAGAGCCGGCTGCAGCGGGCCATCCAGGCGTACGAGCAGCCGCTGGACTACATCCTCATCGACTGCCCTCCCTCCCTCGGCTTGCTCACGGTGAACGCGATGGTGGCCGGGGCGGAGGTACTGATCCCCATCCAGTGCGAGTACTACGCGCTGGAGGGCTTGGGCCAGCTGCTGCGGAACGTCGACCTGGTGCGGGGCCACCTGAACCCCGATCTGCATGTCTCCACGATCCTGTTGACCATGTACGACGGCAGGACCAGGCTCGCCTCCCAGGTCGCCGAGGAGGTCCGTACGCACTTCGGCAAGGAAGTGCTGCGGACGAGCATCCCGCGGTCCGTACGTATCTCCGAGGCGCCGAGTTACGGGCAGACCGTGCTGACCTACGACCCGGGGTCCAGCGGCTCGCTCTCCTACCTCGAAGCCGCCCGGGAGATCGCTCTGCGGGGTGTCGGGGTGCACTACGAGGCCCAGCACACCCACGCCAGCATTCAGAACAGCCAGCAGAACGTTTCGGAGGGCATTCAGTGAGTGAGCGACGTAGAGGGCTGGGACGTGGGCTCGGTGCGCTGATCCCCGCCGCTCCGCAGGAGAAGCAGGTGCCGGGGCCCGGAGGCGGTTCCGCCTCCGGTGGGGGGCCGGTTCTGACGGCGGAGCGAGGGGTGGCGGCCGCGAAGGTGACCGCGCTGCCCTCGTCCCCGGTGGTACCGGAGCCGGCGTCCGCGCCGGACCAGGAGTCGGGGACGTCCGGTGCGTACTTCGCCGAGCTGCCCATCGGCACGATCATGCCGAACCCCCGCCAGCCCCGTGAGGTCTTCGACGAGGACGCGCTGGCCGAGCTGGTCACCTCCATCAAGGAGGTGGGACTTCTCCAGCCGGTCGTCGTACGCAAGGTGGGAACGGACCGCTACGAGCTCATCATGGGCGAGCGCCGTCTGCGCGCCTCCCGTGAAGCGGGCCTGGAGCGGATTCCGACCATCGTCCGCGACACGGACGACGAGAAGCTCCTCCTGGACGCACTGCTGGAGAACCTCCACCGGGCTCAGCTGAACCCGCTGGAGGAGGCTGCCGCGTACGACCAGCTCCTCAAGGACTTCAAGTGCACCCATGACCAGCTGGCCGACCGGATCGGCCGCTCCCGGCCCCAGGTGTCCAACACGCTGCGGCTCCTGCGGCTCTCGCCGCCGGTGCAGCGGCGGGTGGCCGCGGGTGTTCTCTCGGCCGGTCACGCCAGGGCCCTGCTGTCGGTGGACGACTCCGAGGAGCAGGACCGGCTGGCCCACCGCATCGTTGCGGAAGGGCTTTCGGTTCGCGCGGTCGAGGAGATCGTGACGCTCATGGGCTCCCGTCCCATGAGCTCGCCCAAGCCCAAAGGACCCCGGGCCGGTGCGCGGCTCTCCCCCGCCCTGTCCGACTTGGCGACCCGGCTCTCCGACCGCTTCGAGACCCGGGTGAAGGTCGACCTGGGCCAGAAGAAGGGGAAGATCACCGTCGAGTTCGCCTCGATGGAGGATCTGGACCGGATTCTCGGCTCTCTCGCCCCGGGCGAGGGAAAGGTGCTGGAGCGCCGTCTCGCCGAGGCGCCCGACGAGGACGACGAGAGCTGAGGCCTGGGGCTTCCGCTCGTCCGTAGGACCGCGTGAAGGGCGGGCCGCGTTCCGGTACTCACCGGAACACGGCCCGCCCTTTGCCCTTTCCCGGTATCCGCATCACCTCTGGGTGGATACGATGCGATCTGGGATGGCGCATCCACGGTGATCGACCTCGGAGGAGGGCGGGGACCTTGCGAACAGTGAGCCGCAGCCGGCTGGTGACGGTCGGGCTGGGCCTGGGAGCCGTCGGGGGATTCGTCGGCAGCCTGTTCCATGAACGGAACGCGCTGGCGGCCGCACGTGATGCGGCGGGCGAGAGAAGTGAGGATTCGCCGCCATGGGGCGTCGGCTTGTACCGCTCACCTTGGACAACCTTCAGGATCTCCCCGAGCGCTGCCGCGCGTGCGTCTTCTGGGAGCTTGACCCGGTCAGCGGGGAAGCCGCGGTAAAGGCCGGCGAGCCGGAGCTGGAGAAGGAGGCGTGGATCTCCGCGGTTCTCCTGGAGTGGGGCTCCTGCGGCCGGGTGGTCTATGTGGACGATGTCCCGGCGGGCTTCGTCCTCTACGCGCCGCACGCCTATGTCCCGCGCTCGACAGCTTTTCCCACCAGCCCTGTCTCCCCGGACGCCGTTCAGCTCATCACCGGTCTGGTCGTTCCGGGGTATGAGGGCCAGGGGCTCGGTCGCGTCATGGTGCAGACGGTGGCCAAGGACGTGCTCCGCCGGGGTTTCAAGGCGATCGAGGCGTTCGGGGACACCGGGACGGAGCAGTTCGGCTGCGTGCTCCCGGCGGACCATCTGCTGGCGGTCGGCTTCAAGACCGTGCGGCCTCATCCCCGGTATCCGCGGCTGAGGCTGGAGCTGCGGACGACGCTCTCCTGGAGGGAGGACGTCGAGATGGCGCTCGACCGGCTCCTGGGAGCGGTGCAGAAGGAACCGGTGCTGCGGCCGCTCTGATCCGAACCCGGCGATACGGAAACGGGCCCACCCCGGTGCGGGGGTGGGCCCGTTTCACGTGAAACATCGCGCCGGGGCGCGCGTGGTTACTTGGCGGTGATGAAGCCTTCGAGGTCGCGGAGGATCGCGGCCTTCGGCTTGGCGCCGACGATGGTCTTGGCGACCTCGCCGCCCTGGTAGACGTTGAGCGTCGGGATGGACATCACGCCGTACTTGGCGGCGGTGGCCGGGTTCTCGTCGATGTTGAGCTTGACGATCTCGATCTGGTCGCCGTGCTCCGCCGCGATCGCCTCCAGGGAGGGGGCGATCTGACGGCACGGACCGCACCAGGCAGCCCAGAAGTCCACCAGGACGGGCTTCTCGCTCTTGAGGACGACATCGTCGAAGGTGTCGTCGGTAACGTGCTTCAGGTCGCCGGCCACGGCGGCCTCCTTGGTCTCTCGGGGTGGGCGTGCGGTAGGGCAGTTCAGACGGCCGGGGTCTTTTCCGGCTCGGCGGGCTCCGCGTCGGCCAGCGCGGCGAGGAAGCGCTCGGCGTCCAGAGCCGCCGAGCAGCCGGTGCCGGCTGCGGTGATGGCCTGCCGGTAGGTGTGGTCGACCACGTCACCGGCGCCGAAGACACCGGTCAGGTTGGTGCGGGTGGAGGGCGCCTCGACCTGCAGGTACCCCTCGTCGTCGAGCTCGAGCTGGCCCTTGAAGAGCTCGGTGCGCGGGTCGTGGCCGACGGCGATGAAGAGGCCGGTCACGGAAAGCTCGGAGAGCTCGCCGGTCTTGGTGTTCCGCAGGGTCAGACCCGACAGCTTCTGCTCGCCCTTGACCTCGGCGACCTCGCTGTCCCAGGCGAACTTGATCTTCGGGTCAGCGAAGGCCCGGTCCTGCATCGCCTTGGAGGCACGCAGGGTGTCGCGGCGATGGACGATCGTGACGGACTTGGCGAAGCGGGAGAGGAAGGTCGCCTCCTCCATCGCCGTGTCACCGCCGCCGACCACGGCGATGTCGTGGTCCTTGAAGAAGAAGCCGTCGCAGGTGGCGCACCAGGAGACACCGCGGCCGGAGAGAGCGTCCTCGTTGGGCAGGCCGAGCTTGCGGTGCTGGGAGCCGGTGGTGACGATGACGGCCTTGGCGCGGTGCACGGTGCCCGCCGTGTCGGTGACCGTCTTGATATCGCCGGTGAGGTCGACCGCGACGACATCGTCGGGAACCAGTTCGGCGCCGAAGCGCTCGGCCTGGGCTCGCATGTTGTCCATGAGCTCGGGGCCCATGATGCCGTCCTGGAAGCCGGGGAAGTTCTCCACGTCGGTGGTGTTCATCAGCGCG
This sequence comes from Streptomyces sp. NPDC006174, assembly GCF_040614075.1. Taxonomy (NCBI): domain Bacteria; kingdom Bacillati; phylum Actinomycetota; class Actinomycetes; order Kitasatosporales; family Streptomycetaceae; genus Streptomyces; species Streptomyces sp. NPDC006174. The sequence goes on along the minus strand of NZ_JBEXTJ010000002.1, from coordinate 117,820 downwards.
CCGCCGGCCGTGACCGCGCCCTCGAAGACCAGGGGGCTCAGTGAGGCACGGGCGGTGTAGAGCGCGGCGGTGTACCCGGCCGGTCCGGAGCCGATGATGATCACATTACGGACGTCGCTCACGGGTTTCTTCCTCGTCTCTGCAGACTGCCTACTGCCTACGGGGTCGGTTCAACGACTCTCACCCCACCCAACGGATCCTACGGGTGATGCATTCCCGACGTGCCGTAGTGGTCCTCAGGGGTGGTCGTACGTCTCCGTCAGCAGCAGCCGACCGGTCGACCCGGGAGCGGTGTCCACGCAGTCGGAGGCGACGACATAGGCCTGCACACGGGTCGGGTCGCTCGGGTGCGGAAGGACGACGAGGAAGGTGTCCGTCCCCTGATACGTCCCCTCGTCGAGCGCGAGGGCCGGTGTGGTGCGACCGGTGGCCTGCTGCACGCACGGCGGAACCACGGCGGCAGGCGCGAGGAGCGGGCTCCTGGAGGCCTGGGTGCCGGGCGACTCCGCCTCCGGCTCCATCTGTTCGTCCGCGCTCGGCGACCGCTTCTGCCCGGTGAAGTCCTCCGCACCCACTCCGCCCGCCAGGAGGTCCTGGACCTTGGTCTCCAGCGTGTCCTGGGAGTAGGCGTGGGCCCCGCTCTCGGAGGCGCTGACGGCCCGGTCGGCCGATGCGCCGGCGGAGTCGGAGGAGGACGACAGGTTCTGCAGGAGGAAGACGCTCATGCCGATGATCGCGGCGCCGCATGCGGTGCCCAGGAACACCGCACGCCGACGGCGTCGGGCCCGGGTGCGCCCGGGTCCGGTCGAGCCCTGAGGGTGGCCCGCCGGGCGGGCCGGGGAGGAGCCGGTGCGGGGCGTCACGGACGACGGTCCACCGGTCTCCGCGCTCGATGTTTCACGTGAAACATCGTCAGCGCGTGAAACAGCGGCGGCCCGGAAGGTGTCGGCCGCATCATCGGCGGAGGCGTCGGCCGTACGGGCCTCGGCGGCGAGCGCCGCGTCGATGCGGGCGACGATGTCTTCGGGCATCGGCTCGGGTTCAGGCAGGTCGCCGAGCAGTCCGCGGATCTCCTCCAGGGAGTCCAGTACCTCCGCACACAGCTCGCACGCGGCGAGGTGGCCGCGGATCTCCTCCGCGCGGGAAGGCGGCAGCAGCCCCTCGGTGAGGTCGGAGATCTCGGAGACCTCCGGGTGCTGAGCCGTGTCGGTCGTGGATGTCACGGGCGTCCACCTCCTCCCTTCGCAGCGGCCGGGTCGTTCGCTTCCGTGTCCTTCGGTCCTGACGCAGGTGGGACGGATGGACCGGGCGTCCGGTTCCTTCCGGTGACGCGGGTCTCCCCGTCGGGGTTCTCGGCTCCGGGGCCGCCGCGCAGGTGCCGGACCAGAGGGGCCAGTCTCGCCCGGCCCCGGGCGCACCGGCTCTTCACGGTGCCGGTCGGTACGTCGAGGATGCCGGCGGCCTCGGCCACCGGGTAGCCCTGCATGTCGACCAGGACGAGGGCCGCTCGCTGTTCCACGGGGAGGGTGGCCAGGGCGGCGATGAGCTGGCGGTGCAGGTCCTGCCGCTCGGCGGGCGCCTCGGCCGACTCGTGCGGTTCCAGGAGCTGGTCGAGCCGCTCCGCGTCGTCCACCGGTGACGTCTTGCGGGAGGCGGCCTTACGGACCCGGTCGAGGCAGGCGTTGACGGTGATGCGGTGCAGCCAGGTCGTGACGGCGGACTGGCCGCGGAAGGTGTGGGCGGCCCGGAAGGCGGAGACGAGAGCGTCCTGGACGGCGTCGGCCGCCTCTTCCCTGTCCCCGAGGGTGCGCAGCGCCACGGCCCACAGCCGGTCGCGGTGGCGGCGTACGAGCTCACCGAAGGCGTCGGGGTCGCCCGCCACATGGCCGGCGAGCAGGTCCGCGTCGCTCGGTGCCTCTGGTGGAACGGAATCCACCGCGCTCCCCCTCCGAACCGGATCCGATGTCGTGTGCCACATTATCGGGCCGCGCGCCGGATGATCAGGGCCGGTGCGGAGTCTCCACACCGGCTCCCGATCAGGCACTCCGGATCAGCCGAGGACGGAGATGTCCGCGATCCCGCCGCGGTAGCCGCCGGTGTCGTCCGCGGGCAGCTCCGTGACGTGGATCAGGATGTAGCGCGTCCGGACGGGCTTCTCCAGCTCCTCCTTCAGCGTCTCGCCCGCGACCTTCTTCTCGACGATCCGTTGCGGGAAGTCCGCGGAGGAGGACGGTGACGAGGCGTCCGGCCCCGCGCCGAACACCGCCGTCGTCTGGCCGGTGCGGTACATGTCCACCTCGATGGAGCGGACGTCCTGGACCTTTCCCAGGTCGACGATGATCCCGCTGCCCTGTTGGCGCTGGGGCAGGTTGCCGAAGTTGGCGGAGCCCCGGTAGCGAGGGGTGACCCAGGCCGTGGAGGAGTCGTCGTCGATGGCGTTCGGTACGTCGCCCGGCTGGAGCCCCGAACCGTCGGGCGTGAACTCGGTGGCGTCCACGATGGTCAGTGGCTTGGGCGGGGCGGGGGCCGGCTTCTCGTCGTCGGTCGGCTGGGTGACGCCGGGGTCGTCGGAGCTCTTGCGCTGGTCGAGCAGGATCTCCGCGAGCTGCCAGCTGCCGAGGCCGAGCGCGGCGATGAGCAGGGCCGAGACGCTCCACTTGAGTACCCGTCCGGTACGGCTCTGGAGAGGGGCCGGAGGGGCTGCCAGCACCGGCTGGGTCACGGACGGGGGATGGCTGGACGGCCTTCCGTAGGTGCCCTGCTGATAGGTCGTCTGATAGACGGGCTGCTGGTAGACGGGCTGGGCGGCGAACGTGGGCTCCGGTGGCCGGACGCGCGGCATGGCCGCGACGGCCTTGGCCAGCTCGTCCGGGGTCGTGCAGGGCGGTTCCTGCCGGGAGGCGGTGGCCCCGTCGTTGGCCAGCGCGCGCATGGCGAGCTCGGAGAGGCCGCGGTGGACGCCGGCACGGACCTGGTCCGGAGCGATGAGCCCCATGCCCTTGGGCAGTCCGGAGAGACCGTACGCGTCGCTCTCGTACGGCCAGCGCTTGGTCAGCGCCGCGTACAGGAGTGCGCCGATCGCCTCGGTGTCCTGGCGCAGCGGGCGCTCGGAGGTGATGCCGCGCAGGGCGGCGTTCACCGCGAGACCGCGGATCCGGTACTGGCCGGTGGAGCTGCGCAGTACGGCGCCGGGCGTGAGCCGAAGGTGCGTCAGGCCTTCGCGGTGGGCGGCGGCCATCGCATGGGAGAGCTGGCTGACGAGCTGGTAGGCGTCGTGCGCTTCCATCGGTCCGGCGGCCAGCAGAGCGGTGAGCTCGACGGCGTCCGGGAGCCATTCGTGGACGACGTAGACGAGGTCGTCCTCCTCGACGGCGTCGAGGACCTGGACGAAGCGGGGGTCGCCGAGCAGGGCGGACGACCGGGCCGCGGCCAGCACGGAACGGGCCCGAGGGTGGTTGGCGGGCAGCAGGTGAACGCCGACCGCACGGCGCAGTTTCTCGTCGACCGCCCGCCAGCTGCTGAAGCCGTCGAGACGGGTGACGCACTCCTCCAGGCGGTAGCGCTCGGCCAGTTTGTGGCCGCTGTGTACGTCGGGGGTCGCCGGAACGGCCTCGGAACGTGCCCGCCCGCCGTCCTGGCCCTCGGGGCTTCCGGGCTTCTCGGGGCTCGCGCCCTCGGTCTCCTCGGCCTGTGTCGTTCCGTCGTTCGTCGCCTCGTCCGCCTTGGCGGCCGGCGGCTCGTTGCCGCCGTTGTCGGCCACGTCGACGGCAGCCGTGCTACGTTCCGCCACCGTCGTTCCTGCCTCCCCATCCGTTGCGCGAAGCCGGCCAGCTCGCCACAGTCACGCCAATTGTGCCCACACTCCGGCGCTATCCACGACACGCGGAGTCCGGCGATGGTTGTGCGACCGTGCGCTCAATCAGCGACCGAGCCGTCCACGGACCATGCCGACCAGGCCGTTGACCTCTTCGATACGCATCTTCTTCGCCGCGACGAAGAAGATGCCCATGAGGATGATGCCGCCACAGATCAGCGCGGCCAGCGATCCGAGAGCGCCCGTGCCGAGGAGCTCGAGGATCGCGAAGCCGATGCCGCCGCCGATGACGGCCGCGGGAACCGCCGCCATGCAGAGCCGGGCGTAGGTCCGCACGATGTGCGCCCCGTCCAGGTCACCGCCGAGCCGGGTGCGCAGTCGGCGCCAGGCGACACCGACGCCGACCGCGTAGGCCAGACCGTAGGAGAAGGCCATGCCGACGACGGCCCAGCGGGCGGGCAGGACGACGTAGCAGAGCGCGGAGGCGGCGGCGTTGACGGCCGCCACGATGACCGTGTTGTAGAAGGGCGTGCGGGTGTCCTCGTACGCGTAGAAGCCGCGGAGCACGACGTACTGCACGGAGTACGGGATCAGGCCGAGCGCGAACGCCATGAGGATGAAGCCCATGGACCGGGCGGCCTCGGCGCCGCTGGAGGCGTACAGCAGGGTGCACATCGGCAGGCCGAGCGCGAGGAAGGTGAAGGAGACCGGGACGATGGCGACGGCGGAGTTGCGCAGCCCCTGCGAGATGTCGTCGCGGACCGCGCCGGGGTCGTTGTCGTGGGCGGCCCGGGAGATGCGGGGCAGCAGCGCGGCCATGACGGAGACGGTGATGATGGCCTGCGGCATGCCCCAGATCAGCTGCGCGTTGGAGTAGGCCAGGAAGCCGGTGCCGTCCCTGCCGGACAGCTTGCCCGCCGCGGTGGCGAGCTGGGTCACGACCAGGACGCCCGCCTGGTTGGCGAGGACGAACAGCACGGTCCACTTGGCCAGTTTGACCGTCTTGCCGAGCCCGTGGCCCTTCCAGTCGAAGCGGGGGCGGAAGCGGAAACCCGCCTCGCGCAGGTACGGGATCATCGCCAGCGCCTGGACGACCAGTCCGAGGAGGGTGCCGATGCCCAGAAGCCGGATGCCCTCCGGCGGGATCGTGTCCACGCCCATCCGGGATTCGGCGGAGGTGCCGTAGACCCAGATGAAGAGGCCGAACGTGATGATCATGACGATGTTGTTGAGGACCGGGGTCCACATCATCGCGCCGAACTTGCCCCGGGCGTTGAGGATCTGACCCATCACCACATGCACACCCATGAAGAAGATGGTGGGCAGGCAGTACCGGGCGAAGGTGACGGCGACGCTGTTGGCGGCGACGTCATCGGCGATGGTGTTCGACATCAGCTGGATGAGCACCGGCGCGACGAGGACCGCGACGGCCACGATCAGGCCGAGGGCCAACATCACCAGGGTCAGCAGCCGGTTGGCGAAGGCCTCGCCGCCGTCCTCGTCGTCCTTCATGGCGCGGACGAGCTGCGGGACGAAGACCGAGTTGAGGCCGCCGCCGACGGTGAGGATGTAGATCATGGTCGGCAGCGTGTACGCGATGGTGAAGCTGTCACCGAGCAGAGCGGCGCCGAGCGCCGCGGTGATCACCAGCGAGCGGATGAAGCCGGTGAGCCGGGAGACGAGAGTGCCGGCCGCCATCAGCGCGCTGGACCTCAGCACTCCGGAGAACTTGCCGCCGCCGGACTTCGGCGGGACGGGAGCGGGCAGCGGTTCCGGCTGGGCTGGGACCGGAGGCTTCCCGGACCCTTCCTGGTCCCGGAAGAGGTGGGCGAAGGCGTCGGGCTCCTGCCGGTCGTCGGACGCCTGGGTGACCAGGTCGTCGACGCCGACGAACTGCGTGGTCGCCGGGCGGTCGCCGTACGGGAGGTGGCGTGAGGGCCCCGAAGGCTCGGGCGGGGGCGTCTGGGCCCAGATGCGCGGGTCGGGGGCGTACGGGGCGGCGGGCGGCTGCTGGTAGAGCGCCTGCGGCTCCTGGTAGGTGCCGGGAGGCGGCGGCGGGTGGGAAGCGCGGTCGTAGAGCGCCTCGCCGACCGGGTCCTGGGCCGCGAGGTCCTGCGCCCGGTAGGGGTCGTCCTCGTAGGCGTGCTGGAGGTACGGGTCGGGCGGCACCTGGCCGTCCTGGCCCGGGCCCGGAGGGACCGGGGGGCCGGACGGAGACCCCGCTCCGCCGGCGCCCTGGCCGCGGTCACCGTCGTACGGCGCGTTCATCGAAACCCCTACCTCATCGTCCCCGGCCGACCGGCCACGCCAGACATCGCTCAACGGTCCACTTTCTCACCCGTTCCCGACGGGGCCCCGCTTTCCGGTCCGGTGTCCGGGGTCGGGTCACTCGGCTGCTCGGGTTCGCCGCCGTCGCCGTTCGCCGTGTCGCTTGCCACGGCGCGCTTGCGGTGGCTGTACATCCTGACGCCTGCCAGCACCAGAAGGAGCAGGCCACCGGCGATAACGAGCAGGACGGTGGGGGTGACCTCGGAGACCTTCACGGTGAAGGTCATCTCCTCGCCGTACGGTGTGCCGTCCTCGGTGAAGAGCCGGGCGGTGACCTGGGCGCGTCCGTTGGCGCTGGTCGCCGTGTCGAACTTCACCGACTGGCTGTGCCCGCCGGCGATCCGGACCGGCAGCTCGGCCATCGTCCCGCCGTCGTTGAACTTCAGGCGGATGTTGTCCGAGGTCAGCCTGAGGACGAGCCGGTCGACGCCCTGCACCAGCTTGTTCTGCACGGTCACCGGGATCGTCGCGCTGCGGCCGGAGAGCGTGACGTCCGACTTGTCGATCAGCTGGACCTCGCCGGTGAGGTCCTTGAGGTGCTTGAGCACATCACCGCGGTAGCTCCGCGCCTCCTCGGACCGGCCTCGCCAGGACGTCGACATCGAACGGTTGACCGCGTTGCCGAAGGGGGTCACCACGCGCTCGGGCAGCGTGAGGATGGTCTCGAAGCTGTCGATGGAGCCCTGGGTGCTCCGGATCTCCTGGAACGCCTGGGTGGGCAGCTCCTGGCCGCGGAGCTTCTTCGGGTACGCGGAGGCCCTCGGCACCTTCGTGGTCGCCAGCGGGTCCGGCTTCGCCTCGGAGGCGGCGACCAGGTCCTGCGGCTGCGTCCAGCGGTCGCCCGACAGGGCCTCCAGCGCGCGCGCCATCGACTGCGCCTGAGCGGCCGTGGGCATCCGCTGAGGTGCCACGACGATGGAGCGCTCGTTGTCCGGCGCCTGCTCGTTCAGCGCGAGGGTCTGCGCCAGGAACTTCTGGACCGCGAGAGTCGAGGTGCCTGCGCGGAGCAGGTCACCGTTGAAGGCGGTCGACAGCCGGGAGTCGGCGACGACGGCGGTGGTCCCTCCACCGATCGGCCGGGCCGCCGTCGGGGTGTACGGCAGGCCGCCGGTCTCCTGGAAGCTGTCGCTGCGGGCGATCACATGGTGGGCGCCGGCGGAGGTCGCCACGTCCACGATGCCCGAATCGACCGCGCCGTTCACGGGCCAGGCGAAGTCGGTGGACGGCTTCACGTGGAGGATGGTCTCCACCGTGGTGGCGCCCACCGTGGAGGCGTTCTGCAGATGGCTGAGCGTGCCGGAGACGCCCTTGCCGCGGTGCGCGATGGAGGCCAGGTCCGGGTCGGCGAACGGCAGCGCGATCACCTTGCCGTCCTCGACCACCTTCTGCAGGGCGGTGAGCCACTGTCCGGCGACGGCCCCGTTCTTGCCCGGGACGGTCGTGTCACCGGACTTCACCTCGTATCCGCCGGCCATCGCGGCGACGCTCGCCAGGAGGTCCGGGTCGATGACCCAGGTGACGGGGAGGCGGCTGCCCAGGGCCACCATCTGCTCCAGCCGCCCGCCCGGCGCCAGCTCCTCGGCCAGCTTGTCGTCGGCGAACACCGGCGTCTGCTGTTCGTCCGAGCGCGTCTCGGCGGTGACGTGCGGTGAGGCGATCAGCGGCCAGAGGAAGGTGAGCTTGGTCCGCTTGTCGCTCTTCTCGGGCTGCCACGGGAGGTACGAGCGCTCGATACCCAGCACCTGCTCGTACGGGGCGGCCGCCGTGCGGCCGGAGACCGAGACGCCGAGCTGGTAGACGCCCGACGCGTCGAGGTCCAGCTTGTCCACGGGCACGGTGAGCGTGAAGTTCTGCGCGATCCCCCGGGCGAGCTTCGGGATCTTCACCGTGTACTTGTCGTCGATCGGTTCCGGGTCGGCACCGGGCAGGTAGCCCTTGCGCTTGGCGGCGTCGTCGACCTCTCCGCGGCCGGAGAGCCGGGGTCCCACGCGCAGATCGACCTCGGCGTCGTCGATCGCCTCCTTGCCCTTGTTGGTGAGCGTCCCGGAGACGGTCAGGGTGTCGCCCTCCACGGGTGCGGCGGGGGAGAGCGTGTCCAGGGACACATCGACCGGGCTGGATCCGGTGGGGGCCTTCACCGGTTCGGCGGCGCCCGCGCTCCCGGCCGCCGGAAGAGCCAGCAGTCCGGCCAGCAGAGGAGCTCCGAGAAACGCCGAGGCCGTGCGCCGCAGCCACCGGCGGGCAGGAGAGGGACGCATCCCCTGGTTGTCTGCCGCCTGGGCCACGCGCCTACCCGTCCCTCGTCGTCATCGGAGTCTGTCGATCGTTGTCGGTCCTGCGTCCCCGCATGGTAACGAGGTGCGGAGGGCCGAAGTGCTGGGGTCCGGCTCACATGATCGCGGGAGGTCCGCAGGGTCCGGATAAACGATGACGCCGCGGCCGGTCGGTGCACGTACCCTTTTCTGTTGTGCCGAACGCCAACGAAGAGAACGCCAGTGCCCTGAACCAGGTGCAGCATCACGCGGTGAGTGAGCTGCTGCGCGTGTCCCCGGTCGCCGACGACCTCGCCCGCCGATTCCGCCAGGCCGGATTCGGCCTCGCGCTGGTCGGCGGCTCGGTCCGCGACGCGCTGCTCGGCAGGCTCGGGAACGACCTGGACTTCACCACCGACGCCCGCCCCGAGGACGTGCTGGCCATCGTCCGCCCCTGGGCCGACGCGGTGTGGGAGGTCGGGATCGCCTTCGGCACCGTCGGCTCCCAGAAGGACGGCTACCAGATCGAGGTCACGACCTACCGCTCGGAGGCGTACGACAGGACCTCGCGCAAGCCGGAGGTCTCCTACGGCGACTCCATCGAGGAAGACCTCGTGCGCCGGGACTTCACGGTCAACGCGATGGCCGTCGCGCTGCCGGAGAAGGAGTTCATCGACCCGCACGGCGGCCTGCAGGACCTGGCCGAGCGGGTGCTGCGTACGCCGGGAACGCCCGAGGCGTCCTTCTCGGACGACCCGCTGCGCATGCTGCGCGCCGCCAGGTTCGCCGCGCAGCTCGACTTCGAGGTCGCTCCCGAGGTCGTGACCGCGATGACGGAGATGGCCGGCCGGATCGAGATCGTCTCCGCCGAGCGGGTCCGCGAGGAGCTCAACAAGCTCCTTCTCTCCGCCCACCCGCGCAAGGGCCTCGGGCTTCTCGTCGACACCGGGCTGGCCGACCAGGTGCTGCCCGAGCTCCCGGCGCTGCGACTGGAGAGTGACGAGCATCACCGCCACAAGGACGTCTACGAGCACTCGCTGACCGTCCTGGAGCAGGCCATCGACCTGGAGGAGGACGGCCCCGACCTCGTCCTGCGGCTCGCGGCGCTGCTCCACGACATCGGCAAGCCGAGGACGAGGCGGTTCGAGAAGGACGGCCGGGTCTCCTTCCACCACCACGAGGTGGTCGGCGCCAAGATGACCAAGAAGCGCATGACCGAGCTGAAGTACTCCAACGACCTGGTCAGGGACGTCGCGAAGCTGGTCGAGCTCCACCTGCGCTTCCACGGGTACGGCGACGGGGAGTGGACCGACTCCGCCGTCCGCCGGTACGTGCGCGACGCCGGGCCGCTCCTCGAACGCCTCCACAAGCTGACCCGGTCGGACTGCACGACCCGGAACAAGCGCAAGGCGAACGCCCTCTCCCGGACGTACGACGGTCTGGAGGAGCGGATCGCGCTGCTCCAGGACCAGGAGGAGCTCGACTCCATCCGCCCGGATCTGGACGGCAACGAGATCATGCAGATCCTCGGCGTGGGTCCCGGGCCGGCGATCGGCAAGGCGTACGCGTTCCTGCTGGAGCTGCGGCTGGAGCACGGCCCGATGGAGCGCGACGCGGCGGTGGCGGCGCTCAAGGAGTGGTGGGCGGAGCAGAGCTGAGTCGGCACGGGTGATGTTTCACGTGAAACATCACCCGCGCCCGATGTGGTGAGGGGCGTTGTTTCACGTGAAACAACGCCCCTCACCACATCCGGGACCGGCTACCCGCCGCTGCTCGTGCAGCGCCGGCGGAACATCGCCACCGCGACGGCCGCGTACAGCACGGACACTCCGGCCACCACGGTCACGGACCTGCCGTCCGGCGGAAGCAGCAGCGCCGCGAACCCCGCCGCGCTCACGAACGCGACGTTGAACAGCACGTCGTAGAGCGAGAAGACCCGGCCGCGGAAGGAGTCGTCCACCGCGGTCTGGACGACCGTGTCCGTCGCGATCTTCGCTCCCTGGGTCACGACACCGAGCACGAAGGCGGCGAGCAGCATCGGTACGGGGGCGAAGGAGAGGCCCAGCGCCGGCACCAGGACAGCCGCGGTTCCGGCACAGGCCACGATCCATCCGTACCGTCCGAGCCGCCCAACGGCCCACGGGGTCACCACGGCGGCGACGAAGAAGCCCGCACCGGAGGCTCCGACCGCCAGGCCGAGCAGAGCCAGCCCGTCGGACCCGTCGTCCGACCAGGCGTAACGGCAGAGCATGAGCACCATCACGGTGAGCGCGCCGTAGCAGAAGCGGAGCACCGTCATCGCGGCCAGCGCCCGGGCCGCGTGGGTCCGCTCTCCCAGGTGGCGCAGTCCGGCGACGATCCCGTGGGCCGTGACGGCCAGTGCGGCCCGCAGCCGGAGAGGCGTCCCGTCGGGATCGGGTCCCAACAGGGTGCGTGGCAGACTCAGCGACGCCAGCGCGGAGAGCAGATAGAGCAGGGCGCCCAGCAGGACGACCGCCGCGTCTGACTCGTCGGCCACCAGCCGTACGACGAAGGCGAGGCCACCGCCCGCGGTGGCGGCGAGGGTGCCGGCCGTCGGGGAGAGCGAGTTGGCGATGACGAGCCGCTCGTCGTCGACCACGCGCGGCAGCGCGGCGGAGAGCCCGGCCAGCACGAACCGGTTGACGGCGGTGACGCAGAGGGCCGAAGCGTAGAAGAGCCAGTCCGGTACGGAGGCCAGGATCAGCAGGGCCGTGCAGCAGGCGAGAGAGGCGCGCAGGAGGTTCCCGTACAGGAAGACCTGGCGGCGGGGCCAGCGGTCGAGCAGCACGCCGGCGAAGGGGCCGATCAGTGAGTACGGGAGGAGGAGGACCGCCATGGCCGAGGCGATGGCGGCCGCCGAGGTCTGCTTCTCCGGCGAGAAGACGACGTACGCGGCGAGAGCGACCTGGTAGACACCGTCGGCGGACTGGGAGAGGAGCCGCACGGTGAGCAGGCGGCGGAAGTTCCGCAGACGCAGCAGGGTGCCCAGATCACGCGCGACAGACATGGGAGCAAGCGTCACACACGTCGGGGGTCCGCGGGCGGATTGCCCGGGGACCCCCGACGTGCGGCAGGAGGAGGTGAGCGTCCCCGCTCAGTGCTCCGGTGAAGCGGTCATGCGTGAGGGCCGGTTCAGCTCTCGGTCTCGCCGTTGATGAACCTCTCGACGTTCTCGCGGGCCTCGTCGTCGAAGTACTGCACCGGCGGGGACTTCATGAAGTAGCTGCTCGCCGAGAGGATCGGGCCGCCGATGCCGCGGTCCTTGGCGATCTTCGCCGCACGGACGGCGTCGATGATGACACCGGCCGAGTTCGGGGAGTCCCACACCTCGAGCTTGTACTCCAGGTTCAGCGGAACGTCACCGAAGGCGCGGCCCTCGAGGCGCACGTACGCCCACTTGCGGTCGTCCAGCCAGGCCACGTAGTCCGAGGGGCCGATGTGGACGTTGTCCGCACCCAGCTCGCGGTCACGGATCTGCGAGGTGACGGCCTGCGTCTTCGAGATCTTCTTGGACTCCAGGCGCTCGCGCTCGAGCATGTTCTTGAAGTCCATGTTGCCGCCGACGTTCAGCTGCATCGTGCGGTCCAGGATGACACCGCGGTCCTCGAAGAGCTTCGCCATCACGCGGTGCGTGATGGTGGCGCCCACCTGGGACTTGATGTCGTCGCCGACGATCGGGACACCGGCCTCGGTGAACTTGTCCGCCCACTCCTTGGTGCCGGCGATGAAGACCGGGAGGGCGTTGACGAAGGCGACCTTGGCGTCGATGGCGCACTGCGCGTAGAACTTCGCAGCGACCTCGGAACCGACGGGCAGGTAGCAGACGAGAACGTCGACCTGCTGGTCCTTGAGGACCTGGACGATGTCGACCGGGGCGTCCGCGGACTCCTCGATCGTCTCGCGGTAGTACTTGCCCAGACCGTCGTGGGTGTGGCCGCGCTGGACGGTGATGCCCGTGTTCGGCACGTCGGCGATCTTGATGGTGTTGTTCTCGCTGGCGCCGATGGCGTCCGCGAGGTCGAGGCCGACCTTCTTCGCGTCGACGTCGAAGGCGGCGACGAACTCGACGTCGCTGACGTGGTAATCGCCGAACTGGACGTGCATCAGGCCGGGCACCTTGCCGGCCGGATCTGCGTCCTTGTAGTACTCGACGCCCTGCACCAGCGAGGCGGCGCAGTTGCCCACGCCTACGATGGCTACGCGAACCGAACCCATTCCGGTTGCTCCCTGTGTGATCGGTGTTTCCGATGAAGTCCCCGCGGAGTGCGGTGACTTCACTTGGCGGTGTCGTCGGACGGATCCGGCGGGGTGTCACCCCGGCGCCGGGGCAGGCCGCCCGTCTCTCCTGATGTGTCCTGCTGAGCAGAGCCCTCGGGCGAGGACCGTCTCCGATCCCGTCCCGACCGCTCGCTCTCGATGAGCTCGTTCAGCCAGCGCACTTCGCGCTCCACGGACTCCATGCCGTGTCGCTGCAGCTCAAGTGTGTAGTCGTCGAGTCGTTCACGCGTGCGGGCGAGAGAGGCGCGCATCTTCTCCAGGCGCTCCTCCAGCCTGCTGCGCCGGCCTTCGAGCACCCGCATCCGCACCTCGCGTTCGGTCTGCCCGAAGAAGGCGAAGCGAGCCGCGAAGTGCTCGTCCTCCCAGGTATCCGGACCGGTGTGCGAGAGCAGCTCCTCGAAGTGCTCCTTACCTTCCGCCGTCAGCCGGTAGACGATCTTGGCCCGGCGTCCCGTGAGGGAGGAGGCGGGCGTGGTGTCCGCCGGGTCGCTCGCGGGCTCCTCGATCAACCAGCCGCTGGCCACCAGCGTCTTGAGGCACGGGTAGAGCGTGCCGTAGCTGAACGCACGGAAGATCCCCAGCGAGGTGTTGAGGCGTTTGCGCAGCTCATAGCCGTGCATCGGAGACTCGCGGAGCAGTCCGAGAACGGCGAACTCGAGGATGCCGGAGCGTCGGCTCACGGGCGCCTCCTCCTTCTGCCGCTGGTTCCACGGGAACCGTCTGCCGGATCCACTGACGTACTTATGCCGTGCTGATGTATCGACTCGATACATCAGCACGATAGATCGGACCGACGGGTTCGACAAGGGTGACCTTCGTGAGCGGCGTCACATCGCCAATTCGTAGGTATCGACTTGCGTTGTTTGGGGTGAAGTTCGGCCCTAGGAGGGTTTTGACCGTGCGTAGTCTGTGCGGCATGCAGACCACCGGGAACCGTGAGGCGCCGTTGTGCGTCAGTTATCGCGGACTGCCGGATGTACTGCGGATGAGCCTTCCGCAGGGCTGGTCCGTAATTCGGGGGGACCGGATCTCAACTGCCGCTTCCAGGCGCTCTCGCCTGCCCGAGGAGTAGTCGTTCCATGAGCGAGCACCGTCGCAAATCGTCCCAGCCGCAAGGTGGCGGGCGGGCCGCGGCCAGACGAGCCGCCCAGCAGCCGGCGGGACGCCGAGCAGCGCCATCACGCAGAGCCACATCCGTGTCACCTGCCGAGCCGCAGGGCGAGGAGCGCCCGTACGGCAGCCGTGCCGAGGCCCGCCGTGCGGCTCAGCGCGGCGGTGGCCGGCGTCGCGGTGGCGGCGAGGCCGGGCCTCCCGGCAAGAAGCGCCTCATCGACTACCCGCGCCACGGCCGGTACGGATTCCGTCGATGGCTGCCTTCGTGGAAGCTGGTCTCGGGCCTCTGCGTGGGCTTCCTCGGCATGCTGATGGGTGTCGCCGGTGTCTCGTACGCGCTGGTGAGCAAGCCGAACATCCAGGACGCGGCCACGGCTCAGAACAACGTCTACTACTGGGCCAACGGCGACCAGATGGTGGCGACCGGCGGTGTGGTCAACCGCCAGGAGATCAGCTACGAGCAGATCCCCGTGGCGATGCGCAACGCCGTGGTCGCGGCCGAGAACAAGAGCTTCTGGACCGACAAGGGCATCGACCCCAAGGGCATCGGCCGTGCGGTGTTCAACATGGCCACGGGCGGTCAGACCCAGGGTGGTTCGACCATCACCCAGCAGTACGTGAAGAACTCGCGGCTGAACCAGGACCAGACGTTCACGCGGAAGTTCAAAGAGCTCTTCATCACCCTGAAGGTCGCCGGCGAGGAGAAGAAGGAGGACGTCATGGCCGGCTACCTCAACGTCTCCTACTACGGCCGTGGTGCCTCCGGTCTGCAGGCCGCGGCCCGTACGTACTACGACACGGACGCCACGGACCTGGACCCGAGCCAGTGCGCGTTCCTGGCGACGCTGCTCAAGGGCGCGAGCTACTACGACCCGGCCGGTGCCACCGACATCGATCCCGAGGGCGCGACCCCGGCGAAGAACCTCGACCGCGCCGAGAAGCGCTGGAAGTGGATCCTCGACGAGCAGGTCAAGGACGGCAAGATGTCAGCCGAGGAGCGGGCGACGTACAAAGAGTTCCCCATGCCCGAGAAGCCGAAGAAGAACGCCAAGCTGGGCGGTCAGACCGGTTATCTGGTGGAGCTGGCGCGTAAGTACTTCCTCGCCAACAACGACCGGAACATCAAGGCCAAGGACATGGAGCTCGGCGGCTTCGAGATCCACACCACCTTCGACAAGAAGAAGGTGGACCAGCTCGCCGCAGCGGTGGACAAGGTCTACAAGGCCAAGATCCGTCCCGAGGAGCGTCCCAAGACGGACACCCATGTGGAGTTCGGCGGTGCCTCGGTGGACGCCAGGACGGGCGCCATCCTCGCCACGTACGGCGGGCAGGACGCCACGAAGCACTTCACCAACAACGCCGACGCGACCGGCGCCCAGGTCGGCTCGACCTGGAAGCCCTTCGTGCTGGCGGCGGCGATGCAGTACGGCGTACGCGATCCGAAGCTCGGGCCTGACCAGGACCTCTCGCAGCGCACCATCGTCTCGCCCAAGAGCATCTACAACGGCGACAACAAGCTGCAGATCAAGGAGTACAACGGCGAGGTCTGGAAGGACAAGAACGACGAGGAGTGGCTCCAGACGAACGACGGCGACTACGACCACGGTGAGATCGACCTGCGGCACGCCATGGAGCAGTCGGCCAACTCCCCCTTCGTCCAGCTCGGTATGGACGTCGGGACGGACAAGGTCAAGGAGGCCGCCGTCGCCGCCGGTCTGAAGGACGACGACATGATGGCGGATGCCACCGTTCCGTCGTTCTCCATCGGTACGTCCTCGCCGAGCGCCATCCGGATGGCGGGCGCCTACGCCACCTTCGCGACGAGCGGCCAGCAGAATTCCACGTACTCGGTCACCGAGGTGAAGCAGAACGGCGAGGTCGTCTTCCAGCACAAGAAGAGGTCCAAGCGCGCCTTCACCCCGCGCATCGCGGACAACATCACGGACGTGCTGAAGAACGTGGTGGAGAACGGCACGGGCGAGCCCGCGCGGCTGGAGGGACGTGAGGCGGCGGGGAAGACGGGTACCACGGACGGCAACAAGTCCGCCTGGTTCGTCGGCTACACCCCGCAGCTCTCGACGGCGATCAGCATGTTCCGGATGGACGACGACGAGACCAACAAGGACCGCGAGTTCGAGAAGATGTTCGGCACCGGCGGCGAGAAGAAGATCCACGGAAACTCGTTCCCGGCGTCCATCTGGCACGACTACATGACCGCGGCGATGAAGGGGAAGAAGGTCCTCTCGTTCCCGAAGCCGGAGCCCATCGGCGAGGAGGTCTGGGGCGGTGGCGCGGTCAGCCCGAGCCCGACGCCCAGCCCGACGCCCTCTCCGACGCCCACCACGGAGGAGCCGGAGCCGCCGTCGCCGTCCCCGACGCCGACGCCGACCACTCCGTCCCCGACGCCGACGCCGTCGCCGAGCAAGACGTGTGAGCTCTGGGACTGGGAGTGCCAGAACCCCAACGGCGGTGGTGCGAACGCCGGAGCCGACGGTGGTGCGAGCGCGGGAGCGGACGGCGGAGCCAACAGCGGCACCACCGAAGGTGGTGCGAACGCCGGAGCCGACGGTGGTGCGAGCGCGGGAGCGGACGGCGGAGCCAGCACCGGCACCACCGAAGGTGGTGCGAACGGCGGCCTATGGAGCGGCGCCAACGGCGGATAGCCGCACCGCAGCAGGGCCCGCGACGGGCCCTGGACGCCTGTAGGACGAGGGCCGCCGCACCGGACAAGGGTGCGGCGGCCCTCGCCGCGTTCCGGGCCTGTCACAGCCCCTCCTCCCGTGTCCCTGCCCGGGCCACAGCCCCGTACGGCAGGATGTGCGGCATGCCAAGCCCCAGCGCAGAGGACACGAGCGTGCAGCAGCAGGAGCGGCCCGTCGTGCGGCCCACCGATCAGGACGAGGTCGCGGCGGCCGGCAGCGAGCTGTTCGGCGGGCGGGTGGGGCGCTGGGCGCGGCTCGGCGACGGTCCGCTGACGCCCGTACGCGTCGTCGCCCTGACCATGATCGGGATGTTCGCCCTCGGCATGGTCCAGAAGATCCCCTGCTACGAGTGGGCCTGGTTCCGCGGCGCCACCTCGCAGTACACGCACGCCTGCTACTCCGACATCCCGCACCTCTTCCTGGGACGCGGCTTCGCCGACGGGCTGGTGCCGTACTTCGACCGGCTGAGCGGCGACATGCAGTACCTGGAGTACCCGGTACTGACCGGGGTGTTCATGCAGATCGCCTCCTGGCTGACCCTCACGCCGGACAGCGACCCGATCCAGCAGCGCGAGCAGATGTACTGGATGGTCAACGCGGGCATGCTGATGATCTGCGCGGTCGTCATCGCCGTGTGCACCGTACGCACGCACCGGCGGCGTCCCTGGGACGGCCTGCTGGTCGCGCTGGCGCCCGCGTTCGCCCTCACCGCCACGATCAACTGGGACCTGCTGGCCGTCGCGCTGACGGCCGCGGCGATGCTCATGTGGTCGCGGGGCCGGGTCCTCGCGTTCGGCATCCTCATCGGCCTCGCGACGGCCGCCAAGCTCTATCCCGTCCTGCTGCTCGGCCCGCTCCTGTTGCTCTGCTGGCGGGCGGGCCGGTGGCGCGAGTACGGCACGGCGCTGCTCGGCGCCGGAGCGGCCTGGCTGGTGGTGAACCTGCCGGTGATGCTCTACGCCCCCGAGGGATGGCGGAAGTTCTACACCTTCAGCCAGGAACGGCCCATCGACTTCGGCTCCTTCTGGCTCATCATCACCCAGCGCACCGGCAAGCCCATCGACGTGGAGACGGTGAACACCGCATCCGTGGTCCTGATGGTGGTCTTCTGCGCCGGCATCGCGGGCCTGGCGCTCACCGCCGCACGCCGGCCGCGCTTCGCCCAGCTGGCGTTCCTGGTGGTGGCCGCGTTCATCCTGACGAACAAGGTCTACTCACCGCAGTACGTGCTCTGGCTGATCCCGCTCGCCGTGCTGGCCCGGCCGCGCTGGCGCGACTTCCTCATCTGGCAGGCCTGCGAGGTCATGTACTTCCTGGGGATCTGGTTCTACCTCGCGTACACGAGCGGCGGCGACAAGCACCAGGGGCTGCCGCAGGAGGGTTACCAGCTCGCGATCGCGCTGCATCTGCTGGGCACGCTGTACCTGTGCGCCCTGGTCGTCCGGGACATCCTGCTGCCGGACAAGGACCCGGTGCGCCGGGACGGTTCGGACGACCCGTCGGGCGGAGTGCTCGACGGGGCGCCGGACGCGTTCGTGCTGTCCGCTGATTCCCGTACGCCGGGGCACACGGCCCCGACGGTCGCGGGACCTCCGGTGGAGTGGGGCACGGCCCGGGATCGGTGACCCGGGCGGCTCGCTCAGCGGTCGACGAGCCGGTCGTACTGCGTGGTCGTGTGGCGCAGATGGGCGACCAGCTCGTCACCGACCCGCGGCTCCTGCGCGTCCGACGGCACGAACAGGATCGACACCTGCATGTGCGGCGGCTCGGCGAACCAGCGCTGCTTGCCCGCCCAGACGAACGGCGACAGATTGCGGTTGACCGTGGCCAGGCCCGCGCGCGCGACGCCCTTGGCCCGCGGCATCACCCCGTGTAGCGCCTTCGGCGCCTCCAGGCCGACCCCGTGCGACGTACCGCCCGCGACGACGACCAGCCAGCCGTCTGAGGCGGCCTTCTGCTGGCGGTAGCCGAACCGGTCGCCCTTGACGACGGGCGTGACGTCCAGGACGGCACCCCGGTACTCCGTGGCCTCGTGGTCACCGAGCCAGAGCCGGGTGCCGATACGGGCGCGGAAGCGGGTCTGCGGGAACTGCTGCTGGAGCCGGGCCAGCTCCTCGGCGCGCAGATGGCTCACGAACATGGTGTGCAGCGGCAACCGGGCGGCGCGCAGCCGGTCCATCCACCCTATGACCTCCTCGACGGCGTCCGAGCCGTCGGTGCGGTCCAGCGGCAGGTGCAGCGCGAAGCCTTCGAGGCGTACGTCCTCGATCGCCGCGTGCAGCAGCCCGAGCTCCTCCTCCTTGACGCCGTGGCGCTTCATCGAGCTCATGCACTCGATGACGACCCGGGCGCCGACCAGGGCGTGCACCCCGTCGACGGAGGAGACGGACCGGATGACGCGGTCCGGCAGCGGTACGGGCTCCTCACCGCGCCGGAACGGGGTCAGGACGAGCAGGTCGCCGCTGAACCAGTCCTTGATGGTGGCGGCCTCGTACGTCGTGCCGACGGCGAGGGTGTCGGAGCCGAAGCGGATCGTCTCGTCGGCGAGCCGTTCGTGGCCGAAGCCGTACCCGTTGCCCTTGCAGACCGGTACGAGGCCGGGGAACTGGTCGATCACGGACTTCTGGTGCGCCCGCCAGCGCGCGGTGTCGACGTAGAGGGAGAGCGCCATGGCCGGCCCGGAACCTTTCTGGTGGCTGTGGATGCGGTGGTTCGTGCTGTGGTGAAGCGCGTCAGCGGCGCGACATGTAGATGTCGAGCGCCTTGTGGAGCACCTTGTTCAGCGGGAAGTCCCACTCGCCGACGTACTCCACGGCCTCGCCGCCGGTGCCGACCTTGAACTGGATGAGGCCGAAGAGGTGGTCGTTCTCGTCCAGCGAGTCGCTGATGCCGCGCAGGTCGTAGACGGTGGCGCCCATCGCGTAGCTGTCACGGAGCATCCGCCACTGCATGGCGTTCGACGGCCGCACCTCGCGCCCGATGTTGTCGGAGGCGCCGTAGGAGTACCAGACGTGCCCGCCGACGACGAGCATCGTGGCGGCGGAGAGGTTCACGCCGTTGTGCCGCGCGAAGTAGAGCCGCATCCGGTTGGGGTCCTCGGAGTTGAGGACGGTCCACATGCGCTGGAAGTACGAGAGCGGGCGCGGGCGGAAGTGGTCGCGCACGGCCGTGATCTCGTACAGGCGCTGCCACTCGGCCAGGTCCTCGTAGCCGCCCTGGACGACCTCGACGCCGGCCTTGTCGGCCTTCTTGATGTTGCGGCGCCACAGCTGGTTGAAGCCCTTGAGGACATCTTCCAGGGAGCGGTTGGCCAGCGGCACCTGGAAGACGTAACGAGGCTGTACGTCACCGAATCCGGCGCCGCCGTCCTCGCCCTGCTGCCAGCCCATCTTCCGCAGCCGGTCGGCGACCTCGAAGGCGCGCGGCTCGATGTGGGTCGCCTCGACATCGCGCAGGCGCTTGACGTCCGGGTCCTGGATGCCGGACTTGATGGCCGCCGAGTCCCAGCGCCGGATGACCACCGGCGGCCCCATCTTCACGGAGAACGCGCCCTGCTGCTTGAGGTGGGCGAGCATCGGCTGGAGCCAGTCGCTCAGGTTGGGCGCGTACCAGTTGATGACAGGGCCCTCGGGCAGGTACGCCAGATAGCGCTTGATCTTCGGCAGCTGGCGGTACAGGACGAGGCCGGCACCGACGATCTCGCCGTTCCTGTCGAACCAGCCCAGGCTCTCCGAGCGCCATTCGGTCTTCACATCAGCCCACGCCGGGACCTGGCAGTGACTGGCCGAGGGCAGGCTCTGGATGTACGCCAGATGCTGCTCTCGGCTGATGGTCCTCAGGGTCAGGCTCATGCGGGGCGCTCCTCGGCAGGTGTGTCCCCATCGGTCAGGGGCTCCGGCTCTCGCGCCGAAGCCTACTGTGACCGACGGGCACCCGGCCTGGCCGCGTAGGGCCGGAACGCCCGCGAAGGACCGGCGCGGCCGCGTGGACGGCCGCACCGGGTCCTGCGCCGGTCAGGTGACGACGCCGCCGAAGAGGCCGCCGTGCGCCATACCGAGGTAGAAGCCCACCGCCGAGGCGCCGATCCCCATGATCAGGCCGAACCTCTCCCAGGTGGTCTTCGAGATGTACTGGCCGTAGACGCCGGTCAGGATCCCGATCAGCCCGGCCCACGAGCTGATCAGGTGCAGATGGTGGAACATCGCCGTCACGAAGGCGAGGACGCCGAGCACCCCGGTCACCGCCATCAGGACGTCCTGGACGGGGTGGGGCCGGCCGTCCGTCGCGAAGAGCGAGCCGGTGGCGGGGCGGCCGGTCGTGGACCGGGAGCCGGCGGGACGAAGGGTCTGTGCCATGGATGACCTCCTGGCGAGACGGGCGGTGGAATGTAGCGCCTCTCACACCGCATCTGTCTCGATTGTGCCCCTGAGGCTCCGGATCCGCCCTCCGGAATCCGGGCCGCATGTGCCCGCTGACCTCCGGATTTCAACCGGAAGCCGGTCTACAGGTAGTCTGTACGGTCTGCACCGGTGTCTGCCCAGGCCAGCACGGCGAGCCCCTCCCCCGGGAATCTTCCCGGGAGCGGATTGTCAGTGCCGGGTGTTCTTCTCGACAGGCGCCGTTGCGATACGCATCACGACCCTCCTGCCACGGAACGACCGTGGCCGCTGAGTCCAAAGGAGGTGGGTTCCACATGCGTCACTACGAGGTGATGGTCATCCTCGACCCCGATCTCGAGGAGCGAGCAGTCTCCCCGCTGATCGAGAACTTCCTCTCCGTCGTCCGTGAGGGCGACGGAAAGGTGGAGAAGGTCGACACCTGGGGCCGTCGTCGGCTCGCTTACGAGATCAAGAAGAAGCCCGAGGGCATCTACTCGGTCATCGACCTGCAGGCCGAGCCTGCGGTCGTCAAGGAGCTCGACCGCCAGATGAACCTGAACGAGTCGGTCCTCCGGACCAAGGTCCTCCGTCCCGAGATCCACTGAGCATCTAGCTCAGCGGTTTTCGGGTCCGAGTAGCAGCAAGCAGCCAGAAGCAATCCCCGCCGAGAGGTTCACCCATGGCAGGCGAGACCGTCATCACGGTCGTCGGCAATCTCGTCGACGACCCCGAGCTGCGCTTCACCCCGTCCGGTGCGGCGGTCGCGAAGTTCCGTGTCGCGTCCACTCCCCGCATCTTCGACCGGCAGACCAACGAGTGGAAGGACGGCGAAGGCCTGTTCCTCACCTGCTCGGTCTGGCGTCAGGCGGCGGAGAACGTCGCGGAATCGCTCCAGCGAGGCATGCGCGTCGTCGTGCAGGGCCGGCTGAAGCAGCGGTCCTACGAGGACCGTGAGGGCGTCAAGCGCACGGTCTACGAGCTGGATGTCGAGGAAGTCGGCCCCAGCCTCAAGAGCGCCACGGCCAAGGTCACCAAGACCACCGGTCGCGGCGGTCAGGGCGGCCAGGGCGGATACGGCGGCGGTGGCGGCCAGCAGGGTGGCGGCAACTGGGGCGGCGGTCCCGGTGGCGGTGGCCAGCAGGGTGGCGGCGGTGCTCCCGCCGACGACCCGTGGGCGACCGGCGCGCCGGCAGGCGGCCAGCAAGGCGGGGGCCAGCAGGGCGGCGGGGGCGGCTGGGGCGGAAGCCCCGGTGGTTCCGGCAGTTCCGGCGGCTCCGGCGGCGGCTACTCGGACGAGCCCCCCTTCTAGGGCGGCTCGTACCCCCACTTCTTGATCACACAGGAGAAACACCATGGCGAAGCCGCCTGTGCGCAAGCCTAAGAAGAAGGTCTGCGCGTTCTGCAAGGACAAGACCCAGTACGTGGACTACAAGGACACGAACATGCTGCGGAAGTTCATTTCCGACCGCGGCAAGATCCGTGCCCGCCGCGTCACCGGCAACTGCACGCAGCACCAGCGTGACGTCGCCACGGCTGTCAAGAACAGCCGTGAGATGGCGCTGCTGCCCTACACGTCCACCGCGCGATAAGGGAAGGGTGACAACAGCATGAAGATCATCCTCACCCACGAGGTCTCTGGCCTCGGCACCGCCGGCGACGTCGTCGACGTCAAGGACGGGTACGCCCGCAACTACCTGGTTCCGCGTGGCTTCGCCATTCGCTGGACCAAGGGCGGCGAGAAGGACGTGGCGCAGATCCGCCGCGCCCGCAAGATCCACGAGATCGCCACGATCGAGCAGGCCAACGAGATCAAGGCCAAGCTCGAAGGCGTGAAGGTCCGCCTGGCCGTTCGCTCCGGCGACGCCGGCCGGCTCTTCGGCTCGGTCACCCCGGCCGACGTCGCTTCGGCGATCAAGGCCGCCGGTGGTCCGGACGTCGACAAGCGTCGCGTGGAGCTCGGTTCGCCGATCAAGACGCTCGGCGGGCACCAGGTGTCCGTCCG
Organism: Streptomyces sp. NPDC006174; assembly: GCF_040614075.1. Lineage (NCBI taxonomy): Bacteria > Bacillati > Actinomycetota > Actinomycetes > Kitasatosporales > Streptomycetaceae > Streptomyces > Streptomyces sp. NPDC006174. The sequence goes on along the minus strand of NZ_JBEXTJ010000002.1, from coordinate 94,931 downwards.
TCTGCACCCCGAGGTCGCTGCGAAGCTGGCCGTCGAGGTCGTTGCTGCCTAAGAGCAGAGCTCAGCAGAGCAGGTGAAGGGCCGCATCCCGTTGGGGATGCGGCCCTTTGCTGTGTGCCGGGGGAGTGTTTCACGTGAAACGGACCGTTTCACGTGAAACAGCGCCGTCGGGACAGTTGGCGAGGTCGTAGCGTTTCACGTGAAACAGTCCCGTTGAGCCCGCGCCTCAGCGGGTCGCTCCGGTGACGATCCAACGGCCGGAGCGCGTACGTACCCAGAGGGTCACCAGCCGGACGGCCATCATCAGCGTCATCGCCCACCAGAGCGCGGTGAGGCCTCCGCCGAGAGCAGGCACCAGAAGCGCGACCGGAGCGAAGACGGCCAGCGTCACCAGCATGGCCCAGGCGAGGTAGCGTCCGTCGCCCGCTCCCATCAGCACGCCGTCCAGGACGAAGACCACTCCGGCGATCGGCTGCGAGACCGCCACGACCAGGAGCGCGGGGAGCAGGGTCTCCTTCACCGCCGGATCGCTGGTGAAGAGCGGGATGAAGAGCGGCCGGGCGAGCATGATCAGCACGCCGAGCGCGATGCCGCAGCCGATGCCCCACTCGAGCATGCGGCGGCAGGCCTCCCGCGCGCCCTTCTCGTCGCCGGCCCCCAGATAGCGGCCGATGATCGCCTGGCCCGCGATGGCGATGGCGTCGAGCGCGAAGGCGGTCAGGCTCCAGAGGGAGAGGATGATCTGGTGCGCGGCGATGTCGACGTCGCCGAGGCGCGCGGCCACAGCGGTGGCGATCATGAGGACGGCCCGGAGCGAGAGCGTACGGACCAGGAGCGGTACGCCCGCGCGGGCGCTGGCCCTGATGCCGGCGGCGTCGGGGCGCAGGGAGGCGCCGTGTCTACGGGCTCCGCGCACGACCACGACGAGATAGGCGGCGGCCATACCCACCTGGGCGATCACCGTGCCCCAGGCGGATCCGGCGATGCCGAGCCCGGCCCCGTAGACGAGGACCACGTTGAGGATGCCGTTCGCCGTGAAGCCGCCGATGGCGACGTACAGCGGGGTCCGGGTGTCCTGGAGTCCGCGCAGCACACCGGTGGCGGCGAGGACGACGAGCATCGCCGGAATTCCGAAGCTGGAGATCCGCAGATAGGTGGTGGCGTACGGGGCGGCGGTGTCGGAGGCGCCGAAGACGTCGACGAGCCAGGGGGCCGAGGGGATGGCGAGCGCCACGACGAGGGCACCGAGCAGCAGGGCCAGCCAGATGCCGTCCATGCCCTGGCGGATCGCCGCGGGCAGATCACCGGCTCCGACCCGTCGGGCGACGGCGGCCGTGGTGGCGTAGGCGAGGAAGACGAAGATGCTCACGGCGGTCATCAGCAGGGCCGCCGCGATCCCGAGACCGGCCAGTTGCGGGGTGCCGAGGTGGCCGACGATGGCGCTGTCGACCATCACGAACAGGGGCTCGGCGACCAGTGCGCCGAAGGCTGGTACGGCGAGGGCGATGATCTCGCGGTCGTGCCGTCGGCGGCCTGTTCGCGGGGTGGTGGGGGCCGGGGTCATGAGGGTCAATCTAATCTTCCACAGGTAAGAGATGCAATGGGCTAGTGTCCCTTACTCGATCTCCCGTGGGGCGTCCGCCCGTGCGCCGTTTGCAGTGATCTTGAGATCAGGGCGAAAGTTTTTCTCTCCCACAGTCAGTGGACGGAGAACATGCAGGTCAGAAGGGTAGTACTGATCCTGCTATGAGTTTGTCCACAGTGCTGTCCCCCGTTCCGTGCACAGGTTCCGAGGGGTTCTCCACAGCATCTGGTCCGTCATCCACATGCCCTGTGGATAACCAGATTGGCTGACGGTGGAGACGGGCCTACCGTGGTCCGGCGCCCGCACTCCGTTCCGGCACCGGAATCAGCTGAACCAGACGCGCCGGAAGCGGAGTCGGGCGACTTGTTTGTCAGCGCCGTGCCGTAAGAAAGAGTGGCACGGCTAGGTCCGCGATGCGGACGGGAGGAGGTGGGCCGGTGAGCATTCCCGAGCCTTTGGACGACCCCTGGACCGAGGCCGGTCCCGGCGACCGTCTGCCTGTCTCCCGCCCGCGCCGCGGGGAGCGCAAGGGCAACCGCGAGGACCGGCACGACCGGGGCTCGGACGACGGATGGGACGGCGGCGGCCCGGCAAGCTTCGAGCGGGTGCCACCGCAGGACCTGGACGCGGAGCAGTCGGTGCTCGGCGGCATGCTGCTGTCCAAGGACGCCATCGCCGACGTCGTGGAGATCATCAAGGGCCACGACTTCTACCGCCCGGCGCACGAGACCGTCTACACGGCCATCCTCGACCTGTACGCCAAGGGCGAGCCGGCCGACCCGATCACGGTCGCCGCCGAGCTGGTCAAGCGCGGTGAGATCACCAAGGTCGGCGGAGCGCCGTACCTGCACACCCTGGTCCAGTCCGTGCCGACCGCGGCCAACGCCTCGTACTACGCGGAGATCGTCCACGAGCGGGCGGTCCTGCGGCGGCTCGTCGAGGCCGGCACGAAGATCACGCAGATGGGATACGCGGCCGACGGCGACGTCGACGAGATCGTCAACTCCGCGCAGGCCGAGATCTACGCGGTCACCGAGCAGCGCACCAGCGAGGACTACCTGCCGCTCGGCGACATCATGGAGGGCGCGCTCGACGAGATCGAGGCCATCGGGTCGCGCAGCGGCGAGATGACCGGCGTCCCGACCGGCTTCACTGACCTCGACGCCCTGACGAACGGCATGCACCCCGGCCAGATGATCGTCATCGCGGCCCGTCCCGCCATGGGTAAGTCCACGCTGGCCCTGGACTTCGCGCGCGCCGCGTCGATCAAGAACAATCTGCCCAGCGTCATCTTCTCCCTAGAAATGGGCCGCAACGAGATCGCGATGCGTCTGCTGTCGGCCGAGGCGCGCGTGGCTCTGCACCACATGCGGTCCGGCACGATGACGGACGAGGACTGGACGCGTCTCGCGCGCCGGATGCCCGAGGTCTCGGCCGCCCCGCTCTACATCGACGACTCCCCCAACCTGTCGATGATGGAGATCCGCGCGAAGTGCCGCCGGCTCAAGCAGCGCAACGACATCAAGCTCGTGATCATCGACTATCTGCAGCTGATGCAGGCCGGCGGATCGAAGCGTTCCGAGAGCCGTCAGCAGGAGGTCTCGGACATGTCCCGAAACCTGAAGCTGCTGGCCAAGGAGCTGGAAGTCCCGGTGATCGCGCTCTCGCAGCTGAACCGTGGCCCCGAGCAGCGCACGGACAAGAAGCCGATGGTCTCCGACCTGCGTGAGTCCGGCTCCATCGAGCAGGACGCCGACATGGTCATCCTGCTCCACCGCGAGGACGCGTACGAGAAGGAGTCACCGCGCGCCGGCGAGGCCGACATCATCGTCGGCAAGCACCGTAATGGTCCGACGGCCACCATCACCGTGGCCTTCCAGGGCCATTACTCACGTTTCGTGGACATGGCGCAGACCTGAGGCGCGTAGCTGTAGGTTCTCAAATCCCGTGTCATTTTCTCAGTCGCGATGTCATCAGGCTGGCTGATCTGACACAGGATTGAGAATCGCTGATCACTTCCGTCACTCGTTCAGGTGACCTTGTTTTGGGCCCGGCTCGGGAGTCTCACTCGAATGCGAACGTAGCGCTCGCGGGGGGAGGCTGCCGACGATTCGGGGGTGACTCATGGCGGCAGGGCTGAGCGCGGCATCGATCACCGTGAGCGTTCGGGGAGCGAACGGCAGCCTGATCAAGAACCGGGAGTGGACCGGGATCTCGATCGACCAGCTTGCGGCGGCGGTCCCCTAGCGGACCTTCCGCTGGTACAGGGGCCAACGGCACTACTCGGGTACCTACTGGTCCGCCACTATGCGCGATCACGTCATCTACGAGTCGCGCCTCGAACTCGCGCGTCTCCTCTTCGCTGATTTCGATCCGTCCGTACGGCGTGTCGTGGCCCAGCCCTTCCTGCTCAAGGACGAGGTGGACGGGGCTGTACGCAAGCACATTCCGGACTATCTCCTGGTCACCGACGAGGGACCCGTGGTCGTGGATGTGAAGCCACTGCACCGGTTGTCCAAGCCGGAGGTGGCCTTCACTTTCGGCTGGACCCGTGAGGTGGTGGAGGTCCGCGGGTGGAAGTACGAGGTCTGGAGCGAGCCACCCGCGGCACAGGTGGAGAACATCCGCTTCCTGTCGGGCTACCGCAGAGACTGGCTGTTCGATCGCGGGCTCGTCGACGAGCTCCGAGGCGCTGAGCTCGACGGAGTCCCTCTGCGTCGCGCGGCGGCCAGCTTGCCCAGCCGCCCGGAGGAGCAAGTTCGGTTTGCGGTTTATCACTTGCTGTGGACACGCGAGCTCACGGTGGATCTCGACCGGCCGCTTAGCCCGACGCACGTGCTCAGGAGGACGGCGTGACCAGGGCCGGAGCGCGGGTCGGTGTTGGTACACATTTCCGCTACGACGGGGAGACCGTCGAGGTGGTCGAGATGGCCGCCACCACGGCCGGCAACGAGGTCGTCCTCAAGGACCGCCACGGCAGGCTCCTGCGTCTGTCCTTGCGGGAACTGCTCTTCTCCGACCGGGCCACCCTTATCCCCGAGGGGCCTGGACCGTCCTCGGACGACGCCGGGGAGATTGCCTCGGTGGTACTGGGGCAGTTGGACGAGGAGGACAGACGGCAGATCCTGGAGCGGGCCGAGCACATTCGGGAACTCCTCTCGGGATATCGGTCCGGCAGCATCGAACTTGCGCGTGAAGGCGAACCGCGAACTCCGTACGCGCCGACGCTGTCGCTGGACGCCCGCTACGCGGCGAAAGCTACGGAACTCGGAGTCGCTGATCGCACCATTCGACGGTGGGTCGCCGACTACCGCCGACACGGTGAGGCCGGCCTGGTCCAGCGGACAAGTACCCAGGCACGGCCCTTCGGCAGGGCCGACGACCGATGGGTGGAGACCGCCCTGGAAGTCATGGTCGAGCACACCGGAGAGTCGAAGCCATCACGCAAGATGGTCATAGACCGGACTCAGGCCCGGGTGATCGCGCGGTTCGGTCCTGAAGTCGTACCCCAGCCCAGCCAAGCCACGGCCTACCGGGTGCTCACAGAGCTGGAGCGGCGACACCCGCTGTTCCGGTTGAGTACGAAGCGCAATCGGGATATTGCCGATCGGCCGGAGGGTCCGTACGGCAAGCTGCGGCCGACGCGGCCGGGTGAGTACCTGCTGATGGACTCCACCCGCCTGGACGTCTTCGCGTTCGACCCGCTGACGCTGAAGTGGGTTCAGGCCGAGTTGAGTGTCGGGATGGACTGGTACACCCGCTGCATCACGGGGATCCGGCTCACGCCGGTCTCGACGAAGGCGGTGGATATCAGTGCGGTGCTGTTCGCGTCGTTTCGGCCGCGGTCGGCTGGGCGGGACTGGCCGCGGCACGCGGTCTGGCCCGAGCACGGCATTCCCCGCACTGTCCTGGTCGATGTCGAAGGCGCCACTGGACCGGGGCTGGCCTCGTCCGCCTCTGGTCCCCGAGACGCTGGTCGTCGACCACGGCAAGGTCTATGTCTCGGAGCATCTGACCAGTGTCTGCCGACGGATGGGCATCTCCATCCAGCCGGCCCGGCTGCGGACGGGCCGCGACAAGGGGCCGGTCGAGCGCTACTTCCGGACCCTGAGGGAGGGGTTGCTGCAGGTGCTGCCCGGCTACAAGGGGCCCGACATCCACTCGCGGGGCGAGAGCCCGGAGGACCACGCATTCTTCTTCCTCGACGAGCTTGAGTCGATCATCCGGGAGTGGACCGCGGCGGTCTATCACTGCAGGCCGCACTCAGGTCTGGTCGATCCGGGCCTGCCGGGTTTGCGGATGTCCCCGGCGAAGGTGTTCGAGCACGGGATGGCCCGCGCCGGCTACATCGAGGTTCCCCGGGATCGCAATCTTGCGTTCGAGTTCCTGCAGACGAAGTGGCGCACGGTCCAGCACTACGGGGTCGAGATCGGCCGCCGCCGCTACAGCGGCCCCGGCCTGCCCGAGCCGGGGGTCCGCAGCCCCTACGACAGTCCGGTCAAGAACGGCTGGCCCTTCCAGGTGGACCCCGACGACATCACCCGGATCTACTTCCGCGATCCGGATAGGCGGGCCTGGCACACGCTGGTCTGGGAACACGCGCCGTCGGCCGAGATGCCGCTGAGCGAGGACGCGCTGACATTCGCCCGGCAGTTGGCTGCCTCGAAGTATCGCTTTCCCGACGACCGGCTTGCCGTCGCTGACTTGTTGGAGCGGTGGAATCTCGGCCTGGGCACCACGATCGCCGAGCGGCGCATGGCCCTGCGGCTCTCGCGCGAGCAGGCCGCGCATCGAACTTCCGGAGAGTGAGGCGGAGACGGTCGTCTCGCTTCCCTCCGTACGCAAGGCCCTTGGCCAGGACGAGCAGACCGCGGAACTGCGGGAGCCCGACGTGGTGACGGAGACCGGGGATGACGACGAGGCCGATCTGGAGGACCTCGCCGGGGAGGACGACTTCTACGCCGATGCCCTGGAGGACGTGTGAACGACGGCAGCGTTCCGCAACCGGGCAATCTTGCCTTGTCGCGGAAGGAGGACTTCAAGGCGTTCGCCGAGAGCCCTCGCCGCAGCCGGCCCGACCTGCTGACCCGCAAGCAGCTGAAGTCCCTGCCCACACAGGCGCCGGCGGACTACGACCGTGAGCGTCGGCGGTGGCACGCGAACATCGGCCCGGTCAAGACGCCGCAACTGACAGAGCTCCATGAAGACCTATGGGACATCGTCGACAGCAACGAGCAGGACGGCGACAAGGCCAAAGGTGCAGTGGCCGTCGACGCGTTCCCGGGGCTGGGCAAGACAACCTCGGTGCTCGCCTTCGCCCGCGACTTCCACCAGCGGGAGGTCGAGGAGTCGGGAGCGTTCACGAGCCAAGGGCACGAGCGGATCCCGGTCTGCCGGGTCGGACTGACTGGGAACACCGGAATGAAGGATCTCAACCGGGCCATGCTGGAGTTCTTCGGCCACCCCGGACAGATGCGGGGGACCACCGCCCAGTTCGGACGGCGGGTGCTGGACTGCGTGCTGTCCTGCGATGTCCGCCTGGTGGTTCTGGACGATCTGCACTTCTTGAAATGGGGACAGAAGAGCGGCATCGAGGTGAGCAACCACCTGAAGTGGATCGCCAACGAGTTCCCGGTGACGTTGCTGATGGTGGGGGTCGAGCTCGCGAAGAAGGGCCTGTTCGGCGAAGGAACGAACGGGCGCGACACAGCTCTGGCCCAGACCGGCCGCCGCACCACCCGCCTCGGGCTTCGTCCGTTCACCATCGATACGGAGGCCGGTCGTCGGGAATGGCGGCAGATGCTGCTGGCCCTCGAACAGCGCGTCGTGCTCGCCGACAAGCACCCCGGCATGCTCGCGGACGAGCTGTCGGACTACCTCTTCGCCCGCAGCACCGGACACATCGGCTCGCTGATGACGCTGATCAACCGCAGCTGCCAGCGGGCGGTCCGCACCGGCGCCGAACGTCTTGACCAGGAGCTGATGGACCGGGTGAAGAACGACGAGGCATCCGAGGCTGCCCGCCTCGAACTGCAGACTGCGCTGGAGAAGAAACGGCTGACCAGCCGCCCGCGGCCCCGGAGCCGACGCCCCGCATGAGAACGCCGACCCGCACCCTGCCGATCCGGCTGCCTCCGCTGCCCGGCGAGGCTCTGGACTCATGGCTGGAGGCGATGGCCAGGCGGATGGACACCGCGCTCGGTGATGTCCTGCTGCATTTCGGCTTCCCGGTCCGGCACCGGGCCGGAGACCAGTTCAGGGGCATCCCGGCAGACTGGACGATCGTCCTCGACGAACAGCTGACCAATGCCGTCGCGCACGCCACCGGGACGTCCCCGGAGACAGTCGCTGCCCTGACCTTGGCGCACTACGACGGACGGGCCCTCCACATGAGTGCCGGAGGCCGGGCCGTGTCACGGCACGTCCTTTGGGGCCGCGGAGGGGGATCCCGGTTCTGCCCGGAGTGCCTTCTTGCCAGTGATGGGCGATGGCAATTGTCCTGGAGGCTCGGTTTCTCCTTCGCCTGCACCCAGCACCGCAGACTGCTGGCGGACTGCTGCCCGCACTGCGGGAGGGTGCCGCGGCAGCGGCCCCGTTCCGGCCGGTCGGTCCCCCAGCCTGAACTCTGCGGCAATCCACCGACCCGCCCCGCCCGCCCGTTCTCGGCGGGCTGCGGCACCGATCTGACCCGCGCTTCGACGCTCCTCTTGTCTCCTGGCCATCCGGTTCTCATGGCACAGGACCGAGTGATGGAGATCATCGACGGGGCAACAGCTGCTTTCGGCCCCTACCGGATCTCTCCCCAGCCGGCATCGGCAGTGCTGGCCGACATCCGGGCCCTGGGCATCCGCGTCCTGAGCGACCTTCCCGGAGCTGTCCTACGGGAACGGATCCCGGCTGACATTGCGGAAGCGCACCTCACCACCGGTCCGGTCTCCCCTCACATCGAACAGGCAACGGAACGCCCTGGCTTCATGGCCCCTTTCCGAGCCGTGGACACAGCCGTCGCGGTCACCATGGCTTTGAGCATCCTGGAGCAACCAGGAATCAAACCGGCCGGCGAGGCCCTGAGGGACCTGCTGGAAGCAGTACGCGAGGAACTCGCGCGGATCTCCGCGACCAGCATCGACAGCTGGGGGCGGGGCATCAGTCCGGTGCTGCAGTCCGTGCACCTGGCCGCCCTCGCCCCTTCCCTCCGCCCCAGCGAATGCGTCCGTTATCGCATCGCGGCCGAGACTCCCCGCCGACCGATCAGGACCACGCAAGACATCGAGCAGCGAGCCAGGAAGATCCCCACGATGTTCTGGCCGCCCTGGACGATCCGGCTCGCACCACCTGAAGGAATTCATGCGCGGGCTCTGGCCCCCGTTCTCGCCGCCCTGCTGCTGATACCCGACAGCCACGCATCCCTGGACCAGGCAGCCGAGCTGATCGGCAACGCCATCGACGGCATCGAAGTCTCACGACTCCTCCAGGAACTCGACGACCTTCCGCAATGGCCGGGCATCGCCACTGCCCTGGACCGGCTCGTCGACTACCTCGACACCAACAGCGCCCCCATCGACTAAGGCCGGCGCCGACTCCTCGACTACACCGGCCTGCTTTCTCATGCCCGCTGGCTGGAGATCTGCCGCCGCACCGGAACACCACCGGGAACCGGACGGCGCGAATGCATCGCACGCAGCCAGCTCTTCCAACGTCTCAGCGGCCTGCCCGCCGAGTCTCTCCCCGATGACCTGGGCGGGCTCGACAGCGCAGAGTTCCGGGCGACGTCCTTGCGGTTCACCGCGCTTCAGACCCCCGAACTCGCGCACGCCCTCCAGCAAGAAGCCCTCAGCTTCCTGGCCTCACACCACATCCACGACGAGCCCCTGAACTGGCAGCCGCCCGCCACCCTGCTGGGAGGGCTTTCCCTTCCCGGCCCCGACCCGGCGCGCGTCGACCTGCCCCGCCTGCACCAGCTCGTCCGCGAACGCCAGCACCCCGTTCAGCACACCGCCCAGGTCCTGGGCACGACCGTCGAGGCCATCCGGCATGTTCTCGACGAACACCCAGCCCCCGCACCCCCGCTGACGAAGAGCGCCGCCAGAGCCACGGGCCGCATCCGGCGGCAAGCCCGGCAAGCCATCCCGGCAGAGTGCTTCACACGGCTCTACCTCGACGAACACCGGTCCCTCCAGCAGATCGCCACCCTCACCGGCTTCTCCCGCAGCGTGCTGACCGGCCTCGCCAAGGACTACGGCATCCCGCTCCGCGAGGGGCCCAAGGACTACAAGCGCCGCGGCACCGTCGACCGGGATTGGCTCATCGAGCAGTACGTCCACCACCGTCGGACCTTGCCGGACCTCGCCCGAGAAGCCGGCATGAGCACCGCGAACATGGCGCGCTGGGCCCACACCCACAACGTTCCGCTGCGATCACGCGGAGGAGCCAGCCACAGCCAGGCACTTGGCGCTGCCGAGCAGACCAGCAGAGCGCCCCGCATCCTCCGGCCGGCACTCACAGGGCAGGGGGCCAGAGAACGCCTGAACCGATTCGCGGCCGCATCCGCATACCCCAGTCTCGGCGCGGCGGCCAGCGGCTTGGGGCTCAACGCATTCGTCCTCGTCGCGCAGATCAACCGGATCGAACGAGCTTGGCGGATTGCTGCTGGTTAGAGCCGAACGCGGTAGGCCCATGAAGCTGACCCCCTTGGGGGGGAACGTGCTTAGGGCTGTTCGCCGAGCTGGTACGCAGCCGTGAAGGCTGAGGCTCGCTCTGCGGTGACATGACTGTCTCGCGATCAGCGAGTGTGCCCTGTCGGAGACCGGAATCCGTATTTGCTCGCGGCCCGCTGTGCGCGTACTCGCTGCCCCTTCATCTGCATCTGCGCAAACTGCTCACTCACTCCGTATGCCGCGGCTACGCGCGCATTGTCCCAACCGTCGAACGCCATGCGCTCCGCCGCAGCGAGCGGAATCAGCAGCTCACCGGCCATGAACGTTGCCTGCTTCTCCTGTTCCTCATCGAACTGACGCTTGTGGTCCTCGCCGAAGATCACGTTGTCGAAGGGGTGTTCCAGTAGGTGGTGGCCGAGTTCGTGCGCGATGTTCGACCTGCGTCGGGCTATGGTGTGCGACTCATTCTCGATGATGATCCGTGCCGTTCCCAGGGGCACCAGCGCGGCCGACCACGCGGACGCGTCCACCGTCGTGAAGTGGTTGATGACCTCATCATCGATGCCAAACTCGACCAGACTGCCGAGCGTATATATGTCGATGCCGTGTTCCTCGGCGAGTGCATACGGGTCGAACGGGGCGTTGGTCCTCAAGCCGAGGGCAGCTCGCTCCTCCTGGGTCACTCTCGCATGAGGGCCTGCGTCCAGCGCACCTCAATTGCTCCGACCGCCACGTTCCGCACGGAACCGCCGTGCGGCCGCTCCGATAACCTCTTGGAGGTAGTCCACGTCACCTTCGGAGAGATCCCGGCGAGCCCGGAGTAGTGGAACGAGTGACGCCGCGAGCTCCGGCTCCTCTTCAGGTGTCTCTGCGCCGGGAACCACGTAGAACACTTCCGCTGGCATGCGCAGCCACGTCGTCATCGCCGCGAACGCCGTGACGTCGGGCTTCAGCCCGTTAGCCATGCGCGAGATGGTGGATGCGCTTACCCCAATCTCCTTCGCCAGCTGTCGGCCGGATAGATCCTTCTCCAGGCGGGCCGCCTCCAAGGCCGCGTGCAAGGCCTTGACGTCCACGCTCGGACTGTCACTCATCACTGCCCCCGACTTCTCGTAGTGCTCGACATGTCGATCACCTCTGCTACAGTGTATCTGCTCGAAACTTCGAGCATCGATTGACATTCGGCGTGGGTGTCGGTCGGCCTGTCCCCACGCCGAAGGAGTACCCAATGACGCAGGACAACCACGGGCCCCGCCCCGTCACGATCATCGTCAACACCCGATCGCACCCCTGGACGGCGAAGGACATCTCCTTCGAGCAGGTTGTCGAGCTGGCCTACCCCGGCCAGCCCGGCACCGGCGAGGACACCTTCACGGTCCGATACAGCCGCGGCCACGACGGTCACGGGTCGGGGAGCCTGACCGCCGGCCACAGCGTGCGGGTGAAGAAGGGAATGGTCTTCGATGTCTACCGCACCTCTCGTTCGTGATCCCGATCTGTCCCGCCTGCTCGATGAAGGGTTCGACGTCGTCGTGCAGGCGGGGCACCTGCTCGTTCGGCACATCCCCTATGTCACCGAGGCGAGGATCATCGAGTACGGCTTCTTCGCCTATCCGGTGACTGTTAGCGGAGACCGCGTCGTATCCGACACCGACCACCGCATTTGGTTCGGAGGCTCGACCCCTTGCGACGAGCACGGCCGGAAACTGACGATGGCCAATCCTGAATCCCGAGCGGTCGCCGAGGGACTGCAGGTGAGCTTTATGCTCTCCAGCAAGCCGAGCCCGAGCGGGTACCCTGACCACTACTCCAAGGTCACCGCCTATGTACGGATGGTCGCCGACCAGGCACAGGCCATCGACAGCTCGGTGACGCCCACTCCCGGCGCGGCCTGGCAGGAGATCGACGACGACACGCCGTTCGTCTACCGGGACACGGCCACGTCGCGAGCTGGCCTCGCCGCCGTCAACCGGCGGTACCGGGGCCACCGGATCGTGATCGTCGGCCTCGGCGGGACCGGGAGCTACATCCTCGACCAGGTTTCCAAGACCGAGGTTGACTCGATCCTGGTTGTCGACGGTGACACTTTCGACAACCACAACGCCTTCCGAGCACCGGGCGCGGCTACCCTCGACACGTTGCGCGACCGTCCCAACAAGGCGGCGTACTTCGCGGCGGTCTATTCGAACATGCACCGTGGCATCACCGTGTGCGAGGAGTACCTGGACGAGGACAACCTCGAAGTCCTCCAAGGGGCGACGTTCGTCTTTCTCGCATCGGACGACGCCGCGGGCAAGCCCGTCATCATGGACTGGTTGGAGGCCCACGACGTGCCGTTCATCGACGTTGGACTGGGCATCGACGAGACCGATGGCCGACTCGGCGGTCTGCTGCGGGTCACGGCAAGTCTGCCGGGGCGCCGCGAGCAGGCCCGCTGCAGGATTCCGATCCCGGCACCTGAACGAGACGACTACGGGCGAAATATTCAGACCGCTGACCTGAACGCGCTCAACGCGATGCTCGCGGTCATCCGCTGGAAGCGCTACGTCGGCACCTACGCAGATGCGACGGGAGAGGGCTTCGCCACCTACTCGTTGATCACGAACGAGATCTCCAACGAGGACCTGACGTGACCGCAGTCGGCTTCCTCCGGCCGGAGTTCGTCGAGAGCTTTCCAGCAGCCATGGAGCAGGGGGTGCTGTACATCTCGATCGCGTACAGCACCTGCGGCCATCTGTGCTGCTGCGGTTGCGGACAAGAGGTGATCACGCCGTTGTCACCAGCGCAGTGGTCGTTCACCTACGACGGCGAGAACGTCTCCCTGACACCTTCGGTCGGCAACTGGGATCTGTCGTGTCAATCGCACTACTGGATCCGCAAGGGCAAGGTGCAGTGGAGCCGCTGGTACTCGCCTGAGGAGGTCACCGCGAACCGTGAACGCGATCGGCACGAGCTCGCGCGGCAAACCGGCGAGATCACGGACGGCCGGTTCGCCAGGTTGCGTCGACGGTTGTGCGCACGGCGCTTGTGAATCCACACAGATTTTGGATGGAGACCCCGGACGTCGAGAAACCTGGGACACCGCCTGGTCGCGTCTTCCATCGCTCACTGTGCCGTTTCAGCGGCTCACGCACTGTCCTGAGGCGCCACTGCAGTGGAGGTGCCAACAACTGCTGACCGTCAGCACCGGCGAACAGGTCTGGGGTCTCCTCGATGTCCTTCCCGACACCTTCGACAAGATCCCGGAGACCTTGGAGGCGGAGTCCAGGAAGGACATCGTCAGCCGCATTGAGCGAGCAGTGACCGTGCGCGAGTGGGTGGAATCTGACACGGGATTGAGAACCGCTGGCCAATCCCATCACTCGTCAGCGGATCGGACACGAACACGTCCTTCCTGTAGGGCTCGCGGAGCTTGTGACCGACCGGCGGGCAGCCGGGTCAGCGTTGCTGCCACAGATCCGTCAGAAGCACCCGCACATCTCCGGTCAGTGGAGCCGCGACTGGCTCCCCGAGCAGGGGGAGGCCGCCGAGTAGGCGGGAGAGAGCGCGGTCAGTGGATTGCTGCTTTTCTATGCTGGTGCCCACATTCACTCGTTGGGGGACTCCGTTGCCAGTGGGATACCGCACCGCCAGCAGTCGTTCGCGTGGTCGTCCTGGCAGACGTAGCCGATGGCACCATCCACGCACCATTCGGCGGCTTCCTCGGACAGCAGGTCGGGCCCGGCATGGAGCAGCCGACGAAATTCCGTGGTGTCTGCAATGTCGGCCGGGCGGTTGGTGAACCACTCGTCGAACCAAGGCTTGTCCCGGTGAATGCGCCAGTGAGCATTCTCCCGGTCGTCGACAGCCGTAAGGAACCGATCGACGATGCGCCCCCAACTCGGAGCTCCGAACCAGCCGTTGTCGGACGTGCAGAAGGATTCGATCAGGGTTCGCAGGCCGAACTCCTTCTCGTTAAGGCAGTACCTTCGCCCCCATGAGATCGCGACCTGTGCCATCTCCGCGATTTCTTCTCGCGGATCAACCTCGTGCGCCGGGTCGTCAGGGTTGTGGCAGGCCAGCCCGAGCTCAAGCACGGACTGCCCGGTCGGTAGAACCCTAGACGGGTTGACGATCGCGAGACCGACAGCGATCCAGTCGACATGGTCGAACGACAGCATCGAGCGAACGAGTCGGGTGGTTGCCGCGTTGATCCGCATCATCGTGCCGTCGTGGAGCGGACTCTGTCCTGCATGCCAGTTCTCGACGGGTGTGTTGCGCCACACGACGAGCGTGATGCGGGTGGCAGCCAGCCAGAGCAGGGCGTCGTCGTCGAGGTGCCCGAACCGCTTGGCGCACTCCTGAGCGCCGTAGGTGATCAACTCTTTCGGTTTCGGCCACCTGTGGCTGTCAGGCCCGTCAGGCGCGTACTCGTAATCGCCGGCGTACTCGTCGAGGATCTCGCTCAACTCGGCTGCGTTGTAAGCCTCGCTGTACTCGGAGCCGTCTGGCCCCTCGACGGTGTACATGTCGTGGTCCCACGAGACATACACGTCGCCCCAGAGCACGACATCATTGCTCTCGATGGCGTTATCCGTCACAACCGGCCTGATGGTGATCGGCGCAGTACGCCCGTCGGTTCGCTCGCAGTCCTTCTCGGCTGCCCATGCGGTGATGACCCCGAGCGGCTTCGGAAGGAGAGGGCCGACGTTGGTGATGCTGAACGGCTCGTCGTCGTCATCGGTGTCGAACCGGCTGTTGACGAACGTGACCGCCTCGGAGGGCGTGCTGACGATGGACTGGGTACCACTCTCGTTGTCGACCACTCGCCACAACGCACTGTTCTTCACGATGCTCTCCGATCGCGGTGAGCGCACCCGGGGCGGGTACGATGCGCCGGGTCGCTCGGCACTGACACCAATTATGGGCTGATCAAGCCGTCCGTAGTCCCGCAGGCGCTTGTCGGCGACAACGCTCGGACCTGCGCGTGCAAACTGCTTTTCGCGACCGCGGAGACACAGCAGAGTCCAACAGCGGAGGAGGCGAAGATGGCGCTGAACAAGAAGGGTTCCCGGCGCATAACCATTGACGGGATCGAGTACCGCTGGCGGATCCGCAGGAAGCCCTCCTACATGCAGGGACTCTGCTGGACACCGATGACCTATGCGGTTGAAGCGGCCAGCGGCAGCCAGCCAGGCACGACCTTGATCGTCACCAGCAGTCAGGCCCATCCCAGCAACTGGGTGGGCGTCGAGACGGAGCCCATTCGTCCGGCTCACGTTGCTGCCAGCATTCGAGAGGCACGGGATCAAGGCTGGGATCCAACCCGGGTCGGTTCTCCTTTCCAGCTCGACCGATCCGCAGGATTCGTCGCCCAAGCATGAGACAGAGCGGAGTAGGGCGGCGCATCTGGCCCGGCATCATGGCCTGGTGACCACATGGATGCGCTGCTACTGGGACGAAGAAGACACCTGGTTCTACTTCGAGGTCGACGCCGAAGGCTGTGATCCGGCAGGTCGAACTCGAAGGGCCTGAGCTGGTCCCGATCGCAGCTGCTTCCCTCGCCGAGTGGCAGCGGGCCCGCGACGCAGGCCGCCTCGGTGATTACGACAGCAGATTCGGGATCACCGCCGAGCTGCCCGTCTCGGAATGGGAAGGCCACGACCCCGAACAACTCACCTTCGAGGAGTTCGAGGATGTCTGGGGCCCTGCCCGTCAGCAGATTGCATCCCGGCCCAGCTGACCTCTCGGCGCCGCACTGGCTTCTTGGCATCATCGCGACATGACCCCGACCCTTCCCCGCACCGTCCGAGCCGTCGACACCGCTCAGCTCCTGGACCTGGCCCAGGAGGCCGCCATGCATGGCTTCAGCCAGCGGCTCCCGGTCGACTGGCTACGAGAGCACCTCGCCGCAGAAGCGACGTACTACCTCTTCCCGCCACTCGTGCAGCGGCTCACGCACCGTCCCGAGGTGCCGCTGCAGTGGAGGTGCCAGCAACTGCTGACCGTCAGCACCGGCGAGCAGATCTGGGGTCTCCTCGACGTCCTTCCTGACACCTTCGACAAGATCCAGGAGACCTTGGACACGGCATCCAAGAAGGACATCGTCAACCGCATCGAGCAAGCAGTGAAGGTGCGGGAGTGGATGGAACGGACGGCTGCCGATGCAGGCTCGTGAGGTCCGGCGCGGCCGGCTGGGCAGTCTGAGGAAATGACATCGATCTGAGACAGCCGTTTGCCGACACATCGTAAGACTGGAGGGGAACGTCCAGGTCATAGCGTCGGCGCATGACACCGAAAGTGAGAACCTACAGTAGCCGCGTCACCGGCCCGGAATGATCCGCTCCACGACTGTGTCCACCAGAGTGCCGAGGGCGATGTCGCCGAGCATGTCGGGCAGCGTGAAGTGCTCCAGGAGTACGCCGGTCATGGCCAGGTAGAGGACGAGGAAGGCGGAGTGGTCGCCGGGGAGGTGCGTGTCGCGGTGGAAGGCGGCACTCTCCTCGAAGGCCGTGCGGACGGTCCGGGTCAGCTGGGCCCGTAGCTCCGGGCGGCGGGTCGCCTCCAGGCGGAGCTCCAGCAGGGCCAGGTAGCCGGTGCGGTCGTCGGTCATCCGCCGGACCAGCCAGTGCATCAGCTCGGCGACCAGTTCACGGGAGGGCTCGGGGCGCAGCGCCTGTTCGACCTGGGCCGGGTCCGGGGTCATCCGGTGGTGGATGCGGGCGCCGGTCTGCATGAACAGGTCGTCACGGCTGCTGAAGTAGTTCGACGCGGTGCCCACCGGCACGCCGGCCCGGGCGTCCACAGCGCGGAAGGTGAGGCCGCGGGCGCCCTCCTGCGCCAGGACCTCGATCGCCGCGTCCGTGAGCGCCACCCTGCGCTCGGGGTTCTTCGCCATGCGTCCTTCTCCCTGCTCGTCGTCCTCCGGAAAGAGGTTGCGCGACCACTACACCTGAAGCACTATAAGTGTCCTGGTTGCGGCTCCTCACTCTGGTGACACGGTCGCCGCCTCGTCCTGGGCCGTCGGGCCCGCGCCGGCACGTCGAACGGGGAACACATGCGCAAGCTCACCTACTTCATCGCCTGTTCGATCGACGGCTTCATCGGTGACCCGCAAGGTGATGCCGAGACGATGATGGCCTTCGTCGACGAGGAGTTCATCGCCTTCCTCAAGGAGGAGTACCCGGAGACGATCTCCGCCCCGGGCCGCAAGGCTCTGGGAATCGAGCACCTGGAGAACCGGCGGTTCGACACCGTGGTCCAGGGACGGGCCAGCTACCAGGTGGGCCTGGACATGGGGGTGACGAGCCCTTACGGCCATATGCGCGAGTTCGTCGCTTCCCGGACGCTCACCGAGTCGCCGGATCCGAACGTGGAGCTGATCGCGGAGGACGTGGTCGGCAGGGTCAGGAAGTTGAAGGCGGAGGAGAACGGGCTGGGCATCTGGCTCTGCGGCGGATCCCGGCTGGCGGGCCAGTTGACCGACGAGGTCGACGAGCTCGTGATCAAGACCTATCCGCTGGTGTACGGCTCCGGGATGCCGATGTTCGGGTCCGGTTTCGCGGCCCACGAGTTCACGCTGGAGCAAGTGCGCACGTTCGCGAACGGGGTTCTGGTGCGGACGTACGGCCGGAAGCGCTGAAGCCTTCTCCCCGGACTCTCGCCGCCCGGTAAACCGCTCGTCCGGCGGCAGCTCGTCAGGTAATGGTTGACCATGACTTCTCCGCGTGAAGAACTGCTTCCCAGCACCCGGCGCTCTCTCCTCCACCGCGTCGCCACGGCCCAGCGGGAGGGCCGGGCGCCTTCCCTCGCGGCCGCCGTGCGGCGGGAGGGCCGGGTGGCGTGGAGCGGGGGCCGTACGGGCCTGGAGGGGCAGGCGCCGGACGCCGATACGCAGTACCGGATCGGCTCGATCACCAAGACGTTCACCGCGGTGCTGGTCCTGAGGCTGCGCGACGAGGGCCTGATCGATCTGGACGACCAGCTGGAGAAGCACCTCCCCGGCACCGGAGCGGGTGGTGCCACCGTTTTCCAACTGCTCGGCCACAGCGCGGGCCTGGGCGCCGAGACGCCCGCCCCGTGGTGGGAGCGGACGCCGGGGAGCCTGCGGCCCGAGCTTGCCGATGTGCTCGGCGAGCGGCCGCAGATCCATCCGGCGGGCCACCGCTTCCACTACTCCAACCCGGGCTATACGTTGCTCGGTTCGCTGGTCGAAGCGGTGCGCGGGGTTTCCTGGGAGGAGGCGCTGCGCCGCGAGATCCTGGAGCCGCTGGGCCTGCACCGCACGGCCTACGAGCCGGTCGCCCCGTACGCGGAAGGCTGGGCCGTGCACCCCTGGGCCGATGTGGTGGTGAGCGAGCCCGCCGAGGACCTCGGGCTGATGGCGCCCGCCGGTCAGCTCTGGTCGACCGCGGCCGACCTGCTGCGCTTCGCCGCCTTCCTGGCCGAGGGCGACGACCGGGTCCTGTCGGCCGCTTCCGTACGGGAGATGAGGACGCCCGCCGCGGCTGCCGAGACCGGGGGTTACGGATACGGCCTCGGCCTGCAGATCGTGAAGACCGACAGCCGTGTCCTTTTCGGGCACGCCGGTTCGCTGCCCGGCTTCGTCGCCGGCCTCTGGTTCAGCGAGCAGGACGACATCGCCGCGGTCGCCCTCGCCAACGCCACCTCCGGCCTGCCCGTCGCCACGGTGGCCGCCGAACTCCTGGCCATCGTCGCGGACGCCGAGCCGCGGATCCCGGAGCCCTGGCGCCCGCTGCCCGAGGTCGACCAGGAGCTGCTGGCTCTGACCGGGATCTGGCACTGGGGGACCCATACGTTCACGCTGAGGCTGACCGGGGGCCGGGGTCTTGCGCTCAGGCCGTTGGGTGGTACCGGTCGCGGAGCGGCCTTCGTGCCTCAGGCGGACGGCACCTGGACGGGCCTGGACGACTACTACGCGGGGGAGACCCTGCGTGTCGTACGCCGGGTCGACGGCTCGGTCGACCACCTCGACCTCGGGTCGTTCGCCTTCACCCGGGAGCCGTACGAGGCGGGCGCCGACGTTCCGGGCGGGCTGGACCCGGCGGGCTGGCGAGGGCTCGGCGGCTGACGCCTGGGCTGTGACGGCCGGTGGGGTCGGTGTTTCACGTGAAACACCGACCCCACCGGCCGTTGCCATGCAGAGAGCGAGCCCTTCAGAGAGCGAGCTTGAAGCCCACGTGGCTGGCCGTGAAGCCGAGCCGCTCATAGAAGCGGTGCGCGTCCTCGCGGGTGACGTCCGAGGTCAGCTGCACCAACTGGCAGCCCTGGCGGCGGGATTCGTCGACCCCCCACTGGATCAGCTGCGTACCGAGCCCGCTGCCGCGCTCGTCGGCGTGGATGCGGACGGCCTCGATGATCGAGCGGGTGGCGCCGCGCCGGGAGAGGCCGGGGATCACGGTCAGCTGGAGGGTCCCGACCACACGGTCCTCGCGGACGGCGACGACGACGTGCTGGTTCGGGTCGTCGGCCAGCCGCCGGAGCGCCGCGCGGTACGGGGTGAGGTCGTCCGGCGACTCGCGCTGCGCGCCGAGCGGGTCGTCGGCCAGCATGGCCACCACGGCGTCGAGGTCGGGCTCGGCAACGGGGCGTATCTCAAGATCGCTCATGGTCGGCAGAGTACGCGCTCGACGGCCGTCAGACCGCGACCTTCAGCTCCTCGACCGCCCGGACCAGCGGCGCCAGTTCGGGGTTCTCCGAGGCCTCGTCCAGCGCCGCACGCAAGGCGCTGTCGTTGGTCGGCCGGGCCTCCGCGAGCAGGGTGAGACCGGCCTCGGTGACATCGGTGTAGATGCCTCGCCGATCGGTGTCGCACAGATACCGGGTCAGCAGGCCGCGGTCCTCCAGCCTCGTGACCAGGCGGGTGGTGGCGCTCTGGCTGAGAACCACGGCGTCGGCGACCTGCTTCATCTGGAGATGGCCGCCGGGGCCGCTGTGCTGTCGGCTCAACACGTCGAGCAGCGAGTACTCCCGCGCGCTGAGCCCATGACCCGACTGGAGGGCGCGCTCGATGCGGGTCTCGATCTTCCCGTGGAGCAAGGAGAGGGCGCACCAGCCCTGGGCGAGGGCGGTCAGGGCCGGGTCGGTCGCGGTCATGGTCTCTCCTCCGTGCGGGAGCTGCGTGATTCCAGGATAGGGGACGCCTGCAATAGCCCGCGCTTGCAATTAACCAGCGCCTGCAATTATTGTGGACGCTCGTAAGGTGCAGACGCAATCTTCAGAGAAGGTGGAACCCATGCCGCTCGCGCTCCTGGCCCTGGCCATCGGGGCATTCGGGATCGGAACGACCGAGTTCGTGATCATGGGGCTGCTCCCCGAGGTCGCCGCGGACTTCCAGGTCTCGATCCCGACCGCAGGCTTCCTGGTCACCGGCTACGCGCTCGGGGTCGTCCTCGGTGCCCCGCTGATGACCCTCCTCGGCACCCGGGTCACCCGTAAGCGGATGCTGATGCTTCTGATGGGGCTCTTCATCGTGGGCAACCTGGTGTCCGCCCTCGCTCCCGTCTTCGGCGTCATGCTCGCCGGCCGGGTCATCGCCTCCCTCGCGCACGGTGCCTTCTTCGGCATCGGCTCGGTGGTCGCGGCCGATCTCGTCGCTCCGCAGAAGAAGGCCGGAGCCATCGCCATGATGTTCACCGGACTCACGGTCGCCAATGTCGTCGGCGTCCCGCTCGGCACCTACGTCGGACAGTCCGCGGGCTGGCGGACCACCTTCGTCATCGTGGCGCTCCTCGGCGTGATCGGGCTCCTCGGAGTGGCGAAGCTCGTCCCCGAGCAGCCCAAGGCCGAAGGCGTACGCATCCGCCACGAACTGGCCGCGTTCCGCAACGTCCAGGTCCTCCTCGCGATGGCCATGACCGTCCTGGGCTTCGGCGGAGTCTTCGCCGCGATCACCTACATCACCCCGATGATGACCGAGATCGCCGGCTACTCGGCCTCCTCCGTCACCTGGCTGCTGGTCCTGTTCGGCCTCGGCATGGTGGGCGGCAACCTGGTCGGCGGACGGTTCGCCGACCGCCACCTGATGCCGATGCTGTACGTCTCGCTCGGCGCGCTCGCCCTCGTCCTCGGCCTGTTCACCGTGACCGCCCACAACAAGGTCGCCGCGGCCGTCACCATCGTCCTCATCGGCGCCCTGGGCTTCGCGACCGTCCCTCCGCTGCAGAAGCGGGTCCTCGACCAGGCCGCCGGCGCTCCCACCCTGGCCTCCGCGGTCAACATCGGGGCCTTCAACCTCGGCAACGCCCTCTCCGCCTGGCTCGGCGGCCTCGTGATCGCCGCCGGCCTCGGCTACACCGCCCCCAACTGGATCGGCGCCGCCCTCGCCGCCTCCGCCCTGGTGCTGGCCGTGGTCTCCAGCCTGCTGGAACGCCGTACCGCCGACACCGGAGACCGGATCGTCGCCGGGCACAGCCCGGCGACGGTCACCGCTCAGGCCCGGCACTGAGCCCCACCGCAGGCCCTCCCTCACCGCACCACGCAACGAACAGGAGCAGTCCCATGAGCACCACCACCGTCGCCCCGCTGACCATCCAGGACGCCGAGGCTCTCGTCACCGCCGCTCGCAGCGCCGCCGAGGCGGCCGGAGTCGCCGTCGCCGTGAGCGTCGTGGACGCGGGCGGCCACCTCCTGGCCTTCCGGCGTGACGACCGAGCGGTCCTCATCGCCGGAGAGACCAGCACCCGCAAGGCGTTCACCGCGCTGCAGCTCGACACCCCGACCGCGGACCTGGTCGACGCCGTCCAGCCCGGCGGGCTCTTCCACACCCTGCCGACCGCGCTGGACCGCCCGCTGCTCTTCATCGCCGGAGGCGTCCCGCTGCACCGCGGCGGCCGGTTGATCGGCGCCATCGGGGTCGGCGGAGGAGCGCCGGAGCAGGACCACGGGTTCGCCTCCGCCGCCGCCGCGGACTCCCTCGTCTAAGGCGGAGAACCCGAGCCGGATGCCGGCGTGGCCGCACCGCCCGACCGGCGGTGCGGCTGTCGCGCGTCAGCCCGTCGCGATGGTGAGCGGGGCGAACCTGCGGGTCGCGTCGCCCGGGAGGTCCGCTGTGCCGTACGTCATCACCGCGGTCCGCGAGCCCGGTTCGAGGCCGCGCTCCACCAGCCAGCCGTGCAGCTCCTCGTGGCGCGCGTCGACGTCGGCCCGCAGCGGCCGGTCCGTCGTGGCGGCCAGCGCGGTGACGAGGGCCTTGGCGGTCGCCGTGTCGCGCGCGATGAGCGGGCCGACGGCGTGGGCGTCGCCGCTCGGCCAGAGGGCCGCGTAACCGGTCAGTTCGCCGTTCTCCTCCGCGACCTGGAGCCGGTCGGAGAAGGCCGGGAGCCGGGCGATGATGTGCGTACGGTCGACCCCGAAGACCGGCAGGTCGAGGCGGATCATCGCCTGGAGATCGTCCGCGGCGGCCGCGCGCGTGGTGACGGCCGAGGGCCGGTTCTCCGCCTGGAACGGGCCGAGCACCCGCTCGGTCCGGCCGACGTGGGCGAAGCCGAGCTCCTCGTAGAGCCGCTGTGCCTGAGGTGTGGCGTACAGCGCGAGCGGAGTGGACCCGGTCTCGTCCATGACATGGCGCATGAGGCGTCGGGCGATCCCCTGGCGGGCGTGGCGTCCGGCGACGAGCAGCATCCCGACGGCCGCCAGACGGGGCCCGTACGACGTCACCACACAGGCCGCGACCAGGCCCTTCCCGTCCGGCTCCGCGATCCCGTACCCCGTGCCCGCGGAGAGCAGCAGCCCCCATCGGTGTTCGTCGCGTGGCCAGCCGCGTTCCTCGGAGAGGTCGGCGCAGGCGACCAGATCTCGCCGGGTGAGGCGCCGTACGGGCAGGTCGACGAGGGGCAGGGGTGATGGGCTGTGCATGGGGCCAGGCTGTCCGACGTGATGATCCCTCGTCCACCGGTTTCCCGGAACTGGCCGAGAACCGAAGCGTCCGCCGTCATGTTTCACGTGAAACATGACGGCGGACGCATGCGGAGACCCGGCGCCGTCAGCTCAGGTCAGGCGCATGCATCGCCCGTACGCCTTCGATGTTGCCGTCCAGATAGTGGCGCAGCGAGAGCGGTACGAGGTGAACGGCGGCGATCCCGACCCGGCTGAACGGCACCCGGACGATCTCGTACTCACCGCAGGGCTCGTCGATCTCCGGGCCGTGCCGCCGGGTCACGTCCATCGACGCGAGCCGGCAGACGAAGAAGTGCTGGACCTTCACCCCCGTGACTCCGCCGTCCGCGATGTGCTCGACGGTGTCGACGAAGCAGGGCACCACATCGACGATCTTGGCGCCGAGCTCCTCGTCGACCTCGCGGTGCAGGGCCTCGACGACGGTGGCGTCCTCCGGCTCGACTCCGCCGCCGGGCGTGAGCCAGTACGGATCGACCCCCGGCTTCGTACGCTTGATGAGGACGAGGTCGTCGCCGTCGAGCAGGATGGCGCGTGCGGTGCGCTTGACCACAGGACGTTCGGTCATGGCAAGAGAGTGGCCCGCGCGGACCCGTCTGAAACTCCCCCGGCCTACCGGGCCGCCTCGTCCAGCGCCCGCGCGACGTCCGCCAGCAGGTCCTCCGGGTCCTCCGCGCCGACCGAGAAGCGGATGAAGCCCTCCGGCACGGCGTCGCCACCCCAGCGGCCCCGGCGCTCGGCGGTGGACCGTACGCCTCCGAAACTCGTCGCGTCGTCGACCAGCCGCAGCGCGGAGAGGAAGCGCTCCGCCGTCTCCCGGTCGGCCAGCTCGAACGACACCACCGAACCGAAGCGCCGCATCTGGCGCACGGCGATCCCGTACGACGGGTCGGTCGGCAGCCCCGGATACCGCAGCC
The DNA here is from genome assembly GCF_040614075.1 of Streptomyces sp. NPDC006174. Classification (NCBI taxonomy): domain Bacteria; kingdom Bacillati; phylum Actinomycetota; class Actinomycetes; order Kitasatosporales; family Streptomycetaceae; genus Streptomyces; species Streptomyces sp. NPDC006174. Next base: position 70,878 of record NZ_JBEXTJ010000002.1, on the reverse strand, counting down.
CGGTGACCTCGGCCCGCTCGGCCAGCGTCTCGGCGAGGGCCAGCGCCGTGGTGCACTGCCGCTCGATGCGCAGCTGGAGCGTGGAGAGCGAGCGGTGGGCGAGCCAGGCCTCCATCGGGCCGGGGATCGCACCGACGACCTTGCGCCAGCGCCGTACATCGGCGGTCAGTCCGGCATCACGGCAGGTGACATGGCCCAGCAGGATGTCGCCGTGCCCGGTCATGCCCTTGGTGTCGCTGGCGACCGAGAAGTCCGCGCCGAGCTCCAGCGGGCGCTGGCCGATCGGCGTGGCCAGGGTGTTGTCGACGGCGACCAGCGCGCCCGCCTCGTGCGCGGCGGCCACGAGCCGGCGGATGTCGCAGACGTCCAGGCCCGGGTTGGAGGGGCTCTCGATCCACAGCAGCTTCGCGCCCTCCAGCAGCGCCAGCTGGGCATCGCCGCCGGTCGGCGCGGCCTTGACCTCGACGCCGAAGGCCGTCAGCTGCTCCCGTACGAGCGGCAGCGCCTGGTAGCCGTCGTCCGGCAGCACCACGGTGTCGCCGGTGCGGACCTGCGAGAGCAGCACCGCGGTGATCGCCGCCATGCCGGAGGCGAACACCGTCGTGCTCACGTCCTCGCCGGGCGCCTCCAGCTCGCCGATGGCCCGCTCCAGATGGGTCCACGTCGGATTGGTGTCCCGGCCGTAGGTGTAGGGGCCCACCGGTTCGCCGGAGAGGTGGAAGTGCGCGGCGAAGACCGGCCCGGGCAGGGTCGGCTCGTACTGCTCCGGTTCGGGAAGTCCGGCGCGTACCGCGCGCGTTCCGTCGCCCATGGTGCTCATGCTGCTCCGTAGTCAAGTGGTCGGGTGGCCCCGGAGGGCCGGGAAATCAGTCCTCGTCCGGCAGGACCATGTTGAGGGCCCAGGAGACGACCGAGATGATCAGGGCGCCGAGTACCGCGGTCCAGAAGCCCTCGACATGGAAGCTGAGATCGAAGACGTTGGCCAGCCAGGAGGTCAGCAGCAGCATCAGCGCGTTGACCACCAAGGTGATCAGCCCGAGCGTCAGGATGAACAAGGGGAGGGTCAGCAGCTGGACCACCGGCTTGACCAGGAAGTTCACCAGACCGAAGAGCAGCGCGACCAGGATCAGGGTGAGGACCTTGCGGCCGGTGGAGCCGCCCTCCAGCGTGATGTCCCCGATCAGCCAGATGGCCACGGCCAGCGCACCCGCGTTGGCGATCGTCTTGACTACGAAATTCTTCATGTGTCTGATCGTGGCAGACATGATCGGTGGTGGACACCGACAGCGCACGCGAACCGACGGCACAGGTCACAAGGGGCGGACGAGCCGATGAAGGCATTCAGACTGGACGAACTGGAGGCGGAACGGGCCGCCAACGACGGCGCGTACCTGCAGTTCGTGCGGGAGCGGAACATGTCCGTCGGCCTGTACGCGCTGGACGCGGGCGAACTCGATCCGCAGCAGCCGCACCAGCAGGACGAGGTGTACTTCGTCGTCAGCGGCCGTGCGTCGATCACGGTCGGGACGGAGACGACCCAGGTCGGCCGGGGGAGCGTCGTCTATGTGCCGGCCGGAGTGGCCCACAAGTTCCACCACATCACCGAGGACCTTCGGGTGATGGTCGTCTTCTCGCCTCCGGAGGGCTGAGATCTCCCTGGTCGGAGGTCTCCGTCGCCCCGGGTTCCCTAAGGGTTCGATCAGGGGTCTTCAAGGGCTGCGCAGCCCCCGCCGGGGTCCCTCGCGCCTTTAGCATCGAGGCAGCAACCCAGAGAGACGAGGTAGATGGCGATGGCCGTGCGGGAGATTTACGCGGGGATGCCCTGGTGGGTGAAGTGGATCGCGGTGCCCGTCATCGCGATCTTCGTGTTCGGCGGTCTGATCGCCAGTGTGATCGGCTTCGTGATCGGCCTGCTCTTCAAGGTGCTGGTCTTCGTCGTGCTGGTCGGCGGCCTGGTCTTCGTCGTACGCAAGTTCATGTCCTCCTCGTCCTCGCGTGGTGACTGGTAGGAAGGCTGCCGCGGGCCCGTGCGGGATCGGGGGTGCGCACAGGCCTGCGGATTAGCCCAGCTGAGCTAAGTCCCGGAGGAAAACACCCTCCTGCCGGAGGCGGCCGATACAGTGACATAACGCTGCCGCCACCTGGAATGTGACCTTCTGTCACCGAACCGACCGAGTGACCAGTGGTTTGAACGACAGTCCGGTCGTGGGTGCGGCAGGCCCGTGGGGGCGGCCCCCACGGGAGGGCCGACGGCCCGTCACCATGCCTGGGAGTGACCTTTGACCACGGCATCGAGCACCGCTGTCCCGACGTTGATCGGCTCTGTTCAGCGGGCGTTGAGGCTGCTGGAGGCTGTGGGCAGCCATCGGGACGGGGCGCCCGCCAAGCAACTCGCGCGGGAGGCGGGGCTACCGCTGCCGACGGCGTACCACCTGCTGCGCACACTGACCCATGAGGGCTACCTCCGCCGGGAGAACGGCGTCTTCCTCTTCGGTGCGGCCGCCGAGAACCTGACCGCTGCCCGGGGCTCCAGGCGCCGCCCCGCCTCCGTCACCGACTCCCTCGCACACTGGCGGGACACCATCGGCGTCCCGGTGTACTGCGCCGTCTACCGCGACGGCGAGATCGAGCTCATCGCGGTCGCGGACGCTCCCGACGCCCCGGCGGTTGACGAGTGGGCTTCCTTCCGGGAGACCGGTCACGCGCACGCGATCGGGCAGTGTCTTCTCGGCCAGCTCGACGAGAAGGACCGCGAGGACCACCTCGACCGGCACCCCGTTCGGCCCCTTACTCGTTACTCAGTGCGAGATCGCACGGCGCTTCTGGAACGGCTCCGAACGCTGCGCCGGGGTGAACCGGTCATCGAACGCCAGGAGTACGCACTGGGGACCGTCTGCGCCGCCATTCCCGTCACAGCCGGTGCCACCATTGCGGCGATGGCCATTTCCGTACCTCTGGACCGGGAAGAACGGTTGCTGCCCGCAGTCGAACAGCTACGTGGCGAAGTGGCGAGCCTCTTGCGTTCGTTCGTGTTCTCTATCAGTATCTGAAAAATCACTCCTTGTGATCTGCTATCGCGTGCACCACGATGGCGTCAATGGGGCCATGGGGGATCATTCCTGGCCAGTTTCATCTACTGCGGGGTTGAACGATGCGCGAGTCGGTTCAAGCAGAGGTCATGATGAGCTTCCTCGTCTCCGAGGAGCTCTCGTTCCGTATTCCGGTGGAGCTCCGGTACGAGGTGGCTGATCCTTATGCCATCCGGATGACGTTCCATCTGCCCGGCGATGCCCCGGTGACCTGGGCGTTCGGCCGTGAGCTGCTGCTGGACGGGCTCAACAGCCCCAGTGGCGACGGCGATGTGCACATCGGCCCGACCGAACCCGAAGGTCTCGGCGATGTGCACATCCGCCTCCAGGTCGGTGCGGACCGCGCGCTGTTCCGGGCCGGTACGGCACCGCTCGTCGCCTTCCTCGACAGAACCGACAAGCTGGTGCCGCTCGGTCAGGAGCACACGCTGGGTGACTTCGACGGCAACCTGGAGGACGCGCTCGGCCGCATCCTCGCCGAGGAACAGAACGCGGGCTGAGCCGCACCGCACGTACCTCCCCGCCTCACGCCTCTCACGCCTTACGGCGGCGCCCCCTGCCCGTCCGTGCGGGCGCGGCGGCCGTGGACGAGGAGGTGGAGGCGCCCGGGCGGTCCGCGGAGACCACCAGCGCGGCGAGCACCGTCGTCACCGGCACCGAGGCGACCAGACCGATCGAGCCGACCAGCGTCCGCACGATCTCCTCGGCGACCAGCTCGCTGTTGGCCACCGCGCCCACGCTGCTCTGGGCGATGGAGAAGAGCAGCAGCAGCGGCAGCGCCGCGCCCGCGTACGCCAGCACCAGGGTGTTCACGACCGAGGCGATGTGGTCCCGTCCGATTCGGATACCTGCCCGGTAGAGCCCGCGCCAACCCATCCGCGGGTCCGCCTGGTGCAGTTCCCAGACGGCGGAGGTCTGGGTGACCGTCACATCGTCGAGCACACCGAGCGATCCGATGATGACACCGGCCAGCAGCAGACCGCTCATGTCGATGTCCGGGTAGAGGCCGTGGATGAGGCCGGTGTTGTCGTCGGTGTTGCCGCTCAGGTCCGCCCAGCCGATGAAGAGCGACCCGAGCAGGCCGATCAGCAGCAGGGAGATCAGCGTTCCGATGACGGCGACGGAGGTCCGGGCCGTCACCCCGTGGCACATGTAGAGCGCCGCCAGCATGATGGCGCTGGCCCCGATCACCGCCACCACCAGCGGATTCGAGCCCTGGAGGATCGCCGGCAGGATGAACAGGGTCAGTACGGCGAACGAGACGGCCAGCGCCACCAGCGCCATCACCCCGCGCAGCCGGCCCACCGCGACCACCGCCAGGGCGAAGATCGCGGCCAGCAGCGTCATGGGGATCTTCCGGTTCACATCGGTGACGCTGTACTGGAGGTCGCGCGGTGCGTCGGGTGCGTACGCCACCACCACGCCCTGGCCCTCGCGCAGTTGACGCGGCGCGTCCGGCTGGACCACCTCGACGAACTTACGGCCCTTGTCGTCGCCGCTGGTCACCTCGACGGTCGCCTTCGCGCACTTCCCCTCCTGCTCGGCGACCGCCTCGCGGCCCGAGGGCGTGGAGGTGTCGCCGGTCGGCGGGACCTGTGCGGCGTTGACGTCGGCGCAGTCGACCTTGACGACCTGGACGACCTTGCCGTCCTGGGTCTGCCGGTCGAATCCGACGCCGGTGCGCTCGTGGTCGGGGGCGCCGCCGGGCCAGAACGCGATCAGACCGACGACGACCGCCGTGGCGAACGGGATCACCACGGCGGCGATGACCTTGCGCAGGTGCTTGGAGACCGGTGCGGCGGGTCCGTGGCTGTGCGTGTGGCCGTGGCTGTGGCCCTGGGGCGGCGGCTGGGGTGCGGGGTCGCTTTGGGGGGAGGTCACGGGGCGATCATCGCAAGAACGGGAGGGCCCTCTGGTCAGCTCGCCGGAAAGGACGCTAGCGTGGAGGCACCTTTGCACACGCGGGAGCTCGGAGCACCGGGCTGAGAGGGCGCTGACCGCCGTACATCCGTACGGGACACGCTGCGCCGACCGCCGAACCTGTTACCGGGTAATGCCGGCGTAGGGAGTAGGTCTCATGACCACAGCGGACGCAAGCACGCCTGCCTCGAAACAGAACGACGGAACGCCGGACGGCGCTCCGAACGACGAGGCCGGGAAGTCCATCGGCTGGCACAAGGGGTACGTCCAGGGCTCACGCCCGGACCTCCGGGTGCCGGTTCGACAGGTGCACCTCACCAACGGCAAGGACGTGACGCTGTACGACACGTCGGGGCCGTACACCGATCCCGGAATCGACACCGATGTCCGCCGGGGCCTCGCGCCCCTGCGGGAGAACTGGATCATCGCCCGCGGCGACACCGAGGAGTACGCGGGCCGCCCGGTCCGCCCCGAGGACGACGGGCTCAAGCACACCTCGCCGCGCGGCGGGCTGCGCAACCTCGACGCCGTCTTCCCGGGCCGCCCGCGCCAGCCGCGCCGCAGCCGCGACGGACGGCCCGTCACCCAGCTCGCGTACGCCCGGCGCGGCGAGATCACGCCGGAGATGGAGTACGTCGCGATCCGGGAGAACGTCGAGGCCGAAGTCGTACGCGAGGAGATCGCGGCGGGCCGGGCGGTGCTGCCGGCCAACGTCAACCATCCGGAGATCGAGCCGATGATCATCGGCAAGCGGTTCCTGGTGAAGGTCAACGCCAACATCGGCAACTCGGCCGTCACCTCCTCCATCGAGGAGGAGGTGGACAAGATGACCTGGGCGACCAAGTGGGGCGCCGACACGGTCATGGACCTGTCCACCGGCCGCAACATCCACACCACCCGCGAGTGGGTGCTGCGCAACTCCCCCGTGCCGATCGGAACGGTGCCGCTCTACCAGGCGTTGGAGAAGGTGGACGGCCGAGCCGAGGAGCTCACCTGGGAGATCTACAAGGACACCGTCATCGAACAGGCCGAGCAAGGCGTGGACTACATGACGGTGCACGCCGGAGTACGCCTGCCGTACGTGCCGCTGACGGCCCGCCGTAAGACCGGCATCGTCTCGCGCGGCGGATCGATCATGGCGGCCTGGTGCCTGGCGCACCACAAGGAGTCGTTCCTCTACGAGCACTTCGAGGAGCTCTGCGAGATCCTCGCGACGTACGACGTCACCTACTCCCTCGGTGACGGACTGCGCCCCGGCTCGATCGCGGACGCCAACGACGAGGCGCAGTTCGCCGAACTGCGCACGCTGGGCGAGCTGAACACCATCGCCAAGCGGTTCGGCGTGCAGACGATGATCGAGGGCCCCGGGCACGTCCCGATGCACAAGATCAAGGAGAACATCGACCTCCAGCAGGAGATCTGCGAGGAGGCGCCGTTCTACACGCTCGGCCCGCTGACCACGGATGTCGCGCCCGCCTACGACCACATCACCTCGGGCATCGGCGCCGCGATGATCGCCTGGTGGGGCACCGCGATGCTCTGCTACGTCACGCCCAAGGAGCACCTGGGCCTGCCCAACCGGGACGACGTGAAGACCGGAGTCATCACCTACAAGATCGCCGCCCACGCGGCCGACCTCGCCAAGGGCCACCCGGGCGCGCAGGAGTGGGACGACGCGCTCTCCGACGCGCGGTTCGAGTTCCGGTGGGAGGACCAGTTCAACCTGGCCCTCGACCCGGACACGGCCCGGGAGTTCCACGACGAGACACTGCCGGCCGAGCCGGCGAAGACGGCGCACTTCTGCTCGATGTGCGGGCCGAAGTTCTGCTCGATGAAGATCTCGCAGGACATCCGGCGTCAGCACGGCGGTTCGCAGGAGGAGATCGAGGAGGGCATGGCCGAGAAGTCGAAGGAGTTCGCGGCCTCCGGCAACCGGGTCTACCTGCCGATCGCCGACTAGCACCGCGGACCGCCTCTCCGTCCCCGACGCCCCGTCCGGCGCCGGGGACGGCTTGCGTACGGGCCAGTCGTCCATGACGTGACGCCAAGATCCTTCAGCCATGGGCGACTTGCCGTCTTGGTCATCATCTGGCGTGATAACGGGCCTTGTTAAGCGACAGTATGGACACAGTCGTGTGGCAGCTGGATGTACGTTTCGCAGCTGCGTCAACTGAGCTTGACCCGTTCCTTATCTGTGGCTTACTTTCCGGCTTGCTTGGCTGAAATTTGGTGGCCCTCGCACGGAGGGCCTGGGGAGGGAATCACAGTGAACTGGTACCTGGCCGTACTCAAGAACTACGCAGGCTTCAGCGGACGAGCGCGCCGCAAGGAGTACTGGATGTTCACGCTCATCAACCTGATCATTGCGGCTGTCCTGTACGGTCTCGGCCTCGCGATCGACACGGCGATCCCGTACCTCATCTACGTCCTCGCGACGTTCATCCCGTCGCTCGCCGTGCTGGTGCGCCGCCTGCACGACACCGGCCGGTCCGGCTGGTGGTTCTTCATCTCGTTCGTCCCGCTGGTCGGCGGCATCATCCTGCTCGTCTTCCTCGCCTCGGAAGGCAAGCAGGAGCCGAACCAGCACGGCACCAACCCGAAGCTCGCTCCGCAGGTGGTCTGATCCACCACTGCTCCGGCCCTGCCGGAGCGTCGCACAGGCCGGGCGCGGCACTCGCCGCCCCGGCCTGTGGCGTTTTTCGGAACGCGCGGGTCCTACTCCGGCCGGTGGTCCGGTCCGCCGAAGTCCGGGCTGGTGAAGTCGGGGCTCGTGAAGGTCGGGCGGGGTCCGGCCGACGGGCCGTCCTCCGGGCCGGAGAAGTCCGGCCTGCTGTAGCCGACCTTCGGGATGCGGTTGGGCGAGCGGTGCGGGGTCCGCGCGGCGGGGCCCGCGGTCGGGTCGGCCAGGGCATCCCGCAGGAACGGCAGGATGCCGCGCTCCAGCAGCGCGTGGCGCCAGGCCTCCCGGGCCCGGGCGACCTCTTCCGGAAGCTCGGCCTCCTCGTCCTCGGCGGCGAGCGAGGTCGAACCGTTGCGCAGGGCCGTGACGAGCAGTCCCACGGCGGCGACCAGGATGGCCGCGGCGGCGAGGGCCGCGAAGAACCACCCGGCCGCGACCATGGTGGTGCCAAAGCCGACGGACGGGCTGAGGGCCCTCATCAGATAGCCGACGAGCAGGAAGATCACGGCGGCGGCGCCCGCGAGGAGCGGCGTCAGGACCGTGAGGACCGCTCCTACGCCGGCGCCCGGCCCGGTGGCCGACGAGGCGTCCCCGTACTGCTCGCCCTCCGGTACGGTCGCGTTCGCCGCGCGCAGCTCGGTCCGGGCCTTGACGTAGTGCTCGTACTCGGTGGCCGCGGCGGAGGTGATCAGCGCCGTGGCGTTGAGCGCCATCGTGCGCAGCTGTTCGGTGTTGAGCCGGTCGCCGACGCCTTCCAGGTCCGGGCGTTCGTGGGCGTGACGCAGCGCGTCGCCGAGGATCCGGGCGTACTCGGGACCGTCCTCGGCTTGCAGGTGCGGAGCGCTTGTCATCTGCATCCCCCGATGCTCCGTCGGGCCCGGCAGCCCGCGTTGGCCGGGCGATCGGGCGGAAACGGAGGAGAGCCTGCTACTGATGAGCCGATGGTAGAGCGCTCACGGCGCGCGGTGACAGGGTGTTTCCGGAAATAGGCCCGATGATCGGCGCGGTCCGATCCAGGAGCGTCTTCCCCGTCAGCGCTCAGTCATGCAGCGGGAGTTGGACGACCAGAAGCTTTCCGGCCATGGTCACTCCGCCGTCCATGGCGATGGCGAGCCCGTCCGCGTAGACGTGCGGACCGTTCACCACCGGCCCCGAACCGTCCTCGCCGTCCTCCGTGCCGACCTCGCCCAGGAGGTACGGAATCGGGCTGTGACCGTGGACGACGCGCTGTCCGCCGTACGTCGTCAGCAGCTCGCGCACCGCTTGTGCGCCGCCCTCGTCGCGGAAGGCGAACCGCTTGGTGAGCTTGCGGAAGAGGTCCCAGCACTCGTCGGCGTCGTTGCGCGTGAGGATGTCGGTGATCGTGTCGTTGACGGCGTCGATGGTGGTGCCGTAGTCCAGGTAGGCCGTCGTGTCGGAGTGCATCAGCAGATGCCCGTCCTCCTCGACGACCGCGTCGAGCCGGGACATCCACTGCAGGTGCACGTCCTGAAGGCGGTCCATGTCGCTCTTCTGGCCGCCGTTGAGCAGCCAGGCGGCCTGGAAGGTGGCGGTGCCCGCACCGGAGTTGACGGGGGTGTCGGAGAACCGCTTGGCGCCGATCAGCAGCAGTTCGTGATTGCCCATCAGGGCCTTGCAGTAGCCGCCGGCCGCCGCCGCCTCGGCGGAGAGCCGCATGACGAGGTCGATGACGCCGATGCCGTCCGGGCCCCGGTCGGTGAAGTCGCCCAGGAACCAGAGCCGGGCGTTGCCCGCGGCCCAGTTGCCGTCGGCGTCGATGAGGCCCTGCGCGGCGAGGGCGGCCAGCAGCTCGTCCAGATAGCCGTGGACGTCGCCGACGACGAAGAGCGGGCCGCGCCCTTCCTCGGTGACGGGACGGGACTCGGGGACGGTGTCCATCGCGACGGTGTCGCCGCGGTTGATGACCGGGAGGTCGCGCTCGGTGGGGGTGTAGCCCTCCGGAGGCTCGTCGCCGACGGCCACGTTGCCGGGATGCGGCGGGCGGGGCGGGGCGGGGGCGTGCGGGAGCACGGAGGCGTGCGGCGCGGGCGGCGCCGGCGCGTGCGGAGGCACGGACGGGTGCGGCGCCGCGCCGGGCGCCGGCGGTGGTACGGGTGTCTGCGCGTACGGCGGAACTCTGAAGTCACGCAACGTCGCCGTCCGCACCACGGGTTCCTGACCGGCCCCCTGAGTCATCGACCCCTCCACCACCGTCGCGCCGCCGTACACCTGACGGGCCCTGCCTGGTAGAGGTGGTCCGCGGTGTCGTGCGCCCATCATAGGAATGCGGATCGATCTGTGTGACGCACCAGGGGTGGTGAATCCGCGCGCACGTACGGTTCACCGGCCGATTGGTCCGAAAAAAGACGATCAATCCCTGCTCGGGGAGCGTGGCGGGCTGACCGTGGTGCGCGGTGGACGGCGTTGCGAGGAGGTCCGGACGATGAGCTCCGTCGGTATCACCTGCTCCACCGGACCGTCGTGCTCCACGCCTTCGATGGCGTCGATGAGGAGCTGGACGACGGCCGTGCCGATGCGGCGCGGCTTCAGCGAGAGCGTCGTGATGGGCGGTTCGGTGGCCGCGTACACGGTGGACTCGCTGCAGCAGACCAGCAGCAGGTCCTCGGGGACCCGCAGGCCGTAGCGGCGGGCGGCCGCGAGGAGGTCGGTGCCGTTGGGGTCGAAGAGCCCGTAGACGGCGTCGGGCCGGTCCGGTCGGGCGAGCAGCCGGTCGGCGGCGACCGCGCCCGCGCAGGGGTCGTGTGCCGGGTAGGACTCGTAGACGGGATCCTGGCCGACCCGCTCGCACCAGTGGAGGTAGGCGGTGGTGGAGAGCCGCGTGTACGTGTCGGTGGTGGTGCCGGTCAGCAGGCCGATCCGGCGGGCCCCGGCGGCGGCGAGGTGGTCGAGGAGGTCGAGCACGGCGGCCCGGTGGTCGTTGTCGACCCAGGCGGTGACGGGGAGCGTGCCGGCCGGGCGGCCGTCCGAGACGACGGGCAGCCCTTGGCGGACGAGTTCGGTGACGACCGGGTCCTGGTCGGAGGGGTCGATGACGACGGTCCCGTCGAGCGCGACGTTCGACCAGACGTCGTGGCGGGAGGTGGCGGGGAGGATGACGAGTGCGTAGCCGCGGGCGAGCGCCGCCGAGGTCGCGGCTCTCGCCATCTCCGCGAAGTACGCGAATTCGGTGAAGGTGAAAGGTTCATCCCCGTACGTGGTCACGGTCAGGCCGATCAGCCCCGACTTGCCGGTACGGAGGGTTCGGGCCGCTGCGGAGGGGCGGTAGCCCAAGCGCTCTGCGACCTCGCGGACATGGCTGCGGGTGGCGTCCGGGAGCCTGCCCTTGCCGTTGAGCGCGTCGGAGACGGTCGTGATCGAGACTCCGGCCGCGGCGGCCACATCACGGATCCCCGCCCGTCCTGGCCGGCCGCTGCGCCGGGGGGTCTCCGTCCGGCTCACCTGGTGCTTCCCTGCTGCTGTCATGGCGAGCCGATAGTAGGGCTCCGAGGGGTGGTCGGTCCGGTCGCATATGCACCCATTGACAGGCACGTTTCTGCATGATCATTCACTGTCAATTGCCTTGCAAAGAAAGGGCGTTGGCGGCTCTGGCTTTAATGTGTCAGGTGTTGGCGGTCGACGGCCTGCTGAATGGTCGATGTCTCGAAGAGGTCTCAACTCACCACTTCGGGGGACGCGCGCCACGGCGTGAGACACGGGCGCGCGCCGGAACTGCAAACGCTCCCCCTGAGGAAGCCTCCTGGCGCGGACCATTCCCGGCACTGCGGGAGATTCCGCTCCCGGGCCATTCGCAGCGGCGCCCAATCCTCATAAGGTGAGCAGTATTGATGTGTACGACGGTATGGATGCGTACGACGGTCGAGGAGGACCTGCGGTGAGCGAGACGAGCCCCAAGCTGCGCGCCGAGCTGGACGGTGTTCCCGCCTATGTGCCGGGCAAGCCGGCCGCGGTCGGCGGACCGGTCGCGTACAAGCTGTCCTCCAACGAGAACCCCTACCCGCCGCTGCCGGGGGTCCTGGAGTCGGCGATCAGTGCGGCGGGCAGCTTCAACCGCTACCCGGACATGGCGTGCACCGGGCTGATGAGCGAGTTGTCGGACCGGTTCGGTGTGCCGCTCTCGCGCCTGGCCACCGGCACCGGATCGGTCGGGGTGGCGCAGCAGCTGCTCCAGGCCACCTCGGGCCCGGGCGACGAGGTCATCTACGCCTGGCGGTCCTTCGAGGCGTACCCGATCATCACGCAGGTGAGCGGTGCGACCTCGGTGAAGGTCCCGCTGACCAGCGGTGAGGTGCACGATCTCGACGCGATGGCCGCGGCGATCACCGACCGGACCCGGCTGATCTTCGTCTGCAACCCGAACAACCCCACCGGGACCGTGGTGCGCCGGGCCGAGCTGGAGCGGTTCCTGGACCGGGTGCCGAGCGATGTGCTGGTGGTGCTCGACGAGGCGTACAAGGAGTTCATCCGGGACGCCGATGTGCCCGACGGCATCGAGATCTACCGGGACCGGCCCAATGTGGCGGTGCTGCGGACCTTCTCGAAGGCGTACGGGCTCGCGGGGCTGCGCGTCGGGTTCGCCGTCGCCCATGAGCCGGTGGCCGCCGCGCTGCGGAAGACCGCCGTCCCCTTCGGCGTCAGCCAGCTCGCGCAGGACGCGGCGGTCGCCTCGCTGCGCGCCGAGGACGAGCTGCTGGGCCGGGTCGGCTCGCTGGTCTCCGAGCGGAGCCGGGTGGGCGAGGAGCTGGTGCGGCAGGGCTGGACCGTGCCGGAGTCGCACGCCAACTTCGTCTGGCTGCGGCTCGGCGAGCGGACCCTCGACTTCGCCGCCGCCTGTGAGCGGGCCGGTGTGGTGGTGCGGCCGTTCAAGGGTGAGGGCGTACGGGTCTCGATCGGGGAGAGCGAGGGCAACGACCTCTTCCTGAAGGCGGCGGAGGCGTTCCGCGCGGAGCTGTAGCACTTCGGCGCTCGGCGGCCGGTGGCCCCTGACCTCGTTCTACGAGGTCAGGGGCCTTTTGCGTACGTCCAGGGGCGCGTGTGGCCGAAAGGGGTACCCCCGGCGAACGGCCCGAAAGTGTGTGCGCCATAATTGCTTGTGAATGTGAACGCGTTCACAAGCGTGCCCCGTTTGGTCCCATGATCGGTGGGATTAAAGGGGCGGAGTGCCCGGTGTGGCCACGGCGACGTGGCGTCACCACGGCGACGTAAGGAGAAAGACGACGTGGACCTCGCTCTGGCGCCGGAGACCCTGGCGCGCTGGCAGTTCGGCATCACCACCGTCTACCACTTCCTCTTCGTTCCGCTGACGATCTCGCTCGCCGCGCTCACCGCCGGCCTGCAGACCGCCTGGGTGCGGACGAACAACGAGAAGTACCTCAGGGCCACCAAGTTCTGGGGCAAGCTGTTCCTGATCAACATCGCCATGGGCGTTGTGACGGGCATCGTCCAGGAGTTCCAGTTCGGTATGAACTGGTCGGACTACTCGCGCTTCGTCGGTGACGTCTTCGGCGCTCCGCTCGCCTTCGAGGCGCTGATCGCCTTCTTCTTCGAGTCCACCTTCATCGGGCTGTGGATCTTCGGCTGGGACCGGCTGCCGAAGAAGATCCACCTCGCCTGCATGTGGATGGTCTCGCTCGGCACGATCCTCTCCGCCTACTTCATCCTGGCGGCCAACTCCTGGATGCAGCACCCGGTCGGCTACCGCATCAACGAGGAGCGCGGCCGCGCCGAGCTCACCGACTTCTGGAAGGTGCTCACCCAGGACACCGCGGTGACGCAGTTCTTCCACACCATCACGGCGGCCTTCCTGGTCGGCGGGGCGTTCATGGTCGGCATCGCCGCCTTCCACCTCGCGCGCAAGAAGCACATCCCGGTGATGCGGACCTCGCTGCGGCTCGGTCTGGTCACGGTCGTCATCGCCGGACTGCTCACCGCCGTCAGCGGCGACTCACTGGCCAAGGTGATGTTCCGCCAGCAGCCGATGAAGATGGCCGCCGCCGAGGCGCTGTGGGACGGGCAGAACGGCGCGCCCTTCTCGATCTTCGCGTACGGAGATGTCAGCGAGGGCCACAACTCCGTCGAGATCTCGCTGCCCGGCGTGCTCTCCTTCCTCGCCGACAACGACCTGAACTCCTACGTCCCCGGCATCAACGACATCAACAAGACGCTGGAGGAGAAGTACGGTCCCGGCGACTACCGGCCCAACATCCCGGTCGCGTTCTGGGGCTTCCGCTGGATGATCGGCTTCGGGATGGCCTCCTTCGGCCTCGGCATCCTCGGGCTCTGGCTGACCCGGCGGAAGTTCCTGCTGCCACCGGCGCTGCGGACCGGTGAGGACGAGGTGCCGAACCTGGTCCTCTTCCGGAACAAGGCGCTGAGCCCGAAGTTCACCAAGCTCTACTGGCTCACCGCACTCTGGACCCTGCTCTTCCCGCTCATCGCCAACTCCTGGGGCTGGATCTTCACCGAGATGGGCCGCCAGCCATGGGTGGTCTACGGCGTCCTCCAGACCCGCGACGGGGTCTCCCCCGGCGTATCGCAGGGCGAGATCCTCACCTCGATGATCCTTTTCACCCTCGTCTACGCGATCCTCGCGGTCGTCGAGGTCAAGCTGCTCGTGAAGTACATCAAGGCCGGGCCGCCGGAGCTCACCGAGTCCGACCTCAACCCGCCCACCCGGATCAACGGCCACGACGACGAAGACGCCGACCGGCCCATGGCCTTCTCGTACTGAGAGCACAGGAGCTGAGAGATGGAACTCCACGACATCTGGTTCGTGCTCATCGCCGTCCTCTGGATCGGCTACTTCTTCCTGGAGGGATTCGACTTCGGCATCGGAGTCCTCACCAAGCTGCTCGCCCGCGACCGCAAGGAGCGGCGGGTCCTCATCAACACGATCGGGCCCGTCTGGGACGGCAACGAGGTCTGGCTGCTCAGTGCGGGCGGCGCGACCTTCGCCGCCTTCCCCGAGTGGTACGCCACGCTGTTCTCCGGCTTCTACCTGCCGCTGCTGATCATCCTGCTCTGCCTGATCGTGCGCGGCGTCGCCTTCGAGTACCGGGCCAAGCGGACCGGTGAGCGGTGGCAGACGAACTGGGAGAACGCCATCTTCTGGACCTCGCTCATCCCGGCGGTGCTGTGGGGCGTGGCCTTCGGGAACATCGTGCGCGGTGTGAAGATCGACGCCGACATGGAGTACGTCGGCAACTTCTTCGACCTGCTGAACCCGTACGCGCTCCTCGGCGGGCTCGTCACGCTCTTCCTCTTCACCTTCCACGGCGCGGTGTTCGCCGCGCTCAAGACGGCCGGTGACATCCGGGTACGGGCGCGCTCGCTGGCGCTGAAGCTGGGCCTGGCCACGGCGGTGCTGGCGCTGGGATTCCTGCTCTGGACCCAGGCCGCGAGCGGTGGCCGATGGAGCCTGGCGGCGCTGATCGTGGCGGTGGTGGCGCTGGTGGCGGCGATCGGGGCCATCGCCAAGGGACGCGAGGGCTGGTCGTTCGCGTTCTCGGGACTGACGATCGTGGCAGCGGTGGGGATGCTGTTCCTGACGCTCTTCCCGAACGTCATGCCATCCTCGCTGAACGAGGCCTGGAACCTCACGGTCACCAACGCCTCCTCCACGCCGTACACGCTGAAGATCATGACTTGGTGCGCCGGCATCGCCACACCGATGGTGTTGCTGTACCAGAGCTGGACGTACTGGGTGTTCCGCAAGCGGATCGGCACCCAGCACATCGCGGATGCGCACTGATCCGTACCGGCCTCGCCGGGTCGTGTTTCACGTGAAACACGACCCGGCTCACCTCGCTGACACCGCTGGGGGATGTTTCACGTGAAACCGATCGACCCGCGTCTGGTGCGGTACGCCCGAGCCACCCGCTTCTTCCTTGCTGCCGTGGTGGGTCTCGGCCTGGTCGGCGCCGCGCTGGTGATCGCTCAGGCGATGCTCATCGCGGAGGTCGTGGTGGGCGGGTTCGAGGACGGGCTCACCGTCACCGAGCTCCGTACGCCGTTGCTCCTGCTCGCGGCGGTCGCCGTCGGCCGCGCCCTGGTCGCCTGGCTCACCGAGCTGGCGGCCCACCGGGCGAGCGCGGCGGTCAAGTCCGAGCTGCGCGGCCGGCTCCTGGAGCGGGCCGCGCAGCTCGGACCCGGCTGGCTGAGCGGTCAGCGCACCGGCTCTCTGGTGGCGCTGGCGACACGTGGAGTGGACGCGCTCGACGACTACTTCGCGCGCTATCTGCCGCAGCTCGGACTCGCGGTCGTCGTGCCGGTGGCGGTGCTGGCCCGGATCGTCACCGAGGACTGGGTCTCGGCGGCGATCATCGTGGTCACGCTGCCGCTCATTCCGCTCTTCATGATCCTGATCGGCTGGGCCACCCAGTCCCGGATGGACCGGCAGTGGCAGCTGCTCTCCCGGCTCTCCGGTCACTTCCTGGACGTCGTCGCCGGGCTGCCGACGCTCAAGGTCTTCGGCCGCGCCAAGGCGCAGGCGGAGTCGATCCGCACCATCACCTCGCAGTACCGCCGGGCCACCCTGCGCACTCTGCGGATCGCCTTCCTCTCCTCGTTCGCCCTGGAGCTGCTCGCGACCCTGTCGGTCGCGCTCGTCGCCGTCACCATCGGCATGCGGCTGGTACACGGAGAGCTCGACCTCTACACCGGTCTGGTGGTCCTGATCCTGGCCCCGGAGGCATATCTGCCGATCCGGCAGGTCGGTGCGCAGTACCACGCGGCGGCGGAGGGGCTCTCGGCCGCCGAGGAGATCTTCGCGGTCCTGGAGACCGAGCCCCGGGCCGGCGGCACCGAGGACGTGCCGGACTCGACGCGCCTGGAGCTGGAGGACGTGACGGTACGCCATGAGGGCCGCACCGATCCGTCGCTGGACGCGGCCTCGCTCACCGTCGAGCCGGGGGAGACCGTGGCCTTGGTCGGGCGGAGCGGCGTCGGCAAGTCGACGCTGCTGAACGTGGTCCTGGGGTTCGCCGTACCGGATGAGGGACACGTCCGGGTCGGTGGCCGGGACCTCGCGGAGCTGGACCTGGAGCGCTGGCGGAGCCGGATCGCCTGGGTGCCGCAGCGGCCGCACCTCTTCGCGGGCACGATCGCGGAGAACGTCCGCCTCGCCCGGCCCGACGCCGCCGACGAGGCGGTGGCGGCGGCGCTGCGGGAGGCCGGTGCGTACGACTTCGTTGCCGAGCTGCCGGACGGCGAGCGGACCCTGCTCGGCGAGGACGGGGCCGGGCTCTCCGCCGGTCAGCGCCAGCGCCTCGCCCTGGCCCGCGCGTTCCTGGCCGACCGGCCGCTGCTGCTCCTGGACGAGCCGACCGCGAGCCTGGACGGCGAAACGGAGGCGGGCATCGTCGAGGCCGTACGGAGGCTGGCGGTGGGCCGGACCGTGCTCCTGGTCGTCCACCGCCCGGCGCTGCTCGCGGTGGCGGACCGGGTGGTGACGCTGGAGCCGCGCGAGGTGCAGGCTTCCGTGCCTGCCACGACGGATGCGCCCGGACTGCCCGTTCCGCAGCCCCTCGCGGGCGGTGAGCCGCTGGACGCGCGGCGGCCCGGAGACGTGCTGGAGGCGGCGGACCTGCTGGAGCCCGGAGACGTACGGGAGGCCGCGACCGAGGTGCTGCGGGAGACCGACGCGCGCTCCGGGCGGGTCCTCGCGCGGGTCCGGGAGGCGGCGGGTGCGCAGCGCGGGCAGCTGGGCCTGGCGCTGCTGCTCGGCAGCCTCGCCGTCGGTTCGGCCGTGGGGCTCATGGCCGTCTCCGGCTGGCTGATCTCCCGAGCCTCCGAACAGCCGCCCGTGCTCTACCTGATGATGGCCGTCACGGCGACGCGCGCCTTCGGCATCGGCCGGGCGGTCTTCCGGTACGCGGAGCGCCTCGTCTCCCACGACGCCGTGCTCAAGCTGCTGGCCGAACTGCGGGTGGCGGTCTACCGCGGCCTCGAACGTGTCGCGCCCGCCGGGCTGCGCACGGTGCGCCGAGGTGATCTGCTCTCCCGGCTCGTCGCCGATGTGGACGCGCTCCAGGACTACTGGCTGCGCTGGCTGCTGCCCGCCGGAACCGCGCTCACGGTCTCGGTGGCCGCCGCCGGGTTCACCGGCTGGCTGCTGCCCGAGGCGGGCGTGGTCCTGGCGGGCGGGCTGCTCGTCGCCGGCGTCGGTGTGCCGCTGGTCAGCGGTGCCTTCGCCCGCCGTACGGAACGTCAGCTGGCGCCCGCGCGCGCCGCCCTGGCCACCCGCGTCACCGATCTCCTCGGCGGAACGGCCGAGCTGACCGTCGCCGGCGCGCTCCCGGCCCGCCAGGCCCACATGCGGACCGCCGACGGCCTGCTGACCCGGATCGCCTCCCGCGCGGCCACCGCCACGGCCCTCGGCGGCGGCCTCTCGGCCCTGGTCTGCGGGCTCACCGTGGTGGCCGCCGCACTCGTCGCCGTGCCCGCCGTGAAGGACGGCCGACTCTCCGGCGTCGCGCTCGCGGTGGTGGTGCTCACGCCGCTCGCCGCCTTCGAGGCCGTCACCGGAATGCCGCTCGCGGTGCAGTACCGCCAGCGGGTGCTGCGGAGCGCGGAGCGCGTGTACGAGGTGCTCGACGCCCCCGTCCCCGTACAGGAGCCCGCGAGCCCGGCGGATGCGCCTGCCTCGCCGTTCCCGCTGGAGGTACGGGGTCTCTCGGCCCGCTACCCGGGGGCCGACCGCGACGCCCTGGAGCCGCTCGACCTCACCTTGGTGCCCGGCCGCCGGATCGCCGTCGTCGGCCCTTCCGGCTCCGGCAAGACGACGCTCGCGCAGGTCCTCCTCCGCTTCCTGGACGCCTCCTCGGGGACGTACCGCCTCGGCGGTGTGCAGGCGGCCGACCTGGACGGCGACACCGTACGGCGCTCCGTCGGCCTGTGCGCCCAGGACGCCCACGTCTTCGACAGTTCCATCCGCGAGAACCTGCGCCTCGCCCGTACCGGCGCGACCGACGCCGAACTGGACGACGCGCTCTCCCGGGCCCGGCTGCTGGAGTGGGTCCGCTCGCTCCCGGAGGGGCTGGACACTCCGGTGGGTGAGCACGGCGCCCGGCTCTCCGGCGGCCAGCGCCAGCGCCTGGCCCTGGCCCGGGCGCTGCTGGCCGACTTCCCGGTCCTCGTCCTGGACGAGCCGGCCGAGCACCTCGACCTGGCGACCGCCGACGCGCTCACCGCCGACCTGCTGGCGGCGACCGAAGGGCGGACGACCGTCCTGATCACCCACCGGCTGGCCGGAGTCGAGGCGGTCGACGAGGTGCTGGTGCTGGAGGCGGGCCGGGTGGCGCAGCGCGGACCGTACGCGGAGCTGGCGGCCGAGGAAGGGCCGCTGCGCCGGATGCTGGAACGGGAGAAGGAGACGGTGGCGGCGAGGGCGTGAGCCTGTGTGGCCGGCCTGCGGAGGAAAAACCCGACTTTCCTCCGCAATCGCCACTAACTAGGCTCGGCTCATGGCAGAGCCGGAGCCGGACCCGCAGGACTCACTCGACGCCGCCACGCAGGCCACTCGCAGCCTGCAAGGCCTCTCCACCGAGCTGACCGCCCGGGTCCCGCAACTCCTGGAGGCGATGCGTGCGGTCGGCACCGGGCTGGAGCTGCACTCCACTCTCGACCGCATCTGTGCGACCGCCGCCGAGCTCGCCCACGCCCGGTACGCCGCCATCGGCGTCGTCGACGAGGCGGGTGAAGGGCTCTCCGACTTCGTCACGCACGGCGTCCCGGACGAGGTCGCGCGGGCGATCGGGCGCACACCCGACGGCCACCGGGGTCTGCTGGGCGCGCTGATCCACGATCCCGAACCCGTACGGCTGGCC
This sequence comes from Streptomyces sp. NPDC006174, assembly GCF_040614075.1. Lineage (NCBI taxonomy): Bacteria > Bacillati > Actinomycetota > Actinomycetes > Kitasatosporales > Streptomycetaceae > Streptomyces > Streptomyces sp. NPDC006174. Next base: position 51,346 of record NZ_JBEXTJ010000002.1, on the reverse strand, counting down.
GATCTGGCCGGTGATCCGCGCTCCGCCGGATTTCCGTCGGGCCACCCGCCGATGCGGAGCTTCCTCGGCGTACCGATCCGGGTCCAGGGAGAGGTCTTCGGCAACCTCTACCTGACCGAGAAGCAGGACGGCGGCGAGTTCAGCGACTACGACCTGCACATGGTGCGGGTGCTCGCCACCGAGGCCGGGATCGCCATCGGCAACGCCCGGCTGTACGAGGCGGCGCGCCAGCGGGAGCGCTGGATCGACGGTTCGGTGGCGGTGACCACCGCTCTCCTCTCGGGCGGGGACGCCGACGACGCGCTCTCCGTGGTCGCCGAACAGGCCCGCCACCTCGCCGATTCCGCCGCCGGGATCGTGCTGCTGCCCACCGGTGACGGCGGGCTGGAGATCGTCGCGGTCTCCGCCGACGACCCCTCGTCCTCGCTCGGAGTGATCATCCCGGCCCGCTCCACGGTGGTGGCGAAACTGCTGGCGGGCGAGGCGGTCTTCATCGACGACTCGGCCGCCGACAGCCGGATGGTCACCAGGCTGGCCGGCCTCTTCGGGCCCAGCATGCTGCTGCCGCTGCAGAGCGGCGGCCGGGTGCTCGGCGCACTGGCGACGCCCCGGGCGCGCGGCGCGCGGCCGTTCAGCCGGACCGAGCGGACACTCGCCACCCAGTTCGCCTCGCAGGCGGCCCTCGCGCTGATGATGGCCGAGGCGCAGCGCGACCGGGAGCGGCTCGCGGTCTACGAGGACCGCGACCGGATCGCCCGCGACCTCCACGACCTCGTCATCCAGCGGCTGTTCGCCACCGGGATGATGCTGGAGAGCGCCCAGCGCCGGTCGGTGGTCCCGGAGGTGCGGACCGGTGTGGGCCGGGCGGTCGACGAGCTGGACGTGACCATCCAGGAGATCCGTACGGCGATCTTCGCGCTCCAGCAGGAACCGGCCGAGGCCCCGTCGGGGCTCCGCACCCGTGTTCTGCGGGAGATCAACATGGCGGCGGTCCCGCTCGGCTTCAAGCCCTCGCACCGCTTCCTCGGCACCGTGGACGCGCTCGTCGGCGAGCTGACCGGCAAGAACCTGGTCGCCGCGCTGCGCGAGGCCCTGTCCAACGCGTTCCGGCACGCCGGAGCCTCGGTGATCGACGTGGTCGTGGACGCCACGGCGACCCTGCCGGACGGGCGGAGCGCGGTGCGTCTCTCGGTGGCGGACGACGGGGTCGGCATCCCGGAGGGCGGTCGCCGCAGTGGGCTGCGGAACCTGGCGCGCCGGGCGGAGTCGCTGGGCGGGGCGAGCTGGTTCGGGCCGGGGATCGGGGAGGACGGGGGCGGGACGACGGTGGTGTGGGAGGCGCCGCTGTGAGGCGGCCGGTGCGCGCGGTCAGCGGGTGGCACGGCGAGTCGCTCAGGTGACGGCTGTCAGCGGCCGGCGAGGATCCGCTCGATGACCACGGCCACGCCGTCCTCCTCGTTGGTGAGGGTCTGCCCCGAGGCGGCGGCCAGCGCGGCGGGGTGGGCGTTGCCCATCGCGTACGAGGCTCCGGCCCAGCCGAGCATCTCGACGTCGTTCGGCATGTCGCCGAAGGCGACCACCTCGGTGGGCGCGATGCCGCGCTCCTCGCAACAGGCGGCGAGCGTGCTGGCCTTGGAGACGCCGAGCCCGCTGACCTCCAGGAGCGCGGAGGGGCTGGACCGGGTGATGGAGGCCCGCTCCCCGGCCGCCGTACGGGCCAGAGCGAGGAAGGCGTCCGGCGGCATCTCGGTGTGGTGGGCGAGGAGCTTCAGCACCGGAGCGCCCTCGCCCGGCACGTCCTCGTGCAGCAGCTTCTCCGCGATGGCGACGGTGGCGCCCGGGTCCAGGTGGAAGGGCGGATAGGCCGGCTCGTAGTGGATGCCGGTGGTCAGCTCGACGGCGAAGGAGGTGCCGGGAGCGACATCGCGCAGCGTGTGCACGACGTGCAGAGCGGCCTCGCGCTCCAGCGCCCGTACGGTGAGCAGCTCGCGGTCCGCCCGCAGATCGGTGACCACGGCGCCGTTCGCGCAGATCGCCAGCCCGTGACCCTGCACATGGTCGCTGACGACGCCCATCCAGCGGGCCGGCCTGCCGGTGACGAAGAAGACCTCGATCCCGGCTTCCTCGGCCGCCGCGAGCGCGGCGACGGTGCGCGCGGAGAGGGTCTTGTCGTCACGCAGCAGGGTGCCGTCCAGGTCGGTCGCGATCAGCCGGGTCACGGCAGGCAGAGGCGCATCGGTAGCTGAGGTCACCTCGTCATTCTCGCCCACCGGAGTGCACGTGCGTGCGGAGGGGCGCACATGTGAGTGGGCGCGCCTCTGAACTGCAGAACATTCCTCAGGCATATGCCAAAGAGTTTCAGGCGCACGCGAGGAGTCCGCCGGAGTCCTCGGGGAAGGCGTGCGGGATGGGAGAGATCCGCGTCGGAACCTGCTCATGGACGGACAAGGCGCTGGTGGCGAGCGGCTGGTACCCGCCGGGCCGCCGCGATGCCGAGGGCAGGCTGCGGCACTACGCCGAGCGGTTTCCGGTGGCCGAGGTGGACTCCACGTATTACGGACTGCCGTCCACCCGCAACAGCCTGCTGTGGGCGGACCGCACGCCTGCGGGCTTCCGGTTCGATGTGAAGGCGTTCTCCCTGCTCACCGGCCATCCGACCCGACCGGAAGCGCTCCCCGCCGACCTGCGCCCGGCCCTGGTGCGGCAGTCGGCACGTGACGGTGTCGATCCCGGGCTCCTCGACGAGGTCTGGAATCGGTACAGCGCGGCCCTCGAACCGCTGCGGGCCTCCGGCCGGCTCGGGACGCTGGTGTTCCAGTTCCCGCCCGGGCTCCAGCCGGGCCGGCCGGCGGTGGAGTTCCTGCGCCGGTGCCGTGAGCGGGCGGCGGGCTGGCCGGTGGCCGTGGAGTTCCGGCATCCGGGCTGGTGGCGCGAGGACCACCGCGACGCGACGACCGCCCTGCTGACCGAGCTGGACGCGACCGCCGTGGCCGTGGACATGGTGCAGACGCTGCCCATGTCCGTACCACCGGTCGTACGGGTCACCACTTCGGCGCTCGCGCTGGTGCGGTTCCACGGCCGCAACACCGCCTGGGGAACCGGCACCAAGGAGGAGAGGTTCCGGCACACCTACACGCCGGAGGAACTCACCGAGTGGGTACCGCGCATCCGCGCGACGGCCGAGCGGGCGCGGGAGGTCCACGTCCTGTTCAACAACTGCTGCGGTGACGCCGCCGTCCGTGCGGCGGAGGCGATGCGCCACCTGCTGGGCCTCTCGTAGGGTCGTCCTCATGCGACTGAGCACTGTGATTCTGCCGATCGACCGCTGGCACGAAGGAGGCCGCGACGCGTGGGTGCGCGCCGAGGAGCTGGGCTTCCACACCGCCTACACCTACGACCACCTCTCCTGGCGGAGCTTCCGCGACCGTACGTGGTTCGGCGCGCTCCCCACGCTCACCGCGGCCGCGACCGCCACGAGCCGGCTGCGCCTCGGCACGCTGGTCACCTCGCCGAACTTCCGCCACCCCGTGACCCTAGCCAAGGAGCTGATCTCGCTGGACGACATCTCCGGCGGCCGGATCACGCTCGGCATCGGCGCCGGAGGCAGCGGGTTCGACGCCACCGCGCTGGGCCAGGAGGCGTGGACCCCGAAGGAGCGTGCCGACCGGTTCGGCGAGTTCGTCCCGCTCCTGGACCGGCTGCTCACCGAGGACGCGGTGACTCATGAGGGGACGCACTACTCCGCCGTGGAGGCCCGCAACATCCCGGGCTGCGTCCAGCGACCCCGGCTGCCGTTCGCGGTCGCGGCGACCGGCCCGCGCGGTCTGCGGCTGGCCGCCCGCCATGGGCAGGCGTGGGTGACCACCGGCGACCCGAAGCTGTACGAGAGCGGCACGCCCGAGCAGTCGGTGGAGGCGCTCCGCGAGCAGAGCAGGAAGCTCGCCGCCGCCTGCGAGGAGGTCGGCCGGGACGCCTCCGAACTGGACCGGATCCTGCTCACCGGCTTCACCCCGGACCGCAACACCCCGCTGGAGTCGGTGGACGCCTTCGTCGACTTCGCGGGCCGCCACGCGGAGCTCGGATTCACCGAGATCGCCATCCACGCTCCGATCCCGGACTCGGACTTCGACACCGACCCGGCCGTCCACGAGCGCATCGCGACGGAGGCGCTCGCTCAGCTGAGCTGACGGCCGGGCCGGTTTCCTTCCCGGAGCAGCAGGAACCGAGGCGGCACCGCGTCGGCGAGCCAGACCCCGTTGGCGCTGACCCGGAACACATGGCCGGCGCGGTGCATGGCGCCCGCGTCGACCGTGAGGACCAGAGGACGGCCACGGCGGGCGCCGACCCGGGTGGCCGTCTCGCGGTCGGGGGAGAGGTGGACGTGGTGGCGGGTCATGGGGCGCAGGCCCTCGGCCCGGATCGCGTCCAGCGTCTGGGCCACCGTCCCGTGGTAGAGGTACGCCGGCGGCTCCGCGGGCGGCAGGTCCAGGTCGACGGTGACCGTGTGGCCCTGGTTGGCGCGGATGCGGTCGCCGGCCACCGTGAAGCGGCGCTTGTCGTTGACGGTGACCACGTGGTCGAGCTCGGCGCGGCTGATGGCGAAGCCGTGGAGGGCCGCCGCGCTCAGCAGCGTCTCGACGCCCACCCAGCCGTTGCCGTCGAGGGTGATGCCGATGCGCTCCGGCTGGTGCCGCAGATGTTTCGAGAGGTACTTGGACACCTTGACGGTGCGACGTTCGTCCATCCCGCCAGAGTGCCCGTGCGCGGTTCATCGGTGCATCCGGATTTCTTACAGGCTTCTTTTCGTCTTTCTTCGCACCGATGTTTGATCCACAGCCAACTCCACTTATCCACAGGCTGTTTGATAACTCTGTGGACAACCGGCAGGCAACTTAACCCTTTTCATCAACTTTGTTGGCTGTTGCGTGAGATGAGGTAAGCGCGTCCAAGGTACGTGCCTGCACCTCGCGTTCGGCGGCCGCCGCCACGAAGGCTGCCACCTGGTCGGCCCCAACCAGCCCCTGCACAGCCTGCGTTGTCCGGGCCGGCAGGAGCACCGGCCGGGTCTCGCTGCCTTCGATCGTGCTTTCCTGGGCGCCGAGGTGATGATGCAGATGCCGGGTGGCGAACATCCGCATCGCGCGCGCCAGTTCGGCGTCCACCGTCTGCTGCGCGAGCGGTCGCAGCCGGCGCACCATCGACGCTGCCTCGGCCGCGTCGGAGTCGGTGGGTGGCCGGTGGCCGAGATAGCGGGCGAAGACATGCTCGGTGGTGAACTCCAGGAAACGGGAGGCTATGTGCTCGACCTGGCCGCGAAGTTCCGTGAGATGACCGGAGATCGCGAGCAGCGGGACGCCTGCCGCATGCAACTCCACGGCTACCGCCAGCTCTTGCGGGCTCGGTACGAGGAACTCGTCGGCCTTGCCCGGGACGCGCTCCAGTACGCCGAGCGCCACCGCCTCCGCGATCGCCTCGTCGTCCTGCGTGCCGCCGAACCTCGCGTCCAGCTCCGATCGGGTGATCCGGTCCGCCTCCTCGTCGGTCCAGGGCCCGTGCACCTCGGCGACCAGGCCGAGCACGCCGCCCAGCCCGCGCCCCGCGTCCCACGCCTCCAGCAACTCCTTGATGCTGGCCAAGGTGTAGCCCCGGTCGAGCAGGTCAGCGATCTGGAGCAGCCGGGCCAGATGCGCCTCCCCGTACACATTGGCCCGCCCGCGCCGCTCCGGCGTCGGCAGCAGCCCGCGGTCCTGGTACCCCCTGATCGTGCGCACCGTGGCCCCGCTGGCATGGGCCAGGTCCTCGATCCGGTACTCGGCGCCGCTGCCGCTGCCTGACGTGGTACCTCCAACCTCCCGCCCGCTCACAGCGGCGGCTTCACTCGGGCGAGCCGCCGCAGCGCTCCGGGGCTGACCCGGGAGAGCAGCCGGGCGCCGCGCGCCTCCGGGGTCACCGGCACCACGGCCCGGTTGCGCACGACCGCCTCCAGGATCGCGTCGGCCACCCTCGTAGGCGGGTAGTTGCGCCGCCCGTAGAGCTTGGTGGTCCGCTTCCGCAGCCGCTGTTCCTCCTCCGCGTCGGTCCCGGCGAACCGGGCGGTCGCGGTGATGTTGGTGTTGACGATGCCGGGGCATATGGCGCTCACGCCGATGGACTTCTCCGCCAGCTCGGCCCGCAGGCACTCGCTCAGCATCAGCACGGCCGCCTTCGACGTGCTGTAGGCGGGCAGAGCGCGGGAGGGCTGAAAGGCGGCGGCCGATGCCGTGTTGACGATGTGGCCGCCCTGGCCTCGGTCGGCCATCTGCTTGCCGAAGATCCGGCAGCCGTGGATGACGCCCCAGAGGTTGACGTCGAGGACCCGCTTCCACTCCTCGCTCGTGGTCTCCAGGAAGGAGCCGGAGAGGCCGATCCCGGCGTTGTTGACCAGGACGTCGACAGTGCCGTACTCGGTGGCGACCTTCTCGGCGAGCTTCTCCATCGCCGCCTCGTCGCTGACGTCGACCGCCTCGCCCCAGGCCGCCGGCGCCCCGACCAGCCGGGCCAGCTCCGCCGTCCTCACGGCCCCTTCCGCATCCAGGTCGACGGCCACCACCCGGGCGCCCGCCTCGGCGAAGGCGAAGGCCGTGGCCCGCCCGATCCCGGAGGCGGCACCGGTCACCAGCACCAGCTGACCGCCGAACCGCTCCGCGTACGGCCCCTTCGCCGCGGGCTGCTGGACGGCCAGGCCCTCCTGGCCGCCCGCCTCGTTGGCCGCGGCGAACTCACCGATCCACGCCGCCAGCTGGTCGGGCCGGGTACGCGGCACCCAGTGCTTGGCCGGCAGCGACCGGCGTACCAGACGCGGGACCCACTGCTCCAGGCCGTCGTAGAGCCGCTCGGAGAGGAAGGAGTCGCCGGTCGGCGTGACGAGCTGGACCGGCGCGTGCGCGTAGGCGTCGGCGCGCGGCCTGGACAGCCGGGCGCGGACGTTGTCCCGGTAGAGCCAGGCCCCGTGGGCCGCGTCATCCGGCAGGGAGGCGGTCGGATAGTCGCCGGCGGGCACCTTCTCCAGCCGTTCGAGGATGCCCGGCCACCGCTTGCCGAGCGGCCCGCGCCAGGCCAGCTCCGGCAGCACCGGCGTATGGAGCAGGTACACATACCAGGACTTCGCGCCCTGGCCCAGCAGTTGACCGACCCGGCGCGGAGTCGGCCGGGCCATCCGCTGCTTGATCCAGTGGCCGAAGTGGTCCAGCGACGGGCCGGACATCGAGGTGAACGAGGCGATCCTGCCCTCGGTCCGCCCGACCGTGACGAACTCCCAGGACTGCACGGACCCCCAGTCGTGCCCGACCACATGGACCGGCCGGTCCGGGCTGACGGCGTCGATCACCGCGAGGAAGTCGTCGGTCAGCTTCTCCAGCGTGAAGCCGCCCCGCAGCGGCTTCGGCGCCGTCGACCTGCCGTGGCCACGGACGTCGTACAGCACGACATGCCACTGCTCGGCCAGCCGCACGGCGACCTCGGACCAGACCTCCTTGCTGTCCGGATATCCGTGGACCAGCACCACCGTCGGCCGGTCTCCGTCTCCCAGCTCGGCGACACACAGCTCGACGCCACCCGTACGCACCCGGCGCTCGCGCGCTTCCGGCAGATTCACGCCGCCACCCTCTCCTCGGCCCAGCGCCGCACATGCGGCAGATCGTCGTCCAGCCAGAAAGCGCTCTGCTCGGGGTCCTTGGAGTCGGTGACGACCAGGATCTCCTCGAACTTCGCACCCGTACCCCGGAATCCGAGGTGCGGTTCGACCGCCCACAGCCCCGGCCGCGGCGGATGGTCGGAGAAGCGGTACGGGCTCCACAGCGGTGACCAGCCGTCCCGGTGGCCGTGCACCGCGTCGCTCACCAGCCCCTTGAGCGACTGCGTACCGAACCCGAACACGCTCGGGGACCAACGCCGTTCGGTGACGCGGTCCACCTTGTGCGCGATGACGCCGAAGGGGTAGGCGCGGTGCCTGTTCGCGTAACCCTGCGCGGACATGAGGCGTTCGACGTCCTCATAGATCTCGCGGAGCGAACGGCGCTCCCGTACCTCCCGCAGGATCAGCTCCCGGTGCGCCTCCAGGTCGGCGAGGAGCTTGTCGTGGAGCGGGTTGAGGCCGAGGCAGCCCGAATAGCCGATGTCGGCGGTGTAGCCCTTGTGGACCGGCGCCATGTCGAGGATGAACGGCATGCCCGGCTCCAGCTTCCGGTCCGTCGGAAAGAACTGGAGCGGCACCTTGAACCCGGCGAAGGCCGTCCGGTCGCCGAACCAGGCGAACGGCAGGTGGAACCAGTCCCGTACGCCACGATCCCGCAGCCACACCCGCTGCATCCGGGCCGCCTCGCGCTCGGTCACTCCCGGTCTCAGCTGACCGGCGACCGCCTCGGCGCAGGCGTAGGCGAGGTGCTGCGCCTCCCGGAACCCTCGCAGCTCCGGTGCTGCGGACCCCGGCAGTGCCCGGGCCCTCGACCCTCGTACTTCCGAGGCGTTCTCGTCCTGTGCTGCCGCGACCATGCCTCCGTCCGTTCCCTGCCGTGTGCGGTACGTGCCCGTAACGTGCCACTGATGAATGTGACAATGTCCGGCGGCTGCGTCAAGGGGTGTGTACGAGCCTGTGGACAACTCCGGGCGGTGCCGTACGCGAGGGCCGGAACTCCTCCTTCCCGGGGGTCCCCTACGGGGCCGTACGCCTGGAGTCTGATGCCGATCCAGCCGTCAGGGCTGACGATCCCTGTGGCCCACGCCACTACCGTCGTATCCGTGAACGCCGTCATCGCTACTGAAGCCCTGAGCAAGCGGTTCCCCCGGGTGACCGCGCTCGACCGGCTCACGTTGGACATCGGACCAGGTGTGACCGGCCTGGTGGGTTCCAACGGAGCCGGCAAGTCCACGTTGATCAAGATCCTTCTTGGTCTCTCTCCCGCCACCGAAGGCCGGGCCGCGGTGCTCGGGCTCGATGTGGCGACCAGCGGTGCCGCCATCCGCGAGCGGGTGGGGTACATGCCGGAGCACGACTGCCTGCCGCCGGATGTGTCGGCCACCGAGTTCGTCGTGCACATGGCGCGTATGTCCGGCCTGCCGCCGACCGCGGCCCGGGAGCGCACCGCCGACACGCTGCGCCACGTCGGCCTCTACGAGGAGCGCTACCGTCCCATCGGCGGCTACTCGACCGGTATGAAGCAGCGGGTGAAGCTGGCCCAGGCCCTGGTCCACGACCCGCAGCTCGTCCTCCTCGACGAGCCGACCAACGGCCTGGACCCGGTCGGCCGCGACGAGATGCTCGGCCTGATCCGCCGCATCCACACCGACTTCGGCATCTCCGTCCTGGTCACCTCGCACCTCCTGGGCGAGCTGGAACGCACCTGCGACCACGTCGTCGTCATCGACGGCGGAGCCCTCCTGCGCTCCAGCTCCACCAGCGACTTCACGCAGATCACCACCACGCTCGCGGTCGAGGTGACCGACAGCGACACCCACCCCGACGGCACCGACGCCCTGCGCCAGGTCCTCACCAAGGCCGGCGTCGCGCTGGTCGGCCAGGACGGACTCGACGCGGAAGGCCTGCCGGGCGCGGGCCACATCCTGCTGGTCGAGGCCACCGGCGAGGAGACGTACGACCTGGTCCGCGACAGCGTCGCCGGACTCGGTCTCGGCCTCGTCCGCATGGAGCAGCGCCGCCACCACATCGCCGAGGTCTTCCGTACGGAGCAGAGCGCGGCGCGCACCGGCACCGTCCCGGCCCCCGCCGCCGGTGTCGTCCAGCAGGCCGCCACACCGGGGCCGTACCAGAAGGAAGGGGAGCGGTCGCGATGAGCACCGAGACCAAGGCCGCGGCCGGGCGCGACACCTCCCGGATCCACAACATCGGCTACCGCTCCTACGACGGCAGGCGGCTCGGCCGGGCCTACGCCCGCCGCTCGCTCTACTCCCAGACCCTGCGCGGCTCCTTCGGACTCGGCCGTTCCGCCAAGTCCAAGGTGCTGCCGATGCTGCTGTTCGGCGTGATGGCGCTGGTCGCGGCGATCCTGGTGGCCGTCTCCATGGCCGCGCCGGACTCCACCAAGCTCGTCATCAAGTACACGTCGTACGCGATCTACCTGCAGGCGGTCATCGGCCTCTTCATCGCCGCACAGGCGCCGCAGGCGGTCTCCAGGGACCTCCGTTTCAAGAGCGTTCCTCTGTACTTCTCGCGGCCGATCGAACGCGCCGACTACGTCGTCGCGAAGCTCGCCGCCATGGCGACCGCTCTCTTCATCCTCACCGGAGCGCCGCTGCTCATCCTTTATGTGGGTTCTCTGCTCGCGAAGTTCGACTTCGTCGACCAGACCAAGTGGTTCGGCCAGGGGCTGGTGTCGGTGGCGCTGCTGTCCGTGCTCTTCGCCGGTCTGGGCCTGGTGATGGCCGCCCTGACCCCGCGCCGCGGCTTCGGCGTCGCCGCGGTGATCGCGGTGCTGACCATCTCCTACGGTGCCGTCTCCACGGTCCAGGCCATCGCCTGGGAGACCGGTTCGCCGGGCGCCGTGGAGTGGCTCGGCCTCTTCTCGCCGATCACGCTGATCGACGGCGTACAGACCGCGTTCCTCGGCGCCACCTCCTCCTTCCCCGGAGGGGAAGGCCCGGGGGCCGGTACGGGAGTGGTCTACCTGTTCGTTGTTCTCGCGCTCGTCGCCGGCTCGTACGCCGTCCTGATGCGCCGCTACCGGAGGGTCGGGCTGTGACCACCATCGAGATCGACCACACCTCGCGCTGGTTCGGCAATGTGGTCGCCGTCAACGACGTCTCCATGACGGTCGGCCCCGGCGTCACCGGACTGCTCGGCCCCAACGGCGCCGGAAAGTCCACGCTCATCAACATGATGGGCGGATTCCTCGCTCCGTCGACGGGGAAGGTCACGCTCGACGGAGAGCCGATCTGGCGCAACGAGAGCGTCTACACGAAGATCGGCATCGTCCCGGAGCGGGAAGGGATGTACGACTTCCTGACCGGCAAGGAGTTCGTCGTCGCCAACGCCGAACTCCAGGGCCTGGGCGGCGCGGAGGCGCAGCGGGCGCTGGCCACGGTCCAGATGGAGTACGCACAGGACCGCAAGATCTCCACGTACAGCAAGGGCATGCGCCAGCGCGTGAAGATGGCGTCCGCGCTGGTCCACGAGCCCTCCGTGCTGCTGCTCGACGAGCCGTTCAACGGGATGGACCCGCGGCAGCGGATGCAGCTGATGGAGCTGCTGCGGCGGATGGGTGCCGAGGGCCGTACGGTCCTGTTCTCCTCGCACATCCTGGAGGAGGTCGAGCAGCTGGCCTCGCACATCGAGGTGATCGTGGCGGGCCGGCACGCCGCCTCCGGCGACTTCCGGAAGATCCGCCGGCTGATGACGGACCGGCCGCACCGCTACCTGGTCCGCTCCAGCGACGACCGGGCGCTCGCGGCCGCGCTCATCGCCGACCCGTCGACGGCCGGCATCGAGGTCGACCTGACCGAGAAGGCGCTGCGCATCCAGGCCGTCGACTTCGGACGGTTCACCGAACTGCTGCCGAAGGTGGCCCGCGAACAGGGCATCCGGCTGCTGACCGTCTCCCCGTCCGACGAGTCCCTCGAATCGGTCTTTTCCTACCTCGTAGCGGCCTGAGTAGTGGCCTGAAAGGAGCTGTGCACCGTCATGTACGACCCCACAGTCGCCCGGCTCACCTACCGGGCCCTGCTCGGCCGGCGCCGGGCCGCCATCCTCTTCGTCCTTCCCGCGCTGCTGCTGCTTCTCGCGGCGGCGGTCCGCATGTTCGCCGGAGCCGATGACCAGGTCGCCGCCAACGTCCTCGGCGGGTTCGCCATCGCCACGATGGTGCCGCTGATCGGCGTGATCGCCGGAACCGGCGCGATCGGTCCCGAGATCGACGACGGCTCGATCGTCTACCTGCTGGCCAAGCCGGTGAAGCGCCCCACGATCATCTTCACCAAGCTGATCGTCGCCATCGCGGTGACCATGGTCTTCTCAGCTCTGCCGACCCTGCTCGCCGGGTTGATCCTCAACGGCAACGGTCAGCAGATCGCCATCGCCTACACGATCGCGGCGCTCGTCGCCTCGATCGCGTACAGCGCGCTGTTCCTGCTCCTGGGCACCGTCAGCCGCCACGCGGTGGTCATCGGCCTGGTGTACGCACTGGTCTGGGAAGCCCTCTTCGGCAGCCTGGTGCCGGGCGCGCGGACGCTCAGCGTCCAGCAGTGGTCCCTCGCCGTCGCGGAGAAGGTGGCCGGTCAGGGCATGGTCACCTCGGACGTGGGACTGCCGCTCGCGACGGTCCTGCTGGCCGCCGTGACCGCGGCCGCCACCTGGTACGCGGGCCAGAAGCTGCGCGCGCTGAAGCTGGCCGGGGAGGAGTGAGTCCTCGCCGCGCCTGATCCCGGCGGCATCCCGTGCAACCCCCGCCCCCTGTTCCCCAGAGGGCGGGGTTGTCGTATGACCGGGACAGATGTGCGCGTAACCGTACGTTTATCGGTTCGTTGGTCACGGCGCGTGGAGGCAACTGGAATCCGTGGCGTCGTAGCGTTCGTGAAATCGGGGAGTGCCGGACCCGGGTGAGGCTGGAGCCCACCGGTCCGGTCATCGAGTGAGTGGCAACCGTGAGCGTCCTCCACCCCTGCAGCCCGGGGTAGGGGCCGTCCCTTGTCATTCCCTCGTACGGAAGGCATGCCCATGCCCACGGAAGTCGCCCTGCTCGAATCGCGCGCGCTGCGCGTCGAGCAGATGGGGCGCGTCGACGTTCTCGACAAGGTGAAGATCCTTGTCATGCTCCCGGACGGAATTCACGTTCGCACAGAGGGCGTTGCACGTTACTTCGAAGTATCCACAGGGGCCGTCAAAAAGGTCACCCAGCGCCATCGGGAAGAGGTGACGGAGAACGGCCTCAAGCTGCTTCGAGGCTCTGACCTGCGGATCTTCCATAGGGACATGTTGTCCCTATGGGAAGGTGGGGAGGAGGAAAGTTATCCACAGGCAGCCACTCAGCTGACCCTCCACACCCGCCGAACCGTCCTCAACGTCGCCATGCTTCTTCGCGACAGCGACATCGCCCGCTGCGTCCGTACGTACCTCCTCGACGCCGAGGAGACACTGCGGGCCCAGTACGACACGCTCGATGCGCGGGTCACTCGGATCGAGAGCTGCCTCGCCGGTGTCGGCAGTGCGCTCCAGGAGCTCGGGCCGGTGCTCTGCCGGATGTCCGAGCGGCTGGACAGCCTGGAGCGGAAGGTGGAGGTGACGCAGCAGCTGGTCGGTGCGATGAGCGTGCGGCTCTCCGACCTGTCGCAGGACGTCGTACGGATGGACGCCCGGTTCGACGCGCGGATGGAGGCCTTCGCGTATCAGCTGAAGGATCTGCGGCGCCGCACCGGACGCCGCTGAGCCGTGCAAAAAAGCTTTGCCCGCCGTCGCTGGAGCTCAGCGACGGCGGGCAGGGCCCGCGGGTCCGGCGCGTCAGTGCGGCGCGGTGGCGATGGAACTCGTGCGGAGCAGCTCCTCCAGGACCACCGCGATGCCGTCGTGCTCGTTCGACGCGGTGATCTCGTGCGCCACGGCCTTCAGCGTGTCGTGAGCGTTGGCCATGGCCACGCCGTGCCGCGCCCAGCCGAACATCGGGATGTCGTTCGGCATGTCACCGAAGGCGATGGTGTCGGCGGCCTTCACGCCGAGCCGGCGTGCGGCCAGCGAGAGACCCGTCGCCTTGCTCAGGCCGAGCGGAAGGATCTCCACCACGCCGGGGCCCGCCATGACCACGTCGACCAGATTGCCGACGGCGGCCCGCGCCGCGGTGGCCAGGGCGTCGTCGTCGAGTTCCGGGTGCTGGAGGTAGACCTTGTTCAGCGGGGCCGTCCACATCTCGGAGGCGTCGTCCACGAAGACGTACGGCAGCGGCCCCTCCTGCACCCGGTAGCCCGGGCCGACCAGCACCTCGCCCTCCAGGCCGTCGCGGCTGGCGGCCAGCGCGAGCGGGCCGACCTCCGCCTCGACCTTGGAGAGCGCGAGACCGGCGAGCTGCCGGTCCAGGGTGAGCGAGGTCAGCAGCTTGTGCTCGCCCGCGTGGTAGACCTGCGCGCCCTGACCGCAGACGGCGAGGCCGTCGTAGCCGAGGTCGTCCAGGATGTGCCGGGTCCAGGGGACCGAGCGGCCGGTGACGATGATGTGCGCGGCACCGGCCGCCGTGGCGGCGCCCAGTGCCTCGCGCGTGCGCTCGGAGACCGTGTCGTCGCCGCGCAGCAGCGTGCCGTCGAGGTCGGTCGCGACGAGCTTGAAGGGGAAGGTCACTTGGCGACCGGTTCCAGGACCTCGCGACCGCCCAGGTACGGACGGAGCACCTCGGGCACCCGGACCGAACCGTCGGGTAGCTGGTGGTTCTCCAGGAGCGCCACGATCGTGCGCGGTACGGCGCAGAGCGTGCCGTTCAGCGTGGCCAGCGGCTGGACCTTCTTGCCCTCGCGCATCCGGACGGAGAGGCGGCGGGCCTGGAAGCTGTCGCAGTTCGACGCGGAGGTCAGCTCGCGGTACTTGCCCTGGGTCGGGATCCACGCCTCGCAGTCGAACTTGCGCGAGGCCGACGCGCCGAGGTCACCGGTGGCGACGTCGATGACCTGGAAGGGCAGTTCGAGGTCGGTGAGCCACTGCTTCTCCCACTCCAGGAGCCTGCGGTGCTCGGCCTCGGCGTCCGCCGGGTCGACGTACGAGAACATCTCGACCTTGTCGAACTGGTGGACGCGGAAGATGCCGCGGGTGTCCTTGCCGTACGTCCCGGCCTCGCGGCGGAAGCAGGGGGAGAAGCCCGCGTACCGCAGGGGCAGCTTGTCCGCCTCGACGATCTCGTCCATGTGGTAGGCCGCGAGCGGGACCTCCGACGTACCGACCAGGTAGTAGTCGTCCTTCTCCAGGTGGTACACGTTCTCCGCGGCCTGGCCGAGGAAGCCGGTGCCCTCCATGGCGCGCGGGCGGACCAGCGCGGGGGTCAGCATCGGGATGAAGCCGGCCTCGGTGGCCTGGGCGATCGCCGCGTTGACGAGGGCCAGCTCCAGGAGCGCGCCGACGCCGGTCAGGTAGTAGAACCGCGATCCGGAGACCTTGGCCCCGCGCTCCATGTCGATGGCACCGAGCGCCTCGCCGAGCTCCAGGTGGTCCTTGGGCTCGAAGCCCTCGGCGCCGAAGTCACGGATGGTGCCGTGCGTCTCCAGGACGACGAAGTCCTCCTCGCCGCCGACCGGCACGTCCGTGTGGACGATGTTGCCGAGCTGGAGGAGCAGCCGCCTGGCCTCGGCGTCGGCCTCGTCCTGGGCGGCGTCGGCCGCCTTGACGTCGGCCTTGAGCTGATCGGCCTTCTTGAGGAGCTCGGCGCGCTCCTCCGGGGTGGCCTTGGGGATCAGCTTGCCGAGCTGCTTCTGCTCGGAGCGGAGTTCGTCGAAGCGGACGCCGGACGACCTGCGCAGCTCGTCGGCGGAGAGCAGGGCGTCGACGAGCGCGACGTCCTCTCCACGGGCGCGCTGGGAGGCGCGAACACGGTCGGGGTCCTCACGGAGCAGGCGAAGGTCAATCACCCCTCCAGGCTACCGGTGCGCGGATCTGGCACTCGAATCGATATCGCCGAGCGTGTCACTTTGACCGAATTGCCGCAATTGGTATTTCTGGTGGTGAATCGCGAGGTGCACACGCGGGTGGTGCGTCAATAACGGTGGTTAACTCCCCTGAACAGGGCAGAAGGTGCGGGCTCTCTTGACGTACGAGCCTTGGGTGGAGGGGGAGTTGGGGGCGCCCTCGCTTGCGTTGTCCACAGGAGGGTGCGTTCCGGAATAGTTATCCACAGGCTGTGAAGAAGTTCTGTGGATGTCGGAACGGAATGTTCCGGAGGCTGGACGAAGGGCGCTCGCTTCCCTGGACTTCCGAGCCAAAACCCCTCCCGTAGGCTCATTCGGGTGGCAATTCGTCGCTCTGGTGAGTCGATCAAGGGAATTCGCTCGACCTGGGCGGGCTCGTGGCGAGTTCGACCTCTGTGGAGGCATCCAGGCTCACTGCGTTGATTTGTCGACGATGTCGCATTGAGGTGTCGACTTGTCCCCAGGTCGAGAAGCGGGCCTGTGGATAACTCTGTGGGTGGATGACAATCTGTAGGTAGGACCACAGCGCAGCGCACAGAGCGGCCCGGGCCGGAGCGCTCCGCTCCGGGACGAGCCGCGGCGACGGAAGCCGACGGAAGCCGACCGGAGCCGACCGGAGCCGACCAAACTGAGCGGAGCCGGTCAGGTCCGCCCGTCCTGGCTGCGCGCCAGCCAGTCGGAAGCCTCGGTGAAGGCGCTGTCCGAGGTTCCGGCACGCAGCGGCCGGACCTCGTCGGCGGAGACGCCCGCCCGCGGGTACGAGCCGAGGAACCGCACCTTCGGGCAGATCCGCTTCAGCCCCATCAGCGCCTCCCCGACCCGCCGGTCCGCGATGTGTCCCTCGGCGTCCACGGCGAAGCAGTAATTGCCGATGCCCTCGCCGGTCGGGCGCGACTGGATCAGCATCAGGTTGACGCCGCGCACCGCGAACTCCTGGAGCAGCTCCAGCAGCGCACCGGGATGGTCGTCGCCCAGCCAGATCACCACCGAGGTCTTGTCGGCCCCGGTCGGGGCGGACGGCCGGGCCGGGCGGCCCACCAGGACGAAGCGGGTCTGGGCGTTCTCGGCGTCGTGGATCTCCGTGACCAGCGGTTCGAGGCCGTAGGTGGCGGCGGCGAACTCACCGGCGAACGCGGCGTCGTAGCGGCCCTCCTGGACCAGCCGGGCGCCGTCCGCGTTGGACGCCGCCGACTCCCACACGGCCTGCGGGAGGTGGGCCGCCATCCAGTTGCGGACCTGCGGCTGGGCGGCCGGGTGCGCGGTGACCGTCTTGATGTCCGACAGCTTGGTGCCCGGCCGCACGAGCAGCGCGAAGGTGATGGAGAGCAGCACCTCGCGGTAGATCATCAGCGGTTCGCCGCTGGTCAGCTCGTCGAGCGTGGCCGTGATACCGCCCTCGACGGAGTTCTCGATCGGTACGAGGGCCGCCGCCGCCTCTCCGTTGCGTACGGCGTCCAGGGCCGCCGGCACGGAGACCATCGGGACGAGCTCGCGGGTGGCGGCTTCCGGGAGCGTGCGGAGGGCGACCTCGGTGAAGGTGCCTTCGGGACCGAGATAGGCGTAGCGCGTGGCTGACATACGCTCACCCTATTGCGCCGTACGGCAGGGGCGTCGCCGTCTCAGAATCCGGTCGCGACCGAGCGCCCCCGGGCTCCGAGAGGCGCCCAGCCTCCTCACGACTCCAGCAGCCGCTGCCCCACGTACTCACCCTCCGCCGCCCCGCCCGGCACCGCGAACAGCCCGCTCGCCTCGTGCCGGATGAACGGCGACAGCGCGTCGCCCCGGTCGAGCTTCCGCTGCACCGGCACGAAGCCCTTGAACGGGTCCGCCTGCCAGCACACGAAGAGCAGCCCGGTGTCCGGAGTGCCGTCCTCCGCGATCCCGTCGTGGTACGAGAACGGGCGCCGCAGCATGGCGGCCCCGCCGTTCTCCTCGGGCGAGGAGATCCGGGCGTGCGCGTTGTCCGGGATCAGGAGCCGGCCGTCCGGGCCCGCCTTGTCGAGGTCCATCTCCGTGGTCCCGCTCCCGCCGCTCAGCGGCGCCCCGTCCGCCTTGCGCCGCCCGATGACCCGCTCCTGCCGGTCCACCGGAAGCTTCTCCCAGTCGTCCAGCAGCATCCTGATCCGGCGGACGACGGCGTACGAACCACCCTCCAGCCACGCGTGCGGCGTGCCGGGGGAGGCGGGCACGAAGACGCGGCGCTCGAAGTCCTCGTCGGCCGGCTTCGGATTGCCGGTCCCGTCGATCTGGCCCATCAGGTTGCGCGCGGTCATCGGCCGGTCCGTGGCCCCAGGAGTACGGTTGAAGCCGTTCATCTGCCAGCGCACCTTCACTGTTCCCGCGCTCTCCTTCTGGATGGCCCGCAGCGCGTGGAAGGCGACCAGCGCGTCATCGGCGCCGATCTGCACCCACAGGTCGCCGTCGGACCGCCTGGCGTCCAGCTGGTCGGAGGAGAACGCGGGCAGCGGGTCGAGCCCGGCGGGCAGCCGCGAGGTGAGACCCGTACGCGCGAAGAACGTACGGCCGAAGCCGAAGGTGACGGTGAGGGAGGAAGGGCCGGCGTCCAGCGCGATGCCGGTGTCGTGGCCGGGCCCGTCCGCCGCGCCGTCCGCCGGTCGTCCTGCCATCAGCTCGCGGGCCGTCGCCGACCAGCGCCGCATCAGGGCCACGGCCTCCTTGCGGCCCGCGCCCGCCACGAGGTCGAAGGCGACGAGGTGGCCCCGGGCCTGAAGCGGAGTGGTGATCCCCGGTTGATGTTTCCCGTGAAACATCGCCTCGGTGGAGCCGACGGTGGTCAGGGCGGTCGGCGGATCGGAGCGGGTCGCGGCGTACCCGGCGGCCCCGCCGCCCGCGCCCAGCACCAGCCCGGCGGCGCCTGCCGCACCGACACTGCCGAGCAGCCGCCGCCGCGAGACACCGGCGGGCGTGGAGTCCGGGCCCTGGTCCTGGTCCTGCTTCCTGGTCGTGCTCACGTACCTCAGCCGATCTTCACGTTCTTGTCGATGGTGACCTGGTCGATGTCGGACGTCCGTACCGTCACGTCTACCTTCCACTCCCCCGCCATCGGGATCTGGACATTGCTCGCCGACCAGTGCCCTTCGGCGAGCCGGTCCGGCGCGACCGGCAGCGGGCCGATCTCCTGCGCCTCCAGGGTGAGGGCGACCTTCAGCTCGGGGACGTCCATCGGCTTGCCGTCGCTGCCGTCGACCCGTACGTGCAGTTCGTTGGCGCCGGAGCGCCCGGGGTCGATGTCGATCCGGACGGTTCCCTTGCCGTTCCGGCCGCCGGTGTCGAAGGGCATGCTCAGGTTGACGGGTCCCGCCGCCGGGGCCGCCGCCGCGGTGGAGGTGCCCTTGGCCTCCACCTCCGTACGGCCCGGCTCGGTCGACGTCAGCACGGTGGTGACGGCCAGCAGCACCACGGCGATCGCCGCTTCGGCCAGCACCGAGCGGCGCAGCCCGGAACGCTCCGCGTCGGCGTCCCGTACCCGCTTCTTCTTCGTGGCGGTCAGGACGGCCTGCTGCCGGGCCAGTTGGGCGGCGCGCTCGGAGTCGACACCGTCCGCGACCTCACCATCCGGTTCCGCGGCGGCTTCCGGCTCCACCGAGGCGGGCACCGCCGCATCCGTCAGCCGCCCCGTCCACCGCCGCGAGAACCACGCCACGGCGAGCAGGACCGCGATGAGCGCGACCTTGAGGATCAGCAGCTGCCCGTACCGCGTCCCGGTCAGCGCCGGCCAGGAGCCGACCTGTCGCCACGACTGGTAGATCCCGGTCGCCGCCAGGACGAGCACGCTGCCGAACGCGACCCGGGAGAACCGCCGTACGGCCGCGCTCCCGATGTCCGGCGTCCGGTACAGCGCCACCAGCAGCGAGACGAGACCGCCGAGCCAGGCGGCCACCGCCAGCAGGTGCAACACGTCCACCGGCATGGCGATCCCCGCCTGGATGCCGGTCGACGCGTGTTCCGACATGGCCCAGGTGGCGGCGATGCCGGCCGCGACGACGCCGCCGCCGACTGCGAGGCCGAAGGTGAGGTCCTTCTTCTCGACGGCGTCCTCGCGCCGGGCGTACGTACCGAACAGCACGGCGATGAACAGCGCGGCCGCGCCGAGCAGCAGCAGCCGCGAGACGAGAGCGGCGCCGGGCTTGGTGTCCAGGACGGCCTGGAGCCCGTCCAGGTCGAAGGCGTCCGCGAACTTCCCGCTGCCTGTGTACGGGTTGCGCAGCAGCAGCATGACCAGCGTCGCCGCGGTCAGCGTGACCCAGCCGCGCACCACGAGCCGCTGCATCGGCCGCGCGCTCGCGCCGCGCGGCCAGCAAGCCAGGACGAAGGCCGCGCCGCCGACGAGCAGGACGAACCCGGCGTACGCGATGTACCGCGCGATGCCGTAGACGACACCGACCGGACCGCCGCCGACCTCTTCGGAGGGCAGGGCCACGGTGGTCTCGGAGGGGGCGCCGATGGAGAAGGTGAAGGCGCCGGAGATGGGGTGGCTGTCGGCGGAGATCGCCTGCCAGGCCACGGTGTACGTGCCTTCGGGAAGGCCGGAGTGGAGCTCGACGCCGTAGCGGACGGTGGAGCCGTCGGACAGGTCCTTCGGCTCGGCGCCGGTGTCCACGCGCTTGCTGCTCGGGTCCAGGACCCGGATCGACCCGTCGCCGACGGCGATAGCCTCGGAGAAGGTGAGGGTGACCTCCTCGGGCGCGGTGGCCACCACCGCCCCGTCCTGCGGGTCGCTCCCGGTGAGGGCGGCGTGCGCGGACGCCGGTCCGGCACCGGCCAGCAGCAGCCCGAACACCAGGCTGAGCAGCGCGGCGACGAGCGCGGCGGCGGCGAACGGCCGCGGTATCGGGGACGCTCCGGAGCGCGGGGCGGTGGCAGTCGTCACGGTCGGACCCTCACTGCTTCTTCGGGTTGTGGGTGGTTTCCTTCACCGGCAGGTCGACCGTGATGGGGTCGGCCTTCTCGAAGTGCAGCTCGACGGAGACCTTCTCGCCCTGCTGGGGCTGCTTCTTGAGCTTCATGAACATGATGTGGTTGCCGCCGCGTTCGAGATCCAGCTCGCCGCCCGCCGGCACCTCGAACGATTCGACCTCGCGCATCTGCTGGTTCTTCGTCTCGTGGATCGTGACGTCGTCGGAGAGCGGGCTGGTCACCGAGGTCAGCCGGTCGGCGGTGGACCCGCTGTTCTGTACGACGAGGAAGCCGGCGGCCATGTCGCTGACAGGCTGCGGCATAAACGCGCCCACGACCTTCAGCTCCGGCTCGCCGCTGTCCGTGGAGCAACCCGCCAGTGTCACACCCGTGGTGAGGGCGAGGACGGCGGCGAGGGCCGCGCGGCGGCTCACGGACTCTCTCCCTTGATCAGCTTGGGGAGGTCCTTGGCGTACTCCTCGGCGGTGGTGTCCTCGCCGTACAGCACATAGCCGCCGTCCGTCTTCGGCGAGAAGGCGACGACCTGCGCCCCGTGCATCGAGACGGGCTTGCCGTCCTTGTCCTTCGTCGCCGGCTCGATGCCGATGCCGATCTGCCGCGCGCCCGCCTGGATGGTGGGGAAGTCGCCGGTGAGGCCGGTGAAGGTGGGGTCCTGCGCCTTGAGCCACTTGCCGAGCGAGGCAGGCGTGTCGCGCTCGGGGTCGGTGGTGACGAAGACGACCTGGAGCTTCTCCTGGTCGGCCTTGGGCAGGCCTCGCTTGGCGATGGAGATGTTGCTCATGGTCAGCGGGCAGACGTCGGGGCAGTGGGTGTAGCCGAAGTAGATGAGCGTCGGCTTGCTCTTGGTCACCTCGCGGAAGTCGTACTTCTTGCCGTCGGTGTCGGTGAGGACGAGGTCCGGCTTGGTGAACGGCTGGTCGAGAACGGTCGCGGCCTCGGTCTTCGGTGAGGCCTCGACATCGGCGATCGACGAGGACTCCGTCGTGCCGTCGCCGCTGCCGCAGGCCGAGAGGGCCAGTGCGGCCGCCGCGGCGAACGCCACGGCCGTCACTGCTTTTCTGTTGCGCATGAAGGGGTGTCCTGAACGTGGTGCGGGTGGTGGGGCCGGCGAGCCGGGCCGTACGCGTACGCCGTACGGCCCGGCCCGGTGGATCAGGCCGTACGGCGGCGGCCGGCGAGCACGCCGAAGGCGACGCCCGCGATGCCGACGAGGATGCCGATGATGCCCAGCGTGCGGGCCGTGGTGTCGCTGGAGGAGGAGGACGCGGCGTGCGTCTCCTTCGTGTCACCTTCGGACGAGGCGGCCTTGTCGGTCGCCTTGTCGTCGGCCGCGTGGTCGTCACCGGCCTCGTCGGCTCCACCGCCGCCGTGGTAGTCGTCGGTCGCGGCGGACAGGGCCAGGACCGGGGCCGGGCTGTCCGGCTCCTCGCCGCGGGCCTTCGGCTCCTCGATCCAGCGGACGACTTCCTTGTTGTCGTACGTCTGGATGGCCTTGAAGACCAGCTGGTCGGCGTCCTCGGGAAGCTGGCCGACAGAGACCGGGAACTGCTGGAAGTAGCCGGGCGCGATCTTGGAGCCGTCGGCGGTCCAGGTCACCTTGGTGACGGCCTCGGTGATCTTCTTGCCGTGCACCTCGAGAGGCTTGTCGAGCTTGCCCTTGGTGATCGCGATCTTCCAGCCCGGCACGGCCTCCGGGGTGACGGAGGAGAGCGGGTGGTCGGCCGGGAAGTTCACCTCGACCTTGACCGTGGAGGCCTGGTCCCGCTCGTTGGGGACCTTGAAGTTGAGGGTGGCGTAACCGCCCTTGGCGGCCTCGCCCTGCGCCTGGACGCTGACGTGCGCGGCGGCGGGACCGGCGAGCAGCAGGACGGTGGACGCGGCGACGCCGGCGGCGATGGCGGTACGGGAGACGTTCATGGCGGTATTCACTCCACAGGGGGACGCGGAACACGGTGGTCCGGCGCGCGGACGCGCGACGGCGGGACGACACCTCGTCCGGTTCGTGGAGGAATCCGGCCATGCCCGCGTGAGCCGTCCCTGAGGGACCGCCCGTTCATGGACGGTCGGTGTCACGGGTACGGCGGAGGGCGCAGGTGTCGCGTCAGGCTGCGAGGGCGTACGGGGCCGGCGGCCCGCGCCTGATCACCAGGTGGTCCAGCGGGCCTTCGGTGGCCGGTACCGGGTCGTCGTCGGCCGTACGCAGCGCGCGCGGGCCGCTCGCGAGCTGCTCACGCGCTCCGGCGCGCAGGGCCCGTACGAGCGCGAGCGCGGCGCGCAGGGAGCGCAGCCGGGCGCCGGCCGCGAGCGCCTGGGCGCCGTGCGCCGAGAGCCGGGCCAGCCGGAAGAGGGCGGCCTCGCCGCGCCGCAGCAGCCAGCCGGCGGCGAGCGCGGCCAGCAGGTGGGCCAGGAACATCGGCAGGCCCGGCAGCAGCGCGACCATCGAGGCGTACGCCGCTACCGTGCCCGGTCCGCCGTCCGCGGCCGCCGCGGTGGCTCCCGAGGCGAGGTGGCCGTGGCCCGCGACCGTGGAGGGGTCTATGCCGGCCGTGGTGACGATGCGGTGGGCGTCGGCGGCGTCGAGCTGACCCGGCCCGCCACCGCACACCAGCCCGGCGGCCAAACGGATCAACGGATTCTCACCGCTGTCCCGGGGCGCGGCGGTGGCGACGGCCTGCGCGCTGCCGTGGCTGCCGTACGCGAAGAGGACGTGCAGAGCGAGCTGGCCGCCCGCCAGCGCACCGGCGATCGACGGCAGGGAGCGTTCCCGTCCGGCGAGGACGGAGACCACGGAGAGGACGCCGAGGAACCCGGCGAGCAGGGTCCACGCGGGCACCGGAGCGCCTGCCGCGAACCCGTGTCCCGCCGCGGACAGCACGACGCAGACCGCGGTGAACACCGCGGCCCTCATGAGCCGCAGACCGGCTCCGGCGTGTGCGACAGGCGTGGACATGGCCGGGACATCATCGCACTGCACACCCCTTGGCGGTACGGCAGGTCCCAAACATCAGCCTCCGTCCGCAAGCGCGCTTGTCGCGGCTGTTGGCGGGGGATGTACGGACTGTGGACGCTCTTCTTCCGGATACCGCCCGGCTTCCGCCGTGGAGGCCATACACCGGTGCGTGGAATATCCGCATCCGCCGAATGAGGGCTCTCACGGCCGATCCGTGCTTACGAAGTGCCTTGTGCGGCAATACGTATCGGTACGTCGAGCCGCAGCCAGGAGGCTGGAGCATGAGCATCTGGTGGTCACTCCATTTGCGGCGCGAAGCTGCGAGCGTTCCGCTCGCCCGTCGTTTTCTGCTCGGCACCATGGAAACCGCGGGGGTGGATCCGGACATCTCCTTCGACCTGTCGGTCGCACTCAGCGAGGCCTGTGCCAACGCCGTCGAACACGGCGGCGACCGGTCGGGCCTTGAGGAGCAAGGGGATCGCGGACCCGAAAAACCTCCGGCGGACTCCGGGCAGTACCGGGTCACGGCCTATCTGGACGGCGAGAAATGCCGTATCGAGGTGGCCGACTCGGGTCCGGGCTTTCCCGCCCGGCGCGCGCTTCGCCCCGCCGCGCACACCGAACACGCGGAGCACATCGAGCACGTCGAACGCATGGAGCACGTCGAACGCATGGGCCACCCCGAGCCCGTCGGTGCCCAGCCCACGTTCGCCCCGTACATCCCGTGCGTCGCCGAGAGCGGCCGCGGGCTGGACCTCATCGAGCAGCTCGCCGACCACGTCCAGTTCGGCAACCGGCCGGGCCGGGGCGCGGTGGTCAGCTTCGACAAGGTCCTGAAATGGCGGGAGGGCGCGCTGCTCATGGTGTGAGCGGCGCGCCCTCTCATCAGGCGAAGAGGTCAGCCCTTCAGCTGAGCCATCCACGCCTCGACCTCGTCGGCCCGGCGCGGCAGCTTGTCGGAGAGGTTCCGGTTGCCGTCCTCGGTGACCAGGATGTCGTCCTCGATCCGGACGCCGATGCCCCGGTATTCCTCGGGCACGGTCAGGTCGTCGGCCTGGAAGTACAGGCCCGGCTCCACGGTCAGGCAGACGCCCGGCTCCAGGACGCCGTCGACGTACGCCTCGGTCCGCGCGACGGCGCAGTCGTGGACGTCCATGCCGAGCATGTGGCCGGTGCCGTGCAGGGTCCAGCGGCGCTGGAGGCCCAGCTCCAGGACCTTGTCCACGGACAGGTCGCCGAGCAGGCCCCACTCCACGAGCTTCTCGGCGAGCACGCGCTGCGAGGCGTCGTGGAAGTCGCGGAAGGAGGCACCGGGCTTCACGGCGGCGATGCCCGCCTCCTGGGCCTCGTACACCGCGTCGTAGATCGTGCGCTGGAGCGGCGAGAACCTGCCGTTGATCGGCAGCGTGCGCGTCACGTCGGCGGTGTAGAGGTCGTTGGTCTCCACTCCGGCGTCCAGGAGCAGCAGCTCGCCGGCGCGGACGGCACCGTCGTTGCGGACCCAGTGGAGTGTGGTGGCGTGCGGTCCGGCGGCGCAGATCGAGCCGTAGCCGATGTCGTTGCCCTCGATGCGGGCGCGGAGGAAGAACGTTCCTTCGATGAAGCGCTCGCTGGTCGCCTCGGCCTTGTCCAGGCTCCTGACGACGTCCTCGAAGCCGCGCGCGGTGGCGTCGCAGGCCTTCTGCAGCTCCGCGATCTCGAAGGCGTCCTTCACGAGGCGGGCCTCGGAGAGGTGGACGCGCAGCTCCTCGTCGCGCTCGGCGGTCACCTTGTCGGTGAGCGCGGCCTCGATGGCGGCGTCGTGGCCACGGACGTTACGGACCGGGCCGGTGGCCTCGGCCAGCGCGGCGGCGATCTCGCGGACGTCCTGCGCCGGGATGCCCAGCAGCTGCTCGGCCTCGGCGAGCGAGTGGCGGCGGCCGACCCACAGCTCGCCCTGGCCGTCCAGCCAGAACTCGCCGTTCTCGCGGTCGGAGCGCGGCAGCAGGTAGATCGTGGCCCGGTGGCCGCTGTCACCGGTCGGCTCCAGGACGAGGACGCCGTCCTGCGTCCGGTCGCCGGTGAGGTACGCGTACTCGGTGGAGGCGCGGAAGGCGTACTCGGTGTCGTTGGAGCGGGTCTTCAGATTGCCCGCGGGGATCACGAGGCGCTCGCCGGGGAAGCGCGCGGAGAGCGCGGCGCGGCGGGCGGCGGTGTGCGCGGCCTGGGCGATCGGTTCGAGCCCGTGCAGCTCGGTGTCGGCCCAGCCCGACTTCATGTTCTCGGCAAGCTCGTCGGAGACACCCGGATACAGGCCGTTCTTCCGCTGCTTGATCGGCTCCGCCGCTTCGTTCTCCTCGGTCTCCTGCTCCGGGGTCTCCGGGATGAGCTCCTCAGACACGATTTGTCTCTCCTTGTTACGACACTGGACCATTACCCATCGTACGGGCGTACGGAAGGGGTCCCAGGGCCGAAAGGCCTGTTACCTAGGAGGTCATTCGAAGTGCGCGGCGAGGAGGACCACGTCCTCGGTGGAGTCGCTCCGGTCGAGCCCGTCGGGCAGCACCGTGCGCAGGACGTGGTCGGCGACGGCTTCGGGATCGTGCCGGCCCGCCTTCGGTACGGAGGCGGCGGCGGAGTGCAGCCGGGCGAAGGCGCGGTCCATCGCGTCGCCGGTGCGGCGCAGCAGCCCGTCGGTGTAGAGCAGCACCGTTTCTCCGGGCGCGGGCGAGAACTCCACGCTCGGCGCCTCCCAGCAGGTCAGCATTCCCAGCGGCGCGGAGAGCGTGGTCTCGACGTACTCGCAGCGCCGCTCGCCGAGCACCAGCGGCGGAGTGTGCCCGGCCCCGGCGAGCACGACCTTGCGGGCGGCGGGCTCGCAGTAGGCGAAGAGGGCGGTGGCGGTCCGCGCGGGTTCGGTCAGCCGCAGCAGGAGTTCCAGATCGGAGAGTACGGCGACGGGGTCCTCGCCCTCCATCACGGCGTACGCCCGCAGGCTGGCGCGCAGTCGGCCCATGGCGGCCATGGCGCTCGGCCCCGATCCGCCGACCGAGCCGACCGCGAGGCCGAGCGCGTGGTCCGGGAGCGGCAGCGCGTCGTACCAGTCGCCGCCGCCTCGCGGGCCGGTCCGGTGGCGGGCGGCGAGCTGGACGCCGGGGATGCGGGGCAGCCGGCTGGGCAGCAGCTCCCCGGCGACGGTCGCGATGTCGGCGCGGGCGCGCTCCAGCTCGATCAGGCGGGCCAGGTGCTCGGTGGCGTACCGCGCGTACAGGCCGACGAGGTGGCGCTGCTTCTCCGAGGGCTCGCCGGGTTCGGCGTAGAGCCAGAGGGCCGCGCCGAGCCGTCCGGCGGCCTCGGAGGCCAGCGGCAGGGCGTAACTGGCGGCGTAGCCGAGGTGGGTGGCGACCTCGCGGTGGCGGGGGTCCAGGCCGGTGTCGCCGAGCAGGTCGGCGGTGGCGATGCCGTCGGCGGTGCCGGGGTAGCCGTCGAGGACGCGGCCGAGCGCGGTGGCGTCGCGCCGTACGGTCTCGATGTGCCCGAGGTCCGCGTGGCTGAGGCCGAGGCCGAGCGTGGTGGACGGCATCGCGTGGCCGCCGGCCGGTTCCAGGACGAGGAGGCCGCGGCGGGCGCCGACGAGGGCGGCTCCGGCGTGCAGCAGCTCGTTCAGGGCGGCGTCGAGGGTGGTGGTGGAGGCCAGCCGCTCGGTGAGCTCGTGCAGGGTCGTGAGATCCGAGACCCAGCCCGCGAGCCGGTCCTGGATGAAGGCTCCGGGCGCTGCCGGAACCTCTCTCAGAGGAGCGGCAGTGTGCGTTGAAACCGGAACTTCTGGATCGATTCCAGCCACTTTCGGCAGGTGCGGGGCGCTCATGGCAGTCAGCTTTCCGGCCGGTGCGATTCGTCGAATAGCATCGCAAACCCCCATGTGATTCTGCGCCACTATCAATGCATCCACATGTACACGCACAAGTAACCTGATGTCCAGCATTGTCCCCTGTAGGCTCGCCGGATCAGCTCCCTTCCAGTGTCAGTCAAGTTGGCCGAAAAATGCACCCTCCGGCGGCTAATTACGATCGACTGGGGCCGTTCAACAAGGCTCCACCAGGGGTGCCTCGGGGAGGAAATCCCAGGGGCGGCGTCATTCCGGGCAGGCTGGGTACGTAATCGGCGATGCTCGGGGCAGACGCTCACGGGCGGATGTGATCGCTCAGGAACCTGACAGCGGGTCCGGACGTCCTTACCCGTGACGGTCGCGATCAGTGACGGTCACGCCTCCGCCCCACGCGGCGGGGTTCGGGCCCGGCCGGCAGACACGCGGCGCCCGTGGCGGGCGCCCCCGGCTCCACGCAGCTCGGCACCACCCCAGATCGGTTCCACTCGGATCGGTTCCACTCGGCTCGGCTCGGCTCACGCTCGGTACCGACGGCACGCCCGTACCGCAGAAACCTGATGAGCACGTACGCACAGCGAAGAGACGCACGCGATGTCCCACCCGCGTGGCGTCATGTGGACTCGGCGTTCAACGGAAAGGAACGAGCGCTCATGCGCGAGATCCTCGGAAGGCGACGCAGGCTCCGGCTCCGGCGCAAGGAAGGTGCCGCCCGGCTCGACGCGGCCCTGACCTTCGCCACCGCATGGCAGTGGCCCGTGCTCCCCGGAGCCGGGACCGCGCCGGCCGCCCTGCGCGACGGGCGTGGCCTCGGCTGCGCCTGCCCCGACCCCGACTGCGCCGTCCCCGGCGCGCACCCCTTCGAAC
Organism: Streptomyces sp. NPDC006174; assembly: GCF_040614075.1. Taxonomy (NCBI): domain Bacteria; kingdom Bacillati; phylum Actinomycetota; class Actinomycetes; order Kitasatosporales; family Streptomycetaceae; genus Streptomyces; species Streptomyces sp. NPDC006174. Next base: position 23,084 of record NZ_JBEXTJ010000002.1, on the reverse strand, counting down.
CCGGACTGCTGGCGGCCACCACGGACGAGCGCATGGTGCGCTGGTGGTGGACCAACCGCCCGACCGCACCGGTGATGCTGGCGACCGGCGGCCGGGCGCCCTGCGCGGTGAGCCTGCCCGCGCTGGCCGGCGCGCGGGCTCTGGTCGCGCTGGACCGCATGGGCATGCGGCTGGGCCCCGTCGTGGCGACGCCCACCCGGTGGTCGCTGCTGGTGGCGCCGTACACGCTGGAGCGGCTCGGTGAGCTGCTGTACAGCAAGGACTGGGTGCCCAGCTCGCTCCGGTTCCACGGTGAGGGCGGCTATCTCGTGCTGCCACCCTCCGAGATCGGCACCGGCCAGGTGCGCTGGGAGCGGGCTCCCGCACCTCCGGCGGCCCTCCCTTCGCCTCCGGTCTTCCGCCGCGTCACCAAGGGCGGCGGCGCTCCGGCGGCCGCGCCCTGGCTCCCGGACGTCGAGGCGGTCCTGGACGCGCTGGTCGCGGCGAGCACCAGCGCCCCGGACGGCGGCAGCCGGCTGGCGTACTAGCCGCTGTCACCGGCCCGGCCCTCACTCGTACGGGTGTGAGCCGGGCCGTATGCGCGGTGAACGGGCGCCGGACGGCCCGGCCGCGCGTCCCGCGTCGATATCGTCGCCCCCTGATGCGTACCTGTTCATTCACGATATCCGTGGTGGTGCGCGCGGTCGGCAAGGGGGCCACCATGAATCTCCGCATGATCGGTCTCACGGCGGCTGTCGCTTTCGCCTGCCTCATTCCGATCGTTGCTTCCGCGGATCCTGAGGGTTCCTCGGTTGCGGTAGCGCCAAGCGAAGAATCGACGAACAGTTCATCAGAAATCCGCGTAAAGAAGCTTTCTGATGAACTGTCCGCCGATAACGCCGATTCCTCTTCTCCGGCACTGCCGGCATCACCATCGGAAATGGATGGTGAGGACGCGGTCCGGTGCGGTCCTGAGGTGGTCTCGCCGGAGGGCGTCGAGGCGCAGACCTGTGTCATGACCGGAGGCGGCGAGACCTGGGCGCGCGCCTACTACCGCAACACCTCCGGCGGAGAGCTCCGTTCCGTACTCACGCTGATGGGACCGGGCGGGCGGACCGTGGAGCTGCACTGCGTCCTAGCGGCCCACGACGAGCCGGGCAGCTGCGAGACTCCGCGAAGCCGCTCGGCGGGTGGTCCGGATGCCTATGCGGCGGTGGCGGAGTACGCCGGCGCGGGTCCGGTGGAGGAGGCGCCGCTGCTGCTCCGCGCCGGATCACATCGCGCGCCGGGCGCAGCGGAGTGAGCCGGAGTGGGTCCGGAGGCGGGTCTCGGGGCGGCCGGCCGGAGCGTGCCGGGGCCGGAAACGGAGACGCCCGGTCGCTGGCGACGGGGGATGCACCAGCGACCGGGCTTCTAGAACGGTAACAAGAGATCTGCCGTTCGCAAATTCGATCTCGCCTACAGGGGTGGCGATTTACTTGTGAGTACGGTGAGTTGTGACGCGGCTCACCGGCTCGAAGCGGCTGCCGCCGAGGCCCTGACAGGACCTCGGCAGGATGTCCGCAGGGTCAGCTGAGCGTCACCTGGCGGTTGGTGAGACCGCCACGGGCCCGGCGCTCCTCGGCGGTGAGCGGGGCGTCGGAGGCGAGCGCCGTCGCCAGCCGCTCGGCGAACGCGACGGCCGGCTTCTCGCACGCCTCGGCGCCCATCGACGTCGGCAGGTCCCAGACGGGCACGACCAGGCCGTGCGCCCGGAACGAGCCGACCAGCCGCGTGTCTTCGCCGAGCGAGGAGGTGCCGGCGGCGTGCAGCCGGGCGAGCGCGTCGAGGAGCTGCTCCTCGGGGTGCGGCATGACCCAGCGCAGGTGGTTCTTCTCCGGGGTCTCGCACCAGTACGCGGCGTCGACGCCGGCGAGCAGCACCGTCGGGATCGCGGCGGCGTTCGCGCGCTCCAGGGAGGCGGCCACCTCGGGAGTGGCGTTCTCCGCGTCCGGCACCCAGAACTCGAAGCCGGTGTGGACGACCGGCTCGAACGCGGCGTCCGGGTCGAGCAGATCCTGCAGCCGCGGCCCGTCGGCCGGTACGCGTCGGGCGGTGACCGGCGTGCCGGGCTCGACCTCCAGCGCGCGCTGGAGCGTGTCCGCGAGGTCGCGGCTGAGGTCGCCGGAGGAGGTGTCGTTCTGCAGGGCGAGGAGGACGGAACCGTCGTCGCGGCGCAGCGCGGGCCACGCCATCGGCAGCACGGTCGCGAGCGTCACCGACGAAACGCCCTCCGGCAGCCCGCCCTTCAGCGTCAGTTCGACCGTGGCGGCGGGCACCAGTTCGCGCAGCGCGACCCAGTCGCTCTCGCCCGCGAGTCCCTCGAACGGGCGGTGCACGAGCTCGGTCACGGCCTGGGCGGCGGCGCGTCCGTGACACGCCTTGTAACGGCGGCCCGAACCGCACGGGCAGGGCTCACGGGCCCCGACGACCGGGATCTCACCGTCCTTGAGCTGCTGCTTCCCGGCCTTGGTCTGAGGGCGCTTCTTGGCCATGGTGGGCATTCTCCCGATTGCGACAGTGCGGTCTCGGCGCGAGCCTAGCGGCCCGCGACACCCTCGCCGGACACCCGCCCACCGCGGCCCTCGCCGCCGCACACCACCGCTGAGCCCGCCTCAGCTCGCGTCGTCGAGGATGTCGGAGAAGTCGAGCCCCTCGAACCCGGTGAGTCCGCCGACCGCGCCGAGCTCGGGCGGCTTCGGGCAGGGGACGTGTGCCCAGACGGTGACCTCGCCCGACGAGTCGTCCCGTACGCCCCACTCCTGAGCCAGGGCGCTGATGATGTTGAGCCCGCGCCCGCCGCGTGCCGTCACCGAAGGGGTGGATGGAACGGGACGGGTCGGACCGCCGCCGTCCGTGACCTCCACGGTCAGACCGCCGCCGGTGTCCACGCGCCACGCGGCCAGGATGTCGCCGTCACCGACATCCGTGTGCCGTCCCAGCGGCCTGCCGTGCCGGCACGCGTTGCTGAGCAGTTCGGAAAGAATGAGAACGGCGTCGTCCACGACCGCGTCCGACACCCCGTTGCCGCGCAACTGCTCACGCATCCGGTGCCGTGCCTGCCCCACGCCCGCAGGGCCATGGGGAACGGCCATGCTCGACGACGCAGGCACCTCTTGTGCCACCACCAACGCCACCCCCGAGACCTCCTTTGCCCCACGCCACGGGTTGGATGCCCCACTGAGCTGCGCCGGAAACCGGCCAAGCCACTGCCGGTGGCGCACTCGTGACAACCGAACGCGCAGCGAATGCGCCGGTGTACTCCCCGTCACGGTGGTGCGCGGGTGGTTCGTGTGCCCGTTGTGTGGTGGTCGGGTGCTAAATGCGGCCCAGTTGGGACAGCACCTGCTTCGGCCGGTTGGTGATGATGGCTTCGACGCCGAGTTGGGCGCAGAGCTCCACGTCCACCGGTTCGTTCACCGTCCACACGTGCACCCGGTGGCCCGCCCGGTGCAACCGTTCGATGTATCCGGGGTGGCCGCGCACGATCCGCATGCCGGGTCCGGCGATCCGCGAACCGGCGGGCAGCCGTCCGTCGCGCAGCCGGGGCGAGACGAACTGCATCAGGTAGACCGTGGGCAGCGCGGGCGCGGCGGCCTGGACGCGGTGCAGGGAGCGGCCGGAGAAGCTCATGATCCGGATGGGGGAGGGCTCGTCGGGCGGCGGCGTGGCCAGCTCGAAGCGGTTCAGCAGGTTCAGGAGCCGCTCCTCGACCTGTCCGGCCCAACGGGTGGGGTGCTTGGTCTCGATGGCCAGCTGGAGCGGCCGCCCGGTGGCCCGTACCTCGGTGAAGAGCTCCAGGAGCCGTTCCAGCGTGAGTACGGAGGTGAGCTCGCCTGGCACCGGATCCCAGTCCGGGGACTCCTCGCGGTCTTTCCAGGAGCCGAAGTCGAGGGCGGCGAGGTCGGCGAGCTCCAGCGCGGAGACGGCGCCGCGCCCGTTCGACGTACGGTTCACGCGGCGGTCGTGCACGCAGACGAGGTGGCCGTCGGCGGTCAGCCGGACGTCGCACTCCAGGGCGTCGGCGCCGTCCTCGATCGCCTTGCGATAGGCGGCCAGGGTGTGTTCGGGAGCGTCGTCGGACGCGCCGCGATGGGCGACGACCTGGATGGAGGCGTGCGGGCTGCGCTGCCGTGCGTGGGTCACCCGGGCCATGGTGTCACCGCTGCGGGGGTAGGCGAACCCATGTCACCAGGGAGGACCGTTTTGTCTGATGTAAAGATTGGTGTGCGGATGCACAGGTCCTGCTTACAGTGGCCAGACGCGCTGTGGGAAAAGCTGACCGCAGACACGTGCACAGCGGATTTCTTGCCGAATGCCGACTGGATGCCGAGTGGAACCGAGGAGTAAAGAGCTGTGAGCACCGAGAACGAGGGCACCGAGGGCAACGCGGTACCGGCCGTGCCGCCCGTTCCGCCCGCACCTCCCGTGCCGGCCACCACTCCCGAGCCCGTGACCGCTCCCGAGCCGAAGGCCGCTCCGGCCGCGGACGGCGTACGCGACGAGGCCGAGGACGGCGCCGGTATGGAGACGACCTTGCCGGCAACCCCACCGGCGGCCCCCACGACGCCTCCCGCGCCGTCCACCCCGGCGCACACGGACGCGCCGCGCCACACGCCCACGGCCCAGGGCGCTCCGGCGCACCCGCCCACGCACCAGGCCGCTCCGGCGCACCAGGCCGTCCCGCATGACTCCGCGTCACACTCCGGCACGCACCAGGTCCCACCGGCGTACGCGGGCGGGCCCACGCACCACCAGCCCGAGCCCCACACCCCTCAGCACCCCCACCAGCCCCCGCACTCCCCGTACGGGGCGGCGCCCGAGCCCCCCGCCGGCGCCGCCTCCTGGCCCCCGCCCCCGCCCGCGGTCCCGTCGTACGTGAGCGGCGGCGCGGCCCACACGCCCGGCGGCGGCAGCGGCAACGGCGGCGGCAACGGCGGCCCCGCTTGGGGTGCCCCGCAGCCCGGCCACGACCCGTCCCACGGCACCGGCAAGCGCCGGGGCGCGGGCGGCCTGGTCGCGGCGGTCGCGGTGGCGGCCCTGGTCGCGGGCGGCATCGGCGGCGCGCTCGGCTTCTGGGCCGCCGACCGCAACGACAGCGGCTCCTCCGGCAGTTCGACCACGGTCTCCGCGTCGGACACCCCGAAGGACCTCAAGCGCCCGGCGGGCACAGTGGCCGGCGTCGCGGCGGAGGCGCTCCCGAGCGTGGTCACGATCGACGCGCAGGGCGGCGACGGCGAAGGCGGCACGGGTACGGGCTTCGTGTACGACAAGGAGGGCCACATCCTCACCAACAACCACGTGGTGGCCTCCGCGGCGGAGTCCGGCGAGCTGTCGGCGACGTTCTCCGACGGCAAGAAGTACGCGGCCGAGGTGGTCGGCCGGGCCCAGGGCTACGACGTGGCCGTACTGAAGCTCAAGAACCCGCCGGCAGGCCTGGCCCCGCTCCCGCTCGGCAACTCGGAGAGCGTGGCCGTCGGCGACTCCACGATCGCGATCGGCGCTCCCTTCGGCCTCTCCAACACGGTGACGACGGGCATCATCAGCGCCAAGAACCGCCCGGTCGCCTCCGGTGACGGCTCCAGCAACAAGAACTCGTACATGAGCGCCCTGCAGACCGACGCCTCGATCAACCCGGGCAACTCCGGCGGCCCGCTCCTGGACGCCACGGGCGCGGTCATCGGCATCAACTCCGCGATCCAGTCGACGGGCGGCGGCCTCGGCCAGTCCCAGGCCGGCTCGATCGGCCTCGGCTTCGCGATCCCGATCAACCAGGCGAAGAACGTCGCCGAGCAGCTGATCAAGACCGGCAAGCCGGTCTACCCGGTGATCGGCGCGACGGTCTCCATGGAGGAGAAGACCGGCGGCGCCGAGATCTCCCCCGAGGGCGCCGGCAACACCCCCTCCGTCACGCCGAACGGCCCGGCGGCCAAGGCCGGCCTCAAGGCGGGCGACGTGATCACCAAGTTCAACGACACCGTGATCGACAGCGGCCCCACCCTGATCGGCGAGATCTGGACCCGCAAGCCCGGCGAGAAGGTGACCCTGACGTACGAGCGCGACGGCAAGACGTCCACCGCCGAAGTCACCCTGGGCCAGCGCGAAGGCGACAGCTGACCGGCTAGGCTGTCCTACGCGTCGCACCGGCCCCACAAGGCCTGACGGCCCATCGGCCATCACGGCCTGGGGCCGCCGACGCGGGGTGGGTTGCCCGAGCGGCCTAAGGGAACGGTCTTGAAAACCGTCGTGGCAGCGATGTCACCGTGGGTTCAAATCCCACACCCACCGCAGGCGAGAGGCCCCTGACCAGTGCTTATGGTCAGGGGCCTCTCGCCATGCCCGCTCCCCGCCGGGAACCGCTGTTCCCCCTGGTTTCCCGCTCTGTCGGGCACGGAAGGGGCACGCGGGGGGCACGGCCGGGCCACGGCTTTTGAGCTGCCGGGGCTGCTCGTCAGCGGTTGATCGGGATCTCGTAGACGATCTCGCAGTGCGCTGCGGGCACCACAATGTCCGCTGTCTCCACGGGATGGCCCTCGTCGCTGTAGTACGTCCGCCGGATGTGCGTCACGAGCGCGGCTTTCTGGATGCCGAGTAGTGATGCTTCCTCGACGGTCGCGTGCCGGGGTTCGGGCTGCTCCACCGCGTGGCTGATGGTGACTCCGATCGCGGCCATGCGGTTCACGACCCCGGCTCCCGCGTGGGGCCCTCCCTCGGGAAGAACGACGAGGGTTCCGCCAGTGACGGCGTACGGCTCCCAACTCGTCGACAGTTGGACCGGCTTCCCGTCCGCGAGGAACTCGTACGTCGTCCGCACGCACGGCTCGCCCTCGGCGATCCCGAGCCGCGTCGCGATCTCCGCCGGGGCCGGCACCTTCGCGTCGGTCCGGCTCTCCCAGTCGCTCTGTAGGCGAAGGGCCTTCATGTCCTGGCGGAACGGGGACCCGCTGGGCTGCTCACGCGCCGACGACCGGACGACTCTCACGCGCTCCCGGGGCTCGGCGACGTAGGTGCCCGATCCGGCTCGGCCTTCCAGCACGCCTTGGGAGATCAGCAACTCCTGTGCCCTGCGCACCACGTTCTCACCCACGCCGCACTCCTGGCCGATCTGGGCGCGGGATGGGAGGCGGTCACCAGGTTCCCAGACGTGCTCCGCGATGCGCTGCCGGAGTTCGTCGGCGATGCGGAGGTACGGCGGTTGTTCAGACATATGGAAAATCTAGTCCACTAGCTCTAATCTAGTTAACTAGCTTTACTGAAAGTGATCGCTGGCAACGGAGGGTGCGCTGTGTCCGCTTCGGGAGTGACCGCGGCGGCTATCGCCGCCCGCTTGTCCGCCGTCGGCCTCCGCCCGCGCGTGGAGGAGCACACCCGGTTCACGACGGTCGAGGCAGAGGTACCGGACACGCTCTCCGCCGATTCATGGCGGGAGGTCCTGGACGCGGTGGCCGATGCCGATCGATTCGGCCTCGTGGCCACCAGCTTGAACGGCCGCACCTTATGGGCGGTCGTACGTAAAACGGTCCCCACGACAGGCGACGTCGGGGGACCGGGCTATCAGCGATAGGAGCTGAACAGCATGCTCAACCGTATCCGCCGAGCCATCTCGCGCACCAGAGCGCGGTGCTTCCCCAACGGTCGGCACCGCCGCCCCTTAACTCCCTCCCGGCCGCTGGTCCCTCTCACCTGCCCCGCGCCCGCTGACCCTTCGACCGTCGCCCTGGGTTGGGCTCCGGCCGGCACGAGCCACCGTTACCCGCTGAGGGGAGAAGACGTCGCACTTGTCCGTCCGTACCTGCTGGCGTGGGAAGAGCAGCGTGCAAGGACACGCGCGGCACTCGTCGCCCCGCACCTGCCGGCCGATGCCCGGTCGGCCCTCGCGGGGGCCCACTGATGCCTCCTCGCCGACAACCGCACCCGATGGGCACAGCTTCCGCCGCCTACCGCTCGATCGCCTGCTGGATTGGCACACACCACTCCTGCACCGAGCCGTCCCCGCCTGCGACGACGGACGACGTGCCGGTGATCTATGAGGTGTGCATCTGCCCGTGCCACTCGAACCCCAACTTGTCCGTGCCCGTGGAGGTGACGGCATGAGGGCCCCAGCCCCCGGCGGTGCACTGGTCTCTTCCGTCGAGGTCACTGCGGCCACCGTGCAGCGCGGCGACATCATCGAACTCGGCGGTCAGGCCTGCCGGGTGAGTGACCTCTTCCAGCTCCCTCAAGGAGCCAAGCAACTGGTCTTTGAGTCGGGCGAACTGCTGGCCATACACGCTCGCACCCGGCTCATCGCCTTGCGACTGCTGAGAAGGCGGTGACCCGCTCCGTGCCCCGACGCCATCACGACATCGCAGACGATCTGCGCCACCAGATCACGACGGGCAGCATCAAGCCTGGCGAACGCCTCCCGTCCGAAGCCGGCCTGGCCGCCCGGTACAGGGTCAGCACGGTGACCCTGCGACGCGCTCTCGCCGTGCTCCAGGGCGAAGGACTCGTCGAGAAGGTCCACGGCAAGGGCAACTACGTCCGTCACCCACGCCGCAAGATCATGTACGTCGGCGGCTGGGGCACGCTGGACCCCTGGACCGCGGCTGAGCCAACGTTGCGCATCACGGTTCGCAGCACCACGGTTCCGGCCTCCGTGCAACTGACGACGTTGCTGAAGGTGCCGATGGGCAGCCCCCTCGCGGAGTACACCTGCCTCAGCCTCGAACAAGGGTCGCCGCACGGGCTGGCCCGCATCTACATACCGCGCGACCTGGCCCCGGCCGGGGTCCTCGACGACGACTCCGTATGCCGGGAGGCAGCCACCCGATTCGCCGTCCTCGGCCCGTCGCCGGCCACCATCCGAGAGACGGTCTCCGCCCGCTCCCCCACCCCAGACGAAGCGTCGGCCCTCCGCATCGGAAACAACATGGCCGTGCTCGCGATCACGCGCATCGCCACCGACACCAACGGCCGCGTCGTAGAAGCCGCGCTCCTGGCCTTTCCGGGAGACCGAGTCGACGCCGTCTTCACCGCCCACCACGTGCTCAACGAGAGGCCAACCCAAGGATGACAACACCGAACGAACTGCGGCTTCTCCCGTGGTCGGGCCCAGGGGACAAGCCCTGCTACCTGAGCACCGACGACCCGGAAGGCTACATGTCCCGCCTCGCGGACGGCATCGAGGCGGCCCAACTCGGCATGGCGAGTGAATTGCTGGAAGCCGCCTCGCACACTCTGGACGATCAGAATGCGGATGCCGATGAACTCCGCTGGCTGAGCCACACCCTGACCGGCGCCCTGAAGGATGTGCTCCGCGTTGCGGTCAGCCGTAGTCATCTCTCGGCTGTTAGCGATCCTCACGATTAGGCGCTGACCGGCGAAAGCCTCCTTCTGCGTGGGGAGGGGAACCTGAGCACAGATCTGGGCCTCCTCCCCCTTCCGGTTGTTTTAGTGCGGATATGTGGCATGAACTGATGTTAGGGGAAATTATCTTGCGCTGACGCTGTCTTCAGCTAGTACAAAGGAGAAGCCGAGGTAAAAAATCTAGACCCTCCAGATTGATTTATCCGATCCCTCCACCCATTTCTTAGCGTCCGAATAGATTGACATCTTTCGGAAATTTTCTACGTCAATCGACGAGCGTGCAGATCTTTCGACCACATCCGCGCCAATCTTCCCGTTCCAGCGCCTTTTTATTAGAATCGAAAAGGCTTTGGCGAGATCATGTCCAGCGCAGTATCGAGATTTGTCTTTGATTATTTTCAATGCCTCGTGAAAGGTGACAGAGAGGTCCTCCGGGAGGATCTTGGTTCCCTTAGTGCGCGAAAGGGTAACCCGCAGCAGTGAGTCCACGTCGACCTTAAGATCTGGACCGATCACTTCCGAAAGAGGAAACTTTCCTAGATTAAGCCCGAGGCCATCTCTCTCGGATATGAAGCGAAGTACGCCGATGGGGAATGCCATCTCTATGCAGCTCGAATGCAATTCCCTCGACGTGCAACCTTCAGCACCTACGCGGAACCCGCCGCCTGCGCAAAAGCTGCTCGCCATTCCTTCATATGTTCCCTCGGAAAAGAAGATGCAGGAATCCAAATCATAGTAGTCTGTGTGAACTATTCTTTCGTCCTGGAGGTCGCCTGGGAGCAGGCCGACCCAGTCTCTATCCAGTACGGCGAATACGCCATCAAAATTATCAGCGATAACCCTTTTCAGGCAGGCGTGAGCGCTTTCCTTGCCGTAGGCTGCCGTCGGAACGCAATCTCTCAGGTCCGCAAAACGATCAAGGACGGCAACATCGGCAACTCCTTCCACGATGACAAAATAGCGACTGTCGTTAGATCTGAGCATGATCAATTCGGCATACAGGTCGTCGCCGGTAAGTTCCGCCAGCAAGGTTCCCCCCATTTACCTAGTCTGACTCGGGCGCGAGCGAAGTCATGCGGTCGATCCACTTCCCAGCAATTTGCGGTGAGTGAGTGGCAACGATTGACCTAAACTGAACCAACGCAGAAATCCGGCGTAGGTCATCGATGAACCTTTTCTGCCAAGATACGTGCAGAGAGATTTCCGGTTCATCGATCAAGACCAACGCTCCTGGGCCGACATTGAAAAGTAGATCGTATAGGAGCACCAACTCATGCTGCTCGCCCGAAGAAAGCATTGACAGACTGAGATCCGTCCCTTCGTCCGTGACGATTCTAAGGCCGCGCTTACGATCTACCTCCAAGCGCTTATAAAGGAATCTGCTATTTACGATCTCCTGTAGCAGGCTTACCCTATCCAGGATGTAGCGGAATGTGGAGAGCTTCTTGTCGCTGTCTTCCAAATAAGTCCAGAGGACATTTCGCTGCCATGCAGCCATTCCCTCGGGAATTACAATCCCACCAGACTTTTCATCGAGCAGGGAGATTTCGGCCAGGCGGCGCCTCAAACGGTTTTGCTCGTCGTACCGAGCGCCGATTCTCTGTTCATCGGGATACTCCGACTGTGCCTTGAGTAGCCTCGTCGGATACGTGCGGTCGAGCTCTTGTGAGACTCGCGAGTTTTCGGCCAGTGCTTCAGCAAGCCGGCGACTTAGATCTTTAGCGAATTCCTCGACCTTGATCGAACCCACCCGTCGCGTGTTGGGGCCGCTCAAATTCTGAAGCCCCAACAGGCGCTGAGTTTCGATTAGATGAACATCGTTACTCATGATAAAGTTTCGCAGAGCCGCAGGAATCTTCTTTTCCTGGGTCGTGCGGAGGAAGCTTGACGGAAGCCTTTCTCCGTAAATATCCAGAAGCTCGGATGTTGTCATTGTCGTGCCAGTCGCGTCTTCCCAGACGTCGGGCGCGACTTGGTCAATTTCAAGCATGCGAGAGACGTATTCCCGAAGGCGAGGAGAGTTGAGTCCCCCGTTATCGAAACTCGCACTCCATCTGACAGAGTCTCTAGCTCCAGGGAAGGTGAGAGTGAGTGACACTTGCCTCACCTTCTTTTCGAAACCGTCTCCCAACGGTAGGCTCTCCTGGTGATTTCTGGACACCTGCAAAATAGAGCCGTCAGAATATAGCAACTCGGCTGAACCGAATGGGATGCGGGCGATCCTGTGTAGCTGTAGCGGGGCCGCCAATGCGCGAATAAGCTCCAGGACTTTAGTCTTCCCCACTCCATTTGGTCCATGCAGGATTACAAATTCATCATCTTCGGGAAATTTAATAACATGGTTAAAGCGACCTAGTAGATTTTTTACTCGAATTTCCGTAAGGGACCTCACGATGCAACGCTCCGCTCTTGGTTGCCTGTTCGAATATGACTGACGGGACACGATGATTGATGACTGGAGATGACTCTAGCCACGTACCTTCGGTCTAGGTGGGTGGATGCCTAAGATTGTTGGACTGCCGGGCGCCCTGCATGTGCAGGATGCCCATTTGTCCAGGGTGATCCAGGTCGGCGGAGCGGGTTTGGCCGGTGTCCTGCCCGGTTTGGGGTCGAGCATGATCAGGGGGCCGTACGCTGGCCGGCAACTCGGGCAGGCTGTGATCCTGCCCGGAATTTGAACGAGTGGCCCCCTGGTCGTGCTCGACGCGGGACCCGAACTGGGGAGGTGGCTAAAGCCGTGGAGCCGACCGCCCCAGCCACAGCGGGTTTCTCCCCACCATGGTGCTCGCTCCAGCCGCGCGACCGGCGTAGCCGGGGCCAGAGCGGGCCGAAGGCAGGAGCGTCAGGCCCCGGCGGTGAGCCGGGGAGCGCGCGGCGAGCGGAGCGAGCCGCCTTGATGAAGTAGAGAAAGTCTTATCCCGCTGTGATGAGCTGCTTGCCGTCGTGGCTCCGCACGTGAGGGCCGTTGCCGTCCAGGGCGTCTAGGAGACGGACCGCGTAGACCTCGGACATGCGCTCGCTGACCTCGTCGGGTGTGAGCCAGGAGACGGCTGTCGACTCTCTTGATGTGCGCTCGGTGCCGCCGGAGGGCTTGCAGCGGAAGACCAGGGCGACGATGCCTCGGGTCGTGTTCTTGTAGACCCCGGTGAGCTGGTCCACCTCAACGTGGATGCCTGTCTCTTCCCAGACCTCGCGGGCAACGCCGGCCTCGGGTGTCTCGTTGAGTTCGAGGATGCCGCCGGGGAGCTCCCAGGTGCCGTTGTCGGCTCGGCGGATCGCCAGGAGGCGGCCGTCCTCGCGCACCACTACTCCGGCGACGGACACGGAGTGCAGGGGAGAGGGTGTCGCTTCCTGTGGTTGACTCATGTAGAGGAGCATAGGAGGCAGGGAAGGACTATGGGAACTGCGGCGGGAGGGGCCGGTTCCGGTCCTCGGTATGTACAGATCGCTGATGACCTCGTGCAGCAGATCCGGGCAGGCGTCCTCAAGGCCGGCGACATGGTGCCGAGCGAATCCGAGCTGGTGGACCGCTACGGCGTCTCCGGCGGGACGATCCGCAAGGCCATGGTCGAGGTACGGGCGAGTGGGCTCGTCGAGACCAGGCATGGCAAGGGCTCGATCGTGAAAAATCGGCCCCCCGTACGGCACCGCTCCTCCGATCGGTTCCGGCGCTCGCTCCGGCAAGGTGGCCAGGCCGCCTACCTCGCAGAGTCCGCACAGTCCGGCGCCACCGCGAAAGTCAGCGTCCTCTACATCGGTCCCATGGACGCGCCCGAGGATGCCGCCGAGCGTCTGGGCGTGCCCGCCGGTACGCAGGTGTTGGCCCGTCGGCGCCTCTACTTCCGTAATGGCACCCCGGTGGAGACCGCCTCGTCGTACCTGCCCTGGGACGTGGTGAAGGAGATCCCGGAGCTGTTCGCCGAGAACCCCGGGGGCGGCGGCATCTATGCCCGACTCGAAGACCACGGGCATGAGTTCGCGGAGTTCGTCGAGACGCTGCAAGCACGCCCAGCCTCGAAGTCGGAGGCGTCGGAACTGGCGCTCAGCCCTGGTGCGCCCGTGGTTCACCTGATCCGGGAGGCCCGCACGACCGCGGGTCGGGTGGTCGAGGTGTGCGACACGCTCATGGCCGCTGACCAGTTCGTTTTCGAGTATCGGATCCCTGCCGCCGACTGACGCCCGCTCAACTTCCCTCAACCCGTCGTGAGTTCTTCCTCGCGACGGGTTGACTCATGTACAGGAGTCATGCACTCTTCTTCATGTCACTCATATACATAAGTGACGGAGTTCAGCATCTATAGAGGAGTAATCTGCTGTGCGTCAGATTCCCGTCGACACCTCCAGCGCTGTCGTGATGGTCGCCAAGATTCCGCAGGTCAAGGTCCGTGACCGCCGCACCGGGGAGATCGCCACCGACATGGAGACCGGTGCTCAGCTCATGACCGTGGACGTGATGTTCGCGGCGAACGAGGAGGTGGAGATCCTGTCCGTCACCGTTCCGGAGCCCGGGATCACCGGTGAGCTGGCCATGGGGACGCCGGTCGCGCTCACCGGCCTGGTCGCCCGTCCGTGGGAGAACGACTTCAACGGCCAGCGGCGGCACGGCATCGCGTTCCGCGCGGTCGCGGTCACCTCGCTCGCCGACATCGCCACCGCAGGGTCGAAGGCAGCCTGATCATGACCGCCTTCACGGTCGCTCTGGTGCTGGTCGTCGCCGCTGCGGGTCTCCTGCGGTGGCGGCGGCCCGCCTGGTACTGGCTGGCCTTCGGGGTCACTCTGGCCGCGCTGCGGGTCTTGGTCCGGTACCGCTCGGTCATGGACGCGTGCGGGTTGACCGTTCCGCCGGCGCGGTGGCGGTTATCTCTGGCTCGGGCCACCAACCGGCCGATACCTGAGCCCCGACCTCCGCGTATCCGGCGACTGCGGCCGACTCGCACCGGCCTGGTCCTCCGACTCAAGCTCCGTCCCGGCCAGGACGTCTTCGACATCGCTGCGGCATCGGACCGGCTTCGACACTCGTTCTCGATGTTCGGCGTGACCTCGCGTGAGGTGCGGTCCGGTGTCGTCGAGGTGCGGATGACCGGATACGACGTTCTCAAGCGGGTGCAGATGCCTGCTGAGACGGAGACCCGGGCGATGCGGGTACCGGTCGCCCTCCGGGAGGACGGGTCGGTGCACTACCGCGATTACCGCGCGATACCTCACGCCCTCACCCTCGGCGCCACGGAGTCCGGCAAGTCGGTCTACCAACGCAATCTGGTGGCCGGCCTTGCTCCTCTGGACGTTGCCCTCGTCGGCATCGACTGCAAGCAAGGGGTCGAACTCTTCCCGCTGGCGCGCCGGTTCTCAGCGCTGGCCGACAGCCCGGACACCGCTGCCGAACTCCTCGATGCACTCGTGGCGCGGATGGCGGACGTCTACCGCCTCATCCGTACCCAGCAGCGCATCACCGTCGATGTGCCGGACGCGGAGATCGCCGCCGACATCTGGGATCTGCCTGATGAGCTCCGACCGACCCCGGTCGTCGTCCTGGTCGACGAGGTGGCCGAACTCGCCCTGTACGCAACGAAGGAGGAGGAGAGGCGGCGGGACCGCATTATCACCGCCCTGGTCCGTCTCGCGCAGCTCGGCCGCGCCGCCGGTATCTACCTCGAAATCTGCGGTCAGCGCTTCGGCTCCGAACTCGGCAAGGGCATCACCATGCTCCGCGCTCAACTCACCGGCCGCACCGCCCACCGTCTCAACGACGAGACCTCCGCCAACATGGCCTTCGGCGACATCGCCCCGGATGCGGTCCTCGCTGCCATCCAGATTCCCGCCGAACTGCGCGGCCTCGCCATCGCGGGAGACGCGTCCGGCGGTTGGCACTGCATCCGCGCTCCGCACACTTCGCTCCGCCAGGCCGTGAACCTCTGCAACCGGTACGCCGACAGGACCCCGGACCTGCCCGAGCTGGCCCCTTTCCGGCCCACCACCGGCACCGCCACCGAGCCCGTGCCATCGGCGAAGGCCGCTCCGGCCGCCGCCTGATCTCTCCCCCCACCCGGTAGGCGTGACCGTCTTCGCGCCGAGTCCCTACCACTGCCATGCCCAGAGAAGGGAGAACCGCCATGTGCCCCGACTGCGAGGACTTCGCCCGGACCGTGCTTCTGCTCGGCCAACTCGCCCTTTACGCCGACACGGCCGGCGCCGACCTCGACTTCGTGGACGTCGTCAGCCCGTCCCTCGCCGTGTCGCTGCCGGAGCCGCCGTCGGGCAGGTTCCTGGACGACTCCGACCCCGCTGAGGACTCCTGATGGGCGCCCTGCAAGGTCTCCGGATCGACGCGGTGTTGATACAGGCGGTCATCGCCGGAGCTCTGTCCTTCGCCCACCTGCACGACCTCGCCGCCGCGGCCGGACAGGACGGCTGGAAGGCATGGGCCTACCCGGTCAGCGTCGACCTGCTCCTTGTCGCCGCCTGGCGTCGGCTGCGCAGTGAGGGCCCGTCCCGGTTGGCCTGGTGCTGGTTCCTGATCGCCCTGTTCGCGTCGCTCGGCGCCAACGTCGCCACCGCCGGGTTTCTCGACCTGGCGGACCCGCCAGCCCCGCTCCGGCTCGGCATCGCCGGATGGCCCGCACTCGCCTTCCTCGGCGGCACTCTCCTCGCCCACTCGTCGGGGAAGCCGGAGCCAGCTCCGTCGGCCGCCGTCAGGGAGACGAAAGACGTCGGGCCGACGCGTGTGCCTGACGTCGCCCCGATCCCATCCCCGGCCGATGAACTCCCTGCGACAACGTCCCTGTCCTCGCCACCGGCCCCGTCCCCGGATACGCCCGTTCCCGCCGTGCTGATCGACCACGCCCGCAAGGTCGCCGACGAGTACCGCACCCGCACCGGATCACCGATCGACACCGACACCCTCCGCTCCCGCCTCGGCGTTCCGCCCCACCTCGCCGACGCCATCGCCGCCCGCCTCAGCTGACCGCAAAGGAGAACTGAGATGACCCACGATCCCGCCGACCTGACCGTGGCCGACTACCTCGACGGAGCGCGTGAGATGGCCGCAGCCGGACGTCCCTTCCTCGCTCACCTGCTCGCCGAGGAAGCTGCACGGCGCGTCGACGACCCGGCCACCGCCCGCCGCATCCGCGCCCAGTACACCGACCCGACGACCGACAGGGGCTGACCGGCATGCCCGCCCGCGACAGCTTCCACTCCGTGATGCGTATCGGCCCCGTGCGTATCGGCACCCACCGCGACCGCACCGGCCGCACCGCCCACGCCGCCGTCTGCACTGCCGACCGCTGCGGCTGGTCCGCCGACTACTCCAGCCGGACCGCCGCCCAACTCGCCGCCCGTACCCACCGCTGCACCGTCCGTTAGGAGACAGCGTCCATGGACGTCCCCCTCTGGATCGCCCTGCTGGTCGTCGGCTACCTCGGCATCAAGCTCTTCCGCCCGCCGGCGTGGCTGATCTGCGTGCTCCTCCTCGGCGGCTACCTCCTCGCCGACAGCCTCTTCGCCTCGGTCATCGACACCGCCGTCAAGTAGCCCGCGCCCGGGAGAGGAGAACCACCCATGTTCCAGCCCAAGATCCCGACCATGCCGCAGCCCTCGGGCCTGGTCACCCCGCCCGCCGTCATCCAGCCGACCACCATCACGCCGGGCACGCCTGCCCCGGCACCCGCCGCCGCCCCTCCGCCGACCCGTCCGGTCGTACAACTCACCCCCGGCACCGCGGTCGCGCTCGTCGGTGCCGGCACTGCCGTCGTCCTGGTCGTCGGCACCGTCCTGGTCTCGCTGCTCCTGGCGGTCGCCGTCACCAGTGCATCGGTCGCCGTCTGCGCTGTCGTCCTGCGCTCCCTGATCGCGTCCGACGCCAAACGCCGCTGACCGTCCCCCGGGCGGCCTCGATACCGCCAAGCATCCGCTGCCCGGGAGCCGTGCCCTCCGATCGATCTCGCAACCGGAAGGAACCTCCAGCATGGCCCACCGGCCCTCACCCTCGAAACAGAAGCGGTCCATGCCCGCCCCACAGCTCGACCCGACCGTCCTCGGGGACGTCCTCCGGGTGGCCTCGGCCTCCGACTACACCCGCTGGGAGGACCAGATCCGCCGCACCGGCGGCTGTGCCGACCCCGTCCACCTGAGCGGCTGGGTAACCCACAAGGACAAGACCACCGGCGAGACCCTGCACCGCTACTCGACCGCGTACGAGCCGGGCGGGCGTCTCCGCATCGCCTGCGGCAACCGCCGCGCCTCCCGCTGCCCCTCCTGCGCCTGGACCTACGCGGGCGACACCTACCACCTGATCCGCGCCGGCCTTGCCGGAGACGACCGCCGCGACATCACCGCCGCCGTCCGCGACCACCCGCGCGTATTCGCCACCCTCACCGCACCCTCGTTCGGCCCTGTCCACAACCGCCCCGACCGGGGCACCTGCCGGTGCGGCACGGCGCACGCCTCGGACTCCGGGGACCTGGGCTCCGCCCTTGACCCGGAGACCTACGACTACGCGGGCGCCGTGCTCTTCAACAACCACGCCGGGGAGCTCTGGCAGCGTTTCACCACCCGACTCCGCCGCGAACTCGCCATCCACGCGGGCATCCCACGCCGCGAGCTGGGCGACCATCTCCGCGTCTCCTTCGGCAAGGTCGCCGAATTCCAGAAGCGCGGAGCCCTCCACTTCCACGCCGTCGTACGTCTCGACGGCCCGGAGGGACCTTGTACTCCGCCGCCCTCTTGGGCCACGGTCGATCTCCTCACCGACGCGATACGAGCCGCAGCCGCGCACTCGTACACGTCGGTCTCTGTCCCGGCTGCCGGTGAACTGTCGGCCCGGACCTTCCGGTGGGGCCGACAGCTCGACGTCCGCCCGGTCAAGGCCTTCGGCGATGGTTCAGATGTCACCGAACAGGCCGTCGCCTCGTACGTGGCCAAGTACGCCACCAAAGCCGCCGAGAACACCGGCACCCTGGACCGCCGCATTGGCGAACTCGCCGAACTCGACCGGCACCGCGTTCCCGATCACACCCGTCGGCTCATCACCGCATGCCGTGAGCTCGACAGCTTCTATCCGGACCGGCGCCTCTGGGCCTGGGCTCACATGCTCGGCTTTCGCGGCCACTTCTCGTCCAAGTCCCGCACCTACTCCACCACCCTCGGCGCCCTCCGTCAGGAACGCGCCGACTACCGTGCCGCTCAGGAAGCGCCTGCTCTCGGCCTCGCCGACCGCGAACCGGACACCGTCCTCGTCCTGACCGACTGGCAGTACGTAGGCCACGGGCACACCCCCGGCGAAGGAGCTCTCGCCGCCACCATCGCCCGAGACCTCCAGACCAACCGCGAGACCGCCCGCGATGCACTGAAGGAGCGCACTGCCAACGAGGGGGAGTGGTGACCGTGGCGGACCGACTGCTCACCGTGAACCAGGTCGCCGAACGACTCGGCACCGGTCTCCGCTTCCCTCGCCGGCTCATCGAGGAACGCCGCATCACGTTCGTCAAGGTCGGCCGACACGTCCGTATCCCCGAGAGCGCCGTGGAGGAGTACGTCAGTGCCCACACGGTGGCGCCAATCGTCCTGCGGCCTGCCTCTGCGCACTCGTACCGGAGGGCCGCCTGATGGCCGCCAAGCGTAAGTCCCGACGCGCCTTCGGCCGGATCCGGAAGCTGCCGTCCGGCCGGTTCCAGGCTCGGTATCCGGGGCCTGACGGCGTGCTGCGTGCCGCTGATCAGACGTTCCCGACAACGACGGACGCCGATCGCTGGCTGGCACGGAAGCGCATCGAGATGGAGGAGGGCCGCTGGCTCGACCCCGCCGAAGGGAAAACCACCGTCCGCGACTGGTCGGCACGATGGCTCACCGCGGTCTCCCCGCAGCTGAAGCACAAGACACAGGCGTCGTACCGGTCCCTGATCAACTCGCTGATCGTTCCGGCGCTCGGTGACCGTGAACTTTCCAGTCTCCGGCCGATCACCATCGTCGAATGGGTCGGTGCGATGAAGACTCGTGGTCTCAGCGCCTCGCGGATCAGGCAGGCCTACCGGGTGCTCTCGCAGATCATGCGGGCGGCCGTCGACAACGAGATGATCGGGCAGACGCCGTGCAGGGGCGTGAAGCTGCCTCGGATGCCGCAGACCGAACCGCACATCCTCACCCCGCTGGAAGCCTCAAGGATTGTGCGGAGTGCGACGAAACCGCATGACCTGCTGATCTCCTTGCTCGCCTATGCGGGTCTGCGGGTCGGGGAGGCGTTCGCGTTGCGGCGAGCGGACATCGATGTGTCGGGCGGCCTGGTGCTCGTCGATGAGAACCTGGCCGAAGCGAATGGCACCCTCGTCTTCGACACTCCCAAGTCCCATCAGAAGCGGGTCCTGCGGATCGGGCCGTCACTCGCGGCGCGGATCGGCCGGCACTTGGAGACGCTGCCCGGCGGAGAGGACGCTCTCCTCTTCGTCACGCCCGGCGGCAAGCCTCTGCGCTATAACCAGTGGCGCAAGGCGTACTTCGATCCCGCCGTGGCGGCGGCCGGGCTCACTGACATCACGCCGCACGATCTCCGCGCCTCGCACGGGACGTGGGTCGCCGACCGGTACGGCGTGATGACCGCCGCCCATCGGCTCGGCCACTCGAACGCGAGCGTCACTACCCGGCACTACGCCCGGCCGGTCGCTGGTCGGGATGACCAGGTTGCCGAAGCGGCGGACTCCTGGCTCAGTGGCGAAGAAGACGATGACGACGGCCACGCCGCAGCGCCTGCTCATACGTGATCTGGTGCCGGATAAGGCAACGGTTGCCCCGTCGACGACGGTCCATGGGCGCCGGCCGTCGGCGAGAAGATGGTCAGCGCGACCGCCCCGCTCTTCCCTGACGCCCAGAGTTGGGAGGGCTTTCTTGTCCACGTGTTTCATCCCGCAGAGCCCAGGGTCAACGTTGCCTAAGACAAACCTGGTTCAGTCTTATAGTGCGCAGGTGGAGTCCCCGGCTGATGCCGCAGGTCAGCCGGGGCGGCCAATGGGGCTGGGGCGGAGGACTTCGGATAAATTTCCGGTCAGTTAGGTGTGGTGGGTAGGCCTTGAGTGGGAGAGGCCCTCTCGTCTACTTTTCCTGTTTCGGCATCAACGTAGACGGGGTAGACGTCGGCGCCAGCAGAGACCGGGATGGTCCATTGGGCCCGCCATTCGCCTTCGCGTCGGATGGCCAGCAAGTTTCCTGCCCCTGTTTTCGCTCCACCAGCGAACTCGGAAGCGGCGGCCGCGGCCTGTTTTTCGCTCACCCGGCGTGGGGGAAGCGAGACCGGGTCCTCTGTGTGGCGGGTCAGAAGCGCAGAGACACGGCCAGCCCGGTTGATCTGTACATCTAGGCGCATAGGCATGAGCAACCCGTCGATACGGCTTCGCCAGCTGACCATCCATCCGAACTCCGCATCATCTCCGACCGGGAAAGATTTCGCGTATGAGTCCTTAAGGCCCCAAGGAAATCGTTCTTTCGCATACTTCGTTGCGATTAGGAGTGCTTCTTCGGCTGTTTCGGGCGCGACTCCGACACCTGTCACAGGGAAACTGCCGGGACCCGGCTTGCTAGAGTTTTCCAAGCTGACCGTCAACTGTTCCTTGTCGGGCCAGCTCAGTTCGGCGAACCCTGTCTGGGTGGTGATCAGCAGTAGGTCCGGGGCACCGTTCTGGCCGGACTGGAGCTGCACGTTCGCGATCTCGAAGTGGTCGTCGAAGGCCTCGGCAAGGACCTGCTGTGCCTGGGATCTTTTGTCGCCTCCTGCGATCTGCAAGCTCGTGGAGTCCACCGCCAAGGGCGTGATCCACACTTTCCACACCACAGCACAGGCGACAAAGCAAGTAGCGAAAATTACGGCAGTGGGCTTCGTCGCGGTGCGTAGAGGGAAAAGTTCACCACTCGTCGCCCGGACAACAGCCCAACCGGCAAGGGACCCGACTCCCGCGCCCAACGTATTCGTGAGCACATCTCCGCTGTCACAGCTTCGCCCCACCCATGGGGCCAGTGCCTGAGTGAGCTCGGTCGCCACCGACAGCAGTGTCCCACCCAGGAAGACGGGAAAGACTCGCCGGACAGCAAGAACCCCAAAGAGCCCGATCGGTAGGAACATCGCCACATTCAGCAGGCCCTGTTCAGTTGCGAAAGGTTCACTGAAATTCCGATTGAGCACACACTGGCCCGACACGTGCCCCGGGGACGGAAAAAATACGGTAACACTCAACTCTGCCACCAGGGCAGCAGAAAGCCCAGCATGTGACCATGGGCGACTCGAGAACCTCTTCGCCGCAAAATAGCCGATGCAGGTCGCAATAGTCACCGCGGTCAATGCGATGAGAACGAACTCACCGCGACCATTGAAAACAGCTTGCAGCATGGTGGCGCAACACCTTCGAACGGGAGCGCCCCGCCTCGCGTGAGCTGCGGGGCGGGGCAGTGGGCAAAAACTCAGCAGGTGCCAGAAGGTGTCTGGAACGTCCCCTGCCCGGTCACCGAAAGCATCCCGATGGTGGAGTAGCAGTCAGACGCCCAGTTGCGATCCCATGAGGCACTCTTGGTCGTGCCCGATGCCTGGCTGAACGTCGAGCCCCACGTGGTGGTGCCGGCGTAGTTGAAGCCCAGCTTCGCCGAGATCGTCCCGCCGCTCGACTTCTCGTACCAGGTTCTGACGTTGACCGGACCGGAGCCCTGCGTCTTATCGTGGAACAGGCGTCCACTGGACAGCGTCGTGCATACCCGGCCATAACCGATCTGGCCGCTACTCGGACATGATTCCTGGATTGACACGTCGCCGCTCGGAGCCGACGTTGATGCTTGAGCAACGCCACCTCCCGCTATTGCCGCCAACGTCAGACCAGTCACTGCTGCACTGCGGATTACCTTATGAGCGAACATATTGAAACCTTTCCAGAGTAGCGGAATTAATTTCGCGGGCAACAGGAAAGGGTTGGTGCATGCGTCATGCTTGACATTTGGTGCGAAGCCCCCCTGTGGCGGTTGATTGCAAATGGTGATCGATAAGCTACGTGGCGCTATTTAGAGAATCAAGCGCATATCGAGCCATGACTTGAATGGCTACGGTTGATCGGTAGCTATACGCCCAAGCCGGGCGCATCTTGGCTGGAAGTGCATATGCCGGAAGCTACGTGCGGCCGCATGCTCCACGTCCAACGTCGGCGCCGACCTGAAGGCGAAGCGCCGGCACCGAGGCGGCGAGGAGAGTCCTGACAGG
Source organism: Streptomyces sp. NPDC006174 (assembly GCF_040614075.1). Lineage (NCBI taxonomy): Bacteria > Bacillati > Actinomycetota > Actinomycetes > Kitasatosporales > Streptomycetaceae > Streptomyces > Streptomyces sp. NPDC006174. The sequence goes on along the minus strand of NZ_JBEXTJ010000002.1, from coordinate 496 downwards.
GAAAGGCTCTCTGCACCACGGCGTGCAAGAGCACGCACTGCCTGATGCGGCACTAACCTCCGTCCACTTGGCTGTCCGGACACCATGGGGTGGCTACAAGCCGGTAGACAGCGACTTCGTCTCGCGGGGTGTCAATGTGATGATGCCGGTGTTTTCGATCATCGGGACAGCCGTGTCGGGGCGTTCGCTGTGACAGAGGTACGCCGAGCACGACAGGAGATCCGGTCGGATGCTGGGGCACGTAGCGGGCACGACGTCGAGAACGACGGTCCGAGCTTGGAGCGTGCAAGCCCCTGACCTGCGACGGAGAACAGAAGCCGCTCGACCCCCGAAAGGTCTTGAAAACCGTCGTGGCAGCGATGTCACCGTGGGTTCAAATCCCACACCCACCGCCAGGTGAGAGAAGTGGCAGGTCAGAGGGCGGGCCCCGGAATCCGGGGCCCGCCCTCTGACGACAGATCGCGGCGGACCGACAGCAGATCCTCCAACTGCTCCT